>NZ_JBKOFW010000001.1:0-834255 GCF_046764005.1 Oryzobacter faecalis | reverse complement strand
TTGCCTCCCCACCCGAGGCAAAGCGCGAGACAGGCCCCCCTTGCCTCCCCACCCGAGGCAAAGCGCGAGACAGGCCCCCCTTGCCTCCCCACCCGAGGCAAAGCGCGAGACAGGCCCGCCTCACCTCGCCCCGACACCGAGCACGACGCCCTCCTGCTGTGCTTCCCCACAGGACGCAGCTGCCTCTGCATCCTGAGGGGGTGCAAAGCGTAGTCGTCGTCAGGCGTTCCCGGCGGACCTCCAACCGCCGCGCACGCCTCCCCGGTCAGCCCGTGCGGCCCGTGCGGCTCCTCCCAGTCAGCAGGTGCGCCTCCTCCGAGTCAGCCCGTGGGGCCCTCCGGGTCAGCAGGTGCGGCTCCTGCGGGTCAACCCGTGCGGCCCCCGGTGACGCGGTGCGCGTCGAAGACGCCGTCGACGCGCTGCACGGCTCGCACGACGTGACCGAGGTGCCCCGGGTCGCCCATCTCGAAGGTGAAGTGCAGCTTGGCGACGCGGTCGCGCGACGTCGTGACGGCGGCCGAGAGGATGTTGACGCCGTTGTCGGAGATGACCCGGGTCACGTCGGACAGCAGGCGTGAGCGGTCGAGCGCCTCGACCTGCAGCTGGACGAGGAACATGCTGCCCGAGGTGGGCGCCCACTCGACCTCGATGATCTTCTCGGGCTGCGACAGCAGCGAGGCGCCGTTGGTGCAGTCGCGCCGGTGCACGGACACCCCGTTGCCGCGGGTCACGAACCCGAGGATCTCGTCGCCCGGGACGGGGGTGCAGCAGCGGGCCAGCTTGACCCAGACGTCGGCCATCCCCTTGACGACGACGCCGGGGTCCCCCGACCGCCGCGAGGTGGGCCGTCGGTTCGTGACGGGCGTGGCGGCCTCGGCGATGTCCTCGCTCGCGCCCTCCTCGCCGCCGACGGACGCGACGAGCCGCGAGACGACGTGCTGCGCGGAGACGTGGCCCTCGCCGATCGCCGCGTACAGCGCCTCGATTCCGGGGATCCGCAGCTCCTCGGCGACACCGGTGAGCGACTCGAGCGAGGTGAGCCGCTGCAGCGGGAGCCCCTGCTTGCGCATGACCTTGGCGAGGGAGTCCTTGCCCGCCTCGATCATCTCCTCGCGGCGTTCCTTGGTGAACCAGTGCCGGATCTTGTTCTTCGCGCGGGCCGAGCGCACGAAGGACAGCCAGTCGCGCGAGGGCCCCGCGGAGTCGGCCTTGGAGGTCAGCACCTCGACGACGTCGCCGTTGTCGAGGCGGCTCTCGAGCGGCACGAGGCGGCCGTTGACGCGGGCGCCGATGCAGTGGTGCCCGACCTCGGTGTGCACCGCGTAGGCGAAGTCGACGGGGGTCGACCCGGCGGGCAGGCCGACGAGCTGGCCCTTCGGCGTGAAGACGTAGACCTCGCTGGCGGTGATCTCGAAGCGCAGCGACTCGAGGAACTCGCCGGGGTCGGCGGTCTCCTTCTGCCAGTCGAGGAGCTGGCGCAGCCACGCCATGTCGTTGACCGGCCCGGTCTGGCCGTCGCGCGCCTGCACACCCCCGGGCGGGCCGCCCTTGGCCCCAGGCTCCTCCTTGTACTTCCAGTGCGCGGCGACGCCGTACTCGGCGCGGCGGTGCATCGTGTGCGTGCGGATCTGGATCTCGACCGGCTTGCCGCTGGGCCCGATGACCGTCGTGTGCAGCGACTGGTACATGTTGAACTTCGGCATCGCGATGTAGTCCTTGAACCGCCCCGGCACCGGGTTCCACCGCGCGTGGAGCGCGCCCAGAGCGGCGTAGCAGTCGCGCACGGTCTCGACGAGGACGCGCACGGCGACGAGGTCGTAGATCTGCTCGAAGTCGCGGCCGCCCACGATCATCTTCTGGTACACCGAGTAGTAGTGCTTCGGGCGCCCCGTGACCGTGGCCTTGATCTTCGCGGCGCGCAGGTCGGAGTCGACCTCCTTGCGCACCTCGCCGAGGTACTCCTCACGCGCCGGGGCGCGCTCGGCGACGAGCCGGACGATCTCGTCGTAGACCTTGGGGTAGAGCGCCTGGAAGGAGAGGTCCTCGAGCTCCCACTTGATGGTGTTCATGCCGAGGCGGTGGGCCAGCGGCGCGTAGATCTCGAGGGTCTCCTTGGCCTTGCGCTGGGCGCTCTCCTGCGACACGTACCGCCACGTGCGGGCGTTGTGGAGCCGGTCGGCGAGCTTGATGACGAGGACGCGGATGTCGCGCGCCATCGCCACGACCATCTTGCGCACCGTCTCGGCCTGGGCGGCCTGCCCGTAGGTGACCTTGTCGAGCTTGGTGACGCCGTCGACGAGCATCGCGATCTCGTCACCGAAGTCGCGGCGCAGCGCCTCGAGGCTGTAGGCGGTGTCCTCGACGGTGTCGTGGAGGAGGGCCGCGGCGAGGGTGGTCGGCGTCATGCCGAGCTCGGCGAGGATCGTCGTGACCGCGAGGGGGTGGGTGATGTAGTCGTCGCCCGAGCGGCGCTTCTGCCCCTCGTGGGCCCGCTCGGCGACGGCGTACGCACGCTCGATGATGCCGACGTCGGCCTTCGGGTGGGTGCTGCGCACGACCTGGAGCAGCGGCTCGAGGACGGGGTTCTCCGGCACCCGGTTGCGCCCGACGAGGGCGAGGGCCGCCCGAGCGCGGGCCCGCGACGACACCCCGGCGCCGGTGGCACCGGAGGGCGCTGTCGTCGTGTCCTCCGCCATGGCCGGAGTCTAGTCGTGGGTCAGTCGACGACGTGGAGCGAGCCCACCGTGCGGCCCGCGAGGCGCTCGCGCCCGCCGAGGAAGGCGAGCTCGACGACGCACTCGAAGGCGACGACGTCACCGCCCACCCGCTCGAGGAGGTCCCACGCGGCGACGGCGGTGCCCCCGGTGGCGAGGACGTCGTCGACGAGGAGCACGCGCTCGCCGCCCACGAAGGCGTCGGCGTGGACCTCGATCTCCGCGGAGCCGTACTCGAGCTCGTAGGAGACCGACACGGTCTCGCCGGGCAGCTTGCCCGCCTTGCGGACCGGGACGAACCCGACACCCATCGCGTGGGCGAGGGCCGCCCCGACGACGAACCCGCGCGCCTCCACCCCGGCGACGAGGTCGACCGCGTCGCGGTGGCGCGCGGCCAGGGCCTCGACGACGGCACCGAAGGCCCGCGGGTCGGCGAGGAGCGGGGTGACGTCCTTGAAGACGACGCCCGGCGAGGGGAAGTCCGGCACGTCGCGCAGGCTCGCCGCGACGAGGTCGGAGAGGGTGTCGCGGGCGGGACCGGCGTCGGGTCCCGCGGCGCGGCCGGCGTCGGGCGTCATCAGGTCAGCGCTTGGACTTCGGCGTGCGACGCGGCTGGTTGCGCGGCCCGGACTGGGCGTACTTGTGGACCGCCCGGCCGGTGAGGGTCGAGGAGTCGCCCTCCGCGGCCGCCGGTGCACCGACGCCCACCGGCACGTCATCGCCCTCGGCACCGGCCCGCGGGCCCGCCGACTCGACGGCGGCGTCCTTGGCCCTGCGGGCCTGGTGCCGCTGCGCGCGCTTCTCGAGGTCGACGACGGCCGGCTCGTTGCGGCGCAGCGAGACGAGGATCGGGGTCGCGATGAAGATCGAGGAGTAGGCGCCGATGATGATGCCGACGAAGAGGACGAGGGAGAGGTCGAGGAGCACGCCCGGTCCGAGGAACAGCGCGCCGACGACGAGGACCGCCGCGATGGGCAGCACGCCGATGACGGTGGTGTTGATCGAGCGGACCATCGTCTGGTTGACGGCGAGGTTCGCTGCCTGGGCGAACGTCATCCGGCCGTTGGCGAACGCCTCCGTCGTGTTCTCGCGCACCTTGTCGAAGACGACGACGGTGTCGTAGAGCGAGTAGCCGAGCACGGTGAGGAAGCCGATCATCGTCGCCGGCGAGACCTCGAAGCCCGAGAGCGCGTAGATGCCGACGGTGATGACCATGTCGTGCACGGTCGCGATGAGGGCGGCGGCTGCCATCTTCCAGTTGCGGAAGTAGATGCTGAGGACGAGCGCCACCGCGAGGACGAAGATGACGAGGGCGCGCAGCGCCTGCGAGCTCACCGACTGCCCCCACGACGGGCCGATGAAGGTGCCGCTCACGTTCTGCTCCGGCACCCCGAAGGCGGTCGCGAGCGACTGGCGGACGTCCTGGCTGTCGGCCTCGGAGAGCCGCTCGGTCTGGACGCGGACGGTGTCGTTGCCGACGAGGGTGACGTTGACGCCGCGCTGGTCCTCGGCGGCGCCCACGGCGTCACGAGCGGTCTGCTCGTAGTCGGCGGGCGTGGAGGTGGTGGCGACGCGGAACTCCGAGCCCCCGCGGAACTCGAGACCGAGGTTGAGCCCGTTGAGGACGAGCCCGAGCGCCGCGACGACGATCAGCGCGGCGGAGGCGAGGTAGAAGCGGCGGCGCTTCGCGACGACCGGGACCGAGCGGGCCCCGGTGTAGAGGTCGTTGCCCAGGGCGGCGAAGGAGAAGCTCATGCCGCACCTCCCTTCCCGGCGGTCGCCGGTTCAGCCGTGGTGGTCGCCGCGCCCGGGGCCGTGCTGAACCGGCCGCGCCCGACGTACCGGGTCGCCTTCGCCACACCGAGCCGGCGCGGGTCGAGGCCGGACCAGGAGTGTCCGTCGCGGAAGAACCGCAGCCGCGCGAGCAGGGTGAGCATGGGGTGGGTGAACCAGAAGACGATGAGCAGGTCGATGAGCGTCGTGAGGCCGAGCGTGAACGCGAAGCCGCGGACGCTCGAGCTCGCGAGGACGTAGAGCACGATCGCCGCGAGGAAGTTGACGCCGTCGGCGATGAGGATGGTGCGCTTCGCGCGGTCCCACCCGGTCTGGACGGCGGCCTCCAGGGAGCGTCCGTCGCGCAGCTCGTCCCGGACTCGTTCGAAGTAGACGATGAACGAGTCGGCGGTGAAGCCGATCGCGACGATGAGGCCGGTGACGCCCGCCATGTCGAGGCGGTAGTTGTGCGACCAGCCGAGGATCGTGATCGTCAGGAACGTCAGCGCGGCGGCCGCGACGATCGAGGTCACGGTCACGACGGCCAGCACGCGGTACTGGACGACCGAGTACACGACGACGAGCCCGAGACCGACGAGGCCGGCGATGAGGCCGTAGCGCAGCTGCTCGCTGCCGAGGGTGGGGCTGATGTCGATGCTCGTCTGCTCGACGAAGGACAGCGGCAGCGCGCCGAACTTCAGCTGGTCGGACAGGGCCCGTGCGTCGGCGAGGGTGAAGCCACCGGTGATGCTGGCCCGCCCGTCGAGGATTGCCTCGTTGAACCGCGGTGCGACGATGACGCGCGAGTCGAGCGTGGCGGCGAGCTGGTTCTGCGGCTCCTGGAGGGCCACCATCTCGCGGCTGATGTCGGCGTACTGCCGGGCGCCCTCGGAGTTGAGGCTGAGCGCGATCTCGACCTCGCTCGTCAGGGCACCCTGCTGGTTGGTGCGGTAGCCGGCGGTGGCGTCGCTGATCTTGTCACCGGAGACGGCGACCGGCCCGAGGATGTACTTCGCCGAGCCGTCGTCCTGACAGGTGACGAGCGGCTTGGCGGGGTCGTCGACGATCGCGTCGAGGGCAGCGGTGTCCGAGCAGTCGAGCTCCTCGAACTGGGCCGAGAGCTCGGGCGTGACCCAGGCGAGGTCGGTGGGGCTGCGCGGGGCGGTTCCGTCACCGGAGGCCGAGGGGCTGGGGGACGGCGCGGGCGCGGAGGGGCTGGCGCTGGGTGACGGGCTGGCGGTGCCGGTGGGCGTCGGGGTCGTCGCGAGGGCCTGCGGCACGGCGCTGTTGCTCGTCGGGGAGGCCGAGGGCTGGGCGCTGCTCGCGGTCGTCGGCGTGGCCGAGGGGGACGCGCTGCCCGAGGGCGAGGGGCTCGCCGAGCCGGTCGGGCTGGGGCTGGCGGTCGGCTGGGGCGTCCCGGCCGCGATCGCGAGGACCGGGCGGAACTGGAGCTGGCTGCTGCGGGAGATCGCGTCGCGGACCTCCTGCGTCGGGATCTCCGGGATGCTCACGACGATGTTGCGGTCACCCTGCGTCGTGACCTCGGCGCCCGACACGCCGCCGGCGTCGACGCGCTGGACGATGATGTCGCGGGCCTGGTTGAGCTGCTCGGCGGAGACGGTCTGGCCGGCCGTCGTCTTCGGCTCGAGGATGATCTGGGTGCCGCCCTCGAGGTCGAGGCCGAGCTTGGGGGTCTTCTGCCCGTCGGACCAGATGTTGGCGCCGGCGAGGAGGCCGCCGAGGGCGACGGCCAGCGCGAGGATCGCGAGCAGGCCGCGCCGGGCGACGACCTTGGGTGCGGTGGGCGCCATGGTCAGGCCACCTCGGAGGCGCGCATGCCGATGGCGCGGCGGTCCCAGCGCAGCTGGACCCCGTTGCCGGCGTCGAGGGTCACCGACGAGTCGTCGAGCGCGACGATCGTGCCGTAGAGGCCGGACGTCGTGACCACCTCCTCCCCGACCGCGAGGGAGGCCTGCATGGCCTGGATCTGCTGGGCCCGCCGCCGCTGGGTGAACATCATGAACACCAGGAGCAGGAACGGGAGCGCCAGGATGAGCAGGTAGCCGAGGCCGGAGCCGCTGCCGGAGAACATGGGTGAGTCGGTCCTTCGGGTCTGGGGTGCCCGCGATCGGCAGGCAGTGGTTCGGCCCGGACGCGCCGGGCCGAGAGTGCAGTCTAGGCGAGTCGTTCCGGGGTGACCAACGAAGCGTGCGCGCGTGGCGTGCCCGGGGTGCCCGGTCGTGCGCGCGGCGTCAGCCGGAGAAGCGGCCCGGCCTCCCCGTGTCGTCGCCCTCGTCGGGCCCGAGGGGCAGTGCCTCCTGGAGCGGGGCCGTGCGCGGGGGCTCGATGCCGAGGTGGCGCCACGCCCGCGGGGCCGCCGCCCGCCCGCGCGGGGTGCGGACGATGAAGCCCTCGCGGACGAGGTAGGGCTCGGCCACGGTCTCGACGGTGTCGGACTCCTCCCCCACGGCGACGGCCAGCGTGGACAGACCCACCGGTCCCCCGCCGAAGCGGCGGCACAGGGCCTCGAGGACGGCGCGGTCGAGGCGGTCGAGGCCGGCGTCGTCGACGTCGAAGAGGGCGAGGGCCTCCATCGCCGCCCGGTGGTCGACGTGCCCGTCGCCGTGGACCTGCGCCCAGTCGCGGACCCGGCGCAGCAGGCGGTTCGCGATGCGGGGGGTGCCGCGGGAGCGGCCGGCGATCTCCACGATGCCCGGCTCGTCGGCCTCGACACCGAGCAGGCCGGCCGAGCGGTGCAGGATCGTCACGAGGTCGGCGGTGTCGTAGTAGTCGAGGTGCCCGGTGAACCCGAACCGGTCGCGCAGCGGCGCCGGCAGCAGCCCGGCCCGCGTCGTGGCACCCACGACGGTGAACGGCGGCAGCTCGAGCGGGATGGCGGTGGCGCCCGGCCCCTTGCCGACGACCACGTCGACCCGGAAGTCCTCCATGGCGAGGTAGAGCATCTCCTCGGCCGAGCGGGACATGCGGTGGATCTCGTCGAGGAAGAGCACCTCACCCTCGTCGAGGCTGGACAGGACGGCGGCGAGGTCCCCGGCGTGCTGGATGGCGGGTCCGCTCGTGACCCGGATGGGGCGCTCGAGCTCGGCGGCGACGATCATCGCCAGCGTCGTCTTGCCCAGGCCGGGCGGACCGGAGAGCAGGACGTGGTCGGGTGGGCTGCCGCGCCGGCGAGCGGCCTCGAGGACGAGGCCCAGCTGGTCGCGAACCCGCGGCTGACCGGGGAACTCGGCGAGCCGGCGGGGGCGCAGGGCGGCCTCGACGACCCGCTCGTCGTCGCTGCCCCCGGCGTCGACGACCCGGGCGGTCGCCTCGAACGACCCGTCGTCCTGGCGGTCGTCGGCCTCGTGGACCTCGCTCCCCCAGCCCCGGGCCGCGCTCACGGGCGCAGCTCCCGCAGGGCGAGGCGCAGCAGGGCGGCGATCTCGGCGTCGGCGGGCGCCTGCGCGGCGACCTTCTCGACCGCGTCGCCGGCCTGCTTCGCCGACCAGCCGAGGCCGACGAGGGCCTCCTGCACCTGCCCGCGCCACGGCTCGCTGCCGGGCGTGGGCGCGGGCTGGGTACCCCCGGGCGGGCCCGCACCGCGGACGGCGCCGACCTTGTCGCGCAGCTCGAGGACGAGGCGCTGGGCCGACTTGGCCCCGATACCGGGGATCGTCGTCAGCGCCTTGGCGTCCCCGCTGGAGAGGGCGGCCGCGAGCTGGTCGGGGCCCATGACCGACAGCATCGCCAGGGCGAGCCGCGGACCGACGCCCGACACGGTCTGGACCGTCTCGAACATGTCGCGGTCGGCGGCCGCGCCGAAGCCGTAGAGGGTGAGGGAGTCCTCGCGCACGACGAGGGTCGTGGCGAGCGAGGCCTCGCTCCCCCGGTGGCACGACGCCGCGGTGGCCGGGGTCGTGTGGACGAGCATCCCGACGCCCCCGACCTCGACGACGACGTGGTCGAGCCCGACGTGGGTGACGCGGCCGCGCAGCGAGGCGATCACGCGCGGGCCTGCTTCGCGAGGGCCTCGAGGCGCGCCGTCTGGGCGCCACGCCAGGCGTGGCAGATGGCGAGGGCGAGGGCGTCGGCGGCGTCGGCCGGACGGGGGGCGACCTCGAGCCCGAGGATGCGCGTGACCATCGCGGTCACCTGCGCCTTGTCGGCGCGGCCGGAGCCGGTGACCGCGGCCTTGACCTCGGTCGGCGTGTGGAACACGACGGGGATGCCCCGCTTGGTCGCCGTGAGGAGCGCGACGGCCGTGGCGTGCGCAGTGCTCATGACGTTGGTGACGTTGGAGTCGGCGAAGACCCGCTCGACCGCGACGACGTCGGGCGCGTACCGCGCGAGCCAGCCGTCGACCTCGCGCTCGAGGTACACGAGCCGCTCCCCCGCCTCCCCGTCGCTGGGGGTCCGCACGACGCCGACGGCGACCATCCGGGCCCGGCCCAACCGCCCGTCGACGACGCCGAGGCCGCAGCGGGTGAGGCCGGGGTCGACACCGAGCACGCGCACGAGCTGACCTTCCGTCGGGGCACGCCCGGCGGTGCGGGCGTTAGAACACCTGTTCGGCAGCAACGCTACACAGGTGGCGCGACCCCACCGCGCAGCAACACGCGGGCGCGGTCGTCCTCAGGGACGGGCGAGGAGGAGGTAGCGCTCGTCCTCGACCGAGCGCCCCCACAGCGCGGGGTCCGGCAGGGGCCGGACCTCGACCTCGGAACACACCTGCGAGACGATCTCGGCGCACCGCTGCGCCGTCAGACCCGCACCCGTGGCCCAGCTCCCCTCGACGAGGACGAGCCGCCCTCCCGGGCGCAGCGCGGACACCCAGCGGCGCAGGACCTCGACGGGCTGGGGCAGGGCCCACAGGACGTGGCGGCACAGGACGACGTCGACCGACGCCGTCGCCAGCCCCGGGTCGGCGGCGTCACCGAGGCGGACCGCGGCCGTCGAGCCGGCCAGCTTGGCCCGGGCGAGGTCGACCATCGCCGGGGAGAGGTCGACCGCGTCGACCTCGTACCCCTCGTCGGCGAGGAGGAGGGCGAGGGTCCCCGTCCCGCAGCCGAGGTCGGCGACGTCGGCGGGGGCGGGGGGAAGGACGCCGAGGAGGAGCGCCCGCCACGCGGCGCGGACGCCGGGGTCACGCAGGCCGTGGTCGGGCGCCTCGTCGAACGAGGGGGCCTCGGCGTCCCAGAGGGCGACGACGTCGGAGGTCACTCCGCGTCGAGCTCGGCGAGGACGTCGTCGGGGATGTCGCCGTTGGCGAAGACGTCCTGGACGTCGTCGCTGTCCTCGAGGGCCTCGATGACGCGGATCATCTTCTTGGCGCCGTCGAGGTCGAGGGGGACCTGGAGGTTCGGGACCCACGACGCCTCGGCCGAGTCGTAGTCGACCCCGGCGTCCTGGAGGGCGGTGCGGACGGCGACGAAGTCGGTGGCCTCGGAGACGATCTCCCAGGTGTCACCGTTGTCGTTGACCTCCTCGGCGCCGGCGTCGAGGACGATCTCCAGCAGGTCGTCCTCGGACTTCTCGCCCTTGGGCACGATGACGACGCCCTTGCGGTCGAAGACGTACGAGACCGAGCCGGGGTCGGCGAGCTGGCCACCGTTGCGCGAGAGGGCGGTGCGCACCTCGGCGGCCGCACGGTTGCGGTTGTCGGTGAGGCACTCGATGAGGACCGCCACGCCGCCGGGCGCGTAGCCCTCGTAGGTGATGGTCTCCCAGTCGGACCCGCCGGCGGTCGCGCCGGAGCCGCGCTTGACCGCGTTGTCGATGTTGTTGTTGGGGACCGAGGACTTCTTCGCCTTCTGGATGGCGTCGTAGAGCGTGGGGTTGCCCGCGGGGTCGCCGCCGCCCTGGCGCGCGGCCACCTCGATGTTCTTGATGAGCTTGGCGAACAGCTTGCCGCGCTTGGCGTCGATCGCCGCCTTCTTGTGCTTGGTGGTCGCCCACTTGGAGTGGCCGCTCATGAACGCTCCCTCTGGCTGTGCCTCACGATGTCGACGAACAGGCGGTGGAACCGGTGGTCACCCGTCACCTCCGGGTGGAAGGAGGTGACCAGCAGGTTCCCCTGTCGCGCGGCGACGATCCTACCGGCGGCCGGTCCGTGCTCGACACGCGCCAGCACCTGCACGGCCTCCCCCGCCTCCTCGACCCAGGGCGCCCGGATGAAGACCGCGCGCACCGGCTCGCCGCCGAGCTCGCGGATGTGGAGGTCCTCCTCGAAGGAGTCGACCTGCCGTCCGAAGGCGTTGCGCCGCACCGTCATGTCGACCCCGCCGAGGGTCTGCTGGTCGGGCCGGCCGTCGGCGATGCGGTCGGCGAGGAGGATCATCCCGGCGCACGAGCCGTAGACCGGCAGGCCGCCCGCGATGCGCTCGCGGATCGGCTCCTGGAGCCCGAAGGCGCGCAGCAGCTTGTCGATCGTCGTGGACTCCCCGCCGGGCAGGACGAGGCCGTCGACCGCGGCGACCTCGGCGGGGCGCCGGACCGTGATCGCGTGGGCCCCCGACGCCTCGAGCGCGACGACGTGCTCACGGACGTCGCCCTGGACGGCGAGGACTCCGACGACTGGCTGCTGGTCCACGACGCAGGATCGTACGGACGCCGCCCGCGGCACGCGACGACGCCCGTGCCGACAGAGGTGGTGGTCGTCGGCACGGGCGTCTCGCCCCGGCTCGTCAGGTGGGTCGGGTGACCGGCGTTCCCATGCGTCCGGTCACCACAGCCACACGTCGTCGAGCCACAGGGTGGCACCGGCTGGCAGGGTTGCCGGTGCCCGTGCCGTGAGCACGACGCGGGAGGCGCCGGCAGGGACGGTCACCGTCCCGCTGATCTTGCTCACGGCGCCGTCGATCTTGCTGACGGACTCGTCGATCTTGCTGACGGACTCGTCGATCTTGCTGACGACGAGGTCGACCGAGGCGATCTTCGACACGACCTTCCCGGTGCCGTCGAGGAAGGTGGCCGACAGCCCGGGGACCCCGTTCGCCGCCGACATCGCGACCGCGTACGTCTGGCCCGCCGCGACCTCGACCGGTCCGCTGGCCCAGCTCCCGGGCGTGAGGCCACCGGTGAGGCCGACCGCGTCGGTCCCGTCGGTCGCGTAGGCGCCCGACGTGTCGTACGTGGTCCCACCGGACGCGGTCCAGCCGTCCGGGGCGGTCCCGGCCGAAGAGACCTCGTACGAACCGTTCTCGACCCGGTTGCCCTTGACCGTGACCGTCCGGGTCAGCGTGTTGTCGGTCTCGCTCGACTCGGCGACGGTGTTGCCGGGGTCGACGACGGCCTTGAGGGTGCGGTCCCCCTTGACGGCCCTGGTGTCCCAGACCTTCGTCACCGTCGTCGTGGCGCCGGCGGCGAGGTTCACCGGAGCCGTCGTGCCGAGCGAGGTCGTGCCGTCGAAGAGCTCGACGGTGACCCCGGAGGCCGCCGCGGTGCCCGTGTTGGCGACCGCCACCGACACGGTGGTCTGCTTCCGCTCCGGCTGCGCGGCCGTGAGGGTCGTCGGCTTCAGGTTCGGCTTCGCGGCGGGGCGTCCGTCGCCCTGGGGGTTGACCGTGAAGTAGAAGACCTGGCCGGCCTCGACGAGCTTCGGCGCCGAGGTGTTGGCCGCGGTCTGCGGCACGCCCCGGGCGGCGAGCGCCGCGTTGCGGGCGGCGTACTCGGCGTGGAGGTAGTCACCCTTGCGGAACAGCTCGCCGGCCTGGGTGCGCCACTGCTTCATCCGTCCGAAGTCGGACGTCCAGCCCGAGGAGGGGGTGGTCCGGCCCTCGGCTGCCTCGTCGGCGAGCCGCTGGCGCAGCGCGTCCTGGGCACCGATGAGGTACTCCGCGGTGTGCCCGCGCTGGAGCTGGTCCTGGTCCTCCACCTCGTAGGGGCGGTACGACATCGCGTACGTCGTCGGCGCGGCCGACACGTCGTACATCCAGCCCAGGCCCTGCCAGTAGCACTCCCACTGACCGGCCTGCGGGTGCCCGGCGGGGCAGCGGTCGACACCGTAGGAGCCGTCGTGCGGGTGGCTGAGGCCCAGGTTGTGCGCGGCCTCGTGCTCGATGGTGTAGCTGAACCCGCCGCCGCTGTCCTGGGTCGGGAGCGAGGCGTCGGTCATCGAACGCTTCGAGCCGGGGGCGTCGCCGGGCTGGACGCCCGGGTAGTGCGAGTCGCTGGACTTGAAGCGGTCGTTGACGTTGTTCATGACGCCCCAGGCCTCGCCGTCGGAGGTGCCCACGGCGATGCCGCCGACGATGGCCGGGAGGGCCCAGGTGAGGGTCTTCTCGAAGACGACGTTGATCGCGGGGATCGTGTTGACGCCCTCGACGCGGTCGGCGATGCCGTCGGGGTTGGCGTCGATGAAGTCGCGGAACGACTCGTGCGACACCGCTCCGTCATAGCCGGGGCCGAGGCCGGAACCGGTGGCCTTCGCCTTCTCGAGGGCCTCCTGGACCGCCGTGAGGTCGACCGTCTTGTCGCCGTAGGTGACGTGCTCGTGGTCCCCGTCGTGCAGCGGCTCCGGGACGAGCTTGGTGTCGTCGGAGGTCTGCACGTGGTGCGAGGGCGAGGGCAGGTCCTCGTACTTCGGCGAGGTGTCGAGCACCTCTCCCGTCGGCTGGTTGTTCGTCGGGTCGTAGAGCGGGATCGTCTCGTTCTTGCGACCGACCCAGCGGGCGTACGGGGTCGCCGAGGACAGCCAGCGCAGGGTGTCGTCCTGCTGGGTGCCGCCGCTGACGTCGCCGATCTTGTAGAGCTTGTCCATGTCGGTCCACCAGGTGCCGTAGTAGGGGGCGTTGGTGAGCTGACCGTTGACCCACTGCGGTCGCGAGTAGAAGTCGGTCCAGTTCGACACGGCGAGCCAGTAGGTGTCGCCCCGCGGGATCGGCCGGTAGAGGAAGCCGGCGGTCGAGCGGAAGAAGAGCCCGTAGGCGACGTCGCGGGCGAGGCGCGGCATCATCCGGCAGGGGGTGTTGTTGTTGTACGGCAGGTCCATCCCGGCGACCGGCGTGCCGTCGGTCTTGCAGGTGTCACCGGACTGGCGCCACAGCGGGTCGGAGGCGTACTGCCACACCGGCGGGTCGCCGTGCGGGTAGTCGCTGGACATGCCCAGCCCGCGTCCGGCCCAGGTCGCGGACTCGAAGTCGTTGGGCGCGGCGCCGAGGTCGACGAAGTGGAACCGGTAGCGGCCACCCCAGGTGCGGGCGTAGTCGATGCCGTCCCAGTCCCCGGTGTCCGGGTCGGTGATCCGCCACGAGCCGCCGTCCTCGACGGCCTTCGGCACGATGGCGCCGTCGATGACCTTGTCGGTGCCGTACGTGTGGTACGCGTTCGGGCGGAAGTAGTCCTTGGCGTACTCGGGCGTGAAGGTGTCGAGGAAGAAGTACGACGAGCCCTGGTTCGGGCCCTGCGGCATCCGGTCGAGGTTCAACCCGTTCTTGTCGTAGTACGGGTCGTGGTAGGCGCCCTTGTCGGGGTTGACGACCGAGGGGTTGCTGCAGGCGCCGGTCTCGAGGTTCGTGAAGGCGCACTCCCACCGGGCGTCGTAGCGGGTCTGGAAGATCCAGTCCTCCACCGCGTAGGCGTCGACGAGGTCGGTCTTGGACGGGTCGGTGACCTTGTACGACGCGTCGCCGCCCTTGGCGAGGACCCGGTGCTGGCCGAACGCGGCGTCGTACTTCACCTGGTTGGCGGTCCGCGTGCTGCCCGCCCCGGCGTGGTAGGTCTGGCCCTGCGCCGTGGCGTCCTCCGCCACCTGGAAGAGGGCCTTGGCGTACTCGTCGGAGGCCGCCAGCACGTTGACCTTGTAGTTGTAGGTGATCCCCTGGAAGTACGGGTCGCCGTCGAAGTGGTCCTTGTTCCAGTTGAGCAGACCCGCCCCCACCTGCGTCGTCTCCCCGGACGCGGAGGTCTTCGTCGCGACGGTGGGGCGGTACTTGTCCGGCGTCCACTCCTTGAGCTCGGCCACCTCGGCGGGCGTCGGCTTGCGCCCGACGAAGACGACGTTGAGCGGGTAGTCGACGACGAGCTCGTCCTCGACGGCCTTGCGGCTCTCCGGGTACTTCATCCCCGTCGGGACGGCGGTGCCCTTCAGGGTCGCGGTGCCCGTGTAGGACGACCCGGCGGTGGTGTAGGGCACGACGCGCACGGTGTACCGCCCGGGCTCGAGGGTGCCGAGGTCGACCTTCTCGCTCGTCGTGGCACCCGCGGCGCTGGACCCGATCTGCCGACCCGACGCGTCGTCGACGTACAGGTCGTAGTCCTCGGAGGACGAGGCCCAGGCGATGGCGATCTCGACGCCACCGTCGTGCGAGTCCCAGTAGCCGTCGGGGATCTCGAGGGTGACGGCGTGGGTGTCGCACGTCGTCGCCGTGCAGCTCTCGGGCGTGAGGACGGCGCCGGTGTACGGCCCGCCCGTCCAGCGGACGGTGCTCGTGTCGCCCTCGCCGGGGCGCAGGGTGCTCGTCGCCGGGGTCGAGGCGACGGCCGAGCCGCCGACGGCGAAGGCGCCGAGGACGACGGCGAGCGAGGAGAGGGCGACGGCCCTCGTGGTGATGGAACGCATGGGGATTCCTCCACTCCAGGGCGCGCGGGGGTGTGCGCGTCAGGGATAAGGAAACGCTGAGGCAGGGGGCCAGCGGACCTGTAGGAACTGCCTGTATCCCCGTCACGCCGATCTAGGGTGCTCCCGTGACCGCGACCGTGCCCGCCCTCCGCCCGCCGGCCGCGCGCGCCGAGGGGCGCGCCGAGGGGCGCGCCGCGGGACGGGCCGCCGCGCGTCGCAGGGTCTCGTCGCGGTCCGCCCTGGCCTCCTTCGCCGAGGTGGTCTCCCCCACCCTCCGGCCGACGCTGCGCGACGCCGAGGCCCTCGGGCTGCGCGGTGAGACCCGGGCCGCGCTCGACCTCCTCGTCGCGACCGCGGCCGCCCTGCCCGTGTCGGCCCCGGACGGTGACCGCGTCGCCATCGGCGAGCTCGCGGTCGTCGTCTGCGCCTGGGGCAGCGAGCTCATCGACGCCCACCCGTTCCTCGAGGACCTCGCGGCGCGGGTGCGGTCGTCCGACGCTCGTGGGGCGCTGCTGTTCACCCGGGGTCGCGCCGGGACCGCCGCGGAGACGCCGGAGATCCTCACCCGGGCCCTCGCGGAGTTCCGGCTCGCGGGCGACCTCCGGGGCCAGGCGGTCACCCTCGGCGAGCTGTGCTGGCCGCGCGAGGACGGCCTGAGCGGTGACTACCGCGTCACCGTCGGGCGCGAGGGCCTCGCCCTCGCCCGTCGCACCGCCGACCCGTGGGCCGTGGCCTTCTGCGCCGGCCGCCTCGCCGGCTGCGAGACCTACCTGGACCGGCCGAGCGCCCTGGAGCACTGGCGCGAGGCCGCCGAGGTCCTGCCGTCCAGCCCTGATGCCGTCACCGCCGAGATCGCCAGCCTCAACCAGTTCAACTGGGCCCACACGGCCTACGGCCACGGCGACTACGGGCTCGCCACGCGGGTCGCGCGCGAGGGCAAGCTCCTCGCGCACGGTGCGACGTGGGCGCGCAAGTTCGCGGCCGTCGAGGCGCTCGTCCTCTGGCGCACCGGCGACCACGTCGGCGCGGTCGCCGCGGGACGCGCCGCCCGGTCGGGGCGCCCGCAGATGGCCACCGGCATGGGCGGCATCGTCCTCGGGGCCGTCTCCCTCGAGCGCGAGGGCCGCCCCGAGCCGGGCGTCCTCGACGAGGCCATCGGCCACATCGAGTTCGACGAGCAGATGCTGTGGCTCGCCCTCGCCGTGCGGGCGGAGGTGCGGGTGGCCCGGCGGGAGCCCTCCCCGCTGCGGGACCTGCGCTCGGCCCTCGACCAGGCGGCCCGGATGGGCGTGCACTTCGGGTGGGAGGACCTCGCCCTCGTCATCGCCCGGGAGGACCGCGCGCAGGGCGCCGAGGTGCTGGAGGGAATGGCCGACCTGTGGCCGACGAACCCACGCGGCGCGGCCCTGCGCCTCGCCGTCGAGGGCCTCGTCGCCGGTGGCCACGAGCGGGTCGTCGAGGCCGCCGAGCGGCTCGCCGCACTCCCCGAGCCCGTCACCGCCGGCCGCCTGCTGCACGACGCGGCCGGGCTCGCACCCGACGCCGCCTCGGGGAACGCGTTGCGGCGCCGGGCGATCGACCTGTTCCAGGCCCATGGCGCCGACCGGTCGCTCGCGGCCGTCCTGCGCGACCGCAGCCTGCACCGCGGGGCCGACCTGCCGGCCGTCCCCGCCAGCCAACGGCTCGTGTCGACCGCGGGACTGACGACCCGCGAGCGCGAGGTCGCCACCCTCGCAGCCCAGGGCCTCACGGCGCAGGAGATCGCCGACGAGCTGCACATCTCCATCGGGACCGCGCGGGGGCACGTCCTGCGGGTCAGGGAGAAGTTCGGCGGGGTGCCGAAGCGCAAGCTGGCGCAGCTGCTCGCCGACGGCGCGTGACCCCCGGGGGCCCGACGCTCAGGGCCGGGCCACGACGTAGACGTTGAACGGGTCGTCGGCGAGCTCGTTGACGGTGACGTCACCGAAGCCGGCCGCCCGCACCATCCGTTCGGCGAGCTGGGTGCCCCAGACCGTGCCGAGCCCCTCACCGCCCTGTCCGAGCGACACCGTCATGCAGTGGAAGGTCGAGATCCAGTAGAGGAAGGTGCCCCAGGGCAGCTCGAGGTTGTCCTCGAGCTCGCTCGAGGCCTTGATGTCGACCATGAGGAAGGTGCCGTCGTCGCGCAGCGACCTCCGCACGGCAGCGAGCACGGTGGCGGGGTGGGCCTGGTCGTGGACCGCGTCGAAGGCGGTCACGAGGTCGAAGGCGCCCTCCGGGAGGGTCGCGACGTCGTGGTCCTCGAAGGTGACGTTGGTCAGCCCCCAGGCCGCGGCCTCGGCACGGGCGGCGACGAGCGCGTCCGCGCTGAAGTCGTAGCCGGTGAAGCGGCTCCGCGGGAACGCCCGACCCAGGATGTTGACCGCGTGGCCCCGTCCGCACCCGACGTCGAGGACGTCGATGCCCGCGACCAACCGGTCGACGAGGCCGGTCAGAGGGATGATCGTGTCGACGAGCGAGGCGTCGTTGACGGCGGCGCTCTCCTCGGCCTGCAGCCGGTGGAAGTCGGGGTAGTCCGCGTAGCCGAGCCCTCCGCCGTGCCGGAAGCACTCCACGAGCCGGGGCGCCACCGCGCCGATGGCCCCGAGGTAGCGCATGACCCGGGCGAGGTTGTCGGGGCCGTTGCCCGTGACGAACGGCCGCACCTGCGGGCAGAGGGCGTAGGTGCCGGCGCCCGGGTCGTACTCGACGAGCTCGCCGCAGGCCGCCCCGCCCAGCCACTCGCGCACGTACCGCTCGTCGAGCCCGGCGGCGTCGGCGACCTGCCGGCTCGTCGCGGGGGGAAGGTCGGCGAGGGCCTCGAGGAGACCGGTCTCGTGGCCGAGGCCGATGAGGAGGGCGAGCGCGCCGTCGTCCATGACCTGGAGGAGACGGTCGAGGGTGGGGTTCTCGGCCGCGGCGTCGGCGGTGTCGTCGGGTGCGGGGTCTGTCGTGGTGCCCTGCTGTAGACGGGTCTCGGTGGTGGTCATCGGTGGCTCCTGTCGTCGGCCCGGGCGGTGTGCCCGGCTGCCGTCGACGCTAGGAGCGCGGCCGGGCACCCCTCATCGGGCGGATCGTGCAACCGCGGCGCGCCCTCATGGGGTGTTCGGTGCAGGCGCCAGCGGGGCGGCGTCGATGCCGTGCTCGCGCGCCCACGCGGCCGCGGCCGTGCGGCTCGAGACCCCCGCCTTGGCGTAGACGTTCGCGAGGTGGCGGCTCACGGTCTTCTCGCTGATGACGAGCTCGCGGGCGACGTCGCGGTTGCTCGCGCCCCGGGCGACCCGGCGCAGCACCTCGACCTCGCGCTCGGTCAGCCCACCCGGGGGTCGGTGTGGGGCGAGCCGCGCGACGTCGGGTGCGGCCCCGAGCCGGTCGTAGATCGCGGTGGCCGTGGCCCGTTCGGCCTCGGCGAGGGCGCGGTGGCCGAGGCCGTCGTGGGCCCGGGCGACGAGCTCGTGGACGCGCGCGGTCGCGTACCGGGACCGCTGCGCGCGGTAGACCGCCGCCGCCGTCTCGAGGGGAGCCAGCGCCTCCTGCCAGGCACCGCGGTGGAGCAGCAGCTCGGCGGCCGCGTGGTCGGCCCAGGCGCGCAGCCCGGGCGTGTCGTGCCGGCGGGCGGTCTCGGCGAGCTCGGTGGCGGCGGACTCGGCCAGGGGGACGTCGCCCGCGCGCAGGGCCACCTCGACCGTGGGCAGCAGCAACCGGGCCCGACCGATGTGGCCGCTCTCGCCGAGGGCGGCGCGCAGCAGGGCCAGGGCCTCAGCGGGGCGTCCCTCCGCCTCGGCGAGGAGCGCGGCCCCCGGCTCCGCGCTGACGGAGAGGTCGCGGGCCCGCTCGTAGGCGGCGCGGGCCCCGTCGCGGTCGCCGCTCAGCCGGCGGATGTCGCCGAGCTCGCGGTAGCCCTCCCCCGCGACCCAGCCGTGGGAGCCGACGAGCGCGCGGCTCAGGCCGGACACCTCGCGCTCGACCTCGTCCCACTCCCCCTCGGCCGAGAGCAGCTGGAGCTGGTGGACGCGGGTGACGGCGGCGTAGAGGAACGTGCTGGACAGCGGCGCCGCCCAGCGGTTCATCGTGTCGGTCCAGGCCCGCATCCTCGCGAGGTCGCCGAGCTCGTGGCACAGGTGGATGACGGTGCAGTGGACGTCGCCCGCCCACAACGGCGGCACCGCGCCGGAGAGCACGACGAGCATCGCCTCGTCGAGGTCGCCGAAACCGACCTCGGTGCGACCACCCCACAGCGCCGCGAGGCCCGACAGCGCGAGGGCCATGGCCCGCAGTGCGTCGTCGTCGAACCGCTCGGCGAGGGCGAGCACCTCGGAGGCGCTGCGGGCGGCGGAGTCCTGGTCCCCGGACAGCTCGAGGGCGAAGCTCCCCTCGAGGTAGCGCAGGTAGCCGTGGGTCGGGCCCTCCTCGAGGTCGCGCAGCACCCGGTGCGCCCGGTTGAGCCAGGCCTGCCCGATGACGACGTCACCCTCGAGCGCCCACGACAGCGCGAGCTCGAGCGCGACGGACGCCGCCGCTTCGCTCTCCCCGGCGGCCGCGCGGGCCCGGTAGGCGTCCTCGGCGACCTCGCGCGAGGCGGCCGTGTCGCCCAGCCACCATGTCGCGCGGGCGAGGAGCTCGAGGTCGGGCGCCGCGAGGTCGCCTGCCGCGGAGTGGCCGTCCGCGGCCGCCCCGTCGCGCACGCGCTCGAGCAGCGCGCGGGCCCGGCGCCAGTCACCGGCGGCGAACGCCTCGCGCGCCCGGCCGACCTCGTCGGACCCCATCGGCGCCTCCTGCTGGGAGGGTACGCCCGCACCGCGGACGACGGCAGGGGCACCGGTACGGTCGGGACATGTCGTCAGCGCTGACCGACCGCGCCCGTGAGCTCGACACCCGCCATGCGGGAACCGACCTGCGCGGCCGGTTCCGGCTGCCGCCCGGGGTCGTGTACCTCGACGGCAACTCGCTGGGCGCCCTGCCGGCCGGGGTGGCCGAGGCGGTCGCCGACGTCGTCCACCGGCAGTGGGGCAGCCGGCTCATCGCGAGCTGGAACGAGGCCGGGTGGTGGGACGCCCCGACCCGGGTCGGGGACCGGCTGGGGCGGCTCGTCGGCGCCGCGCCGGGCCAGGTCGTCGTCACCGACTCGACGTCGGTCAACCTCTACAAGGCGGTCGTCGGGGGCGTGCGGCTGCGGCCCGGGCGCCGGGTCGTCCTCACCGACCCCGGGTCGTTCCCGACCGACCTCTACGTCACCGAGGCCGCCGCCCGCGACGCCGGGGTCGTCGTCGAGCGGGTCGAGCCGTCGGCCGCCGTCGCCCGCATCGAGGAGCTCGGCCACGACCTCGCCCTCGCCTCGTACTCCTCGGTCGACTACCGCACGGGTGAGCTCTGGGACCTGCCGGCGCTCACCCGCGCCGCCCACGCGGTCGGGGCGCTCGTGTGCTGGGACCTGTGCCACTCGGCCGGGGTCCTCGAGGTCGGGCTCGACGAGCACGAGGTCGACCTCGCGGTGGGGTGCGGCTACAAGTACCTCAACGGCGGGCCCGGCGCCCCGGCCTACCTCTACGTGGCGCGGCGGCACCTCGACGCGTTCGACCAGCCCCTCGCCGGGTGGAACGGCCACGCGACCCCGTTCGCGATGGCGCCCGACTTCGTCCCCGCGCCCGGCATCGCCCGGGGGCGCGTGGGCACCCCGCCGGTCATCGGGGTCGCGGCGCTCGACGCCGCGCTCGGGGCGTACGACGGGGTGTCCGTCGCCGACGCGCGCGAGCGGTCGCTCTCGCTGACGGGGTTCTTCCTCGAGTGCCTCGACGCGCTCGCCCCGGAGCTGCCGGTGGCGACCCCGCGCGAGGGCCACCGGCGCGGCTCGCAGGTGAGCGTGCGCCACCGCGAGGCCTACGCCGTGGTGCAGGCGCTCATCGCGCGCGGCGTCGTCGGCGACTTCCGCGAACCGGACATCGTGCGGCTCGGGTTCGCGCCGCTGTACCTCACCCACGCCGACGTCCTGCGGGCCGCCGAGCACCTGCGCGCCGTCCTCGACGAGGGCGAGTTCGAGCGCGAGGAGTTCCGGGCGCGGTCCACCGTCACCTGAGGGCGCGGCGGACCGGCCCGTCGCTCACCAGCCGCGCTCGGCCAGGCGGTGCGGCTGCGGGATCTCGTCGACGTTGATGCCGACCATCGCCTCGCCGAGGCCGCGCGAGACCTTGGCGATGACGTCGGGGTCGTCGTGGAAGGTCGTCGCCTGGACGATCGCCTCGGCGCGCTGGGCCGGGTTGCCCGACTTGAAGATGCCGGAGCCGACGAACACGCCCTCGGCGCCGAGCTGCATCATCATCGCCGCGTCGGCCGGGGTGGCGATGCCGCCGGCGGTGAAGAGCACGACCGGCAGCTTCCCGAGCTGGGCGACCTCCTTGACGAGGTCGTACGGCGCCTGGAGCTCCTTGGCCGCGACGTACAGCTCGTCCTCGGGGAGGTTCTGGAGGCGGCGGATCTCCTGGCGGATCCGGCGCATGTGGGTCGTGGCGTTCGAGACGTCGCCGGTGCCGGCCTCGCCCTTGGAGCGGATCATCGCCGCACCCTCGGTGATCCGGCGCAGCGCCTCGCCGAGGTTGGTCGCGCCGCAGACGAAGGGCACGGTGAACTGCCACTTGTCGATGTGGTTCGCGTAGTCGGCCGGGGTGAGGACCTCGGACTCGTCGATGTAGTCGACGCCGAGGCTCTGCAGCACCTGAGCCTCGACGAAGTGGCCGATGCGGGCCTTGGCCATGACGGGGATCGAGACGGCCTCGATGATGCCGTCGATCATGTCGGGGTCGCTCATCCGCGACACGCCACCCTGGGCCCGGATGTCGGCCGGGACCCGCTCGAGGGCCATGACGGCGACGGCGCCGGCGTCCTCGGCGATCCTGGCCTGCTCGGCGGTGACGACGTCCATGATGACCCCGCCCTTGAGCATCTCGGCCATGCCGCGCTTGACGCGGGTCGTGCCGGTGCCCTGGGGGTTCTGCTGCTCGCTCATGGCGCCCAGTGTAGGTCCGCGGCGGGGGCCCTCCGACCCGGGTCCGGCCCGGCCCCGGCGCCCCGCCCAGCGCCCTCAGCGCGACAGCGCGGCGGGAAGCTCGTCGTCGAACTCGACCGGTTCGGGGAGGGCCGCGTGGCCGGCGAGGCGGAAGAGCCGGACGACGCCCTTGGCCCGGACCCGCCGCACCTCACGGGTCGCGTCGTGGTGGAAGCGCCGGGCCAGCTGCACCCGCAGCCCGCTGGCCGCGAGCCGGTCGAGGGCCTCGGCACCGAGGTCGTCGTCGCCGGCCCGGACGGACGCGACGACGTCCTCGGTGAGCGCGGCGCGAAGCGCCTGGCTGAGGTCGCTCTCGACGTGCTCGCGCCCGCCGAAGTGCTGCCCGTCGAGCAGGTCGTCGTCGACCGGCTGCTCCGTGGTCCGCTCGATCGACTCGGTCGCGGCGTCGGCGACGAGGAGCGCGCTCGCCGGCTCGAGGGACCCGCTGTTGGCGAGCTCGAGGGCGGCCTCGGCGCGCCGGACGAGCTGGGCGTCGAGCGCCCACATCGCCCCCTCCACCTTGGCGTGGAGCCGGTCGAGGCGGGCGGCCGAGTACGACAGGTACCAGGCCACCCCGATGAGGACGATGACGAGGAAGGTCGCCACCTGGAGCACGTCGATCACGAGGAACCTCCTCCCGGACCGCCGCGCACGAGGCGGCCCCACAGCCCACGGGGTGCGGTGTCGTCGGGTTCGGCACCGGCCCCCTCGATGACGGTCTCGTACACGGCCATGACCCGCCCAGCGACGACGGACCAGTCGAAGACCCGCGCCCGGTCGCGTCCTGCCGCCGTGAGCGCCTCCCGCCGTCCGGGGTCGTCGAGCAGCCCGGTGACGGCGGCGGCGAGGCCGGCGTGCGACCCGGTCTCGAACAGCACGCCGGTGCGCCCGCCGTCGAGGACGGCGGTGAAGGCCGACAGGTCGGACGCCACGACCGGGGCGCCGGCCGCCATCGCCTCGACGAGGACGATCCCGAAGCTCTCGCCGCCGAGGTGGGGCGCGACGTAGGCGTCGGCCGAGCGCAGCAGGGCGGCCTTGTCCGGCTCGGACACCGCGCCGAGCACCTCGACGGCCGCGGCCGCCCGGGAGTCGGCGACGCGCAGCAGGTCGGCGGCGTCGCCCGGGCCGGCGACGAGGAGGCGGGCCCCGGGGTACCGGTCGAGGACCTCGGGCAGGGCCCGCAGCGCGACGGCGAGGCCCTTGCGCGGCTCGTCGACCCGCCCGAGGAAGGCCAGCGTGGGTCGCTCCGGCGTCCCGGCGAAGCGCTCGTCGACCGACGCCGAGGCGAACCGGTCGACGTGCACCCCGTTGGGGATGACGAACGCCTCCCCCCGCAGGTGGCGGCGCACCGTGGCGCGGGCGTCCTCCGACACCGCGATCCGCCCGCGGATCTTCTCCAGCGACGGGCGCAGCAGCGGGTGGGCCGAGTGCATGGCGCGCGAGCGCGGGGTCGAGGTGTGGAAGGTCGCGACGACGGGTTCTGTGGAGGCCCACAGCGCCATGACCGACGCGGAGGGGGTCACCGGCTCGTGGAGGTGCAGGACGTCGAAGTCGCCGGCCTCGAGCCAGCGGGTGACGCGCGCCGAGGTGACCGGCCCGAACGTCAGCCGGGCGACCGAGCCGTTGTAGCGCACCGGCACCGGGCGGCCGCACGAGGTGAGGTAGGGCGGCAGCACCGCGTCGTCGTCGGCGGGCGCGAGCACCTGCACCTCGTGGCCCTGCGCGAGGAAGTGCTCGGCGAGGTCGCGGACGTGGAACTGCACCCCGCCGGGCACGTCCCAGGCGTAGGGGCAGACCATCCCGATCCTCACGGGCCCACCTCCGAGGTGGCCGGGCGGGCGGGGTCGAGGTCGGCGAGGAAGACCCGCTGGAGCATGTGCCAGTCGGCCGGGTGCTCCAGCACCGCGGCCCCGAGGACGTCGGCGCACTGCTGCGTCATCGCGGTCACCCGCTCGCGGGTCGGTCCCGGCGGGGGGACGTCGACCGCGGGGTGGAAGGTGATGACGATGCCCCACCCGGTGCCGCGCCGCTCGTGGCGGATGGACACGGGGTGCAGGGGGCGGTCCTCGGTGAGCGCGAGGAGCGCCGGGCCGGGAGCCATCCGGGCCGGGTGCCCGCAGAAGTCGACGACGACGCCCTTGGCGGTGAGGTCGCGGTCCGCGAGCAGCGGGATGATGCCGGGCCTCCGGGCCGCCTCGCGCAGCGCCGGGAACGGGTTGACCCCGCCGGTGAGCGGGATGATCGTCATGCCCAGGCCCTCCCGGAAGGCGAGGAACTCCTCGAAGACCTCCTCGGGCTCGAGCCGCTCGGCGACGGTCGTCACGGGCCCCAGGTGCAGCGTGCCCCAGGCGCCGGCGAGGTCCCAGTTGCCGAGGTGCCCGAGGAACGCGACGACCGACCCGCCGCCCTCGATGACCTCGCGGACCGGCCCGTCCCCCTCGGCCCGCACGCGCGCCAGGATGTCGTCGGGTCCGAGGTCTGGCAGGCGGAAGGCCTCGCAGTAGTAGCGCAGGTAGCGGCGCATGCCCTCGCGCACCAGGGCGTCCAGCGAGGGATCGTCGAGGTCGGGGCGGACCCGGGCGTAGTTCGAGCGCATCCGGGCCGCTCCCCCTCGGGCGACGGTGAGGTCGGCGGCCCGGTCGAACAGCGCGTAGGCGACCCGCTCCGGCAGGCGCCGGACGATCCCCCAGCCGGCGCGGTGCGCGGCGAGCGCCAGCGCCTCGGGGCCGGTGCGGCGGGCCGGGCTCACGCCGCGCCCAGCGCCTGCCGGCGCACGGCCAGCATCCGCTGGACGACGGTGACCAGGCTCGCGAGCGCGAGGAGTGCCAGGACGGCTCCGAGGAAGACCGTCGGCAGGTCGAGCAGGCCCGTGAAACCCGTGGCGACGAGGACGACGACGAGCCGGTCGGCGCGCTCGGCGATGCCGACGTCCGCCGTCATCCCGAGCCCCTCGGCCCGCGCCTTGGCGTACGAGACGACGCTGCCGAGGATGAGGCAGGCGAGGGCGAGCGCCGCCATCCAGGCCGCGTCGCCGTCGCCGGCGTACCACAGGACGAGGCCCCCGAAGATTGCGGCGTCGCCGACCCGGTCGAGGGTGGAGTCGAGGTAGGCGCCCCACCGGCCGGACCGGCCGGTCATCCGCGCCATGATCCCGTCGACGGTGTCCGAGAAGACGAACGCCGTGATGACGAGGGTGCCGACGAGGAACTCGCCGCGCGGGTAGAAGGCGAGGGCGCCGACGCAGACGCCGAGCGTGCCGATGACCGTGACGACGTCGGGGCTGATGCCGAGGCGGACGAGCACCCGGGCGACGGGGCTGAGCACCGTGGTGAAGAAGGCGCGCGCGTATCGGTTCAGCATGGTGGCGCCCAGCGTAGTGGGGCCGTTGCGCGCACCCGCGCCGCGACCCGTCGGCGGCGGTCCGGCGGGACGCGGACGAGTTGTCCACAGCGCCCGGAAGCGTCGTTGCTCCATCGTACCTTTGTTCGATATCATGTGGGCATGGTCACCGGGGGGTTGGGTCTGGCGGAGCGTCGCTCCCGGATTCGCGCTGCCCATGAGGCCCTGGACGCGCTGGGCGAGGTCCTGCACGAGGCCGCGGGACCTGAGCTGGCCGAGCTGCTCGGTCAGGTCGACGCGGTGGCCTCGTCGGCGGAGGCGGCCCGGGTGGCGGTCACGCTCGAGGCGCTGGTGCGCGGCGAGGTCCTCGGCGGAGCGACCGGCCGGGTGGGGACAGCCGCTGTGATCGAGTGGCTGCGCGAGCACGCACCCGCGACCCGGCAGGGAACCGCAGCAGCAGCCGCGAAGGTCGCGTTGCTGGCCGCGGGCGGAGACGGGGCTGGGTCCCTGGCCCCGGACGCACCGCTGGTCGACCCGGACACCGCCGAGGGGCGCATCGCCCACGCCGTGCTCGCTGGTGAGATGTCCCCTTCGGTGGGCGTGGCGGCCCTGGGCGAGGTGGAGCGGCTGCGGCCACGACTGCGGCCGGAGGCGCTGCCGAGCGTCGCGGACGGGCTGGTCGAGCTCGGTCGCGGCCACGGTGTCGGGGTGCTGCGCCGGCTGCGGCCGGCGCTGTTGGCGCGGTACGGGATGCCTGGCGAGCTCGACGCGGTGCAGCAGAGGCTCGCAGGGTCGGCGCGGCTGTCCGCGCCGCTGGTCGCGTCCACCGACCTCACCGAGTACCAGCTGCGGATGACACCCGAGCAGGCCGTCGCCCTCGAAGCGGCGATCGGGCCCCTGTCCGCGCCCGCCCCCAACGACGCCACCGGGGCACGCGACCTGCGCCCTGCCGGGCAGCGCCGCGTCGAGGCCCTCACCGAGGTCTGCCGCCGCTCCTCCGGCCTCGACGCCGACACCACCGGCCCCGACGGGACGGGTGGGGCCGCGGCCGCGGTCCACCTCACCATCGCGCTGGACGACCTGGTCGAGGGCACCGGGTGCGGTGAGGTCCTCGGCTCCACCGCCACCGGCACCGTGCTGTCCGTGGAGACCCTGCGCCGGATCTGCTGCGAGGCCGACCTCATCCCCCACGTCCTGGGCACGGCCGGCGAAGTCCTCGACCTCGGCCGCGTCGCCCGCCTGTTCTCCCGCGCCCAACGTCGCGCGCTGGCCCGTCGCGACCGGTGCTGCACCTACCCGGGGTGTGCCGCCCCGGCCGCGTGGACCCGCGCCCATCACGCCCTGCACTGGCTCGACGGCGGGGCCACCGACCTCGACAATGCCGCTCTGCTGTGCGAACGGCACCACCAGGTCGTCCACCGCAGACGCCTGTGGGCCACCGTGCGAGCCAGACCCGACACCCGCGGCCGGTACGTCGTGTGGGACCTCACCGAGGGCTCCTACGACCGACACCTCGAACAGATCGCCCGAGAACGCTCCGCCCACGACCCACCCCCGATCACCCCCACGCGCCTCGCCGAGCTCGCCGCCGCCCTCACCGGCGACGACGACCTCGAGAGCCGCGTCGCCGAGCACGACCTCGCCCTGTGGAACGAGTGGTTCACCGACGCAGCCGGCGAGCAGGACCTCGACGACGCCCGCGCCCCGTGGCGCAAGGAGACCCCCGCCGCCTGAACGGCGCCGCAGGCTGCCATGGCCTCGAGAGGTGCGGGCGTCCACGACGGAACACTCCTTCCGACGGGACGGGCCCCCGCGGCGCACACGACGGCGAGTGACTCCCGACCAGCGCTTGTGCGTGCGCGCCGACAGGGGAAAGGTGGGGGCATGAGCGGCACCGTGGCCCCCACCGTCAGCGACACCACCCGGATCCGCAACGTGGTCCTCGTCGGACCGAGCGGCGCGGGCAAGTCCCGGCTCTTCGACCACGTCGTCGACGCGTGCGTCGCGGGACGCTCGGCACGCGGTCGCACCGAGCCCACGACGGGCCTGCGGGCCGCGACGGTCCGGACCGGAGGGGTGGTGCTCACCCTCCTCGACGCGCCGGGTCACCCCGACTTCGTCGGGGAGGTGCGGGCAGGGCTGAGGGCGGCGGATGCCGCCCTTTTCGTCGTCTCGGCCGCGGACGGCGCCGACGCACAGAGCCGCGCGCTGTGGCACGAGTGCGCGCTCGTCGGGATGCCCCGGGCGGTCGTCATCACCCAGCTCGACGCCCGGGAGGCCGACTTCGAGGCGACGCTCGAGGACTGCCGGGCCCACTACGGCGCCGGGGTCCAGCCCCTCGGGGTCCCGGTCGCGGGGTCCGAGGGCGCGGTGACGTGCATCGCCGACCTCCTCCTCGGCGAGGTGCACGACTACGCGGGAGGAGCGCGCACGGTGCGCCCCGCAGGGCCGGAGCACGCCGAGGTCTTCGACACCCACCGGCCGGGCCTCATCGAGGGGATCATCGAGGAGTCCGAGGACGGCGCCCTCATGGACCGTTACCTCGAGGGCGAGGAGCTCGACTTCGAGACCCTCGAGCGCGACCTGCTCACCGCGGTCGCCCACGGCACGTTCCACCCCGTCCTGCCGGTCTCGGCCGAGAACGGCGCCGGTGTCGGGGTCCTGCTCCACCTCGTCGAGGCCGGCTTCCCGCACCCGGGGCTCCACGCCCTCCCGACGGTCACGGGAACCTCCGGTGGCGCGCCGGTCACGATCACGGCCGATCCCGACGGTCCGCTGGTGGCCGAGGTCGTCCACACCGAGTCCGACGCCTACGTCGGGCACCTCTCCCTCGTGCGGGTGTTCTCCGGGCGGCTGCGCACCGACCGCGCCGTGCACGTCTCCGGGCACCTCGAGCTGCTCGGCGTCCCCACGGGCGAGGGGCACGCGCCCCACGACGAGGACGTCCGCCCCGGAGCCATCGCGGCTCCCCTCGACGGCGAGCTGCAGCCGAAGAACGAGGCCGTGGCGGGCGAGGTCGTCGTCGTGACCAAGCTCGCGACGGCCCAGACCTCGGACACGCTCTCCTCCCCCGACCAGCCCCTGCTCGTCACGCCGTGGGCGCTGCCGGAGGCCCTGCTCCCCGCGGCGGTCGCGGCCGCGACCCGCGCGGACGAGGACCGGATGCCGGTGGCGTTCCGCGAGCTCGCCGCCGAGGACCCGTCACTGCGCATCGAGCACGACGCCGGCACCGGCCAGGTCGTGCTGTGGACCACCGGTCCGGCGCACCTCGACCTCGTCCTCGCGCGGCTGCGCTCGCGGTTCAACGTCGGGGTCGAGCAGGTGCCG
The DNA here is from genome assembly GCF_046764005.1 of Oryzobacter faecalis. Classification (NCBI taxonomy): domain Bacteria; kingdom Bacillati; phylum Actinomycetota; class Actinomycetes; order Micrococcales; family Intrasporangiaceae; genus Oryzobacter; species Oryzobacter faecalis. Next base: position 805,487 of record NZ_JBKOFW010000001.1, on the reverse strand, counting down.
GTCAAGGTGGCGATGCGCGAGACCGCGGTGTCGCGCTCGGAGGCCCAGGGCCGTCACGTCAAGCAGTCCGGGGGCCACGGCCAGTTCGCGGTGTGCCACCTCGTCCTCGAGCCGCTCCCCCGCGGCAGCGGCGTCGAGTTCGCCGAGAAGGTCGTCGGCGGCGCGGTGCCGCGCCAGTTCATCGGCAGCGTGGAGAAGGGGGTGCACACGCAGCTGGCCAAGGGCCTGCTCGCGGGGTGGCCCGTCGTCGACGTCAAGGTCACCCTCACCGACGGCAAGGCGCACTCGGTGGACTCCTCGGACATCGCCTTCCAGACCGCGGCGGGGCTCGCCCTGCGCGAGCTCGCGTCGCCCTCGACCCTCTGCCTCCTCGAGCCGGTCGACACGGTCACCGTGACGGTCGACGACGAGTACCTCGGGGCGGTCATGACCGACATCGGCACCCGTCGCGGCCAGATCATCGGCTCGGCCCCCGCCGACGGCGAGCCCGGCCGGTCGGTGCTCGAGGCCGCGGTGCCGCAGCTCGAGCTGCTCGACTACGCGGTCGCGCTGCGCTCGCTCGCGCACGGCACCGGGAGCTTCCACCGCGAGGAGCGCGGCTACGAGCAGCTCCCCGACCGGCTGGCCCGCGAGCACCTCACCGCCGACGCCTGAAGCCCGGGGCGCTGCTCAGTCCTCCGGGTCCCGCCGCCCGAGGGTGGCGGCGTGGTCGGGGACCTCGTGCTGGAGGGACCGGTCGGGCCGCACGTAGCCGCGAGAGGGGGGCCGCTGCGGCAGGGGCACGACCTCGGGCTCGACGTCGCGGTACGGAACCTGGGTGAGGAGGTGGGCGATCATGTTGATCCGCGAGCGCCGCTTGTCGTCGCTCTCGACGACGTTCCAGCGTGCCTCCGGGATGTCGGTGTGGACCATCATGTCGTCCTTGGCCCGGGAGTAGTCCTCCCACCGGGTGATCGACTCCACGTCCGTCGTCGACAGCTTCCACCGCCGCATCGGGTCGCCGAGCCGCGACTCGAACCGGCGCTGCTGCTCGGCGTCGCTCACCGAGAACCAGTACTTGACGAGCCGGATGCCGTCCTCGACGAGCATCCGCTCGAAGATCGGGCACTGCCGCAGGAAGCGCTGGTGCTCCTCCGGCGAGCAGTAGCCCAGCACGCGCTCGACGCCGGCCCGGTTGTACCAGCTGCGGTCGAAGATGACGATCTCGCCGGCGGCCGGCAGGTGCTCGACGTACCGCTGGAAGTACCACTGGGTGCGCTCGCGCTCGGTGGGCACCGGGAGGGCGACGATGCGCGCCTGCCGAGGGTTGAGGTACTCGGTGACCCGCTTGATCGCCGACCCCTTGCCGGCTGCGTCACGCCCCTCGAAGACGACGACGATGCGCTCGCCCTCCTGCCTGACCCAGGACTGCAGGGTCACGAGCTCGGCCTGGAGCCGCATCAGCTCGGCCTCGTACACCGCACGGTCGAGCCGCCGCCGCTTCGCCATCCCCGCATCGTGTCACGCCGGGGCGGGGCGGTCAGCGTGTTCCGAGGACGTCAGCCGGCCGTGGGCCAGTGCTCGACGAGACGGGCGCGGACGTCCTCGAGGAGCATCGGCAGCGCCTTGGTGCGGGCGATGATCGGGAGGAAGTTCGCGTCGCCACCCCAGCGGGGCACGACGTGCTGGTGCAGGTGGGCGGCGACACCGGCACCGGCGACGGCCCCCTGGTTCATGCCGATGTTGAAGCCCATCGGGGCCGAGGCCGACTCCAGCGCCCGGATCGCCGCCTTGGTGAGGGCGGTGAACTCGGCGGTCTCCTCGTCGGTGAGCTCGACGTAGAGCGAGACGTGCCGGTAGGGGCAGACGAGGACGTGCCCCGGGTTGTACGGGTAGAGGTTCATGACGACGTAGCCGTGCTCGCCCCGGTGCACGACGAGCCCCTCGGCGTCATCCTTGCCGGGCGCCGCGCAGAACGGGCAGCCGTCGCCGGGCTCGGGGTCGGGACGGTCGCCGGCGATGTAGACCATCCGGTGCGGGGTCCACAGCCGCTCGAAGCCGTCACCCTCCCCCGCGAAAGCGGCAGCGGCCTCGACGGCCGTCGCGCGCGCGGGGTCCTCGGTCGGCTCCATGGCCCGATCCTAGGGGCGGCGCCGTCGGGGCCCGGACGCCGGCCTGCCCGTCACCCCCGAGGGATGACGGGCAGGTCGGGGTCGCCCCGGGCTCAGCCGAGACTGTTCGCGAGGTCGGTGAGCGCCTGCCTCAGCTCGCCGCGGTCCCCGGTCGTGGGGAGGGCGGCGGCTGCGTCGAGCAGGATCGAACGGGCGGCGTCGACCCGGCCCGCGTCGACCTGCTTCTTCGCGGTCTCGAGCAGCTTGGCGGTGCTCGTGCGCTGCCCCTTGACCAGCTCGCCCGAGCGAACGGCCTGGTCGAAGTAGGCGCCGGCCACGGCGAAGCTCGGCGTCCAGACGACCTGCTCCTGGTGCTGGGCGTTGAACTGCGTCTGCGACACCTCGCGCGCCGCCGCGAGCTCGTTGGCGCTCAGCCAGTCGCTCGTCGCCAGCCCGAAGGTGTCGAGGCCGCGGGCGATCTCGCTGCCGTAGACCTGGCCGTTGTACCAGTAGGTCGACCACAGGCCGCCCAGGTTGATCCGGTTGGGGTTCGTCGGGTCGGGGATGGGGAACGGCTGGTTGATCGGACCGCGGTCGAAGTACGCGATCTCCACGGGGTTCGCGGTGTCGCTGAAGTCGACGACGGACAGGCCGCCCTGGTACCAGGCCTGGACGACGATGTCGCGCCCCGGCACGGGGACGATCGACATGTTGTGCGCGACGCAGTTCTCGTTGACGGTCTGGACGGCCGGCATCTTGTCGTAGCTGCGGAAGGTCAGCTCGTTCGACGCCGAGAGGTCGAACAGGGCGTTGGCGCCCCACTGCGGCTGGTCGGTGCTCCGGCAACGCGCGGACGTGCCGCCACCCCACTCGTCGGTGAAGATCACCTTGGTTCCGTCGTTGTTCCAGGTGGCCGAGTGCCAGTACGAGAAGTTCGGGTCGGACACCGCGTCGAGACGCACCGGGTTCACCGGGTCGCTCGTGTCGAGGATGATGCCGTTGCCCTGGCAGGCGCCGGCGACGAGCTGCTTCGCGGGGAAGGCCGTGACGTCGTGGCAGGTGTTCGTGTTGGGCAGCGGCGAGTACGCGGTCCCCGACGGGTGCAGCGCGCCGGGCAGCGTGTTCTGGAGCCCGTTGAAGGCGCCGGTGTCGGCGTCGGTGAAGATCCGCGGCTGGCTGACGACCGCCGCGGTCTGGGGCGCGGCCAGCGGGACCTTGATGACGTCGATGCGCCACTGCGTCGGGTTGCCGCTGGTGACCGGGCCGGCGGTCAGCGCGGCGTTCTCGCAGCCGGCGAGCTCGAGCGGCGAGCGGACGCCCGACGTCCCGGAGTTGTAGACGTAGACGTTCTCGGGGTCGTCGGGGTCGGTGACGATCGTGTGCGTGTGCGAGCCGCGGCAGGTCTGCACGCCCGGCAGCTGGACGGGGTTCTCGAGGTCGGAGATGTCGAAGATCCGCACGCCGCGGAAGCGGTCGGGGTTCACCGTGCCGGGCGCCCCCTGCGAGCCGCAGTCGATCCGCCCGCGGGTCTCCTCGACCGACATGAAGAGCAGGTCGCCGTACACCGACACGTCACCCTGGCCGCCGGGGCAGACGAAGGAGGACTCGAGGACGGGGTTCGTCGGCGTGCTGATGTCGTAGACCTGGAAGCCGTTGAAGCTGCCGACGACGGCGTGCTCACCGGTGAACGCGAGGTCGGAGTTGACGAACCCGAAGTTGCCCGGTGGCGCGTCGAACGGTGCAACCCGCGGGTCGTTGTCGACGAGCGAGATGTTCTTGGCCGCCGACGTGCCGGGCAGGTACCCGGGCGCCAGGCCGACCCTCGGGTCGTCGGAGGCCGAGGCCCCGGCGACGGGGAGGACGAGGCCCACGGCCACGGCGGCCGCCGCGGCGAGGGAACGGGACAGGCACCTGCGACTCACGATGGACCTCCTGGGCTCCGGGCCGGATGACCGTTCCGCCCCGGAGGACGCGGCGTGCTGGCGGAGGCAGGCGCGGTGGGTGCGCTCGGAGGGCGGTGATGGCACACTGCCGTGACCCGGGCCACACAGTCAAGACCCACGGAGGACCACGGTGCGCCACAGGATGCAGGGGTCGGTCGCCGGTGCCGTCGCCACCCTGCTCGCCGTCCTCCTCACCGGGTGCACCGGCGACGAGGAGCCCGCTCCGGGGCCCTCCGGCGGCGGGGCCCCGGTGGTCCAGCTGGGGGCCCCGGGACAGCCGAACCGCGAGCTGACCGACGACGAGGTCGCCGCGCTGGGGAACGCCGAGGACGAGGCCAGCGCCTCCGACATCGCCTTTGCCCGTGACATGGTCCCCCACCACGAGCAGGCGCTGCGGATGGCCGAGCTCGCCGCCGACCGCGGGGGTCGCGACGTCGCCCTCCTCGCCGAGCGGATGCGGGTGTCGCAGACCGACGAGGTCGCCCTGCTCCAGCGGTGGCTCGCCGAGCAGGGTCCGCTCCCGCCGGACGACCACGCCCGCCACGGCGGCGACGCGCACGCCCTCATGCCCGGCATGCTCACCGACGCCCAGCTGGCCGAGCTCGCGGCAGCCACCGGGGACCGGTTCGACGAGCTGTTCCTCACCGCGATGATCCGGCACCACGAGGGTGCGACGATGATGGTCGCCGACCTCTTCACGCGTGCGGACGGCGGCCAGCACCCGTGGCTGGCCCAGCTCGCCCGCGACATCGACATCGACCAGCGCGTCGAGATCGCCCGGATGCGTGCCCTGCTCGCCGGCGCGTGAGTGACCCGTCGCGGCGCCCGCTCAGCGCAGGTGGCTCGCCCCGTTGAAGTCCAGGACGGCCCCGGAGGCCCACTCGGCCCCGGGTGACGCCAAGGCGCAGACCGCCCCGGCGACCTCCTCGGGCGTCGCCACGCGCCCGAAGGGGCTCTGGGCCCGCACGGCGTCTCCGCCGGGCCCGTCCAGGGCGTAGCCGGCCATCTCGGTCGCGATGAAGCCCGGGGCGACGCTCGTCACGGCGATGCCGTGCCGGCCCAGCCGCTGGGCCATCGACTGGCCGAACGCGTGCAGCGCGGCCTTGCTGGCGCCGTACGCCGGGATGTCCGGCTCGCCGCGGTAGGCGCCCCGTGACCCGACGTTGACGATCCGCCCGACCGGGACGCCCTCGGCCGGAGGGGTGGCGAGCATGTGCCGCGCGACGCACCACGTGAGGTTGGCCGGACCGAGGAGGTTGGTCGCGAGCGTCCGCTCCCACACGCGCACCCAGTCCTCGTAGGACGTCTCCTCGAGGGCGTGGTCCCCACGACGGCTGGCCGAGCCGGTCTCGGGGGCGACGATCATCGCGGCGTTGTTCACGAGGACGTCGACCCGCCCGAGCGCGGCGACGGCCGCGTCGGCGAGCGCCCGGACGGCGTCCGGGTCGGACAGGTCCCCGGCGACGCGGGCGTGACCGGAGCCCTCGAGCCCGTCCAGGACCGTCTGCGCCCGCTCGCGGCTCGCCTCACCCCGGTGGTGGACGACGACGCGGTCGCCCATCGCCGCGAAGGCGCCGGCCACGGCCGCCCCCACTCCTCGCGAGGCCCCGGTGACGAGGACGCCCCGGGACGACGGCCTGCCCGACGGACGGTGCTCGCTCATGGCGCCCACCCTAGGCGTCGAGGCGCAGCTCCATGAGACGGTCGGACGGGGGGCCGAAGCCCATCCGCTCGTAGAGGGTGCGCGCCTCGTCGACGGCGTCGAGCTGGACCCGGGTGACGCCGTCGGTGCGCGCCCAGTCGAGGAGGGCGCGCAGCAGGAGCTCGCCGAGCCCGGCGCCGCGGGCGTCGGCGGTGACGTAGAGCAGGCTGACGTGGAACCAGGCGTCGGCCGGACGGTGGGGGCTGGGAAGCTTCTGCACCCGCGTCCCGTGGAGGGCACCGAGCGGTCGGCCGCGGGCGTCCTCGACGAGCCAGGTCCGCCGGGCGCGGTCGCGCAGCCAGGCGTCGGCGAACCGGTCGAGGAAGCCGGGCGGGACCACGCCGCCCCGCTCGCGCTCGTCCTGGATGTGCAGCGCACCGACCGAGAACGCGTCGGCGGGGACCGCCTCGCGGACCCGCACGCCCTCGCCGCCGTCCATGGCCCCAGCATGGCCCACGGCGGCGGACGCAGGGGGCTCGTATGCCCCTCCACCGCACCTGCGGCACCACCACACCTGTACGCACAAAGGTGTGGGGCCCCGGGGAGTATGAGTCTCCGGGGCCCCACGATGACTCGGCGTGATGCTCCGCGTCTCACGAGTTGAGCATTGATCACCTACCACCCTCATCACCGGGTGGCTCCGAGCGGTTGCCCGCTCGACGTGGTGCTCGGCTGTCCCTCGATCCCTCCGCCACCGAAGTGGTGGAGTGGGATATTTCTAGTCCGGGTCGGCAAGCGCCGCAAGGGGTTTGACGATGTTTTCCGGAACGAGTTTCGGCGATCGGCGTGTCGTCGGCGTGTCGCGGGGCGGCTGGGGCGTGGTCCGTGCACCGCCCGCCTGACGACCCGATCCGTCCCGGATGACGAGACGGCGCGAGACCGTCAGACCTGCCGGCGGCTCTGCACGGCCTCGACGACCTTCGCCACGGCGTCCTCGACGGGCACCCCGTTCTCCTGCGAGCCGTCGCGGTAGCGGAAGGACACGGCACCCGCCGAGCGGTCGTCCTCGCCCGCGATGAGGACGAACGGCACCTTCGCCTTGCTGGCGTTGCGGATCTTCTTGGGGAAGCGGTCGTCGGACTCGTCGAGCTCGAAGCGGATGCCCGCCGCGCCCAGCCGCTCCCCCACCTCGGCGAGGTAGGGGGCGAACTCCTCGGCCACCGGGATGCCGAGGACCTGCACCGGCGAGAGCCACGGAGGGAAGGCGCCGGCGTAGTGCTCGACGAGGACGCCGATGAACCGCTCGATCGACCCGAACTTCGCCGAGTGGATCATCACCGGCTCGCGGCGGGAGCCGTCGGACGCCTGGTACTCGAGCCCGAACCGGTGCGGCTGGTTGAAGTCGTACTGGATCGTCGACATCTGCCAGGTGCGCCCGATGGCGTCGCGCGCCTGAACCGAGATCTTCGGGCCGTAGAAGGCAGCGCCACCGGGGTCGTCGACGAGGGCGACGCCGAACTTCTCGGCGGTCTCGCGCAGCACCGAGGTCGCGACCTCCCACTGCTCCTCGCTGCCGATGAACTTGTCCTTCCTCTCCCCCTCGGTCGCGCGGGTCGACAGCTCGAAGTAGTAGTCGTCGAGGCCGAAGTCCTCGAGCAGCCCGACGACGAACCTCAGCAGGTGCTCGATCTCGCCCGGCGCCTGCTCGGGGGTGACGTAGGAGTGCGAGTCGTCCTGGGTCATCGCCCGCACGCGCGTGAGGCCGTGGACGACGCCGGACTTCTCGAACCGGTAGACCGAGCCGAACTCGAACAGGCGCAGCGGCAGCTCGCGGTAGGACCGCCCGCGCGACCGGAAGATGAGGTTGTGCATCGGGCAGTTCATGGCCTTGAGCCGGTACTCGGCGTGCTCGAGCTCCATCGGCGGGAACATCGTGTCGGCGTAGTACGGCAGGTGCCCCGAGGTGTGGAACAGCCCGTCCTTGGAGATGTGCGGGGTGCCGACGTAGGAGAAGCCCTCCTCGATGTGCCGGCGGCGGACGTAGTCCTCCATCTCGCGCTTGATGACCCCGCCCTTGGGGTGGAAGACGACCATCCCGGACCCGAGCTCGTCGGGGAACGAGAACAGGTCGAGCTCCGCGCCGAGCTTGCGGTGGTCGCGCTTCTCGGCCTCGGCGAGGCGGTCGAGGTAGGCCTTGAGGTCGTCCTTGGTCGGCCAGGCGGTGCCGTAGACGCGCTGGAGCTGCGGGTTCTTCTCGGACCCGCGCCAGTAGGCCGCGGCGCTGCGCATCAGCTTGAAGGCGTTGCCGAGGACCTTGGTCGAGGGCACGTGCGGGCCGCGGCACAGGTCGCCCCACGCGCGGGAGCCGTCACGGCGCAGGTTGTCGTAGATCGTCAGCTGCGCGCCGCCGACCTCCCTGTCGGCGCCCTCGACCTCGTCGATGTCGCCTCCATGGGCCCGCACCGAGGCTCCCTCGGCCGCGTCCTCGCTCGCCCCACCCTTGAGGCCGATGAGCTCGCACTTGTACGGCTCGTCGGCGAGCTCGGCGAGGGCGTCGTCGTCGCTCACCTCGCGGCGGTGGAAGGTCTGCCCCTCGTTGATGATGCGCTGCATCACCTTCTCGAGGGCCTTGAGGTCCTCGGGGGTGAACGGGACCTCGACGTCGAAGTCGTAGTAGAAGCCGTCGCGGATGGGCGGGCCGATGCCGAGGCGGGCCTTCGGGTCGAGCTCCTGCACCGCCTGGGCGAGGACGTGCGCGGCCGAGTGGCGCAGCACGTCGAGTCCGTCCTGCTCCGCCGCGGTCACCGGCTCGACGACGTCGCCGTCGGCGAGGACGTGCGCGAGGTCGCGCAGCTCGCCGCCGACCCGGGCGACGAGGACGTCGCGCTCGCCGTCGAAGAGCGCACCCGCCGTCGTCCCCTGCTCCACCGATCGCTCGCTCCCTGCGACGTGGACGGTGATCTGGGCGGACATGGTCATGCGCTCCTGGTGACGGGTGGGCGTGGCCGGGACCCCGGCCGCGCCGACCAGCGTAACGAGCCGCCTCGGGGCGCCGCGAACGAGATCCCTCCGGGCACGCCGCAGCCGCTCACAGGGGCGCCGGGTCCAGGGTGAAGCGGCCGGTCTCGAGCCAGTGCCGCAGCCGGGCCACGGCGGTGTGCGCGTACCCGTCGGCCAGCGCCCGCAGCTCGGCCGTCGAGGACTCCAGGAGCGAGTTGGCGAGGAGCATCTGGCGCGCGGCGACGACGGCCTCGGCGTCGGCGGGGTCGACGTCGGGCAGGGGGGCGACCTCGGCGTAGCCGGCGCGCAGCTCGGCCTCCGTCGAGTCGCGCCCGTCGCGCAGGTAGAAGGCGGAGATGCCGAGGTCCAGCACGGGCAGCCCCAGCCCGCAGTCGTCGAAGTCGAAGACCGAGAGCCGGCCGTCGTGCCACTTGAGGTTGCCGGCGTGGAGGTCGGCGTGGACCGGGAACAGCGTGGCCCCGTCGTGCAGCCGCGCGAAGGCGTCCTCGGTGACCTCGCGGGCCTGCTGGAGGACCGCGTGCTCGTCCGCGGTGATGCCCGGGGCGTCGTCGAGGACGTCGGCGTCACCGAGGAGCGGGGTGTCGAACCGGTCGAGCACCGTCCCCTCGGGCAGCCGCCACGAGCGGCCGTGCTCGTGGAGGACGGCGGTGACGCGGCCGAGCAGGCGGGCCCACGAGTCGTCGCCCTCCTTGGCGTCGGCCCCGTCGAGCCACGACGCGCCCGTGACGAGGACGTCGCGCCGGAGCGCCTCCGACGGGACGGCGACCCACCAGGAGCCGCTCGTCGTCCGCAGTGGGTCGGGCACGCTGACGTCCGTCTCGTGGCCGATCGCGTGGACCCACGCCTGCTGGGCGTCGATGTGCGCTGCAGTGCTCTTCGAGTTCGTGCCGACGCGCAGCGCGACCCGCCTCCCCGCCGCGTCGTCGACGGCGAACGTCGTGTTGTACGCGTGTCGGACGACCTCCATCCGGTGCACGTCGAGACCGAACGCCTCGGCGGCGGCGAGGGCGACCGGTCGCAGCGCCTCGACCTGCGCGTCCTCGGGGAGGTCGGCGTACGGCAGTGGCGTCGTCACGCGCCCACCCAACCACGCGCGAGGTTCCCCCACCGGGATCCCGCGCCCCCGCGTCCGCTCACGCGTCGGGCGGCGACTCCGGACGGACCGGTGCCGGCAGCGCCTCCCCCATCGGGGCCCGGAGCGGTCCGGTGTCCGTGGGCACCGACGCGTGCTCGTTGCGGGCGTGCAGGTCGCGGGCCAGCCGCTCGGCGTCGAGGACGAGCGCGCCGTACGCCGGCCAGGCAGCCGGGTCCTCGAGCGGGGTGCGGCGTACCCGCTCGCTCAGCTCGCGCAGCACCGCGAGCGCCTGGTCGACATGCGTGTCGACCTCTCCCCTGCCCTCGTCGGTCTGCACCCCGAACCAGTGGATGGCGGCGCCGATCTCGTCCAGGACCACCGCGTAGCGACCGAGCCACTCCGCCGAGGGCGGGGGGTTCCACGCCGCCCCGGCCGCGGCGTCGACGAGGGTGCGCGCGATGCCGGCGACCTGCCACTGGGCCCGGTCCACCGTCTCGACGGTGTGTCGGTAGCCGTCCCAGTCGACCCGCGCGGGACGCAGCCGGTGCCGCAGGTTCCAGCGGGTGCTCTCGCGCCCGGTCTCGACGACCTCGAGCACCTCGGGTGCGCGCCGTCCGATGAGGGTCACCTCGTCGTACCAGCCGTGGGCCCGCTCCTCGTCCCACCCGTCGCGCAGCCCGGACGCCATGTCGGTGAGGAGGAGTCGCAGTCGGTCGGTGAGGGCCCGCAGCTCGCGGCGGGGCCACGTCAGGTGCATCGGCGCGAGGACCACCGCGTTGACGACGAGCCCGACGACGCCGCCGAGCGCCGTCTCGACGATGGTGAGGAAGGTGAACTCGGTGTCGGTGCCCTGCACGGTCAGCAGGGACAGCAGCACCATCGTCGGGACCTGGATCGCGTGCTCCCCCAGCGCCTTCCACCGCCCGATGAGCGTGGCGACGAGCATGACCGGGACCATCGACCACCACGTCACGCCGACCTGCGAGCCGACGACCCACGCCACGCTCATCCCGAGGACCACCCCGGCGACGCGCTTCGCGCTCGCGAGGAAGGACCGCACGATCGTGCGGTCGACCACGAGGAGGGCCGACAGCGGTGCGTAGAAGGGGTTGTCGCTGTCGAGGACGTGGACCGCGAGCTGCCAGGCGAGGACGGTCGCGACGGCGGCCTTGAGCATGAGCAGGCCGCCGCCCGGTTCGGTGCCGGGGCCCTCGAGGGCCAGGCGGAGACGGTCGCGCCACCCGGCGACCCTCAGGTCGAGGCGCTGCACCCACGAGGGCCGGTCCTCACCGCGCTGCGGTGGCGACTGCTCCATCCTCGGACCCTAGCCGCGGCCCGGCGGGGTTCCCGCCCTCGCTCAGCGAGCCCTCAGGCGGCCAGCGTGAGGACGAGGTGGGTCCGGGTGGGGTCCTTCGCCGACCGCAGCGCCGCGGTCACCGGCCCGGGACCCGGCGGGGTGCGGACCAGCTCGACGGTGCTCGGGAGGAAGACCGGCGCGGTGAACCAGACCGCACTGCGCGACGGCCCGAGCGAGCCCCGCCCGAGGGCGGCCAGGGTGCGCGACCAGGTCCACATGCCGTGCGCGATGTGCCGCGGGAAGCCGAGCGCCTTCGCGCCGAGGGGGTGCAGGTGGATCGGGTTGACGTCGCCGGAGACGGCGGCGTACTCGCGGCCGAGGTCGTCGGGGAGCCGCCAGCGGGCGACGGCCGGCCCGGCGGGGGCCGCGGGGGGTGCGGCGCCGCGCGGGGCGTCGTCGGAGCCGCGCCCGCGGCTGAGGTAGGTGCTGTCGCACTCCCAGACGAGCTCGTCGCCGACGAGGGCCTCGATCCGCACGTCGAGCGTGCGCCCGCGGCGGTGCGGGCGCACCCCACCGGCCCGCACCGACAGGCTCAGCGGCTCGGCGGCGTCGAGCGCGCGGTGCGTCGTCACGGTGTTCGAGAGGTGGACCATCCCCGGCAGCGGCAGCGGGAAGTCCGCGCGCGCCATCAGGGCGGTCTGGACCGGGAACGCGAGGACCCACGGGTACGGCTGGGGCAGGGTGTCGCCGACCGCGTGGCCGGTGAGGCGCTGGTACGCGGCGAGCCGGGCACGGTCCACCCGCACGTCGTCGACCCGCAGCGTCCGCTCGGGGACGGTGTCGCCCCGGCGACCGCGCGAGGTGACCGCAGCCCGCACGAGCAGCGGGGCCGTGGCGGGGATGCCAGGGAGCGTCTCGGTGACCACTCAGGCCCCCAGCAGGCTCTGGCCGCACACGCGCACGACGTTGCCGCTGACCGCGCCCTGGGCGGGGGCGGCGAAGTACGCGATGGCCTCGGCGACGTCGACCGGCAGCCCGCCCTGGTTGAGGCTGTTCAGCCGCCGCCCGAGCTCGCGGGTCGCCAGCGGGACCTTCGCGGTCATCTCGGTCTCGATGAAGCCGGGGGCGACCGCGTTGACCGTGATGCCACGGTCCCGCAGGGCGTCGTCGGCGCCGTACGCGTCGACGAGCCCGATGACCCCCGCCTTGGACGCCGCGTAGTTCGTCTGCCCCCGGTTGCCGGCGATCCCGGCGATCGAGCTGACGAGGACGACCCGACCGCCCTCGCGCAGCCCGTCGTCGGCAAGCAGCGCCTCGTTCATCCGCAGGATCGAGCCGAGGTTGACGTCGAGGACGCCGGCCCACCGCTCGGCGTCCATGTTGACGAGGAGCTTGTCGCGGGTGATCCCGGCGTTGTGGACGACGACGTCGAGCCCGCCGTGCCGGCTTCGGGCGTGCTCGAGGATCCGCCGGCCGGCGTCGTCGGCCGTGACGTCGACCTGGAGCGCCGTCCCGCCCACCTCGTTGGCGACCGCGGCGAGGTGGGCCCCCGCCGCGGGGATGTCGACGCAGACGACCGTGGCGCCGTCGCGGCCCAGGGTGCGGGCGATGTCGGCCCCGATGCCGCGGGCGGCCCCGGTGACGACGGCGACCCTGCCGGCGAGCGGGCGCTCGGGGTCGGCGGGAGCCTCGGGGGCCCCGGACGTGCCGGGAGCCGCACCGACGCGCACGACCTGTCCGTCGACGTAGGCCGAGCGTGCCGACAGCAGGAAGGTCACGGTGCCCAAGGCGCCGGCCTCGGCCCCGTCGGCGACGAGGACGAGGTTGGCGGTCGCGCCGGCACGCAGTTCCTTGGCGACCGAGCGGGTGGCGCCCTCGAGGGCGCGGCGCGCGGCCCGCTGGGCCGGGCTGGTGGCGAGTGCCGGGTCGCGGCCCACGACGACGACCCGGGCACAGCGGCCGAGCCGCTTGAGGGCGGGGGCCAGGGTGGCCCGCAGCGACTCGAGGTCGGTCGGGCCGTCGGCGGCGGTGAGGTCGACGACGACCCCGCCGAGGCGCTGCTCGGCCGGCACCTCCTCGACGACGTCGGCCCCGGCCGCGGTGAGCCCGTCGCGCAGGGCAGTCAGCGCCGGGGTGTCGGCGTGGCCGCCGACGAGCACGGGCCCGTCGGCCAGCGGACGGCCGGCGACGTGGCGGCGCAGGGCGACCGGCTGCGGCAGCCCGAGGGTCGTCGCGATCTTGCGGCCCGCCGTCGAGGAGACGAAGGCGGTGTACCCGTCGGTGTGCGCCACCTCAGGCCGCCTCGAGGATCGCGGTGACGCCGATGCCGCCGGCGGCGCACACGGAGATGAGGCCGCGCGAGCCCGGCCCCTTGTCGCGGAGCAGGGAGGCGAGGGTGGCGACGATGCGCCCGCCGGTGGCGGCGAACGGGTGGCCTGCGGCGAGCGAGGAGCCGGCGACGTTGAGCTTCGAGCGGTCGATGGAGCCGAGCGGCGCCTCGCGGCCGAGGCGCTCGCGGCAGAACTCCTCGCTCTCCCACGCCGCGAGGGTGGTGAGCACGGTCGAGGCGAACGCCTCGTGGATCTCGTAGAGGTCGAAGTCCTGGAGGGAGAGGCCGTTGCGCTCGAGCAGGCGCGACACCGCGTAGGCCGGGGCCATGAGCAGGCCCTCGTCGCCGGAGACGAAGTCGACGGCGGCGGTCTCGGCGTCGACGAGCCAGGCCAGCGGCCTCAGCCCGTGGGCCGCGCCCCACTCCTCGGAGCCGAGGAGCACGGTGGAGGCGCCGTCGGTCAGGGGCGTGGAGTTTCCGGCCGTCATCGTCGCGCCGTCGCCGCTGCCGAAGACGGTGCGCAGCGACGCGAGCTTGTCGAGGGTGGTCTCGGCGCGCAGGTTCTGGTCGCGGGTGAGGCCGAGGTACGGGGTGAGGAGGTCGTCGAAGAACCCGCGGTCGTAGGCGGCCGCGAGGTTGTGGTGGCTCGCGAGGGCGAGCTCGTCCTGGGCCTCGCGGGTGATGCCCCAGCGCTCGGCGGTGAGGGCCATGTGCTCGCCCATCGACAGGCCGGTGCGGGGCTCGGAGTTGCCGGGGACCTGCACGCCGATGTCGGTGGGGCGCAGGCTCAGTGCCGCCTTCGCCTTGTCGCCGGTGGACCTGGCTCGGTTCAGGCGCAGCAGCTTGCGGCGCAGCTTCTCGGGGACGACGAGCGGGGCGTCGGACGAGGAGTCGACGCCGCCGGCGACGCCCGACTCGACCTGGCCGAGGCGGATCTTGTTCGCGACGAGGATCGTGGCCTCGAGGCCGGTGCCGCAAGCCTGCGTGACGTCGTAGGCCGGCGTGGCAGGGCTCAGGCTCGACCCGAGGACGGCCTCGCGGGTGAGGTTGAAGTCGCGGCTGTGCTTGACGACGGCGCCGGCGACGACCTCCCCGAGCCGCTCACCCGCGAGGCCGTGGCGGGCGACGAGGCCCTCGAGGGCGGCGGTGAGCATGTCCTGGTTCGACGCCTCGGCGTAGGCGCCGAACTGGCGGGCGAAGGGGATCCGGTTGCCGCCGAGGACGGCGGCGCGGCGGGTGGTGGTCACCGGTCTGGCTCCTTGGGTCGAGGCTCGGCCCCGCGCCCCGACGGGCGACGAGGTATCCGGTACGGACGGTAACAGGTACCGCGGGTTCCTGCTACCGTCCGGGCATGACCGAGACGAGGGCCACCCCCGACGGGCGCAGCTCGCGGTGGGACGAGCACCGCCAGGCCCGCCGGGCCGAGCTCGTCGAGGCGACCCTGGGCGCCATCCGCACCCACGGGGCCGCGGTCGGGATGGACGAGGTCGCCGCCGCGGCGGGGACCTCGAAGACCGTCTTCTACCGCCACTTCACCGACCGGGCCGGGCTCTGGACCGCCGTGGCGGACCGGGTCGACGGCACGATCGCGCGCGGTCTCACCCGGGCCGCCGACTCGCCCGTCGGCGCGGCCGGCGCCGGGTCGCCGCGGTCTCGTGTGCGCGCGGTCATCGCCGCCTACCTCCACCTCGTCGAGACCGACCCCGAGGTGTACCGCTTCATCGTCACCGCGCCGCTCCTGCCCCCGGGCGAGCGGCCGAACGGCGACGTCGCGGCCGGGCTGACCGACCGGATCGCCGGCCACGTCGCCGACCTCGTGGGGCACGGCCTCGGCGGCGCGGGCGGAGCCTCTCCCACCCCGAGGCTGTGGGGCGTGGCCGTCGTCGGCATGGTGCGCGCGACGGCCGACGCCTGGCTGGCGGCGGGTGGGGCCGCCGGCGGGCAGAGCAGCGACGAGCTCGCCGACGACCTCACGACGCTGGTCTGGGACGGGCTCGGCTCGCTGTCGCTCCCGTCGGCGTCCAGGGCCACCGACCGCGCCTGACACCGCGGTCAGGCCCGCCACCACGGCCGCAGCGGCAGCCCGGTCGACCCGTCGGCGAAGGGCTTGACCGCCAGCACCTGGTGCAGCTGGACCACGCCTCGCTCGAAGCCGAGGCGCGATCCCGCCATGTACAGGCCCCAGACCCTGGCGGTGCCCTCGCCCACCTCGGCCACGGCCTCGTCCCAGTGCTCGACGAGGTTGGCGCACCACCGGGCGAGCGTGAGGGCGTAGTGGTCACGGAGGTTCTCCTCGTGGAGGACCTCGAGCCCGGCGTCCTGGGCGGCCATGATGACCCGTCCCGACCCGGTGAGCTCGCCGTCGGGGAACACGTAGCGGTCGATGAACGGCCCGGTCTCCTGGCGGTGGTTGTGCGGGCGGGTGATGCAGTGGTTGAGGAGGAGCCCGCCCGGACGCAGCCGGTCGAGGACGAAGCGGAAGTAGGAGGGGTAGTTGCGCACGCCGACGTGCTCGGTGAGGCCGATCGACGAGACGGCGTCGAAGCCGGTGGCGGTGACGTCGCGGTAGTCGGCGTGCCGCACCTCCGCGAGGTCGGCGAGCCCCTCCTGCTCGATGGCCCGCTGCGCCCACTGCGCCTGCTGCCGCGAGAGCGTGACGCCCGTGACGCGCACCCCGCGCCGCGCCGCGTAGCGGACCATCCCGCCCCAGCCGCAGCCGAGGTCGAGCAGCCGCTGTCCCTCCTCGAGGCGCAGCTTGTCGAACACGAGGCGGTACTTGTTCTCCTGGGCCTCCTCGAGGGTGGCGTCCTCGCGCGGGTAGCAGGCGCAGGTGTAGGTCATCGACGGGCCGAGGACGAGCTCGTAGAAGCGGTTGGAGACGTCGTAGTGGTGCTGGATGGCCCCGGCGTCACGGACGAGGTTGTGCCGCAGCCCTTCTGCGACCCTGCGCCATCGCGGCAGGGCCTCCTGGGGTGGCGGCTGAGGTGGCGTCAGGCCACGCAGCCCCAGCTCGCGCGCGGCGTCGAGGGCCGCCGCGGCCGTGGGTCGGTGGAACCGCACGGAGGCGAGGTCGACGAGGACGTCGTAGGGGTCGCCGGGGTGGATGCCGTGGATGGCGAGGTCGCCGGTCACCCACGCGCGCGCCAGCCCGAGGTCGCCCGGCGCGGTCGCGAGGTAGGCCACGGCGCGCGGGGTGCGCAGCTCGAGGGTGCGGGCGGCGTCCGGGGGGCCGAGCGAGGACCCGTCGTAGGCGCGCAGGCCGACGGGCAGCGAGCCGTCGACGACCGACTCGACGATCGTGGCGATGGACATGGGTGGCGCTCCCTCCGGGTTGGCTCGACGGCGGTGGTGGGTGTGGTCAGGCTCCGCGCACCGCCTTGGCGTACAGGTCCGGGAACCGGCGCTGGGGGTCCCAGCGGTCCTTGAGGTCGGTGTAGGCAGCACCCCCGTAGAGCCGGGCGAACTCCTCGGCGTCGTAGAAGGACTCCGAGTACAGGGACTTGTGGCCCCCGAGCCGGCTGACCTCGCGCTCGATGCGCCGGTTCGTGGCGCCCGGGCGGGAGGGCTCGGCGGGCACCGACGACCAGAACCCGACGTTGACGTACACCTGCCCCGGGCGCAGTGGGTAGAGGGTCCAGGGCTCGTCGTCGAGCAGCCGCAGGGGGCAGAGCCAGACCGGCTCGATCGGCACCTCCCGCAGGAACCACCGCAGGAACTCGCCGGTGGTCGCCAGCGGCAGCTCGACGTCCTGGACGACCCGCTCTCGTGGCGGCCGGCCGTGCCGCGCCTCGAGGCGGTCGGCGACGCCCAGGCGACGGTCGAGGGCGACGAGCCGCCCGTAGACGCTGCTCCGCAGCCAGCGCCGCGGCCACAGCCGCCGGAGCCGGGGGTCCTGGGCGCCGAAGGCCCGCGAGCACCAGAACCAGTCGGTGTCCCAGCGCCACAGGTAGTCGAGGGTGGTCATGAGGTCGCGCTTCGGGGCGGGCCCGTCGTGCTGGATCGAGCGGTAGTAGACGGACGACTTCGTGTGCTCGCTCGTCGGGCCCGGGTCGTCGCTGCGGGTCCCGAGGACGAGGTAGGACTCCTCGGCCGAGAAGACGACACCGTCGAGGTAGTCGACCGGGGCGCCCTCGTGGGTCCCGGTGCCGACGACCTGCCCGAGCGTCGCGAGCAGCGCGTCGAGGTCGTGGAAGCGCAGGTGGCGCAGCGACACGGTGCTCCCGACCGGCTCGAGCGCGATCCGCAGGCGGGTGGCGTAGCCGAGGGTGCCGTAGCTGTTGGGGAAGCCGCGGTGGAGGTCGCGGTGCCGGTCGGGGCCGGCGGTGACCACCTCGCCGGATCCCGTGAGGACGTCGAGCTCGAGGACGGACTCGTGCGGCAGCCCGTTGCGCCACGAGGCCGACTCGATGCCCAGCCCGGTGACCGCGCCTCCCAGGGTGATGGTGCGCAGCTGGGGCACGACGAGGGGGGTGAGCCCGTGCGGGAGCGTGGCGTCGACGAGGTGCTCGTAGGTGCACATGCCCTGGACGTCGGCCGTGCGGGCGACGGGGTCGACCTCGAGCACCCCGGTCAGGCCCGAGGTGTCCAGTCCGGGGGCCGCCGTGGGGGCTCGTCCGCGGAACAGGTTCGAGGTGCGCTTCGCGAGCCGGGCGGGCTCCCCCGGCGGGACCGCACGGAAGCTGTCGACGAGCCGCTGGACGCCCGCCTCGTGGACCCGCGTGGCCACGGCGGTCACGTGCGCCGCACCGCGTCGCCGACGCGCACCCATCCCTCCTGGCCGACCGCCGCGTAGAGGCCGGCGCAGGCGTTGCCGGTGGGCTCGACGGCCAGGAGGACCTCACCGACGCGCAGCACCGACCCCTCGAGCCGCTCGACGTCGGCCGTCGGCACGTCGAGGACGAGGTTGGCGCGGGTGGCCGGCGAGTCGTGGCCGACGAGGGAGACCGCGGCCTTCTTCGGCCGGTCCCCCTCGAGCCCGGCCGCGCCGACGTGGACGGCATCGACCTCGACGCCGGGCTCGCCGCGCGCCGGGTAGGTGCGGATCGACCGGACCCGGATGACGTCCATGACTCCATGAATACACCCGAGCCCCGACATCTCAACCGCCCGCTCGGGCCGTCCGCAGCCTGCGGAACCACCCGAGGTGACTATGGACGGGGTCCGAGCGCGCTCGGGACAATCGGGACACACCGTAGGGGAGGACCTGCTCGCCCGGGTCCCGGTGGCGGCTCGCGGGGGACGCGGGCCGCGCCCGGTCCCGACGGTGCTCGACAGGGGAAAGGGGTGTCGTCGATGACGACCCGGACGAGCCGGCGACAGCCGGGGTGCACGCCGTGAGGACGCCGGCCGAGTCGGTGAGGGCCGCGCGCGGGACCCGGCGCTGCCGGCCGAAGAAGTGTTTGAACTTCGTCATGCGCTGGCTCGACGCCAGGCCGGCGGGGCTCCCGGACGCCAACGCCGCGCTGCAGGCCGCCCGCAACCTGCGCCACGACGCCCACCCGCCACCGGGGGTACCGGTCTACATCAAGGGCAGCCGCTTCGGCCACGTCGCGCTCTCCACCGGGAACGGCAGGATCTGGAGCACCGACTGGCCGGCGCCGGGGCTGTGCAGCGAGGTGTCCATCACGACGCTGTGCCGCACCTGGGGCCGTACCTACGCAGGCTGGTCCACCGACTACGCGGGCCAGCCGATCCCGGGGATCGGCCCTCCCCACCCGCCGTTCACCGGCACGGTCTCCAAGGGCATGAAGGGCGAGCGCGTCAAGGCGGTCCAGCGCCGGCTGCGCTCGCACGGCTTCACCATCGTGCTCGACGGCAGCTTCGGACCGGCCACCGAGGGCGTCGTCAAGGCCTTCCAGCGCAAGCGGGGCCTCGAGGTCGACGGTCGCGTCGGGCCCCGGACCTGGGCCGCGCTCTGGCGCTGACCCCACGAGGACCACCACCACCACCACCACGACCACGACCACGACCGACGGGAGCCCACCATGAGCAACGAGGGACAGCCGAACGTCGCCCTCGGCACGAGCGGTGAGCCGGTGCGCCGTCTCCAGAGGGCCCTGCGGCGGGTGCCGCGGCCCGAGGTCGTCGTCGACGGTCGCTTCGGGCCCGCCACCCAGGCGGCGGTCCGGGCGGTGCAGGAGGACGCGGGGCTCGCGGCCGACGGCATCGTCGGCCCCGCGACCTGGGCGGCCCTGCCGGACGGCACGGCGATGCCGCGGCTGCAGGCCGGTGAGTCGGGGACGGACGTCAGGGACCTGCAGCGGGTGCTGACCGACGAGGCGCCCGGGCGGTGGGAGGTCACCCCCCAGGGCGTCGACGCGAGGTTCGGGCCGCGGACGCGCGCCTCCGTGGAGGCCTTCCAGACCTGGGGTGGGGTGACCGCCGACGGGGTCGTCGCCGACCGGACCTGGACGGTGCCCCTGCCCGACGGGCGCGACCTCGAGGTGCACGTCGGCCTGCGGCCGGGCGGGTGAGGCGCCGTCGCGACGACCGACCGCGATGACGAGGAGGGTGACATGACGCTCCCCCAGCCAGGACCCGCCGGCGACCCGACCCGCAGCTACCTCCCCGAGGTCCAGCCGCCGGCACGCCGGCCGCTGAAGATCTTCGCCTTCGACCCCAGCCTGCGCCGGTCGGCGGGCAACCTCGCGATCACCGAGGTCGTCAACGAGCGGCTGTCTCCGGGGCCGATGGGGCGCCTCGTGCGCGTCGTCGACTACAACGGCACGAAGCGCGAGTTCTACGCCCCGGTCGACCTCGACGACGCCCCGATCCTCATGCAGCGCGGCCTCGACCCGTCCGACTCCGACCCCCGCTTCCACCAGCAGATGGTCTACGCGGTCGTCATGAAGGTCATCGAGAACTTCGAGCGGGCGCTGGGGAGGCCGTTCCGGTTCCGCCAGGGCCGCAAGCTGACCGTCCTCCCCCACTCCTTCGAGGGCACGAACGCCTTCTACGACTCGACGACCCTCTCGCTGCACTTCGGCTACTTCACCGCGACCGCGGAGGACCTCGGCCCCAACCTGCCCGGGCAGACGATCTTCACGTGCCTGTCGCACGACATCGTCGCCCACGAGACGACCCACGCGATCGTGGACCGGCTGCGCGACCACTTCAACGACCCGACGAACCGGGACGTCCTCGCCTTCCACGAGGGCCTCGCCGACATCGTCGCGATCTTCCAGCACTTCAGCTTCCCCGAGGTGCTCCAGGACCAGATCCGCGCCACGCGCTCGGACCTGTCGCAGCCGGGCCGCCTCCTCGAGCTCGCGCAGCAGTTCGGGTACGCCACCGGGCAGGGCCGCGCGCTGCGGGCGGCGCGGGGCACCGGGGCCGCCGCCCCGGACCCGTCGCTGTACGCCGAGGTCCTCGAACCGCACGAGCGGGGGTCCATCCTCGTCGCTGCCGTCTTCGACGCGTTCTTCCGGATCTACAGCAACCGCACCCGTGGGCTGGTCCGCGCGGTGACCGGCGGCTCGGGGATCCTGCCGGCCGGCGAGCTGCAGTCCGACCTCGTCGCGCTCGTCACCCGGGAGGCCGCCCAGGCCGCGCAGGACGTCCTGACGATGTGCCTGCGCGCGTTCGAGTACCTCCCGCCGGTCGACGTCACCTTCGGCGACTACCTCCGGGCCGTCGTCACCGCCGACTTCGAGCTCAACCCCCGCGACGAGCACGAGCGGCGGGCCTCCTTCATCGACGCCTTCCGCCTGCGGGGCATCTACGCGCCGGGGGTGTCCTCTCTGGCCGAGGAGGCGCTGCGGCTGGACCGCCCGCCTGCGATGCAGCACATGAAGATCCCCGTCGAGGTCGTCACGGAGGTGATGGCGAGCCAGTTCGTCGACCTCGGCCCGACCCTGCCCCCCGGCGAGCAGCCGTACCGCCGGCTGCGCGACTTCGCGCGCCAGCACGCCGTCGAGCTCCAGCTCGACCCCGCCCTCATGGACCGGCACACCGAGCTCGCCGGCTTCCACCCGAGCTTCCACGTCGACGAGAACGGCCAGCTCAAGGTCGAGCTCGTCGCCCAGTGGGTGCAGGCCCCGCCGCCGGGCCACCCCGACCGGGTCGAGGAGGGCGGGGTCGTCCTGCGCGCGGGGACCACCGCGGTGTTCGCGTCCGACGGGACGGTGCGCTACGTCATCGCCAAGCCCCTGCCGTGGCGGGCGAGCGGCATCCGGCGCCCGACGGGGCAGGAGGACCTCGCCGAGGCGCGCGAGCAGGGCTTCCGCGACTACGTCGCCGCCCTGGACCAGCAGGACCCGCTCCAGGTGTGGAGCGACGACCGGTACCGCGAGCGGCGGATGCGCCAGCGCGCGAAGCTCACGGGCGCGCACGTGGCCCAGCAGGGATGGAGGGGTGGTCGTGGCTGAGGTCCGGGTGCGGATGTACAACGTCGGGTTCGGCGACTGCTTCCTCCTCGAGTTCCCGAGGGAGGGTCGCGCCCCGTTCCGGGTGCTCGTCGACTGCGGTGCCCACAGCTCGGGCTTCCCCCGGAGGTGCTGGAGGATCCGCGAGACCGTCGAGACGATCGTCCGCGACGTCGGCGCGCCCGCCGCCATCGACGTCGTCGTCGCGACGCACCGCCACCAGGACCACGTCAGCGGCTTCGACGAGCCCGCCTGGGCCGACGTCACCGTCGGCGAGGTGTGGCTCCCGTGGACCGAGGACCCGGACGACCCCGAGGCCGTGCGCATCCGCACCCGGCAGAGCAGCCTCGCCCTCAACCTCACGACGGCGTTCGCCGACCTGGGCTTCGACCGGCGGTGGCAGAGCGAGGACGTCAAGGCGTCCCTGCGCGAGCTCGTCGCCAACTCCCTGACGAACGCCGCCGCGATGCGGACCCTGCACCAGGGGTTCAAGGGCAAGCCGGAGCGGCGCTTCCTCTCCACCCCGGAGACGGCGACCATCCGCCCCGCCGCGTGCCCCGCCCTCACCGTGCACGTCCTCGCCCCCTCGAGGGACGAGGCGACGATCCGCGACATGGACCCCCCGGCCGGGCAGTCCTACCTGCGGTTCGGCGCCGGCGCGGGCGGCCCCGGCAGCGAGCCCGGCTCGGCCGTGAGCCAGAAGGACCAGCCCTTCGCCCGCGGCTTCGTCCTCGACACCGACCTGCCCGACCTCGACGACGACGTGCGGGCCACGGCGGACGAGATGATGCGCGACACCGACCTCGCGACGGCCGTCAGCCTCGACAAGGCCGTCAACGGGACGAGCCTGATGTTCCTCTTCGAGTTCGGCTCGGCGTACCTGCTCTTCCCCGGCGACGCCCAGTGGGGCTCGTGGCGCGCGGTGATGGACCGCCCGGCCACTCGTGAGCTCGTGTCGCGGACGACGTTCTACAAGGTCGGGCACCACGGGAGCCACAACGCCACCCCGGTCGAGTTCCTCGAGGACGTCCTGAGGCCCGGGAAGCCGCTGTGGGCCGCGGCCGCGTCGGTGCGCCCGATCAGCTTCTGGCCCGAGATCCCGCGCCAGCCGCTCATGGACCAGCTCGTCGCGCGCTCGGGTCGGGTGCTGCGCAGCGACCGGCCCGGCCGCAACCGCTCCGGTGTCGGGGTCCGCCGCGGCGGGGTCGGCGTCGACTTCCACGTCCCCTGCTGACGCGAGATGCTGGCCCCGGACGTGAAACCTTTCGGGCCCCCCGGAGGTCGTGTGGTCATGACGTGCGTGTCAGCTCCGGCGCGGGACCGCGCATGACCGGCTCGGACCGGGTCCGCGAGGTCTTCGAGGCCTCGTACCGGCGGCTGGTCGGACAGCTGTACGGCGTGTGCGGTGACCTCACGGAGGCCGAGGAGGTCGTCGCCGAGGCCTTCGCGCGCGCCGTGCAGCACGAGCGCACCTTCGCCCGGCTGGACAACCCGGAGGCATGGCTGCGGACGGTCGCGGTCAACGTCAGCCGCAGCCGCTTCCGCCGGGCCCGGATGGCCGCCAGCCGCCAGCCCGCTCCGGTGCACCCGACCACCCTCGACGACGACCGCCTCGTCCTCATGACGGCGCTGCGCCGTCTCCCGGCCGCCCAGCGCGAGGCCATCGCGCTGCACTACCTCGCCGACCTCCCCGTCGCCCAGGTCGCCGAGGCCACGGGGGTCCCCGTCGGCACCGTGAAGACCCGGCTGTCCCGCGGGCGGGTCGCCCTCGCGGCCCTCCTCGACACCGTCCCGGACTCCGCCGAGGAGGCAGCACATGGCTGACCTGGACCACCTCCTGCACCCCGACGTCGCCGAGGCGGCGGCGGGCGCCGCCCAGCCGCCCGCGTTCGCCGACGTCGAGCGGCGGGGGGTCGGGCGCCGGCGCCGTCGCCGGGCCGTCGCCGTCGCCGCCACGGCGGCAGCGCTCGCCGTCGTCGTCCTCGTCGGCCGGCCGTGGCTGCCGGGGTGGCGGGACGCGGCACCGCTCGTCCCCGCCGGGCCGTCGGCCACTGCGGGAACCCCGGACCCCCAGCACTTCGTCGAGGCGGACGACGGCGGTGTGCCCGCGATCCGGTCCTGGCAGGATCCGGCCGACACGGCGGAGGGGTACGTCGACATCCGCCTCCTCGAGGCCGGCGGCTTCGGGGGCGGGGCCGGGCGGGACTGGAGGCTCACGCTCGCCGGCCCCTACCCGAGCGAGACGACGCTCGACGCGCAGGGCCGGGTCGTGGAGTACGGCATGGTCTTCGACGCGGATGCCGACCTCGTCCCCGACTGCGAGCTCGGGATCAGCAACGACAACGCCACGACGACCGAGCCCGGGGACTTCCGGGTCTGGGTGCGGAGCCTGCGGACGGGTCGCGTCGCCGAGCGGGTGGGTGGCCCCTACGGCCTCCCGTTCGACTTCGCCCACCCCGAGGAGTCCCGCGACGAGCCGGAGGAGGCCGACAACGCGGTGACGATGAGCTTCTTCTTCCTGGGGGGCGGCGAGCCGCCGTGCACCGGGGGCAACAACCTCTACGCCTGGGCGGAAGTCCGCGAGAACGGCCGGGTCATCGCCCGTGACGTCGCCCCCGACAGCGCCTGGCTGCGCGTCGGGTGACGCACCGGGCGACCGGGGCGGGCGCCTCTCCAGCGCCACGCAGGTCCGCAGCCCGTCGCCGTCGCCCATTGCACTGCGGCTCACGCGTCGCCGTCGGCGACCGGGAGCCCGGCCAGCCGCCACTCGAGCATTCCCTCCTGCAGCCGCCGGGCGGAGCGGCCGGCGGCGGTGAGCCGGTCGACCGCGTCGTAGGCCAGCACGCAGTAGGCGCCACGGCAGTAGGCGACGATCTCGACGCCGTCGGGCAGCTCGTCGAGGCGCTGTTCGAGCTCGTCCAGCGGCACGGAGACCGCGCCCGGAATGTGCCCGGCGATGTACTCCGTGGTGGGGCGGACGTCGAGGACGACCACGTCGCCGCGGCGAACCCGGCGCAGGAGCTCCTCGCGCGCCACGGCATCGGAGTGCTCGGTGGTCGGTGCGCCCAGGTAACCGGCGGCTGCCCGGTCGGCGTCGGCGAGGTGCGTGGTGGCCACGGCGCGCAGCAGGGCGAGCAGGGCAGCGACGTCGTCACCGGCGAGCCGGTAGTGCACGAAGGTTCCCTGGCGGCGGGAACGGACCAGTCCGGCGTCCTTGAGCGCCTGCAGGTGCATGGATGCCGTGGACAGGCCCAGACCGGCGGCTGCGGCCAGGGCCTCGACGGTGTACCCGCCCTGGGCGATCAGGTCGAGCAGCTCGAGCCGCTTGGGGCTGGACAGGCCCTTGCCGGCCCTGGCGAACTGCTCGTACAGGGCGGTCTTGGACTCGCGCCGGCTCATCGGGTCCCTCCCGCAGGCATCGGCTGTGCCGGTGCCTGCGCGTTCCGGGTCTCGTACATCCGCGCGGCGACGACCGCTCCGGAGACGGCCGTGAGGGCGGCGACGGCGCCGATGGCGACACGCACGCCGTACAGGTCCGCGAGGACGCCGGCCATGAGGGCACCGACGGCGAAGCCGCCGTCGCGCCAGAGCCGGTAGGTGCCCATCGCCCGGGCCCGCCACGCGGGGTGGGCCACGTCGCTGATGGCGGCGAGCAGGGCGGGGTACACCATCGCGGTCCCGGCCCCGAGGAGCACCGCTGCCACGGCCCACCACCCGAACCCGTCGGCGGTGGCCATGATGGCCAGGCCGATGGCCTGGACGCCCATGCCGCCGGCGATCAGCCACCTGCGTCCCCACCGGTCGGACAGGGGGCCGGTGACGAGCTGGCCCAGCCCCCAGACCATGGGGTAGATCGCCGCGAGCAGGCCGATCCGCTGCAGCGACAGCCCAGACGAGAGGAACAGCACGGGGAACAGGCCCCACGCCAACCCGTCGTTGAGGTTGTTGACCAGACCTGCCTGGCTCGCGGATGACAGGGCCGGCTCGCGGAAGGAGGTCTGGGTGAAGACCTGGCCGTTGGTCAGGTGGTCGCCGAGGTGGTCGTGCCGGCCGTCGGTACGGGCCACGTGGCTGCGGGCCTCGAGCCGGGCGTGCTCGCGGGTCTCCCGGACGAACAGGGTCGAGACCCCGAGGCCCAGGGCGGCGAAGGCGATGCCGAGGTAGAACGGCACCGGGCGCAGCCCGTGGGCGGCTGCGAGGTAGCCGGTGGCCAGCGCGGTCAGCGCGACCGCGGCGTACCCGGCGGCCTCGTTGAACCCCATCGCCAGGCCGCGGCGGGCCGGCCCGACGAGGTCGATCTTCATCACCACGGTCGTCGACCAGGTCAGACCCTGGCTGAGGCCGAGCAGCACGTTGGCGAAGACCACCCAGGCCCACGAGGGCGCCCAGATGAGCAGGACCGGTACGGGGATGGCGACCAGCCACCCGGCCACGAGCACCGGCTTGCGGCCGAACCGGTCGGACAGCGTCCCGGCGACGTAGTTGCTGGCCGCCTTGGCCAGGCCGAAGGCGACGATGAAGGTCAGGGCCGCGGTGTGGCCGGGCACGCCGAAGACCTCGGTGGCCAGCAGCGGCACGACCGTGCGCTCCTGCCCGAGCATCCCGCCCACGAGGGCGTTGACGCCGACGAGGAGGCCGAACTGGGCCAGGTTCTCCCGCAGGCCGAGTCGGACCGGACGACCAGGGAGGGTGGTCATGCGCCGACCGCGACCCTCTCGCCGGATGCCTGCGCCCACTCGTCCGGCCCGCACGCCATGATGCTCAGCCCGGTCCTGCCGGCGCGTTCCAGCACGCTGGCCGCGGTGGCCGCACGCTCACCGTGGCCGCACATCGTGACCAGCGGCACGTCCATGAGGGGGGCCGAGCCGACCGCTCCGAGCTCGACGTTCACGGCACCGGGAAGGTGGCCCGTGGCGTACTCCGAGCGTTGCCGGACGTCGACGACTCGCGCCGGGTCGACGGTGGCCGGGTCGGCCAGCGGGGTGCTCGTCGTCGGCTCGCCGGCTGCCGCCCACGCAGCGACCCCGCCGTCGAGCTCGCCCACGACACCGGCGTAGCCCACCTTGCGGGCCTGCCAGACGATCTCCTCCGGATCCTGGTCGGCGTTGCGCACGATGACGATGGGCGTGCCGGGGTCCGGGAGCAGCCAGCCCAGCCAGGTCGCGAACACCCCACGGAGCGGGATCGCGAGGGCACCGTGCAGGTGGGCGGCCGCGTAGTCGACCGTCGGTCTCACGTCGACGACCTGCGCACCCTGCCGGCGCAGGCCGCTCACCTCGGCCACGCCGAGCGCCGCCAGTCCCACCGGTCCGGGGTCGCCGGGGCCCAGCCGGTTGACCTCGGCCAGGCGCGAGAAGTAGGCCGGGTAGGTACCCAGGCCGGCGAGGAGCGACTCCACGAAGGCGTCCTCGTCATCCAGGCGCATCAGCGGGTTCGCCGCCTTCTCCCGACCGATGGTCGACGTGCGGCCCGCGCCCTGCGGGGCCGCGCAGAAGGAGCCCGCCCCATGGGTCGGGTACACCAGCGTGTCGTCGGGCAGCCCGGCGAGCCTGCGCAGCGACCTGAACTGGGCGCGGGTGAGGGCGTCCGTGCGTTCGGGCCCCATGAGGTCCGTCCGGGCAGCCGCACCGACGACGAGCGACCCACCGGTGAACACCGCCAGCGGCCGGCCGCCATCGGTGAGCAGGTAGGACATGTGCTCGTCGGTGTGCCCGGGAGTCGCCCAGCCCCGCAGGGTCAGCCTGCCGACGCCGACCTCCTCCTCGTCGGACAGCCCGACGTGGACGAAGCGCCGACCCCCCTGGGCCGAGGCGATCACCTGGGCCCCGTCCCGGCGCGCCAGCCGCGTCGCCCCGGACACGAAGTCCGCGTGCAGGTGGGTCTCGGCGGCGAACGCCACGGCCAGACCGTGGACGGCGGCGGCGGCGTCCAGCGAGCGCAGGTCGACCGTGGGGTCCACCGCTAGGGCCCGACCATCGCCCAGGTCGACGAGATAGGCCTGGTTGCCCAGTCCCGGGTCCAGGAGCGGTAGGGCGTTCAGGGGGCTCACGGACGGACGACCTGTCGGGTGGAGCTCACGCTCGCCACGCTACTCCATGGAAGTATGGAACAAGAGGACGACGCCGGCCTGAGGCCATCCGCCCGTCGGCCGGCTGGTCTCAGGCCCCGATGAAGACGCGCCCGATCGCGAAGATCCCCCGCTGGGGGATCCAGAAGTCGCCGAGGCGCGCCTGCTCCGGCAGCGGAGCCGGCTGCCCGGCGTCCTGGCCGTCGATCCGCGCGCTGGAGTGGACCACGCGCCAGATGCGCAGCGGGTTGGCGTCGAACGGCTGCCCGTTGGCCGTCAGCCCGGTCATCCCCACTGTCCCGACGCCCAACGTCGCCGACGCGACGGCTCCCATCGCCTTGAGCACGGCCGCTGACCGCCAGACGCGGTACGGCAGCACCGAACCCACGCCGCTCATGACGTGGGTCATCGGCGAGCTCCCCAGCGTCACGGTCCAGTCGACCAGCCCCGGGGACGTCACGCGCAGGACGTTCGGCGCCTCCCAGGCGAGGTCGATGTCGGCCACGGTCGACTCCTGCACTCCATGGCCGAACCAGCGTGAGCAGGCGAACCGTGGCTGGGCAGACTCGTAGAAGTGCCAGATGCCCGCCGGGTCGCGGTGCCAGATCGAGGTGAACTGCTCACCGACCGACGACGCGGTCCACCGACGCAGCCCGAGCACATGACCCGAGGAGAACGGCTGCCCCATCACCCCGTAGCCCGAGACCCGTTCGTCGGCGCCCGGCGGGAGCTGCGGATGCCGCTCCCGCTCGACCGCACGGTCGCGCGGAGACTTCACGATCGAGAACCTAGTCCCCTGATGACACCTGTGAGGCAGTTCGTCCGCCTCCGAGCAGATGCGATGGACCGTGAAGGGCCCATCGGGCTATGGACGCGTTCTGCGACTGCGAGGACGATTGGCGCGTGAGGGCGGCAGGGACGCGCCGGTCGGGGCCGGCGTCGGCGTCGGCGTCGGCGTCGGCGTCGGCGATCGAGGGCTACCTTGCCCAGGCGCGAGCGGACCTGGACCGGGTCGCTCCCGACGCCTTGGCCACCGAGGTCCGCGACGGCGCCGTGGTCATCGACATCCGCCCCTCGGAGCAGCGCGAGCGCGACGGTTCGCTCCCCGGCGCGGTCGTGGTGGACCGCAACGTTCTCGAGTGGCGCCTCGACCCCACCAGCCCGCACCGGCTTCCGCTCGCCTCGGGTGCCGACATCCGCTACGTCCTGGTGTGCAACGAGGGGTACAGCTCGAGCCTCGCCGCAGCGACACTGCGCCGGCTCGGCCTCGGGCGGGCCACTGACCTCGAGGGTGGCTACCGCGCCTGGGCCGCCATGGTCGCCCGGCAGGAACGGTGAGCGGCTCCGCCGAACGCGAAGCCCCGCACCGCCGGCGCGGTCGGGGCCTTCGGTGGATGTGGAGGGACTCGAACCCCCGACCTCTCGCGTGTGAAGCGAACGCTCTAACCAGCTGAGCTACACATCCGGGTGCCTCGCGGCCTGCCGAGGATATACGGACCGGTGGAGGGGGCGGAAATCGGCCCCGTCACCCGAGGCCGGCGTTGAGCCGCAGCCAGCCGGCGATGCCCTCGGGCACGAACGAGGGCACCCCCGTCATCCACAGCACGAGCCAGACCGCGCCGCCGACGACGAGGGCGCACCCGAGCGCGAGGAGGCCCTTGACCCACCACGCCTGCTCCTTGGCCCAGGCCTCCCACGCCCGCACCCTGTCCTTGACGAAGTCGAGCAGCCGCGAGGCCGGCTCGAACTCCGAGGCCCACACCGCGATGCCGAGGATGACGATGAGCCAGCCCGGCCCGGGCAGCGGCACGAGGGCGAGCCCGCCGAGGACGAGCACCAGCCCGGCCGTGAAGACGACCCCGCGGTAGATCCGCAGCGAGTGGGGGTTGGAGCGGATCCGGCGGCGCCACTCCCAGTCCTTCTCGTCATCGCTCGGGTCGCGGAAGATCCTGCTGTGCTTCACCTGCTCGGTCACGGGTCGAGCCCCTTCTCGGCGTGGCGGTCCCAGATCTCGCGCACCCGGGCGGTCACCGGCCCGGGCGCCGTGAGGGCGCGCCCGTCGACCGCCGACACCGCGAAGACGTCCTTGATCGAGGAGGTGAGGAAGACCTCCTCGGCCGACGCGAGGACGTCGAGCGGCAGCGCCTGCTCGACCACCTCGAGCCCCTCGTGGGCACACCACTCGAGGACGAGCTCACGGGTGATGCCGGCGAGGCAGCCGCTGTCGAGCGGCGGGGTGCGGACCACGCCGTCGAGGACGACGAAGACGTTGCTCCCGGTGGCCTCGCACAGCTCACCGCGGGTGTTGGCGAAGATCGCCTCGACGGCGCCGTGCTCCTTGGCCCTGGCGAGGGCGATGACGTTGTCGGCGTACGAGGTCGTCTTCAGCCCGGCCGTGGCGGCTCGCTCGTTGCGGACCCAGGGCACGGTCACGACGGCGCCGTGGGCGCCCGGCCGCTCGTGCGGCACGGCGGTGACGATGTGGGTGAGGGCGGAGTCGAGCCGGTCCGAGCCGAGCGGCCCGCGTCCCCCGGTGACCGTGACCCGCAGCCGCCCGAAGTCGATCGGGTCGGTGTCGAGGACGGCCGCGACGCCCTCGCGGATCCGGTCGTGGTCGGCGGGGGGCAGCCCGAGCCCGGCCACCGTGCGGTCGAGGCGACGCAGGTGGCGCGTCATCGCGAAGGGGGCGCCCCCGTCGATCTTCGCCGTCTCGAACGCCCCGTCGCCCACGGTCACGCCGTGGTCGACGGCGCTCACCGCGGGGTCGTCGGCGCCGACGAGGCGTCCGTCGACCCACACCCTGATCGCTGTCATGCACTACACCCTTCCAGACGCGACGGCGGCACCCGACGCGATGCCGACCAGACGCGCCGCCTTCAGCTCGGTCTCGTCCCACTCCTGAACGGCCACGCTCCCCCACGTGATCCCCGCGCCGGTGCCGAACCGCAGGACGCGACGCCCGTCGTCGGTGCGCGCCGACCAGAACGTGCGGATCCCCACGGCGAGCTCGGCCTCGTCCCGGTCGGCGTCGACCCAGCCCACGGCACCGCAGTACGGCCCCCGCGCGACGGGCTCGAGGTCGGCGATGGCGAGCAGCGCGGTGTGCTTCGGCGCCCCGCTGACCGAGCCCGGCGGGAAGGTGGCGCGCAGGATCTCGGGCCAGCCGACGCCCTCGCGCAGCCGTCCGCTGACGTCGCTGACGAGGTGGACCAGGCCCGGGTGCTCCTCGACGCGGCAGAGGTGGTCCACCTCGACGGTCCCGGGGCGGCTCACCGGGGCGAGGTCGTGGCGCACGAGGTCGACGATCATGACGTTCTCGGCGTGGTCCTTGGCGAGCAGGCCACCGGGCGTGCGGGCGGTCCCCTTGATCGGGCGGGTCGTCAGCCGGTCGCCGCGGCGGACGAGGAAGGCCTCGGGCGAGGCGCACGCGACCTCGAGCCCGGCCTCCGGCAGGTCGACGGTCGCGGCGTACGGCGCCGGGTTCCCGGCCGCGAGGTGGGCCCCGAGGGCGCCGACCGAGGCGTCCTCGGGGAGGTCGTGCTCGAGGACCCGGCAGAGGTTGACCTGGTAGACCGTGCCGGCGGCGATGCGGCGGCGGATCTCCTCGACGCCCTCGATGTAGGCGTCGCGGTCCAGGCTGCCGCTCCAGTGGCGGTCGAGCGGGGCCCACGGCGCCACCGGCGCGGGTCGGGGCGCGCGGTCGACCTCCGCCATCCGCACCGCGGTCAGCTCGCCCTCGAAGGTGACGACGACGACCCAGAAGCCCTCGACGAGGTCGGCGGCATCGTGGGTGACGGCCATGACCCCGCGGGCCACGACTGCCCCGAACCTCGCCTCCGCCACGCCGAGCATCGTAGGCGCCGTGCGCGGGTCGCCCTCCCCCGCGCCGACCCGGGCGGTGCCCCGCGCGCTCGCCGCCGCGCCGTCGTGGGACGCACGGCGGCTCGCCACCTGACCACGGTCAGACCGCGGCGCCGACGGCCGCGGCCACGTCGTGACCCCACGCCAGGGCTCGGTCGAGCTCGCCGTCCTCCAGCGGACCGCCCATGTCCCGGACCCAGAAGCTCTCCGGTGGCGCGATCTGCCGCAGGCCGTGGCGGCGCGCACTGCGGGCCGCGCCGCGTGCCGCCGACCCGGGCAGGTGCCGCACCGACCCCACCCGGGTGTCGAACGTGGCGACACGGACGTCCTCGACCCGGGGCAGCCCCTCCAGCCACTCGCGCAGGCCACGGTCGACCCCGCCGCGCGGTGCGCCCTTGTCACGGGCGTCGCGACGGGTCGACGGGCGCGTCATCGAGAAGGCGTGCGTCGGTCCTCCGGCGACGAGGAGGCCGACCCCGTCGAGGGACGCAGGCGCCGCCCCGACGTCGACGACCTCGACCGGCATCACCTCACCGACCCCGGCGGCGACCTCCCGGGCCACCTGCTCGGTGTTCCCCCAGAACGACTCGTAGACCACCAGTGCCCGTGCCATCTCGACCTCCGAGGGGCGGTCCCTCACGCGGGGACCCGGCCCCACCTCCACGCTAGGCCGGTGCGCCGTACCCGGCGGTGTCTCGTCGGTCACCCAGGCACCCGCAACGGCGCCGGCTCCCCCGGGGACCACTCGTCCGGGCTACAGACACCGGCGGACGCCGCGCGTAGCGTCGACCGGTGGGCCGGCTTCACGGGGAAGCGGCCCGCGGGAAGGACGGTGGATCGGCATGTTCATCCAGGTCATCCAGGGCAGGTGCTCCGACGAGGCCGCGCTGCGCGGGCACATGGACCGGTGGATGGAGGACCTCTCCCCCGGTGCCGACGGCTGGCTCGGCGGCACCTACGGCACGACCGACGACGGCACCTTCGTCGGGATCGTCCGCTTCGCCTCGCGCGAGGCCGCGGCCCGCAACTCGCTGCGTCCCGAGCAGGGGGCCTGGTGGGAGCAGGTGAGCCGCTGCTTCGAGGGCGAGGTCGCCTTCCACGACTGCGACGACGTCATCCTCATGCTCGACGGCGGGTCCGACGACGCCGGCTTCGTCCAGGTCATCCAGGGGCGGGTGGAGGACGCGCCGCGGTTCCGCGAGTTCATGTCCCAGCCGATGGACGGGCTGCGCGAGGCCCGGCCCGAGATCATCGGCGGGACGATCGCCATCGACGACGACGGGTTCTTCACCGAGACCGTCGCCTTCCGCAGCGAGGCCGAGGCCCGCGCGGGCGAGGCCAAGGAGATGCCGCCCGAGATCGCCGACGAGTTCGACCGGGAGATGGAGCAGGTCAAGGACCTGACCTACCTCGACCTGCACCACCCGTGGTTCGCGACGAGGGCGCCGGCCTGAGCCCAACGGTTCGGCCCCGCGCCCGGGCACGAGGAAGCCCGCCGGACCGAGGTCCGACGGGCTTCGTGCGTGGACGCGAGAGGACTCGAACCTCCGACCCCCACCGTGTCAAGGTGGTGCGCTAACCAGCTGCGCTACGCGTCCGGGGTGATGCGTGCTACGGGTACTTCTCGAGGTGGAGACGGGATTTGAACCCGTGTACGCGGCTTTGCAGGCCGCTGCCTCGCCTCTCGGCCACTCCACCGTGGGGGCGGCTAACCCTCCGAGCGGATGACCGGGTTCGAACCGGCGACCTCAACCTTGGCAAGGTTGCGCTCTACCAACTGAGCTACATCCGCACGCATCCCTCGCGATTCCCCTTCCGGAGCCCCGCTCGGCGTGCTCGGAGACAGTATCCGATCCGCGAGGCGAACTCCAAACCGGCACCTCGCGTCACCGGTGGGGGCGACGGGACCCGTGGGGCGGGCATCTCAGCGGTCGGCCTCGACGGGGTCGCGCTCGCGTCGGCGGCGCTCCTCGGCCATCGGCGTCAGGGGTGCCCTGGCCGCCTCGCGCAGGCTCGTCAGGCCGAGCGTCGTCTCCTCCTCGGGGGTGCCGTAGCCGTCGAACGGGTCACCCCAGCGGCTGCCGGTGGCCCGGCGCTCGCGGTGGTCGCGGACCCAGGCTCCGAGGCGCTCGTGGAGGCTGCGCTCCTCGGCGGCCGGCCACAGCTCGCGCACCGCGGCGTTGAGCGCGGCCCCGATGAGGACGGCGATCGCGAGGGCGTAGAGCCAGATGAGCAGGACGATCGGCGCGCTGAGCGGTCCGTAGATCGAGGTGCCACCGAGCGAGGCGGCGATCGTCCCGCGGACGAAGTACGACGCGAGGGCCCAGATGACGAGGGTCAGGACGGCGCCGGGCACGTCCCTCGTCCAGGGCGACCGGCGCGGCGTCGACACGTGGTAAAGGCTCGTCAGCCCGCCGACGGACAGCACCGTGACCAGGGGCCAGTACAGGCCCACGAGCGGGTCCCACGGCGCCGGGAGGAAGCCGCTGATGGTCGTGGGGCCGAGGAGGACGAGCGGGATGGTCACGACGCCGAGGACGAGGGCGAGGACGTAGAGGGAGAACGACAGGGCCCGGGTCCGGACGATCCCGCGGACGCCGGACTGCCCGTACATGATCGCGATGGTGTCGACGAAGACGTTGAGGGCGCGCGACCCCGACCACAGCGAGAGCAGGAAGCCGAGCGAGATGAGGTCGAAGCGGCCGTCGCGGAAGACGTCCTCGACCGTCGGGCCCAGGGTGTCGTCGATGACGTCGGCGGTGAGGAAGCGCGCCGCGTACTCGTTGATCGAGCCGCGCACCTGCTCGACGGCGGCCTCGCCGAGCCAGTCCCCGACGTAGCCCAGACCTCCGAAGAGCCCGAGGAGGAGGGGCGGGAGCGAGAGGAGCGCGAAGAAGCCGGCCTCCGAGGCGAGGCCGGTGACGCGGTAGCGCAGGCAGACGCGGACCGTCGCGATGACGAGGCGGGCCAGCGGGAGCAGCCCCGGGACGCGGGCGAGCGCCCGCCGGAGGCGCCGCTTGGCGTCGGTCATGGCGTCAACGGTAACCGCCCTAGGCTCGAGGGATGCGGACCCACGTCGTGAGCAACGTCGTCCCCCCACCTGCGGGGCTGCACGGGCTGCGGTCCGACGCGCCGCTCTCGGACGCCGTCCGGCGCTGGGTGGAGCCGGTCGACCCCGACGGCGCCGCCGCCCTCGACGACCTCGGCGCGCTCGCCGGCAGCGAGGAGGCGAGGGCGTGGGGCGAGGACGCCGAGCGGGTCACCCCGGTGCTGCGGACGCACTCCCCCACCGGCGAGCGGCTCGACGAGGTGGCCTACCACCCGAGCTACCACCGGCTCCTGACGGAAGCCGTCGGGGCAGGCCTCACCGGCGAGCCGTGGACGCGCCCCGACGGCTCCGGCGCCCACGCGCGGCGGGCGGCGGGCTTCCTCCTGTGGTCGCAGGTCGACGCGGGCCACCTGTGTCCGGTCTCGATGACGTACGCGGCCGTGCCGGCGCTGCGGGCCGAGCCGTCGGTGGCCGGGCGGTGGGTCCCCGGGCTGGCGTCGAGGACGTACGAGCCGCAGCTCGCACCCGCCTCCGCCAAGACCGGGCTGACCGTCGGCATGGGCATGACCGAGAAGCAGGGAGGCAGCGACGTCCGGGCGAACACGACGCGGGCCGTGGCGTCCCGGGGCGGGCCGCTCGCCGGCGGCGAGACCTACCGCCTCACCGGCCACAAGTGGTTCTGCTCCGCGCCGATGAGCGACGGCTTCCTCGTCCTCGCGCAGACCGGGGCGGGGGTGGGCTGCTTCCTCGTGCCCCGCGTCCTCGACGACGGCACCCGCAACGAGATCCGCCTCCAGCGACTCAAGGACAAGCTCGGGAACCGGTCGAACGCGTCCTCCGAGATCGAGCTCGACGGCACGTGGGCGCTGCGGGTCGGCGAGGAGGGGCGCGGCATCCGGACCATCATCGACATGGTCGCCTCCACGCGCCTCGACTGCGTCGTCGGGTCGGCGGCGACGATGCGGGCCGCGCTCGTGCGGGCCGTGCACCATGCCCGGCACCGCTCGGCGTTCGGGGCCCTCCTCGTCGACCAGCCGCTCATGCGCAACGTCCTCGCCGACCTGGCGCTGGAGTCCGAGGCCGCGACGCTGCTCGCGCTGCGTCTCGCGCACGCGGTCGACGCCGGGGAGGGCGAGCTGTCGCGGCTCGGGGTGGCACTCGGCAAGTTCTGGGTCTGCAAGCGGACCGCGCCGATGGTCGCCGAGGCACTGGAGTGCCTCGGCGGCAACGGGTACGTCGAGGAGAACGGGCTCGCCCGCCTCTACCGCGAGGCCCCGCTCAACTCCATCTGGGAGGGCTCGGGCAACGTCAACGCCCTCGACGTCGTGCGCGCCCTCACCCGGGAGCCGGCGTCCCTGGCCGCCCTCGGCAAGGAGCTCGCCCTCGCGAGGGGCCACTCGACCGCGCTCGACACGGCGATCGACGCCTGCGACGAGGCGGCGGCGGTCGCCCTGGGCGCCGACGGAGCGTGGCAGGCCCGGCGGGTCGTCGAGCGGCTGGCGGTGACCCTCCAGGCGGCGCTGCTCGTGCGGCACGCCCCGGGTCCGGTGGCCGACGCCTTCGTCGCGAGCCGGCTCGGCGGGTCGCACGGCGCGACCTTCGGGACCCTGGGGTCCGAGGTCGGCGCCGAGGCCGTGGCCGTGCTGTTGGAGCGGGCTCTCAGGGACTGAGGGCGAGGCGCTCCTTCTCCCTCTCGACGTCGAAGTCGGCGGCGGGCCACTGCGGGTCCATCGCCTCGAGGTGCTCGAGGAGGAGGTTGGTCACGGCGAGGCGGGCGTACCACTTGCGGTCCGCCGGGACGACGAACCAGGGAGCGGCGTCGGTCGAGCACTTCTCGAGGGCGGCCTGGTAGGCCTGCATGTAGTCGGCCCAGTGCGAGCGCTCGTCGAGGTCGCCGGGGTTGTACTTCCAGTGCTTGTCCTCGCGCTCGAGGCGCTCGGTCAGGCGGGCCTTCTGCTCCTCGCTGCTGATGTGCAGCATGACCTTGACGATCGTCGTGCCGTCGTCGACGACCCCCTGCTCGAAGGCGTTGATCTGTGCGTAGCGGCGCGACCACGTCGCCTTCGGGACGAGGTCGTGGACGCGGACGATGAGCACGTCCTCGTAGTGGCTGCGGTCGAAGACGCCGATGTCGCCGGGCGTGGGCAGGGCCCTGCGGACACGCCAGAGGAACGGGTGCCGCTTCTCCTCGGCGCTGGGCGCCTTGAACGAGGTGATGTCGACGCCCTGCGGGTCGACCGCCCCGACGACGTGGCGCATGATGCCGCCCTTGCCGGAGGTGTCCATGCCCTGGATGACGAGGAGGACCGAGCGCGCGCCACCCCCGCGCGACTCCGCGTAGAGCCGCTCCTGCAGGTCGGACAGCCGCTGCTGCAGGTCGCCCATGACGGCCTCGCCGTCCTCCTTCGCGCCGGTGAAGCCGGGCGTCGAGGCCGGGTCGAGCGCCACCAGGGAGAAGCCGGGGCCGACCCGCAGCACCTCGCTCCAGGTGACCGGCTCGACCTCCTTCTCGGCGCGAGCCTTCGCGGCCTTCTTCCGCTTCTTCTCGGCCTTGGCCGCCGCCTTGCCGGTGAGCGCCTCGTCGGGGGTGGCCTCGCCCGCCGCGGGCGCGCCCTTCTCGGCGACCTCGCTCGATGGGACGTCGCCGCCCTTGCCCTTCTTCTGCTTCTTCTTCCCGCCCTTGCCCATCGCCGCATCCTGTCAGAGGACGGGGGCGCGTGGCGGTGCCACGACCGGCCGGGTGCCCGACCTGCGAGGATCGGGCCGTGCGCGTCCTCCTCGACCACCGGCGTCCGGCGGCGCCCGGAGCCCGCGTCACGGCGAGCGAGCTCGCCGACCTCTACGCCTTCCCCCGCGGTCGCCGGTGGGTGCGCGCGAACTTCGTCACCTCCTTGGACGGGTCGGCCGTGGGGGCCGACGGACGCAGCGGGTCCATCAACACCCCGGCCGACAACCGGGTCTTCGCCCTCCAGCGCGACCTGTGCGACGCCGTCCTCGTCGGGGCGGGGACGGTGCGCGCGGAGGGCTACGAGCGCGTCGAGCCGTCGAGGCGCCGGCCGGAGCCACCGGCCCTCGTCGTCGTCAGCGCGTCGGGTCGGGTGCCCGAGGGGCTGCGGACGCCGGTGGAGGGTCGCGGTGCCGGCCTGTTCCTCACCTGCTCGGCCGCGGGCGCGCGCCGGCTCGGCCGGGCCCGGTCGGCCCTGGGCTCCGAGGCCGTCGTGGTGGCCGGTGACGAGGAGGTCGACCTCGGCGCCGCGCTCGACTCCCTCGCGGCGCGCGGGCTGCGGCACGTCCTCTGCGAGGGCGGTCCGTCGTTGTTCTCGGCCGCCCTCTCCGCCGGGGTCGTCGACGAGCTCGCCCTGACGCTGGCGCCGACCCTGGTGGGCGGCGACGGGCCGGGCATCACGGCGGCACCACGTCTCGGGGGCCCCGCGGGTCTCGCGGTGTGGCCCCGGCTGCTCGTCGAGGAGGCCGGCACCCTCCTGGGGCTCTGGCGGGTCTCCCGCTCCTGACCGCGGCGCGCGATACTCGGGCCGTGCGGACGACGTTCGTCCACGAGGCGAGAGTCGCCCTCGACGAGGGCGGCGACGACCGTGCGCCCGGCGGGGCGGTCACCCTCGAGCTGTGCGGCTCGTGGGACCACCCCGGCCCGTGCCCGGTCGCGCCGCACCACACGGCGGTGCGGTCCGACGGGGACGACGTCGTCGTCCGGGTCCTCTTCGCCTGCGAGCGCGCGGACGAGGACGAGGTGCGGGCCCGCGTCATCGAGGGGCTGCGCCGCCACGAGCTCGTCGGGCCCGACGGGGTCCGCACCCGGTGGAGCGTCGTCGACCACCACGCCGACTCCGTGCGCCCCGAGGAGGAGACCCAGTCCGCGGCCCTCGTCCTCGCCCCCTGACCCGCCCCGGTTCGCGCCGGTGGGCCCAGCCGTCGGCGGCCCTCAGCCGGCCGTGAAGTCGTGGACGAGCTGCTCCCAGCGGTCGGGCTCGGTGTTCCACTCCTTGCAGTGCCGCGCGACGTGCCACTCCTCGAACCGGACGAGGTCGGGGCGGGCGGCGGCCAGGGCGCGCGACGGGCCCGCTGGGACGAACTCGTCGTCGGCCGAGTGGATGAGCAGCACCGGGTGGTTCAGCTCGTCGGCCCGCCGCACCCAGTCGGTCTGCGCGAGGTCGACGCCCTCGTGGACGCCGACGAGCCGGTGCCCCCACCGCTGTCGCATCATCACCCGGGCGAGCGAGCCGACGTGCCGGGGCAGCCGGTGCTGGCGGGCGTGGTGGGCGAGGACGTCGCCCCAGTCGATGACCGGCCCGTCGAGAACGACGCGGGAGACGAGCCGCGAGAGCGAGGAGCGGTCGAGGAACTGCAGCACGATCGCCCCACCCATCGACCAGCCGGCGAGCAGCACCTCGGTGGCGCCGCGCGCCACGGCCTCGAGGACGGCGGCCTCGACGTCACGCCACTCGGACAGGCCGAGGGCGTAGCGCCCGTCGGCGCCCTGGGGGACCCCCTCGTCGTTGCGGTAGGTCGGCACGAGGCAGGTCCACCCCTGGGCGAGGAGCGGCGGCATCATCCGGACCGTCTCCTCGCGGCGGGCGCCGCGACCGTGGACGAGGACGGCCCACCGCCCACCCGGCCCATCCGGTGGTGGCACGAGCCACGCGGGCATCGACCCGAGCTCGCCGTCGTAGGTGATGTGCTCGGTCGGGACGCCGAGGCTGACGTCGGGTGGGCTGCCGTGGAAGTAGGCGTTCCACCGGGCCGTGCCGGGCGCGAGGTAGCCGCGGTCGACGGCGATGAGCTCGCGCTCGACCGTGCCACGGACGGTGTCGATGCCGACGACGTCGCCGACGCGGACGTGGCCCCAGCCGTCCTCGATCCACAGCCCGTACCGGCCGGGGACCACGGTCTCCGGCGTCACGCCGAGGGTGACCGTCCGCGACCCCGCCGCCCGCACGACGACGTCGTCCGGGCGCTGTCGGTCGGGGGTGAGGACGCGGCGCGCGAAGTAGGCGGCGGCCGCCAGGGAACCGGCGCCACTGGCGACGGCGGTCGTCGCGCTCACGGCCGCCCCGGCGGTGACGGCCCGCCGGGTCCGGGAGGACGAGGGCGCCTCGGGGCTCACGCACCGCCCCCGGACAGGACGGCGGACAGGTCGTACGACACCGGCTCGTCGAGCTGGTCGAAGGTGCAGTCCTCGGGGTCCTTGTCGGGGCGCCACCGCACGAACTGCGCCGTGTGCCGGAACCGCACGCCCTCCATGTGGTCGTAGCGCACCTCGACCACCCGCTCGGGGCGCAGCGGCGTGAACGAGAGGTCCTTGCCGGCGGCCCACCGGCTGCCGGCGGCGTTCTGCGGGGTGCGGTTGCCCTCCTCCTGCTTCGCCCACGCCCACGGGTGGTCGTCGAAATCGGTGACCAGCGGCTGCAGCTCCTCGAAGAGCTCGTGGCGCCGCGCCATCGGGAACGCCCCGATGACGCCGACCGACACGAGGGTGCCCTCGGGGTCGTGGATGCCGAGCAGCAGGGAGCCGACGGCGTCGGGCCCGGACTTGTGCGTGCGGTACCCCGCGACGACGCAGTCGGCGGTGCGCTCGTGCTTGATCTTGAGCATGGTGCGCTTGTCGGGCTCGTACGGCCCGTCCAGCGGCTTGGCGACGAGGCCGTCGAGCCCCGCTCCCTCGAACTCGGTGAACCACCGCTCGGCGACCTCGCGGTCGGCCGTCGCCGGGGTGAGGTGGATCGGCGCCCCGGCCTTCGCCAGGGCCTTCTCGAGGAGGGCGCGGCGCTCGGCGAACGGGCGCCCGGTGAGGTCGTCCTCCCCGAGCGCGAGCAGGTCGAAGGCGACGAACCGCGCCGGCGTCTCGACCGAGAGCTTCTTCACGCGGCTGGCCGCGGGGTGGATCCGCTGGCTGAGCAGGTCGAAGTCGAGGCGGTCCTCACCCGGGCGGACGACGATGATCTCGCCGTCGACGACGCACTTCTCGGGCAGGTTCGCGAGCGCCGCCTCGACGACCTCGGGGAAGTAGCGCGTCATCGGCTTCTCGTTGCGGCTGCCGATCTCGACCCGGTCGCCGGACCGGAAGATGATCGACCGGAAGCCGTCCCACTTCGGCTCGAACATCACCTCGGCCCCCGTGAGCGCCGCGGCGTCGAGCCCCTTGACGGGCTTGGCGAGCATCGGCGGGATCGGTGGGACGAGGGGCATCCCCCACTGATCGCGCAGCTCGGCGTCGCGCTCGGCCTTGGGCGCCATGTACTCGTCGTCGGCCTTGTCGGTGCGGCGCTTGCTCGGCTGCACGCGCGGCGGCTCGCCGGGCATCTTCGGGTAGTCGGGCGGGAAGTTGAGCTCGCCGAGCCCCCGCTCCTCGACGTCGCGGTCCCACAGCGCGATGGCCGCGGCGACGTCGCCGACCGACTCGTCGATGTCGGCCCACGCGTCGCCGCGGTCCTCGAGGACGTCGGGCACGGTGAGGACGGTGAAGTCGCCGGGACTGACGGTCGAGAGCTCGGTCCAGGTGACCGGCATCGACACCGGTGCACCCGGCAGCGGGCGCGGGCTGTAGGCGGAGGCGATGGTGCGGTCGCGGCACGCCTGGTTGAAGTCGACGAACACCCGCTCGCCGCGCTCCTCCTTCCACCACGACGTCGTGACGAGGTCGGGGAGGCGGCGCTCGAGCTCGCGGGCGATGCCGATGACACCGTGCCGCACGTCGAGGAACTCGTGGGTGGGCCGGACCCGCGAGTAGACGTGGACGCCGCGGTTGCCGCTCGTCTTCGCCCAGGCGGTGAGGCCGATGCCGGCCATCAGCTCGCGCAGGGCGTGCGCGGCCTCGACCGCGTCGGAGAAGGTG
Source organism: Oryzobacter faecalis (assembly GCF_046764005.1). Lineage (NCBI taxonomy): Bacteria > Bacillati > Actinomycetota > Actinomycetes > Micrococcales > Intrasporangiaceae > Oryzobacter > Oryzobacter faecalis. Next base: position 763,900 of record NZ_JBKOFW010000001.1, on the reverse strand, counting down.
CGTGCCGGCTGCGGGTCGAGGTCGATGCGCAGCTCGTCGGGGTTGTCGTTGTCGGCGGTGCGCACGGGCCACGGGTGGAAGGTCACGGTGTTCATCTGGACGGCCCAGACCGCGGCCGCGACCTCGTCGAACACCAGCTGGGCGTGGCGGCGCCCGCTCGGGTAGCGGCAGGTGGTGGTGCGGATCCACTCGGGCACGCCCTTCGGCGGGTTCTTCTGGTAGAACTCCTCGCCCTCGATGCCGTCGGGGAAGCGCTGCAGGGTGACCGGCCGGTCGCCGATGTGGTGGACGAGCGGGTCGCCGACGGCGACGACGTAGGCCGCGAGGTCGCCCTTGGTGACCCCGGCGTCGGGCCACATGAGCCGATCGGGGCTGCTGAGCCGCACCTCGCGCGGCCCCTCGGGACCCTCGACCTCCATCACCTGGGCGTCCGCCATGCCGCGAGCCTACTGAGCAGGGCCGACGCGGCGCCGCGAACCGGCGCGGCCTCCGGGAACCAAGAGGGCGCCCGTACTGTTGGGACCACCATGACGATGAAGCCCAGCAACCGTGAGTACGCCGTCGACCGCAGCGAGGACGAGTGGCGGACGCAGCTCTCCCCCGACGAGTACCAGGTGCTCCGGCAGGCCGGCACCGAGCGCCCCTTCACCGGGGAGTACACCGACAGCAAGACCGTCGGCGTCTACGCGTGCCGGGCCTGCGGCGCCGAGCTGTTCTCCTCGGAGACGAAGTTCGACAGCCACTGCGGCTGGCCCTCCTTCTACTCCCCGCTCGCGGGCGACTCGGTCGAGTTCCTCGAGGACCGCTCGCTCCCCGGACGGCCGCGCGTCGAGGTCCGCTGCGCCACGTGCGGCAGCCACCTCGGGCACGTCTTCGAGGGCGAGGGCTACGACACCCCCACCGACCAGCGCTACTGCATCAACTCGATCAGCATGACGCTGCGGCCCGCCGACGGGTCCTGACCGGTCACCCTCGGGGTCGCCAGGCGGGGTCGCGGCCGACGAAGGCCATGAGCCGGTCCTGCGCCGGCAGGTCCTCGGGGACCTCGACCTTCGGGCCGTACTGGCCCGAGGCACGCAGCACGTCGTCGAGCGGCTGCATGCCCGCGAGCATCTCGGTGCACGTCTGCGGGTCGAGCCCGGGCTCCTGGCCGGACGCGCGGGCGAGGTCCCACGTGTGCATGAAGACGTCGGACGTGTAGAACCGGTCGATCGCACGGTCGAGCGGGTGCTCACCCGTGTGCCTGTTCATGAAGGACTGCCCGGCCGTGCCCGGGTCGTCGAGGACGGCCTGCACCGCGTCGGCGTGGTGCTGCCACGCCGCGACCGGGTCCTCGTCGGGCGAGGGCCCGGCCGGCAGCCGCACATCGCTCCCCGACGCGAGGAACCCGGGGAGCCACTCGACGAGGTGGCGTACGACGTCGCGGGCGACCCACTCCCGGACCGGGCTGGGCGCGTCCCAGTCGCTGGTGCCGCGGACGACCTCGGAGAAGTGTCCGGCGACGGCGCGGTGCCGTTCCGCCGGCTCGGCGGGCAGCACGCTCACAGCTCCCCCGCCTCGAGCATGCGGTCGATGGCCGCGTAGCCGTCGTCGACGCCCGTCTCCATGCCGCTGGCGAGCCAGCCGTCACGGGCCTCGAACGAGTCGCACAGGCTCGTGGCGTGGAGGCGGGTGCGGCCGTCGCCGAGGTCCTCGAAGGTCACGGTCTCCAGCGCCACGCCCTCGGGCATGCCCTCCCACGTGAAGGTCTGGACGATGCGCTCCTCGGTGACGGTGTGGAAGCAGCCGCGGAAGGCGGTGCCGACGCGGCCGGCGGTCGTGTACCGCCACGAGCCGCCGTCGCGGGCGTCCCAGTAGTCGATGACGGCGCCGACGTCGGCCGGACCGACCCAGCGGGCGAAGACCTCCGGGTCGGTGTGCGCGCGGAACAGCTGCGCCGGCGTGGCCCGGAAGTCGCGGTGGATGTGGATCATCGGGACCTTCTCGTCGGCCTCGATCCGCGCCTGCGCGTACGTCGTCGTCATGATGCCTGTCCTTCCCTGTCGTCCCGTTCGCCCTGCCCACCCTGCTCGGGGAGCGCGTTGCCGTCCTCGTCCATCGCGGCGAGCACGGCGTCGAGCCGCTCGAACCGCTCCTCGGCCCGGCGCTGGTAGCGCTCGATCCACTTCGTCATGAGGGAGAACACCTCCGCCTCGAGGTGGACCGGCCGGCGCTGCGCATCCCGGCTGCGGCTCACCAGCCCCGCCTCCTCGAGGACCTTGAGGTGCTTCGAGACGGCCTGGAGCGAGACGTCGTACGGCTCGGCGATGGCGTTGACCGTCGCGTCCCCGACCGAGAGCCGGGCGACGATGTCGCGCCGGGTCGGGTCGGCGAGGGCCGCGAAGACCCTCGACAGCTGCTCGGCCTCGTCCGCCACGACCGCCTCCTGATGTCAACCGGGTGGTTGAGAAGACGGTAGGTCGCCGCCGATGCTGTTGTCAACCCCGTGGTTGATGACGGCGGCGTGGAGGCCCTGCCAGGCGGTGCGGGCGTCCTCGTCGTCGTCGTGCGGGTGACGCAGGTCGCGGACGAACGTCGCGATGTCGGCGAGGTCCCACCCGAGGGCGTACGCCTTCAGCAGCCGGTCCTCCAGGACGGTGCCGGTGCGCTCCTCGTAGGTGCGGCGCACCGCGGGCTCCTCCCCCACGAGGCGCCAGAGGTCTCGCTCGGGCGGGCCGAGGAGGACGGTGTCCCAGTCGACGAGGACCACCCCGTCCGACTGCGTGACGACGGTGTTCGCCCGGTGCGGCTCGCCGTGCGTGAGGACGAAGCGAGCGGTGTCGGCGCCGGCCACCAACGCGTCGTGGCGGTCGAGGAGCGCCCGCACGCGGTCGGCGTGCGTCGTGACGAGCTCCCAGGCGTCGGACGCGAACGGGCCTGCGCCCCAGCGGCGGCCGGGGTCGTCGATGGTGCCGCGCAGCTCGTCCGCGAGCGGAACGAGGAGGTCGTCGGACCCGACCTCCTCGCGGCAGCCGGCGACACCGTGCAGCTCCAGGAGCCGGTCGACGACGGCGCGCCGGTGGGCGTCGTCCTCGAACGGTCCCCACGGGAACGTCTCGCCCTCGACCCGCGGGTGGAGCGCCAGCGCGTAGGACTCGTGGACGCGGAGCACGACCTCGCCGTCGTGCGCCCGCACCGGCGCGACCACCCAGCCCAGCCCCGCCTCCGACAGCGCGGCCGCCGTCGCGAGCGCCGCCCTCAGCCGCGCGAAGGGTGCGGCGAGCGGTTCGTCCTCGTGGCGGCGCTCCGTCCTCAGGTCGTCGGCGGTGGCGAACCAGGTCGTCCCGCCGGCATCGCGGACCCACCAGTGGTGGCTGCCGAAGCCGAGCGGTGCGTGCTCGACGTCCTCGACGTCGAGGTCCCAGCCCCAGATGAGGGCGGCCGCGACCTCGGCGTCGGCGAGGTCGTGCGGCCGCGTGAACACCCCGCCAACCTAGCCACCCCGGGCGGGGTGGGGGCGGGCGCCGGGTCAGCGCTGGCGCGCCACGAGGGTGCGGATGGGGACGCGGGGGCCGGTGTAGAACGGCACCTCCTCGCGCACGTGGCGTCGCGCACCGGAGGCGCGCAGCTCACGCATGAGGTCGACGATCCGGTACAGCTCGTCGGCCTCGAAGGCGAGGATCCACTCGTAGTCGCCCAGGGCGAACGAGGCGATGGTGTTCGCCCGGACGTCGGGGTACTCGCGCGCCATCTGCCCGTGCTCGACGAGGAGGTCGCGGCGCTCCTTGTCGTCGAGGAGGTACCAGCCGTAGGACCGCACGAACGGGTAGACGCACACGTAGTCGCGGGGCTCCTCGTCGGCCATGAACGCCGGGATGTGGCTCTTGTTGAACTCCGCCGGGCGGTGGATGGCCGCCACGGACCACACCGGGTCGAGGTGGTCACCGTAGGCCGTGCGCAGGAACGCGTGGTACGCCTCCTGGAGCGCCTCGATCGTCGGTGCGTGCCACCACACGAGGACGTCGGCGTCGGCGCGCAGGCCGGCGACGTCGTAGGTGCCGCGCACGACGACGTCCCGGTCGACGAGGTCGGTGAAGAGCTCCTCGACCTCGGTCGCCAGGGCGCCGCGGTCCTCGTCGGCGAGGGGTTCGGCGACGGCGAAGACCGACCACATGCAGTAGCGGATCGTGTCGTTGATCTCACGGATGCGGGCGGCGCCGGGCTTGGCGGGGGTGGGGCGGGACTGCTCGGTCATGCGGGCTGCTCTCCTGGACGTGGGGCGAGGGTGCTGAGGTGCGTGGTGACGCCGGCGGCGGCGCGGGCGGCGGAGGCGACGACGGCCGGGACGCCGACGCCGTCGTACGTGGCGCCGGCGACCTCCAGGCCGGGCAGGCGCGCGACGTCGGCCCGAACGGCGGCGACGGTGTCGACGTGGCCGACGGCGTACTGCGGCAGGCCCCCGCCCCAGCGCTGGACGTGGGCGTCGACGACGGGTGGGGGGGCGATGCCGAAGGCCTGGGAGAGCTCGGCGACCGCCACGGCGACGAGGTCGGCGTCGTCGCGCTGGAGGACGGCCTCCTCGCGGGCCCGCCCGAACGACGCGCGGAGGTGGACGACGTCCGCGTCGAGCGACCCGGTCCACGCCCACTTGCGGAAGCTGAGGGTCGCGGCCTTGACGGTGCGGCCCTCGACGGGCGGGACGAGGAACCCGGAACCCTCGACCCCGGCCACGGACGCGCGTGGCACCGCGAGCGTGACGACCGCGGTCGAGGCGGTCTCGACGTCGGCGAGGAGGGCGGCGGCCGCCGCGGCGTGGGGGGCGAGGAGGCGGGACGCCGGTGCCGGTGGGAGCGCGAGGACGACCGCGTCGGCCTCCAGCGCCTCGGGCGACGCGGCGGACCCGATGACGACCCGCCAGCCGGAGGACGTCCGTTCGAGCCCGCGGACCACGGCACCGAGGCGCAGGCGTGCCCCACGGGTGCGCAGGGACTCGGCGACGAGGTCGGGCAGCAGGCCGACGCCACCGACGATCCCGGCGAAGGGGGGTCGCTGGCGCCCGGCGACGGAGGCGGCTGCGGTCACCGGTTCGACGAGGCTGGCCCCACGGGTCGCGCGCTCCCAGAGGAGCGGCATCGTCGCGCGCAGCGACAGCCGGGAGGCGTGCCCGGCGTAGACCCCGCCGAGCAGCGGCTCGACGAGCCGGTCGACGACCGCGCCGCCCAGCCGTGCCCCGACGTACTCACCGACCGCGACGTCCTCGACGAGACCGCCCGTCGGCCAGGGCCGCTCGTCGCGCAGGCGCTCGACCTCGTCGTCCGTGAGGAGGCCGCGCGCACCCTCGGCGTCGGTGGGGACGCCCATGAGCGTGGCCCGCGGCAGCGGGTGGAGCGACCCGCGCGACCAGACGGACGCGGAGGTCGTGGCCGGCGCGGTGAGCAGGTCGCGCCCGCCCACGCGCTCGACGAGGGTGACGGCCTCGGGTCGTGCGGCGAGGAGGGACTCGGCACCGACGTCGACACGGTGACCGGCCACCGGCTCGCGGCGCAGCTTCCCCCCGAACCGGTCGGCCCCCTCGAGGACCGTGACCGTGGCCGACGGCAGGGCGTCGAGGACGTCGAGGGCGGCGGTGAGTCCGGCGACGCCTCCCCCGACGACGGCGACGTGGGGGCCGGTGGTGACGGCCGGGTGCGGCATGGGCCCAGTCTCTCAGGGGGTGCCGCCCCACCCGTCGCGACCCCCGCGTGGCCGGGGCGTGGGGCCCTCGAGCCGCGAGACCGGCACGTGACCCGGAGACCGACCCGCCGCGCAGTCGTGACCACATCGAGACCGGCGCACGGGAACCATTCCGCGACCCCGGGCGCCCGACGCGCAGCACCCGCCACGGACGACGAAGGAGTCACCATGAGCACGCCGGCCCGTCACACCCGACCCACCCCCCGACGTGCCGCGGCCGCAGCCGCCCTCGTCCTCGCCGCGGGCCTCGCGCTCGGCTCCTGCAGTGGCGGCGGCTCCTCCGGTGACTCCGGCGCCGGGGGCGGCGGCTCGACCGCGGTGGGTGACGGCGCCGTGGAGGGGTCGGCCCCGCAGCCCGGGTCCGACCCCGGCCGGGCGGGGGTCCCGGAGGGGGCGGCCGACCAGGGGAAGCCCGCCGTCGGCGCCGTCACCGTCGACCTCGCGGCAGCCACCCAGAAGCTCGCCCGCCGCGGCTCCATCGCCCTGACCGTCGAGGACGTCGACGTCGCCGCGGCCCGGGTCCGCTCGGTCGCCGCCGCCGAGAAGGGCGTCGTCCTCTCCGAGTCGATCGCGAGCGAACCCGACGACGTCGTGACGGGCGGGTTCAGCACGCTGACCATCTCGGTGCCGACGGCCCGCCTCGACGCCGTCCTCGACCAGCTCGCCGGGATCGGCGAGGTCCACTCCCGCACGACCGCCACCGACGACGTCACGAGCCAGTACGTCGACACCGCCTCCCGCGTGGAGACGATGAAGGCCAGCGTCGAGCGGGTCCGCGCCCTCATGGGCAAGGCCGAGCGGCTCGCCGACATCGTCAGCCTCGAGTCCGAGCTGTCCCGCCGGCAGGCCGACCTCGAGGCCGTGCAGAGCCAGCTCGCCGCGCTCGAGGGCCAGGTCGCCATGGCGCCGGTCGAGGTGCGGCTCAGCACCGACGAGAAGGTCCTCGAGGAGGCCGAGGACGACACCGGCTTCCTCGCCGGGCTCGCCGCCGGGTGGGACGCCTTCACCGGCTCGGTGACCGTGCTGCTCACCGTCCTCGGCGCCGTGCTCCCGTTCGCGGTCGCGTTCGCCGTGGTCCTCGTCCCGCTCGTCCTGTGGCTGCGCCGCCGCGGTCAGCGGCCGTCGACCGTGGCGACGCCGCCCGTCGCCCCGGCGCCGCCGGCCGTCTGAGGTCAGCCCGCCGCGGGGTCCTCACGGGAGTCCGCGGCGAGCACCTGCTCGCGGAGGATGTCGGCGTGCCCGCAGTGCTGGGCGAGCTCGCGGATGACGTGGACGAGCACCCAGCGCAGCGGCAGCGGACCCCGACGGTTTCCCGGCAGGAGGTCGTCGAGGGCGAGGCCCGCGACGACCTCGCGGGACGCCGCGCACGTCGCCTCGTGGTCGGCAAGCACGGACGCGACCGCGTCGTCCTCGGTGAGGACGAAGGACTCGTCGGGCGTCGCCGGGATGCCGATCTCCGCCCGGGAGCGCCCGGTGACCGCCTCGTCGAACCAGACCCGCTCGACGAACGTCGCGTGCTTGACGAGGCCGAGCAGCGTCGTCCGCGACGGCACGAGCGAACGACGGGACTGCTCCTCGGTGAGCCCGTCGAGGGCGGCCCGCAGCGCCTCGCGGTGTTCCTCGAGGAACGCCTCGAGGAGGGCGCGCTCCTCCCCGCGGAGGACGGCCGGGTCGAGGGTGCGGTGGCTCATGACCGGAACGCTAGCTGTACTGACCGGACACGTTGGTGGGGAACCGGGGGTCAGCGGGCCGAGACCTCGTGGACGAGCTCGACGACCCGGGTGAGGACGTCGGGGTCGGTGTCCGGCAGCACGCCGTGGCCGAGGTTGAACACGTGCCCCGGGGCCGCGCGGCCCTCCTCGACGATCTCGCGGACCCGTCGCTCCAGCGCCGGCCACGGGGCGAAGAGGAGAGCCGGGTCGAGGTTGCCCTGGAGCGGCCAGCGGCCGCCCGTGCGTTCGAGCGCGTCGGTGAGCGAGACGCGGTAGTCGACCCCGACGACGTCGGCGCCGGCCTCGCCCATGTCGGTGAGCAGCTCGCCCGTGCCGACCCCGAAGTGGATCCGCGGGACGTCGAGGTCGGCCACGGCGGCGAGGGCTGCCGCCGAGTGCTGCTGGACGAAGCGCGTGTAGTCGGCGCGGCTGAGGAAGCCCGCCCACGAGTCGAAGAGCTGGACCGCGGAGGCCCCGTTCTCGGCCTGGACCCGCAGGAACGCCCCGGAGATGCGGGCCAGGCGGGCGCACAGGTCGTGCCACAGGTCGGGGTCGCCGTGCATGAGCGCCTTGGTGTGCTCGTGGTTCCTCGACGGGCCGCCCTCCACGAGGTAGCTGGCCAGCGTGAACGGCGCTCCGGCGAACCCGATGAGCGGGGTCGTGCCGAGCTCGGCGACGAGCAGGCGCACCGACTCGGCGATGTCGGGGACGTCCTCCGGCACGAGCTCGCGCAGCCGCTCGAGGTCGGCGCGGGTGCGGACCGGCTCGGCGACGACCGGCCCCACGCCCGGGACGATGTCGAGGTCGACGCCGACCGCCGCGAGCGGCACGACGATGTCGGAGAAGAAGATCGCCGCGTCGACGCCGTGGCGGCGGACCGGCTGCAGGGTGATCTCGGTGACGAGGTCGGGGCGGCGGCACGACTCGAGCATGGCGACGCCCTCGCGGACGGCCCGGTACTCCGGCAGCGAGCGCCCGGCCTGGCGCATGAACCACACCGGCGTGTGCGGGACGTCGAGGCCGCGGGCGGCGCGCACGAGCGGGGAGTCGGCCGGCGAGGCGCTGGTCACGGGGGTGGCGGTCGAGGGGGTCGTCACGGTGACCCATCCTCCCATCCGCGTCCGGAGACCCGTGACGACCCCGGACGACCCTCGACAGCCCTCGACGCGCTACAGCGCGATGACGCAGGCCCCGCCGATGGCGAGGAGGACCCCGGCCTGCTGGACCGGCCGCAGCCGTTCGCCGATGACGACCCGCGCGAGGACGACCGTCATCACCGGGTACAGCGAGCCGAGGACCGAGGCGACGCTCACCTGGCCCTGCGAGGAGGCCAGTCCGAAGAGGAAGTTGGCACCGAGGTCGCCGCAGCCGATCGCGAGCAGCGCCGGGACCTCGCGGGCGGTGACCTCGCCGACCGTCCGGAGGACGATCGCGGCGGTCACGAGGATCGTCACGGACGTCATCCGCATGCCCCACAGGGTGAGGAGCGCCGACTCGCGCGCCCCGCGGTCCAGGCAGAACAGGGCCAGCCCGAACGCCACGGCGGCCACCGAGGCGAGCACGACGGGGCGCGCGCCCACCTCGCCGCTCAGCTCCGGTCCGCTGGCCAGGGTCACCCCGACGATCGCGATGACCATCCCCACCCAGGCCCACGGTGAGGGCTCCTCGCCCGTCGCGACGCCCAGGACGACAGGGACGACGACCCCGAGTGCGGCGATGGGCGCCACGACGCCCATCGTCCCGCGGGACAGCGCGGAGTAGAACGCGATGAGGCCGACCATGCCGCTGAGCCCGGCGGCGACCGACCACAGCGGCCAGGTCTCGAGGGTGAGGTGCTCCCAGCGGACCGCGACGATCGTCGAGACGACGACGAGGGCGAGCCCCTGCGTCCAGCCGACGACGACGACCGCGGGGTGGCGGCGCGAGGCGAGGCCGGCGAAGAAGTCGGAGGTGCCCCACACGACCGACGACGCGAGCGCGAGGAGGCTGACCACCGGCGCAGCCTAACGAGGGCGCCACCACCCGGGCCGCGAGGAGCCGCCGCGTGGACCCGGCGCTCCGGCGCGGCACCGTGCCGCCGGGGCCCGGACCGCTTACATTGCTGGGGTGTCCAGCCGCACCGTGACGGGCCGGGAGTCACCCGAGTTCGCCCGCGCCCTCGAGGAGCTCCACCGTGTCCGGCTCCGCCCGGAGATCCGGCTCACCGAGGTGCCCGCACCACAACGCATCGCGCCGTACGCCGTCGCGCTGACCGCCGACGTCGTCGACCCGCGGGACACCGACACCGACCTCGCGTCGGGCCGCTTCGTCCTCCTCCACGACCCCTCCGGTCCCGAGCCGTGGGGCGGGCAGTGGCGCGCCGTCACCTTCGCCCGCGCCGAGCTCGAGCCCGAGCTCGCCACCGACCCGCTCCTCGGCGAGGTCGGCTGGAGCTGGCTCGTCGACGCCCTCGAGTCGCGCGGCGTGCCGTACGTCGCCGAGGCCGGCACGGTCACCCGGGTCGTCTCGCAGAGCTTCGCCGGCCTCGCCGACCGGCCCGCCAGCGTCGAGATGGAGGTGCGCGCGTCCTGGACCCCGCTGGGCCCGGAGGCCGGTGAGCACCTGCTCGCGTGGTCGGACCTGCTCTGCACGATCGCCGGGCTCCCCCCGCTCCCCGAGGGCGTCGTCGCCCTGCCCGGACCCCGCCGCTGAATGAGCTCCGACACCACTGCCCCCGACGCCGACGAGCCGTCGGCACCGGCCCCCGTCCTCCTCGAGGAGCCCGCCGACGGGGTCCCCCACGTCGTCGAGGACGAGCGTGAGCTCGCGCGCGCGGCCGCGGCGATCGCCGCCGGGGAGGGCCCCGTCGCCATCGACGCCGAGCGCGCCTCGGGGTACCGGTACGGCCAGCGCGCCTACCTCGTCCAGGTCCGCCGCGAGGGCTCCGGCACCTGGCTCATCGACCCGATCGCCTGCCCCGACCTGTCCCCCCTCGACGACGCCATCGGCGCCGCCGAGTGGCTGCTCCACGCGGCGACCCAGGACCTCGCCTGCCTCGCCGAGGTCGGGTTGCGGCCGCGGCAGCTGTTCGACACCGAGCTGGGTGCGCGCATCCTCGGGCTCCCCCGGGTCGGCCTGGCCGCCGTCGTCGAGCACTACCTCGGGCTGAGCCTGGCCAAGGAGCACTCGGCCGTCGACTGGTCGACCCGGCCCCTGCCCGAACCGTGGCTGCGCTACGCGGCCCTCGACGTCGAGGTGCTCGGCGAGCTGCGCAACCTCATGGGGGTCGACCTCGCGCGCCAGGGCAAGGACGAGTGGGCCCGGCAGGAGTTCGCGGCCCTGCTCACCTGGGCGCCGGCCGAGCGGGTCGACCCGTGGCGACGGACCTCTGGCATCAACACCCTTCGCTCGCGCCGCGCCGTCGGGATCGTCCGCGAGCTCTGGTACGCCCGCGACGACATCGCCCGCGACCGCGACACCTCGGTGGGGCGCGTCCTGCCCGATGCCGCGCTCATCGACATCGCCCGTGCCGCGCCGACGTCCGTGGCCGACCTCCCGCGGGGGCACCGGGCCATCGCCCGGTACGGGCGCCAGTGGGTCGAGGCCGTCGCCCGCGCCCTGGCGATCCCCGAGGAGGACCTCCCGCCGCGCACGCTGCCGTCCGACGGCCCGCCGCCGCCGCGGGTGTGGGCGGAGAAGAACCCCGTCGCCGCCGACCGGCTCGGCGCGACCCGTGCAGCGCTCACCGCGTTCGCCGAGGAGCACGCCATCCCGGTCGAGAACGTCTGCTCCCCCGATCCGCTGCGGCGCGTGGTCTGGCAGCCGCCGAGCGAGCCCGACGAGGCCGCCTTCACCCGGGCGCTGCTCGACCTCGGGGTGCGCCCCTGGCAGGCCGAGGTCGTCGTCCCGATGCTCCTCGCCGCGTTCGCCGAGCACCCCGACGCCTGACCCTGGCCCTCCGCGGTGATGGTCGTCACCCCTGCGCCCGTTGGCGACTAAGCGCTTGCTCAGTAGGCTCGAGCCGCAGCGCCCGGGCCACCGGGCCGACCCCCACGCCCCGACCAGGGAGGCCCAACCGTGCCACGCGCCCTCCAGGAGGTCGTCTTCGTCGACGGCGTCCGCACCCCCTTCGGCAAGGCCGGCGAGAAGGGCGTGTACGCCCAGACCCGCGCCGACGACCTCGTCATCAAGTGCATCCGCGAGCTGCTCCGCCGCCACCCCGAGCTGCCGAAGGAGCGTGTCGAGGAGGTCGCCGTCGCCGCCACGACGCAGATCGGCGACCAGGGCCTGACCCTCGGCCGCCTCGCGGGCCTGCTGTCCGGCCTGCCGACGTCGACCCCCGGCTACAGCGTGGACCGGATGTGCGCGGGCGCGATGACGGCCGTCACGAACGTCGCGTCCTCGATCGGTGTCGGTGCCATCGACGTCGCCGTCGCCGGCGGGGTCGAGCACATGGGCCGCCACCCGATGGGCGAGGGCGTCGACCCGAACCCGCGGATCGTCGCCGAGCGCCTCGTCGACGAGTCGGCCCTCGTCATGGGCAAGACCGCCGAGAACCTCCACGACCGGTTCCCGCAGCTGACCAAGGAGCGCTGCGACGCGTTCGCGGTCGGCAGCCAGAGCAAGCTCGCCGCCGCGTACGCGGCCGGCAAGGTCCAGCCGGACCTGGTCCCCGTCGCCACCCGGCACGTCGAGAAGGGCTGGGGCCTCGCGACCGCCGACGAGCCGCCCCGCCCGGGCACCACCCTCGAGGAGCTCTCCGGCCTAAAGACCCCGTTCCGCCCGCACGGCAACGTCACGGCGGGCAACGCCGCCGGCCTCAACGACGGCGCCACCGCCTGCCTGCTCGCCTCCGAGGCAGCGGCCGCGGAGCTCGGCCTGCCGGTGCGGATGCGGCTCACCTCGTTCGCCTTCGTCGGCGTCGAGCCCGAGGTCATGGGCATCGGCCCGGTCCCCGCCACCGAGAAGGCCCTGCGCAAGGCCGGCCTCACGATCGACGACATCGGCCTGTTCGAGCTCAACGAGGCGTTCGCGGTGCAGGTCCTCGCCTTCCTCGACCACTTCGGGATCGCCGACGACGACCCCCGCGTCAACCCGTGGGGCGGCGCCATCGCCACGGGCCACCCGCTCGCGTCCTCCGGGGTGCGCCTGATGACGCAGCTGGCGCGCCACTTCGAGGAGCACCCGGAGGTGCGCTACGGCCTGACCGCGATGTGCATCGGCATCGGCATGGGGGGCGCCGTCATCTGGGAGAACCCCCACCACCCGGACTTCACGACCGACGCGACGGGCGTGACCGCCGCGACGGCCGCGACGGCCGCGACCCACTCCACCGACCGCACGGAGGCCTGAGCCGTGACCACGACCACCGAGACGCCGGCGACCGACACGCCGGTGGCCGCCGCGCCCGCGCTCCCCGCCGAGGTCGTCACCCGCACCCCGGTGCAGGACGTCGCCCTCCCCGGCGGCGCCGGGACCCTCGCCCTCGTCACGCTCGACAACGGCAAGGACCACACCCGGCCGAACACCTTCGGCCCCGAGGGCATCGCCGGGCTCCAGGCGACCCTCGACGGGCTGCGCACCCGCGCCGAGGCCGGTGAGATCGTCGCCGTCGCGGTCACCGGCAAGCCGTTCGTCTTCGCCGTCGGCGCCGACCTCTCGGGCATCCCGTTCGTGACGCGCCGCGAGCAGGCCGTCGAGATCGCGCAGGCCGGCCACCGCGCCTTCGCCACGCTCATGGACCTCCCCGTCCCGACCTTCGCCTTCGTCAACGGCGCCGCGATGGGCGGTGGCGTCGAGCTCGCGCTCAGCGCCGACTACCGCACCGTCTCGGCCGGGGTCCCCGCGTTCGCGCTCCCCGAGACCTTCCTCGGGCTCGTGCCCGGCTGGGGCGGCTGCTGGCTGCTCCCGAACCTCGTCGGCCCGGCCGGTGCCCTCAAGGTCATCATCGAGAACCCGTTGTCGCAGAACCGGATGCTCAAGGCGACAGAGGTCGTCGGCCTCGGCATCGGCGACGTCCTCCTCGAGCCGGCCGACTTCCTCGAGGACTCCCTGCGCTGGGCCGCGGGCGTCCTCACCGGCACGGTGACGGTGCAGCGCCAGGAGGTCGACCGCGACGAGGCCGCCTGGGAGGCCGCGTGCGACGCCGGTCGCAAGGCCGTCCTCGCGAAGACCGGTGGCCGCGCCCCCGGTGCCCTGCGGGCCGTCGAGCTCGTCCGCGCCGCCCGCACCGCGGACCGCGATGACGCCTTCGCCGCCGAGGACGAGGCGCTCGGCGACCTCATCATGGGCGACGAGCTGCGCGCCGGCCTCTACGCCTTCGACCTCGTGCAGAAGCGGGCCAGGCGGCCCGCGGGCGCCCCCGACAAGGCGCTCGCCCGCCCGGTCACCAAGGTGGGCATCGTCGGGGCCGGGCTGATGGCGAGCCAGCTCGCCCTCCTCTTCGCACAGCGCCTCGGCGTCCCCGTCGTCATGACCGACCTCGACGAGGAGCGCGTCGCCCAGGGCGTCGGCTCCGTCCACGAGCAGGTCGACGGGCTGCTGGCCAAGCGCCGCGTCTCCCCCGACCAGGCGTCCTTCCTCAAGCGCGCCGTCAGCGGCTCGACGAGCAAGGACGGCTTCGCCGACGCGGACGTCGTCATCGAGGCGGTCTTCGAGGAGATGTCGGTCAAGCAGCGGGTGTTCGCCGAGCTCGAGGCGGTCGTCTCCCCCGAGTGCGTCCTCATGACGAACACGTCGTCGCTGTCGGTCACCGAGATGGCGAGCGGGCTCGCGTACCCCGAGCGGGTCGTCGGCTTCCACTTCTTCAACCCGGTCGCCGTCATGCCGCTCGTCGAGGTCATCCCGGGCGCCGCGACCGACGAGGCGACGCTCGCCACCGCGTTCGCCACGGCGAAGACGTTGCGCAAGACCGCGATCCGCAGCAAGGACAGCGCCTCCTTCATCGTCAACCGCCTCCTCGGCCGTTTCATGGGCGAGTTCTCGCGGATCGTCGACGAGGGCACGCCGGTCGCCACGGCCGACGAGGCCGTCGCCGGCATCGCCCCGATGCCGCCCTTCGTCCTCCTCGGCCTCGTCGGACCGGCCATCGCCCTCCACAACAGCGAGACGCTGCACCGCGCCTTCGGCGACCGGTTCCACGTCTCCCCGGCCCTGCGCCGCCTCGTCGAGGCCGGCAAGCGCGGCTACTACCGGATGGAGGGCGGCCGCCCCGTCCCCGACCCGGATGTCGAGGCGCTCGCGGAGAAGCCCGAGCACCCCGTCGAGCTCACCGTCGAGCAGGCCCGGGAGCGGATCCTCGGTGTCCTCGCGGAGGAGGTCGGGCTCATGCTCTCGGAGGGGGTCGTCGAGGCGCCGATGGACATCGACCTCGCGATGATCACCGGCGCGGGCTTCCAGTTCTGGAACGGCGGGCTCGTCCCGCTCCTGGACCGCGAGGGTGTCACCGAGAAGGTCCTCGGTCGGCGCCTCCTCCCGGCCGGGGTGGCGAGCGTCCCCGTCTGACCCTCCCTCTGGCTCCACCTCGCAGGACACGCCGACAACCCATTCGGGCTGTCGGCGTGTCCTGCGACCCGGGCCGCTCGAGGCCCTACCGCGGGGACCTATTCGGGCTGCCGTCGCCGTGGGCTGGGGTTCTCGGGGCCTGAGATCCGGCTGCGCGGATCCGGGTCGATATCTCACAGGTGATATACGATGGCGCGGTGACGACCACCTCCGACACGTACCTGACCCGCATCGGCACGCTCATCCGTGACGCTCGCCGCCACCAGGGCCTGACGCAGAGTGAGCTCGCCGACCTCCTCGGCACGAGCCAGAGCGCCGTCGCCCGCATCGAACAGGGCAAGCAGAACCTGTCCCTGGAGATGCTGGCGCGCGTCGGCGAGAAGCTCGACAGCGAGTTCGTCTCCCTCGGCCACAGCGGCCCGCAGCACCTGCGGATCGTCGGCGGGCGCAAGCTCTCCGGCTCGATCCCCGTCAAGACGAGCAAGAACGCCGCCGTGGCCCTGCTCTGCGCGAGCCTGCTCAACAAGGGCCGCACGACGCTGCGCAGCCTGGCCCGCATCGAGGAGGTCAACCGGATCATCGAGGTCCTCACCTCGATCGGCGTCCGGGTCCGCTGGCTCCCCGACAGCAACGACCTCGAGATCATCCCGCCCGCCGAGCTCGACCTCGCGGCCATCGACGTCGAGGCCGCGCGCCGCACGCGCACCGTCATCATGTTCCTCGGCCCGCTGCTCCACGACCTCGAGCGCTTCCGCCTGCCCTACGCCGGCGGCTGCGACCTCGGCACCCGCACCGTCGAGCCGCACCTGTCGGCCCTGCGGGCCTTCGGGCTCGACGTCACCGCGACGCACGGCTTCTACGAGGCCGCGGTCGACACGACCCGCTCGCCGCAGCGCGCCATCGTCCTCACCGAGCGCGGCGACACCGTCACGGAGAACGCCCTGATGGCGGCCGCGCGCCACCCCGGCACCACCGTCATCCGCAACGCCTCGTCGAACTACATGGTCCAGGACCTCTGCTTCTTCCTGCAGGGCCTCGGGGTCACCATCGACGGCATCGGGACGACGACCCTCACCGTGACCGGCGTCCAGCACGTCGACGTCGACATCGAGTACTACCCCTCCGAGGACCCGATCGAGGCCATGAGCCTGATCGCCGCGGCCGTCGTCACCGAGTCGACGATCACCATCGAGCGCGTGCCGATCGAGTTCCTCGAGATCGAGCTCGCGACCCTCGCCGAGATGGGCCTGCGCTTCGACCTCACCGAGGAGTACCTCGCGAAGAACGGCTACACCCGCCTCGTCGACCTGACGATCCACCCGAGCGCGCTCAGGGCCCCGGTCGACAAGATCGCGCCGATGCCGTTCCCGGGCCTCAACATCGACAACCTGCCCTTCTTCGCCCTCATCGCCGCGTGCGCCGAGGGCACGACGATGATCCACGACTGGGTCTACGAGAACCGGGCCATCTACCTCACCGAGCTGACGAAGATCGGCGGGCAGGTCCAGCTCCTCGACCCCCACCGCGTCATGATCACCGGCCCGACCCCGAAGTGGCGGGCGGCCGAGGTCATGTGCCCGCCGGCGCTGCGCCCGGGGGTCGTCATCCTCCTCGCGATGCTCGCCGCGCCCGGGACCTCGGTGCTGCGCAACGTCTACGTCATCAACCGCGGGTACGAGGACCTCGCCGAGCGGCTCAACGCCCTCGGCGCGACGATCGAGACCTTCCGCGACATCTGAGCCGCGCGAAGGACAGACCACCCGCCTGAGGGGTGGTGCCGGGACGGTCGACGGCGCACACTCGCCTCATGGCCGAGCTCGTCCCGTTCCCGCGCACGGGTGTCGTCCGCGACGCCCGCGGCGAGGGTCGTGCGCTGCGGGTCACCTGGCACCACGAGGACGGTCTCGTCGTGCTGTCGACGTGGCGCGGCCCCACGTGCGTGGGCACCGTGCGGGTCGCGGCGCAGGACGTGCCCTTCCTCGTCGACGTCCTCGTCTCGGGGCTCGGGTCGCGGTACGCGGGCTCCGCGTCGACCGGCACGCCGCCCGAACCGGGTGCCGAGACCGGCTGACCTGCGCGACCCGGCGCCGGCTGTCGGTGCCGCCCGCCAGACTCGGGGCATGAGCGACGACGCGACCCCGCGCCTCTCCCTGGCAGGGGCCGACCTGTTCGAGGCCGACCTCTCCGGTGCGGTGCTGCGCGAGTCCGACCTGCGGGGCACCCGCATCGTCGGGTCGCTCGTCGACGGGCTCGAGATCACGGCCTTCTCCGGGATCCTGGGCTCGATCACGGTGGAGGGCGTCGACGTCGTGCCGTTCGTCGAGGCCGAGCTCGACCGCCGCTTCCCCTACCGCCCGTTGCTGCGCCGGGCGACGACGGCCGACGACCTGCGGGCCACGTTCGCCGTCGTCGACGCCCTGTGGGTCGACCTGCTCGAGCGGGCCGCCGACCTCCCCGACCCCGTGCGCCGGCGGCAGGTCGGTGGTGAGTGGTCACTGGCCCAGACGGTGCGCCACCTCGTCATGGCGACCGACATCTGGGTCGGCCGGATGCTGCGCGGTCAGGAGCACCCGTGGCACCCCATCGGCCAGCCGGTGGGCGACGAGCCGCGCGAGTCGGTGCTCGCCATGGGTGTCGACCCCGAGGCCGACCCGCCGTGGGAGCACGTCGTCGAGGTGTGGCGGACCCGCCGCGCGATGGCCGCCGAGGAGTTCGCCGCCGCCACCGACGACCGGCTCGACGACGACATCACCGGCTCCCCCACCCCGGCCATCGGCGAGGAGACGCGCAGCCGGCGCCGCTGCCTCCTCACCATCGTGCGCGAGATGGGAGAGCACCACCGATATGCGACCCGCGACCTCGCGCTCATCGAGGCCGGCGCCCCCTCCTAGCCCGCACGCCCTGACGTCGCGGCGAGGACGCGGCGCTCGTCGTCGTCCGAGAGGCCGGCACGTCGCTCCTCACCCGCGGGGCGCTGCTCCTCGAACGCGAGGGCATCGGCCAGGGTCTCGCGCAGGGGGCGGGTCACGAGCCCGGCCGCGCGGGCCCGCGTCGTGTCCATCGTCGCGAACCCGCGCCAGTCCGGGTCGCCGATCCACAGCGGGAGCGAGGCGGGCCCCATCCAGCCGTCGATGCCCAGCTCGGCGAGTCGCTCGCGGGAGACCGGCCGCGGCCGGGCGCCCGAGCCGGCGACCGCTGCCGCCGTGGCCAGGGCGTCCTCGAGGCGCGTCGTCGGGCCCGTGGCGTTGAACACACCCGGCGCGCGCTCCTCGACGAGGGTGACGATCCACGCCGAGAGGTCGCGGACGTCGATGAGCGCCGTCGGGAAGTCGGGGTCGTCGGGGACGACGACCTCCTCGGCCACCGGGTGGGCGAACCGCCACGGCCAGTAGCCGGTGCGTCCCGACCAGTCCCCCGGGCCGCCGATGAGCCCGGAGCGGATGACGGCGGCGGGAGCCGAGCCGCCGAGGACGGCCCGCTCGCACGCGACCTTCGCCTCGCCGTAGGTCTCCATGTCCGCCATGACCTCGCCCTCGAGCGGCGCCCGCAGCGCGGCGTCCTCGGACTGCTCGACCGTGTCGAAGGCGGCGTAGACGTTCCCGGTCGAGACGAACACGTGGTGCTCGCTCGAGAGGTCGCGGACCGCACGCCGGACCTGTCCCGGCTGGCGGGAGACGTCGACCACGGCGTCCCACCGCTCGCCGGCGACCGGCGCGAGGCCGTCGTCGTCGTCGCGGTCACCCCGGACGAGCTCGGCACCCTCCGCCACCGGTGCGGTCCCGCGGGCGAAGCAGGTGACCTCGTGCCCGCGGCGCAGCGCCTCCTCCGCAACCGTCCGCCCGAGCCACGCGGTCCCACCCAGCACGAGGAGCCTCATGACCTCAGCCAACCCCGCGGTCCCCCACCGGGTCCAGCCCGTTCGCCCACGGCGTCGCGGCGAATCGCTGCCCTCGACCTCAGGCAGGGCGGCGGGCGAGGAGGAACGCCTGCGGGTGCTGCTCGCGGCCGAGCGGCTGCCGCACCAGACGGGCCTCCTTGGCGAACCCGGCCGTGGCGAGGGCGTCGAGCATCGCCTTCGTGCCGCGCTGGTGCCGGACGAGCGCGAGGTCGTATCCGCGCTCGCGCAGGCCCCGGCCGACGTCCCACGGCCCGTCACCGACCTGGAACGCGGTCAGCACGTACCCGCCGGGCCGCACGACACGGAAGGCCTCCGCGAGCGCCGCCGGCAGCTCGTCGTCGGTGAGGTGGATGAGCGAGTACCAGAGGAGGACGCCGTCGACCGCCGCGTCGCCCACCGGCAGGGCCAGGAGCGAGGCCTCGCGGACGTCGAGGTCCGGGTGGTCGCGCCGCGCCATCGCGAGCATGCCCGGCGAGAGGTCGATGCCGGTGACGCGCAGCCCGCGGTCGGCGAGGTAGCGCGCCATCCGACCGGTTCCGCACCCTGCGTCGAGGACGGTGCTCCCGCCGGACTCGACGACGAGCCGTGCGAGGTGGTCGACCATCGCGAGGTCGACGGCCGCCTCGGGCTCGGTCGTCGGGTAGGTCGCGGCGTACTCCTCGGCGATCGCGTCGTACGCCGCGCGGACCTCCTCCGCTCCCCCGGCCACGACGTCGTCAGCCGAGGCGGGTGCGGAGCGTGGCGGCGACGGCGTCGGGGGTGAGCGACGCGGCATCGAGGACGAAGCCGCGCGAGCCGTGGTCGAGGAACCGCTTCGGGAGCCCGAAGGAGTCGACGGGGACGTCGGACCCCGACTCGCGCACGGCGAGCGCGACCTGCGAGCCGATGCCCCCGACGACGACGTTGTCCTCGACGACGGCGACGCGCCGTGCGCCGGACGACAGCCCCACGAGGTCGGCGCTCACCGGCAGCGCCCACACGGGGTCGACGACCCGGACCCGCACGCCCTCGGCGGCGAGCTTCTCGGCCGCCGTCAGCGCCGTGGCCGCCATCGACCCGATCCCCACGAGGAGGACGTCGACGTCACCGTCATCCGGCTCCGCGAGGACGTCGACGGTGCCGACGGTGCGCACGGCCTCGATCGGGTCGGCGACCGTGCCCTTGGGGAACCGGACGACCGACGGTGCGTCCGCGATGTCGACCGCCGCGTGCACGGCGCGCGCCACCTGCTGCCCGTCGCGCGGGGCGGCGAGGTGCAGCCCCGGGATGACGCCGCTGATCGACATGTCCCACATCCCGTGGTGCGAGGCCCCGTCGGGACCGGTGACGCCCGAGCGGTCGAGGACGACGGTGACGCCGGCCTTGTGGAGGGCGCAGTCCATGAGGAGCTGGTCGAAGGCCCGGTTGAGGAACGTGGCGTAGACGGCGACGACCGGGTGCAGGCCCGAGAAGGCCAGCCCCGCGGCCATCGTCAGCGCGTGCTGCTCGGCGATGCCGACGTCGAAGGTCCGTTCGGGGTAGGCGTCGCAGAAGTCCTGGAGGCCGACCGGGATCATCATCGCCGCGGTGATCGCGACGACGTCCTCCCGGGAGCGCCCGATCTCGACCATCGCGTCGCTGAACTCGTCGGTCCACGAGCGCCCGGCGATCTCCAGGGGCAGGCCGGTCTCGGGGTTGATCACCCCGACGGCGTGGAACTGGTCGCCCTCGTGGTTGACCGCGTGGTCGTACCCGCGGCCCTTCTGGGTGATGACGTGGACGAGGACGGGTCCGCGGTAGGCCTTGGCCTTGCGCAGCGCGGCCTCGATGCCCTGCTCGTCGTGGCCGTCGACGGGTCCGACGTACTTCAGGCCGAGGTCCTCGAACATCCCCTGCGGGGCGACGATGTCCTTGATGCCCTTCTTGACCCCGTGCAGCGTCTCGTAGACGGCGCCGCCGACGACCGGGGTGCGCGAGAGCGTGTGCTTGCCCCAGTCGAGGAAGCGCTCGTACCCGCGGGTGGTCCGCAGCGTGGCGAGGTGGTCGGCCAGACCACCCTTGGTGGGGGCGTAGGACCGTTCGTTGTCGTTGACGACGAGGACGAGCGGGAGGTCGTCCTCGGCCGCGATGTTGTTCAGCGCCTCCCAGGCCATGCCGCCGGTCAGCGCGCCGTCGCCGATGACGGCGACCGTGTGGCGGTCGCGCTCCCCGCGGACGACCCGCCCGGCGGCGATGCCGTGGGCCCACGACAGCGAGGTGGAGGCGTGGCTGTTCTCGACGACGTCGTGCGGCGACTCGGCGCGGCTGGGGTAGCCGGAGAGCCCACCCTGCTTGCGCAACCCGGCGAAGTCGTGGCGCCCGGTGAGGAGCTTGTGGACGTACGACTGGTGGCCGGTGTCGAACACGACCGCGTCCCTCGGGGAGTCGAAGACGCGGTGGATCGCCATCGTCAGCTCGACGACCCCGAGGTTGGGTCCGAGGTGGCCACCGACGCGCGACACCTCGTCGACGAGGAAGCGGCGGATCTCTTCGGCCAGGACGGGCAGCTGGTCGGGGCGGAGGGCCTTGAGGTCGTCAGGGCCGCCGATGCGCTCGAGCAGGCTCACCGGTGCCTACCTCCTGGGTCGTCGATGCTGTGGTGCCGCGCACGGCCTCGGCGAGTGCCGTCGGCGTGCGGGCGAACCCCACGAGTCTAGGCGCTGCCGCCGCGCGCTCCCGCACGCCGCGAGGTGGCCTCCACGACACCTCCACACGATCCACACCCGGTCCGCGCACCGCCGTGACGTCCTGCGCTGGTGGGGACCCGGGGGTCAGAGCCGGGGGACGAACTCGAGGCCGCGGAGGGCGTCGAGGAGGAGGCCTGCCGCCCGCCGCGCGGCGAGCAGCCGCACCCCCTCGACCTCGAGGTCGGCGAGGACCTGCGCCACGCCCTCGGGGCCGATGTCGTCGACGAGCTCGACGCGCACCTCGCGGTAGGCCGAGCGCATCGCCGCGAGCTGGGCGTCGAGGTGGCGCACAGTGAGCCAGCCGAGCGCGACCGGGTGCCGGCGCCAGGCCGGGTGGAGCCGGTAGTCGGGCGGGCAGTGGTCGAGCAGCCAGGCACAGGCCCGGTGGTCCCAGCCGCGCTCCCCCGGTGGCGGCACCCCCGGTGGCCACCCGGGTGGACCGCCCACGGCCGCGGCCCGCGAGGCCGAGCGCTGCCGGGCCGGTGACGCCGGGCTCCCGGCCCGCAGCGGCGGGGTCCCGGGAGCTGTGGCGTCGAACACGTGTTCGATGATACGCGCCCGCGACCGGGCCGGGGAGGGCCTCCCCGACCTCCCACCGAGCCGGTAGGAGTTCCTCCCGCATCGTGGACCACGCTCCCGCCGATAAGTCGTCGTTATACATTTCATCACTGACCCTTTGTGCACGGGCGCTCCCCGAGACCCGAGAAGGACCATGACGACGAACACCGCCGACACCGCCACCGGCCGGGCCCTGCGCCCGCCGCGGGCCGGGCGTTCCAACGGCCAGTGGGCCGTCGACGGGCGCGAGCCGCTCAACGCCAACGAGGTCTGGAAGCAGGAGGACGGCGGCCTCAACGTCCGCGAGCGGATCGAGCAGGTCTACTCGAAGGAGGGGTTCGCCTCGATCCCGCCGCAGGACCTGAGCGGGCGGTTCCGCTGGTGGGGCCTGTACACCCAGCGCAAGCCGGGGATCGACGGCGGAAGGACCGCCCAGCTCGACGACACCGAGCTCTCCGACGAGTACTTCATGCTCCGCGTCCGGCTCGACGGCGGCGCCCTCACCCTCGCCCAGCTCAAGGTCCTCGCCGACGTCTCCACCGAGTTCGCCCGCGGCACCGCCGACATCAGCGACCGGCAGAACATCCAGTACCACTGGATCCGCGTCGAGGACGTGCCCGAGATCTGGCGCCGCCTCGAGGCCGTGGGCCTGCAGACCACCGAGGCGTGCGGCGACACCCCGCGCGTCATCCTCGGCAGCCCGCTCGCGGGCATCGCGGCCGACGAGATCCTCGATCCCACGCCGGTCATCGACGAGATCACCCGCCTGCACATCGGCGACCCCGAGCTCGCCAACCTGCCCCGCAAGTTCAAGTCGGCGATCACCGGCCACCCGAGCCTCGACGTCGTCCACGAGATCAACGACGTCTCTCTCGTCGGCGTCGTCCACCCCGAGCTCGGCGCAGGGTACGACCTGTGGGTCGGGGGCGGCCTGTCCACCGCGCCGCGGCTCGCCGAGCGGGTCGGCGTCTTCGTCCGGGAGGAGGAGGCCGCCGAGGTCTGGCACGGCGTCATCCGGATCTTCCGCGACTACGGCTACCGGCGGCTGCGCACCAAGGCGCGCCTGAAGTTCCTCCTCGCCGAGTGGGGCCCCGAGAAGTTCCGCGAGGTGCTGCAGACCGAGTACCTCGGCCGCGCCCTCCCGGACGGCCCCCCGCCCGCGAAGGCCACCGGCCCGGGTGACCACGTCGGCGTCCACCTCCAGAAGGACGGCAACCACTACGTCGGCGCGGCCCCGGTCGTCGGGCGGGTCAGCGGCGACGTCCTCCACGGCCTCGCCGACCTCATGGAGGCCGCGGGCACCGACCGCGTCCGCCTCACCCCGCACCAGAAGCTCGTCGTCCTCGACGTCCCGCCCGCGGCGCTCGACACCCTGGTCTCCGGGCTCGAGGACCTCGGCCTCACCGTGGCGCCCAGCCCGTTCCGCCGGCACACGATGGCCTGCACCGGCATCGAGTACTGCAAGCTCGCCATCGTCGAGACCAAGGCCACCGCGGCGACGGCCATCGCCGAGCTCGAGCGGCGCCTCGCCGACGTCACCGCGCAGGTCGACACGCCGGTCACGCTCAACGTCAACGGCTGCCCCAACTCGTGCGCGCGCATCCAGGTGGCCGACATCGGCCTCAAGGGCATGGTCGTCACCGACGCCGACGGCGAGCAGGGCGCCGGCTTCCAGGTGCACCTCGGCGGAGGGCTCGCCTCCGCCGACCGCGACGAGGCTGGCCTGGGCCGCACCGTCCGCGGGCTCAAGGTGACCGCGGCCGACCTCCCCGACCTCGTCGAGCGGCTCGTCCGCCGCTGGCTCGACCAGCGCGAGGCCGGCGAGACGTTCTCCAGCTGGGCCCACCGCGTCGACGAGGAGGAGCTCCGATGACGACCGCCACCCCCGCGACCCCCACGGCGGCCCGCCGCAGCGCCGACGAGCTGCGTGCCCTCGCCGCGGAGGGCGCCCGAGAGCTCGGACCGGACGCCACGGCCTCGCAGGTCGCGGCCTGGGCCGCCCGCACCTTCCCCGGCACCCTCGCCGTGGCGTGCAGCATGCAGGACGCCGTGCTCCCGGCGATCGTCGCCGACCACGCCCCCGGCGTCGACGTGCTCTTCCTCGACACCGGGTACCACTTCGCCGAGACCTACGGCGCGCGCGACCAGGTCGCCCACGAGCTCGACGTCCGCATCGTCGACGTGAGACCGCGCCTCTCGGTCGCCGAGCAGGACGCCGAGTACGGCCCCCGCCTGCACGACCGCGACCCCGCCGCGTGCTGCCGGATGCGCAAGGTCGAGCCGCTCAGGGCGGCGCTCGGCGGCTACGAGGCCTGGGTCACCGGGGTCCGTCGCGACGAGGGTCCGACCCGCGCCGACACCCCCCTCGTGACGTTCGACGAGCAGTTCGGCCTCGTCAAGGTCAACCCGCTCGCCGCGTGGACCTTCGACGAGGTCATGGAGTACGCCGCCGACCACCGCGTGCCCGTGAACCTCCTGCTCTCCGACGGCTACCCGTCGATCGGGTGCGAGCCGTGCACCCAGCGCGTCGAGGCCGGCGCCGACCCCCGCTCGGGTCGCTGGTCCGGCTTCGCCAAGACCGAGTGCGGGTTGCACCAGTGACCGCCACCCACACCATCCCCGAGGTGCCTCCCGTGACCACCGACGTGACCCCCGCCGCGTCCACCGACCGTCCCGACCTGCCCGTCCTCAGCCAGCTCGACGTCCTCGAGAGCGAGGCGATGCTCGTCATCCGCGAGATCACCGCCGAGCTCGAGCGACCCGTGCTCCTCTTCAGCGGCGGCAAGGACTCGGTCGTCATGCTCCACCTCGCCGCGAAGGCGTTCTGGCCGGCCCCGATCCCCTTCCCCGTCCTCCACGTCGACACCGGCCACAACTTCCCCGAGGTCCTCGAGTACCGCGACGCCACCGTCGAGCGGCTCGGCCTGCGGCTCGAGGTCGCGAGCGTCCAGGACTGGATCGACGACGGCCGCCTGCGCGAGCGCGCCGACGGCACCCGCAACCCGCTGCAGACCCAGCCGCTGCTCGACGCCATCGCCCGGCACCGCTTCGACGGGGTCTTCGGCGGCGGCCGGCGCGACGAGGAGAAGGCGCGCGCGAAGGAGCGGGTCGTCTCGCTCCGCGACGACTTCGGGCAGTGGGACCCCAAGAACCAGCGCCCCGAGCTGTGGAACCTGTTCAACCCGCGCCACCGCCCCGGCGAGCACGTGCGGGTGTTCCCGCTGTCGAACTGGACCGAGCTCGACGTGTGGCGCTACATCGAGCGCGAGGGCATCGAGCTGCCCGGCCTCTACTACACGCACGAGCGCGAGGTCTTCGCCCGCGACGGGATGCTGCTCGCCGTCGGCCCGTGGTCGCAGCCGCGCTCGGGCGAGGTCGTCGAGCGCCGCCGGGTCCGCTACCGCACCGTCGGCGACATGTCGTGCACGGGCGCCGTCGTCAGCGAGGCGACCACCGTCGCGGACGTCGTCGCCGAGGTCGCGGCCTCCACCCTCACCGAGCGCGGCGCCACCCGCGCCGACGACCGGATCTCCGAGGCCGCCATGGAGGACCGCAAGAAGGAGGGCTACTTCTGATGTCGACGTTGCTGCGCCTCGCGACCGCCGGCTCCGTCGACGACGGCAAGTCCACCCTCGTCGGTCGCCTCCTCCACGACTCGAAGTCCGTCCTCGCGGACCAGCTCGACGCCGTCGAGCGGGTCAGCCGCGACCGCGGCCTCACCACCGCCGACCTCGCCCTCCTCACCGACGGGCTGCGCGCCGAGCGCGAGCAGGGCATCACCATCGACGTCGCCTACCGCTACTTCGCGACCGCGAACCGCTCCTTCGTCCTCGCCGACTGCCCCGGCCACGTCCAGTACACGCGCAACACGGTGACGGGGTCGTCCACGGCCGACGCGCTCGTCCTCCTCGTCGACGCGCGCAAGGGCGTCCTCGAGCAGACCCGCCGCCACCTCGCCGTGGCGGCCCTGATGCGGGTGCCGCACGTCGTCATCGCGGTCAACAAGATCGACCTCGTCGAGCACAGCGAGGACGTCTTCCACACGGTCGTGGCGGACGTGCGCCAGATCGCCGCCGAGCTCGGCATCCTCGACGCCCACGCCATCCCGGTGTCGGCCCTCAACGGCGACAACGTCGTCGACCGGTCGACGAACACGCCCTGGTACCAGGGTCCTTCGCTCCTCGAGCTGCTGGAGGCCCTGGCGCCGGCGGCCGACCCTGCCCACGAGGCGTTCCGGATGCCGGTGCAGCTCGTCATCCGTCCGCAGGGCGCGGCCCGCTCCCCCGAGCACGTCGAGTACCGGGGCTACGCCGGCCAGGTCGCGTCGGGCACCGTGCGCGTCGGCGACGAGGTCGTCGTCCTCCCCTCGGGCCGGCGGACCACCGTGTCCGGGATCGACCTCGGCGAGCAGTCGCTCGACGTCGCGGTCTCCCCGCAGTCGGTGACGCTGCGGCTCGCCGACGACGTCGACGTCAGCCGCGGTGACCTCATCGCGTCGGCGACCCAGCCCGTGGCGCTGCGGCAGGAGGTGCAGGCCCTCGCGTGCTGGCTCGGTGACCAGCCGCTGCGCCCCGGCGCACGGCTGCTCGTCAAGCACGGCTCGAAGTCGGTTCTCGCGATGGTCCGTTCGGTCGACGGCCGCCTCGACCTCGACTCGCTCCGCCTCACCC
Source organism: Oryzobacter faecalis (assembly GCF_046764005.1). Classification (NCBI taxonomy): domain Bacteria; kingdom Bacillati; phylum Actinomycetota; class Actinomycetes; order Micrococcales; family Intrasporangiaceae; genus Oryzobacter; species Oryzobacter faecalis. Next base: position 737,163 of record NZ_JBKOFW010000001.1, on the reverse strand, counting down.
CCACCGACCAGCTCGCGCTCAACGACATCGGCCGCGTCACGGTGCGGCTGGCCACGCCGCTGCCCATCGAGCCGTACACGCGCTCGCGCACCGGCGGGGCCTTCCTCCTCGTCGACCCCGATGACGGCCGCACCCTCGCCGCCGTCATGGCCGACGCGCCGGCTCCGGGAGAGCACCCGGCCTGAGTGACCAGGACGGTGCGCCCAGGACGGTGCGCCCCGGGTGACTAGCCCGACCGGGTCATTGCCAGCGACCCCTGCGGGTGGAAGCGTGAACCGGTCACATCCACCGCACCAGGGGTTCCGGGTCATGGGACGCATCCTTCTTCCGACCACGCTGTTCACCTCCCTGGCCACGGCGGCCGTCCTGGCCCTGCCGGCCCAGCCCTCGCTCGCCCGGCCACCGGACACGGAGCACCTGGACGCGTACACGGCCCGGGTGACCTCGGCCCAGGTGGCCGACCTGGTCCGCGCGGGCTACGACGTGGGCGGCCGGAAGGTCGTCGGCGACACGCTCGAGGTCTCCCTCGTCCTCACGCCCGGCGAGAGCAGGAAGCTCGCTCGGCAGGGTGTCGACATCTCGCTCACCCGGGTCAAGGGTGGCAGGACGGTCCGGGAGATGGCGGCCGCCCAGGCGGCCGGCGGGTACACCGTGTGGCGGTCCTACGACGAGCCCGGCGGCATCCGCGACCAGATGGTCGCCGCCGCTGCCGCCAACCCGTCGGTGGCCAAGCTGGTGACGCTCGGGACGACCCACCAGGGCCGCGACATCCTGGCGGTCAAGCTGACCCAGGGGGCCAACGGGATCGCCGACGGCGCGCGCCCCGCTGTCCTGTTCAGCGCGACCCAGCACGCCCGTGAGTGGATCTCCACCGAGGTCGACCGCCGCCTGATGAGGTGGTACCTCGACCGCTGGCGGGCCAACGACCCCGCCGTGAAGTCGCTGCTGCAGACCACCGAGCTGTGGTTCGTCCTCGTCGCGAACCCGGACGGCTACCAGTACACGTTCGACCACGAGCGCCTGTGGCGGAAGAACCTGCGCGACAACGACGGCAACGGGGTCGTCAGCTTCGGGGACGGCGTCGACCCGAACCGGAACTTCCCCAACCACTGGGGCTACGACGAGGAGGGCTCGTCGTCGCTCCCCTCCAGCGAGACCTACCGCGGGCCGGCCCCGGTGTCCGAGCCCGAGACGAAGGCGCTCAAGTGGCTGCTCGACCGGGTGCGGTTCGAGTTCCAGGTCAACTACCACTCCAACGGCCAGTGGCTCCTCTACGCGGAGGGGTGGCAGGTCGCGACCCCCACGGCCGACGACCCCATCTACTCCGCGATGTCCGGCAACCTCGACAACCCGGCGATCGAGGGCTTCCACCCTGGCCTGAGCTCGGACGTCCTCTACGTCACGAACGGTGAGACCACCGACTACGCCCACGCCACCACCGGCGCCCTGGCCTGGACGCCGGAGCTGTCCGAGGGCTGCGACGGGTGCGGGTTCGTCTTCCCCGACGACGAGGCGCTCGTCCAGGAGGAGTTCCTGCGCAACCTGCCGTTCGCGCAGTCCGTGGCCCGGTCCGCCGTCGACCCGGCCAACCCGAAGACCGTGACCGGCCTGACGACGAAGCCCTTCTACCTCGACAGCGATGACCCGTACAAGCGCGGCCTCCCGGGCACCCAGCTGTCGTTCGGCCTCTCGTACGGCGACCCGCAGCCCGTGGCGGTCATCGCGAAGCGGAGCCTGGGCGCGGTGTCGGCGAAGTACCGGGTCAACGGCGGTCCGGTGCGCAGCACGACGACGACGGAGTGGGCCGGCGGGGAGACCACCCGGCCGGCCGCCGTCCACTACCACCAGGTGCGCGGCGTCGTCACCGGGACCAGGGCGGGTGACTCCGTCGAGGTCTGGTTCGAGGGCGGCGGTCAGCGCAGCCCCTCCTTCACCTACCGGGTCGTCTCCGACACGGGAGGACGCGTGCTGGTCGTGGCGGCCGAGGACTACACGGGTGCATCGCCCGTGCAGACCCCGGGTCCGCACTACGCGCGCTATCACCTCGACGCGCTCAGGGCGAACGGCATCACCGCCGACCTCTACGACATCGACGCCCGCGGTCGCGTCGCCCCTGACGCGCTCGGGGTGCTCAGCCACTACGACACGGTCGTCTGGTACGGCGGGGACGACGTGATCACCCGCCGCGCAGGCTGGGGCCCCGGCAACGCCGACCGGCTCGCCCTCGACGAGCTGCTCGAGTTCCGGGCGTACCTGGACGAGGGGGGCACGGTCGTCTACACCGGTGACTTCGCCGGCGAGCAGTACACCGGCAACGTCGGCACCCAGCTCTACGACCCCAAGGGGGAGATCGCGTGCAACCCGCTCCCCGCGGGCGTCGACCCGCGCCGCTGCCTGGTTCTCGCGGGCTCGGGCGACGGGACGAACGACGTCCTCCAGTAACACTTCGGCGGGTACCTCGCACTCCCGGACGACGGGCTGGACGCCCGGGGCAAGGCGCTCGACCTCGCAGGTGTCGGCGCCCCGTTCCTCGGCCTCACGTGGGGCCTGAACGGCGGCCAGAGCGCGAAGAACCAGAACGACACCTCCTCGTTCCTCGCGACGAGCGGGCTCCTGCCCCCGCAGGACTTCCCCCAGTTCGAGAGCCGGCCCTCGTCGCGGTGGGTCAAGCCCGGGGGTCCCTTCGAGCCGCACACCGGCACGCGGTACGTCTACTCGCAGATCGCCGACGTCTCCTACAAGCGCCTGACCCGCGAGATCCCGGTGCCGGCAGCCGGAGGCTCGTTGTCGTTCTGGACCTCGTACGACACCGAACCCGGCTGGGACCACGTCTTCGTCGAGGCGCGGACGCCGGGTGGTGACGACTGGACCACCCTTCCGGACGCCAACGGCCACACGGGGACCGGGGTCGGGGAGAGCTGTCCCGCAGGCTGGGTCGGGCTGCACCCACAGCTGGCGCACTACCAGACCTGGGACGGCACGGCCGCCTGCACGGCGGTGGGCACGACGGGGTCGTGGAACGCCGCCACCGGGAACTCCGCGGGCTGGCAGCAGTGGCGGGTCGACCTGTCGGCGTGGTCCGGCCGGACCGTCGAGGTCTCCATCGCGTCCGCGAGCGACTGGGCGGTCCAGGGCGTGGGCGCCTTCGTCGACGACGTCACCCTGCCCGACGGCACCGTCCAGTCGTTCGAGGACGACCTGGGCGGCTGGGTGGTCCCCGGGGCCCCGCCCGGCAGCGCCGCGAATGCCAACGACTGGCTGCGCGCCGCGGCGGGCGCCTTCCCGGTCGGCGCCTCGATCACGACCCGGGACACCGTGCTCATGGGCTTCGGCGTCGAGGGGATCACCATGAAGGACCAGCAGGCGACCGTCCTCGGCCGCGCGGTGGGGCACCTGCTCCCGTAGTGCCCAGCGGCGACGGCGCCGGTCCGGTGGCCACCGGACGGGCAGGGCCGTCGTCAGCCGATGACGACCTCGATGCCGTCGGGGGCGTCGACCGACACCACGTCACCCTGGGCGTCGACCGACACCGACAGCGTGCCGCCGCCCACGCGCAGGCCGGAGACCGTGAGGGCTCCGAAGGGCGCAGAGGGCAACGGGGACAGGTGGATCCGTCCCGCGGGGACGTCTGCGCGCAACCCGAGGAGGACGGACACGAGGGCTCCCGCGCTCGCTGCCGCCCACGCCTGCGGCCGGCAGCTCGCGGGGTACGGCGCCGGTCGCCCGAGGACGGGCTCGGCGCCGTAGAGCTCGGGCCACCGGTACCCGCTCGCGGCCGCGACGTCGACGAGGGCGCGCATCACCGCGGCCGCACCCTCGGGATGACCGGTGCGCGCCAGCCCGAGGGCGGCGATCGCGCTGTCGTGGGTCCACACCGAGCCGGTGTGGTACCCGATGGGGTTGAAGGCCGGGTTGGAGCGCGACAGCGTGCTGACGCCGAGCGGTCCGAGGAGGTCCGGCCCCGCCAGGGCGTGGGCGACCCTCCGGCTCTCGGCGTCGTCGAGCAGGCCGGTGCCGAGGACGTGGCCGATGTTGCTGCCGAGGCCGTCGACCGGTGCCCCCGACCCGTCGAGGGCCATCGCGAGCAGCGGGGCGCCCTCCCCCCGGACCCAGAACCGCTCGCGCACCCGGGTGGCCAGGGCGTCGCCCCACGACCTCCACACCGAGCCGTCCTCGCCCAGGACGTCCTCGAGGAGCGACGCCGCGGCGTGGGCCGCCTCGACGGCGTACGCCTGCGTCTCGACGAGGGCGATCGGCCCGTCGGCGATGCGGCCGAGGGCGTCGCGCATCGAGTCCCCGGAGTCCTTCCAGCCCTGGTTGGCCAGGCCGGTCCCGGACTCGTCGAGGTAGCGCAGGAAGCCGTCCGGGCTCTCGGCCGCCGCACGCTCCATCCAGTCGAGGGCGGCGCGCAGGGCCGGGGCGAGCTCGTGGACGACGTCGGGGTCGAGGCCCCACCGCCAGGCGTCGTGGAGGACGCACACCCACAGCGGCGTGGCGTCGACGGTGCCGTAGTACACGACCGGCAGGAGCGTGCCGTCACCGGCGGCGAAGGCGGTGCGGCGCACCTCGTGCAGGATCTTGCCGGGCGACTGCGCGGTCTCGACGTCGTCGACCCTCCCCTGGCGGCGGGCCAGCGCCCGCAGCGTCCCCCGGGCGAGGTCGGTCCCGAAGGGCAGGGCGAGGCGGGCCGACCAGAGCGAGTCGCGGCCGAACAGCGTGAGGTACCAAGGGGTTCCGGCACCGACGAAGACGTCGTCCGGGGCGAGCGGGTCGCGCAGGGCGAGGTGGCGCAGGTCGTCGAGGGCAGCACCGACGGTCCGGCCGAGGCGCGCGTCCTGGGCGGCGACGTCGATGCCCTCGAGGCCGACGAGGTCCACGCCGGCGTCGGCGTCGAAGGGCGTCGCCGCGACCCGGTCGGCGCGCACGTCGACGACGAGGTCGACCGAGCCTGCCGGCGCGACCTCGACGTCCCACCCGAGGAGGGCGCCGCGCGCGTCCACCACGATCGCGGCCCCGGCCGCACGGACGCGCACCGTGTGGCGCTCGTCGGACCACGAGGCTTCCTCGTCGCCGGCCGTCGCGGCGAGGAGGCCGGGCGCGGCCTCGCCCTGCTTGACGTCGTGGAGCTCGGCACCGTCGCCGGCGAGGCGGACCTCGACCCGGCTGGACACCGGCTCCTGCCACCGGTTGCGGATCGTCACCGTCTCGGTGAGCCCGCGGTCGTGGAGGACCCGGCGCCGGGTGACCTCGACCGTGGGGTCGGGGCCCGGGTCCCCGAGGTGGCGCGCGACGGCGAGGGTCTCGGTCGTGCCCCCGGTGGAGGCCGCGGCGACCGCCGTGAGGGCCAGCCCGTCGAGGGTGACGACGAGGGTGTGGGCGACGCGGCGGTCGTCGACGAAGAGCCCGGTCGCCTCGCCTCCGGGGCGTGCGGCGTCGACGTCCCCGTCGGCGAGCGAGAGGCACGTCACGGGCCCACGGACCGCGACCTCGAGCTCGTGGACCCACGGCTGCCACGTCCTCTCCGGTTGCGGGCGGGGGTCTTGACAGTCCACGTCGTCGCGATGCACAGTGACGACCCTAGCCATTTGATCGTTCAAATCAACCCCCTGTCCCTCGGGTTCGGCAGGTTTGAACGTTCTATGGGTCGGGTATCACGCCGATGTCACGGTCGAGGAGGACCAGGTGCCGCAGTCGGAGGGCTCACGCGTGACGATCCACGACGTCGCCCGGGCCGCCGGTGTGTCCCGCCAGACGGTGAGCAACACCGTGAACAACCCCGAGCGGGTCAGCCCCGACACCCTCGACCGGGTCCGCGCCGCCATCGCCGACCTCGGCTACCACCCGTCGAGCTCGGCGAAGTCCCTGCGCAGCCGCCGGGCCGGCGCCATCGGCCTCGAGCTGCACACCCTCGGCACGCACAACGCCACGACCGCCCCGGTCCTCACCGCCTTGAGCATCCGCGCGGCGTACCACGACGCCCACCTCGTCCCCTTCGGCTCCGCCGAGGGCACCCCGATGCTCGAGGGCTACAAGGCGATGTGGGCAGGACGCCTCGTCGACGCCTTCATCGTCGCCGAGACCCACCACGGGGACCCGCGCCCACCCTGGCTCGAGGCGCGCGGCATCCCCTATGCCTCGTTCGGCCGGGTCTGGGACGACCCCACGTTCACCCGCTGGGTCGACGTCGACGGTGCCGCAGGCACCCGGGTGGCCGTCGAGCACTGCATCGACGCCGGCTACCGCACCATCGCCTACCTCGGCTGGCCCCAGGGCTCGGTCGTCGGTGACGACCGCCGGTCCGGCTGGGTCGCGGCGTGCGACGCGGCCGGCACCGCGTCCTCGCCCGTGCACGGTCCCGAGGCCGTCGCCGAGCAGGACCTCGACGCCGCCATCGCCGCGGCCGGCCCCCTCGTCGACCTCCTCTCCCCCGGCGACGCCGTCGTCTGCGCCTCCGACGTCCTCGCCCTCGGTGTCCACCAGGTGCTCGTCCGGCGCGGCCTCGAGCCGGGCCGCGACATCGGCGTCGTCGGCTTCGACGGTTCCGAGACCGCCGCCATGCACCACCTCAGCTCCGTCGCGCAGCCGTTCGACGCCATCGCGGAGGAGTCGCTGCGGCTGGTCCGCGCGGCCCTGCGCGGCGAGCCCGCCCCCACCGCGGGCTCGCTCCTCCTGCCGGCCCTCACCAGGGCCCGCAGCACCCGGCTCCACCGGAAGGAGCCCTGACCGACCTCACCCCGCACCACCGAGCACGACCAGCACGACCCTCAGCACCATCCGTCCAGCACGCGCACCACCCGACGAAGGAGTCACCGATGTCGCGCACCACCCGATCGGCCGCCCTGGCCCTCGCCCTCACGGGCGCCCTGACCCTCACCGCCTGCGGCGGCGGTGGATTCGAGGAGGAGGGCGGCGGTTCCAGCGCACCGGCCTCCGCCAGCGGCCCCGTCGCGCTGAAGATGCTCATCGCGTCCTCGGGTGACGCCGAGACCAACGCGGTCAAGGCCGCCACCGACGCGTGGGCGAAGAAGACCGGCAACACCGTCGAGGTCACCGTCGCCAGCGACATGAACCAGCAGCTGGCCCAGGGCTTCGCCAGCGGCAGCCCCGCAGACGTCTTCTACATGGACGCCGGCCGGTTCGCCGACTACGCGAAGCAGGGCAGCCTCTACCCGTACGCCGACCAGCTCGAGGACAACAGCGACTTCTACGAGCCCCTGCGCAAGGCGTTCACGTACGAGGGCAAGCAGTACTGCGCCCCCAAGGACTTCTCGACCCTCGCCCTCGTCATCAACACCGACGCGTGGACCAAGGCCGGCCTCGGTGACGGCGACATCCCGAAGACGTGGGACGACCTCTCGGCCGTCTCCAAGAAGCTGACGACCGGTGGGCAGGTCGGCCTCGGGCTCGGCACCGGCATCGACCGTGTCGGCGCCTTCGTCGTGCAGAACGGCGGCTGGTGGCTGAGCGAGGACAACACCAAGGCGCAGGCCGCCACGCCGGAGGTCAAGGAGGCCCTCGCGTACGTCCAGGAGAACAACAAGGCCGGGAACTTCAAGTTCGCCAACGAGCTCGACTCCGGGTGGGGCGGTGAGGCGTTCGGCACGAAGAAGGCCGCGATGACGATCGAGGGCAACTGGATCAAGGGCGCGGTCAACAACGACTACAAGGGCCTGAAGTACACGGTCGCCGAGCTGCCCGAGGGCCCGAAGGGCAAGGGCACGCTCCAGTTCACGCAGTGCTGGGGCATCGCCGCCGACTCCAAGGCACAGGCCCAGGCGGTCGACCTCGTCAAGTCCCTGACGACCGTCGAGAGCCAGATGGCCGCCGCGGAGGCCTTCGGTGTCATGCCGAGCCGCCAGTCGGCCGCCGAGCAGTACAAGACCAAGTACCCCGAGGACGCCGCCTTCATCGCCGGTGGCGAGTACGGGCACGGCCCCATCAACGCCGCGGGCATGGAGCCGGTCGTCGCCGACCTCAACTCCAAGCTCGAGAGCCTCAAGGGGGCCAACCTCGACCAGGTCCTCAGCGGGTTCGACACCAACGCCGCGTCGGTCCTCGGCAAGTGAGCACCACCACGACCGCGGCGCCCGGCACCCGCCGGGCGCCGCGGCGCCGGAAGGCCGGCGAGGGCCAGCGGCAGACGGCGGCGGGCTGGCTGTTCGTCACGCCGGTCCTCGTCATCCTCGGGTTGTTCCTCGCCGTGCCGATCGTCATGGCCCTGTGGGTCTCGTTCACCGACTGGGGAGGGCGCGGCAGCCCCTTCTCGTCCCGGGTGGGCTTCGTGGGCACCGAGAACTACACGGCACTGCTCACCGAGCAGGGCCTGTCGCGGCAGGACTTCATGACCTCGCTGCGCAACACCTTCTACTACGTCCTCGGGGTCGTGCCGATCCAGACCGTGCTCGCGCTCTTCCTCGCCGTCATCGTCAACCAGAAGTTCCTCAAGGGGCGCACGTTCTTCCGCACCTCGTTCTACTTCCCGTCGGTCGTCTCGTCCGTGGCGATCTCGCTCGTCTTCCTCTACCTGTTCACCGGGACCGGTGCGGTCAACCAGTTCCTCGGGATCTTCGGCATCGACGGACCCACGTGGTTCTCCGACCCGCGCGGCCTCATCCACCTCACCGGTGACGCGCTGGGGCTGTGGAGCATCGACACCCCGCCGTCGGCGCTCGCCGAGACGTCGGTGATGAGCCTGTCCCTGTGGGAGTGGTTCAAGGGCCCGTCGGTGGCGCTGAGCGCGATCATGCTCCAGGTCATCTGGACCACCGCCGGCACGTTCATGCTCATGTTCATCGCCGCCCTCCAGGACCTCCCCACGGAGGTCGAGGAGGCCGCGATGGTCGACGGTGCGAACGCCTGGCAGCGGTTCCGCAACGTCACCGTGCCGCACCTGCGGCCGACGATCCTCCTCGTCGTGACGCTCGGCGTCATCGGGACGTGGCAGGTCTTCGACCAGATGTACGTCATGACGCAGGGCGGGCCCGCCAAGACGACCCTGACACCTGCGTTCCTGTCCTACCAGGCCGCCTTCCGGCAGCAGCAGTGGGGCCAGGGCGCCGCGATGGCGTTCCTCCTCTTCGTGCTCATCTTCCTCCTGACGAGCCTGCAGCGGTTCGTGCTGCGCGACAAGGACGAGGCGGCGACGAAGAAGGCCCAGCGGACCCAGCAGCGCAGGGCCCGGAAGGGGACGGCGGCATGAGCGGCACCGAGAGCCTGACCGGCAGCACCGGCACGGGCATCGCTCCCACCGCGGAGGTGGCGACCACCACGGGACGGGCGGCGCCGCCGAGGCGCGGCGGCGACGACGGCAGCCTCGTCAACCGGAACAGCCGGGCGAAGAAGGTGCTCGTCTACGTCGCGCTCGTGGCGTTCGCGCTGGTGTACATCTACCCGTTCTTCGTCCAGCTCTCGACGTCGTTCAAGACCGACACCGACGCCGTCAACAACCCGCTGGCGCTCATGCCCGACCCGATCACGACGGCGGCGTTCGAGCGGATCGCGCAGACCGACTTCCCCCGCTGGTTCACCAACTCGGTCGTCGTGACGCTGTTCGTCACGGCCGGGCGGGTGTTCTTCAACTCGCTCGCGGGCTACGCCCTCGCGCGCCTGAAGTTCCGCGGCCGCGACGCGGTGTTCACGGCGATCCTCGCCGTGCTCGCCGTCCCGGGCATCGTGCTGCTCATCCCGAAGTTCCTCGTCATCAACTACCTCGGGATCTACAACACCTACCCGGCGCTCATCGTCCCGCTGCTCGTCGACGCGGCGGGCGTGTTCATCATGAAGCAGTTCTTCGAGTCGATCCCGCCCTCGATGGAGGAGGCCGCCCGCATCGACGGCGCGGGCACCTTCCGCACGTTCTGGTCGGTCATCCTCCCGATGGCGCGGCCCGCGCTCATCACGCTGACGATCCTGTCCTTCCAGGGGTCGTGGAACGAGCTGGCCCACTTCATCGTCGCCACCGACGACCAGAGCCTCTACACGCTGACGCGTGGCGTGGCCGGGCTGACCTCCGGAGGGCTCGGATCGGGCTCGCAGTTCCCGATCACGATGGCGGCCGCCCTGCTCATGACGATCCCGACGGCGCTCGTCTTCATCGTCTTCCAGCGGTACTTCACGCAGGGAGCGAACGTGGGCGCCGACAAGGGCTGACGCCCCCGCCCCCCGGACCAGGACCCGGGTGTGCCGGGGTCGGCGACTGGTCGCGCCGACCCCGGCCGAGCGGGGCGACGAGAGCGCCCCGCTGCGGGCCGCCCGGGAGCAGGGGCCCGGACGACCCGGCGGGGCCAGGACGCTGAGCAGGGGCGCGCCCCGGCCACGGCGGGGTGACCCGGTCAGCGGACCGTGACACCCCGTCGTCGTGAGGCCGCGAGCAGGAGCGCCCCGGCCAGGAGGAGGGCGACGCCCGCCGCCAGGAGCGGACCGGCCGCTGCACCGGTCTGCGCCAAGGTGTCGGCCGTGACGACCCGCGTCACCGCGGCCCCCGCGGCAGCGCCGTTGACCGACGGCCGGGCCGAGGTCCCGCCCGGGCCGGCCGGCGACACGACGCCACCGGGGTCGGTCGGGTCCACGGGCTCGGTCGGGTCGACCGGGTCGACGGGCTCCACCGGGTCGCCACCGCCGGGGGCCGTCGTCGAGCCCCCGGTCCTCGAGTCACCGAGCACCGACACCGCGTTGCCGTCGGCGCTCACCGGAGCGGTCGCCGGCGAGGTCACCTGGGTGCCCCCGGCCGCCGAGCCCTCACCCGAGGTCGTGTCACCACCAGAGCCGGTGGTGCCACCCCCCGAGGACGCCCCCGACGTCGTCGAGCCCGAGCTGTCGGAGTCACCGAACACCGACACCGCGTTGCCGTCCGCGCTCACCGGAGCGGTCGCCGGCGAGGTCACCTGGGTGCCCCCGGCCGCCGAGCCCTCACCGGAGGTCGTGTCACCACCAGAGCCGGTGGTGCCACCCCCCGAGGACGCCCCCGACGTCGTCGAGCCCGAGCTGTCGGAGTCACCGAACACCGACACCGCGTTGCCGTCCGCGCTCACCGGAGCGGTCGCCGGCGAGGTCACCTGGGTGCCCCCGGCCGCCGAGCCCTCACCGGAGGTCGTGTCACCACCAGAGCCGGTGGTGCCACCCCCCGAGGACGCCCCCGACGTCGTCGAGCCCGAGCTGTCGGAGTCACCGAACACCGACACCGCGTTGCCGTCCGCGCTCACCGGAGCGGTCGCCGGCGAGGTCACCTGGGTGCCCCCGCCCGCGGAGTCCTCACCGGAGGTCGTGTCACCACCGGAACTGCCGGTAGCGCTACCGCCGGAGGTCTGCCCCGACGTCGAGCCCGAGCTGTCGGAGTCACCGAGCACCGACACCGCGTTGCCGTCCGCGCTCACCGGAGCGGTCGCCGGCGAGGTCACCTGGCTGCCCCCGGCCGCCGAGCCCTCACCCGAGGTCGAGTCACCACCGGAACTGCCGGTAGCGCTACCGCCGGAGGTCTGCCCCGACGTCGAGCCCGAGCTGTCGGAGTCACCGAGCACCGACACCGCGTTGCCGTCCGCGCTCACCGGAGCGGTCGCCGGCGAGGTCACCTGGGTGCCCCCGGCCGCCGAGCCCTCACCGGAGGTCGTGTCACCACCAGAGCCGGCGGTGCCACCGCCCGAGGACGCCCCCGACGTCGTCGAGCCCGAGCTGTCGGAGTCACCGAGCACCGACACGGCGTTGCCGTCCGCGCTCACCGGAGCCTCGGTCTGGACGATGGCCTGGCTGCCGCCGGCGACACTGTCGACCCCGGTCGTGTCATCGGCCTGGGCCTGCGCGGAGAAGAGGACTCCCCCACCGATCACGAGGGCGATCTGCAGCCCTCTGCGCATGGATGTTCGCATGGTCTTCCCTTTCCTGCTGATGCTGGACGCCCGCGGGTGCGGGCACGGCTCGGACGGCTCGCCCTCGGACGAGGGCGGGCCGGAGCGGCATCAGCCAGGGCGGGAACCGGGGTCCAGTGAAGGACCGACGGCAAGAGCCTGCCTCCCGAGTCGGGCTGCGGAACAGCGCCGCTCGGGACGGATCAGGAGCAGCGCCGTGCCGAGCACGGCGATGCTGAGGGTGAGGGGGAGGGTGGGCGCCGAGGTGGGCGTCATCGACCCCAGGTGCCACGAGGGCCAGGGGACGACCGGCTCGCGGTCGCTCGGCGCCACGGGAGGCTCGCGCTCAGCCTTCCGCTGGACGGCGCCGAACAGGGGGGCGACCTGCGAGCCGGCCGCCACGTCATGTGCTCCACCGAGGGAGCTCCGCTCCGACTCCTCGGCCCGTAGCGCCCCGAGGGCCGGCTCGACCGGGGCCGCCCCGAGCCCCGGTCCGTCCGCCGTCGGAGCCGGGACGGCGAGCGTGGGCACCGGAGCGACTGGCGCCGTCGGCGCCGGAACCTCGCCGACGGCCTGCTCCGTCGCGACGACGGCGTCGGCCACGGGAGCGAGGACCTGCTCGCTCGCCGTCGCCGCGACTGCGTCGACGGAAGACGTTGTGGCAGAGACGGGTTCATCGACCACGGGCGCGACGGGTGACGCGGCGGCGACGTCCTCGACGGTCGCCGTCACGGAGCTCGTCGTGGCAGGTACGGCCTCGACGACGTCCGTGACGACGACGGCGGCGGGCTCGGCGGGCGCCGGGAGCCCCGCGGCCGAGGTGACCGCGCCGAGGAGGCCACGGTCGTCGGCCTGGGCCACGGTGGAGGAGCTGAGGACCCAGCCGAGGAGCACGAAGGCAGCACCGATGAGAAGCCTGGAGAGGCTTCTCATGGACGGTGCAGCCCACATGGCGATCCCCCGATCGGGTGGCCCGGTTGCAGTCGGGTGTGTCCCCAGTGTGTGCCCCGTTCCTCGCTGTGTAAACCCTCAGGTTCCGCGGACGGCGCTGCCGCACACCGGGACCGGCATCCCGACATCGACGTCATGGCACCGCGCGTGACCTGCAGAGATGCCTGAAAACGCCTGTGGCGCAGCGCAACTGGCGCGAGGAGCCCTCGGTCCGACACAGCGGCGCGGCCGCGTCCCGGAGGATGCGGCCGCGCCGAAAAAGTTCGACGGTCAGGACACGAGGGACCGCAGGACGTACTGGAGGATGCCGCCGTTGCGGTAGTAGTCCGCCTCGCCCGGGGTGTCGATGCGCACCACCGCGTCGAACTCGGACGTCGACCCGTCCTCCCGGGTCACCCCGACCTTGACGGTGCGCGGCGTCGTCCCCGAGTTCAGCTCCTCGACCCCGGTGATGGAGAACGTCTCGGTGCCCGACAGCCCGAGCGACTCGGCGTTCTGGCCCTTCGGGTACTGCAGCGGCAGGACACCCATCCCGATGAGGTTCGAGCGGTGGATGCGCTCGTACGACTCGGCGATGACGGCCCTGACCCCGAGCAGGGCCGTCCCCTTCGCAGCCCAGTCGCGCGAGGACCCGGAGCCGTACTCCTTGCCGGCCAGCACGACGAGCGGGACGCCCGCGGCCTGGTAGGCGGCCGACGCGTCGTAGATGGTCGTCTGCTCGCCACCGTCGAGGAAGTTGCGGGTGAAGCCACCCTCGACGCCGTCGAGGAGCAGGTTCTTCAGCCGGATGTTGGCGAAGGTGCCGCGGATCATCACCTCGTGGTTGCCGCGCCGAGAGCCGTAGGAGTTGAAGTCCTTGCGCTCGACGCCGTGCTCGGCGAGGTAGGTGCCCGCCGGGCTGTCGGCCTTGATCGACCCCGCCGGGCTGATGTGGTCGGTGGTCACCGAGTCACCGAGCTTCGCGAGGACGCGGGCGCCGCTGATGTCGGAGACCGGCGCCGGCTCCATCGCCATCCCGTCGAAGTACGGGGGCTTGCGGACGTAGGTGGAGTCGGCGTCCCACTCGAAGGTGTTGCCCTCGGGCGTGGGCAGCGACTGCCACCGCTGGTCGCCCGCGAAGACGTCGGCGTAGTCGGTGGTGAACAGGTCCTGGCTCAGGGCCTGCTGGATCGTCGCCTCGACGTCGGCGGGAGCCGGCCAGATGTCCTTGAGGAAGACGTCGTTGCCGGCCTGGTCCTGGCCGAGCGGGTCGAGGTCGAAGTCGAACGCCATGGTCCCCGCAAGGGCGTAGGCGATGACGAGCGGCGGGCTCGCCAGGTAGTTCATCTTGACGTCGGGGTTGATCCGGCCCTCGAAGTTGCGGTTGCCCGAGAGCACCGAGACGACCGACAGGTCGTGCTCGTTGACCGCCGCCGAGATCTCCTCGGGCAGCGGACCCGAGTTGCCGATGCAGGTCGTGCACCCGTAGCCGACGAGGTGGAAGCCGAGCTTCTCGAGGTAGGGCCACATGCCGGCCTTCTCGTAGTAGCCCGTGACGACCTTCGAGCCCGGCGCCATCGACGTCTTGACCCACGGTGCGACCGTCAGCCCCTTGTCGACCGCGTTCTTCGCGAGCATCGCGGCGGCCATCATCACCGACGGGTTGGACGTGTTGGTGCACGACGTGATCGAGGCGATGACGACGGCGCCGTCCTTGAGGCCGAACGACTGGCCGTCGCGGGTGACCTCGGCCTCGCGCAGGTCGCCGTCGACGCCGTAGTTCTTGATGTCGAGCGCGAACTGGCCCTTGGCCTCGGCGAGGACGATGCGGTCCTGGGGACGCTTGGGGCCGGCGATCGAGGGCACGACGGTCGACAGGTCGAGCTCGAGGTACTCGCTGTAGCGCGCCTCGGGCTGACCGGGGCCGGCCTGCAGCCACATCCCCTGCTCCTTGGCGTACGCCTCGACGAGCGCGACCGACTCCTCGGAGCGGCCGGTGAGGCGCAGGTACTCGAGAGTGACGTCGTCGATGGGGAAGATCGCGCAGGTGGAGCCGAACTCGGGGCTCATGTTGCCGATCGTGGCGCGGTTGGCGAGCGGCACGGCCGAGACGCCCTCGCCGTAGAACTCGACGAACTTGCCGACGACGCCGTGCTTGCGCAGCATCTCCGTGATCGTCAGGACGACGTCGGTCGCGGTGGCGCCCGCGGGGATCGAGCCCGAGAGCTTGAAGCCGACGACGCGCGGGATGAGCATCGACACCGGCTGCCCGAGCATCGCGGCCTCGGCCTCGATGCCGCCCACGCCCCAGCCGAGGACGCCGAGGCCGTTGACCATCGTCGTGTGCGAGTCGGTGCCGACGCAGGTGTCGGGGTAGGCGACGCCGTCGCGGACCATGACGGTGCGGGCGAGGTGCTCGATGTTGACCTGGTGGACGATGCCGGTGCCCGGCGGGACGACCTTGAAGTCGTCGAACGCGGTCTGGCCCCAGCGCAGGAACTTGTAGCGCTCCTCGTTGCGCTGGTACTCGATCTCGACGTTGCGCTCGAAGGCGTCGGCCCGGCCGAAGACGTCGATGATGACGGAGTGGTCGATGACGAGCTCGGCCGGCGCGAGCGGGTTGATCTGCGCGGGGTCGCCGCCGAGCTCGGCGACGGCCTCGCGCATCGTCGCGAGGTCGACGACGCAGGGGACGCCGGTGAAGTCCTGCATGATGACGCGGGCCGGCGTGAACTGGATCTCGGTGTCGGGCTCGGCGTTCTCGTCCCAGCCGCCGAGGGCCCGGATGTGGTCGGCGGTGATGTTCGCGCCGTCCTCGGTGCGCAGCAGGTTCTCGAGGAGCACCTTGAGGCTGTAGGGCAGCGTCTCGCTGCCCTCGACGGAGGCGAGCCGGTAGATCTCGTAGGACTGGTCACCCACCTCGAGCGTGCCGTGGGCGTCGAAGCTGTTCGTGCTGGCCACCGGGGCTCCCTTCAGGTCGTGCGTCGTCGCGCGCACCCGATCGAT
This sequence comes from Oryzobacter faecalis, assembly GCF_046764005.1. Classification (NCBI taxonomy): domain Bacteria; kingdom Bacillati; phylum Actinomycetota; class Actinomycetes; order Micrococcales; family Intrasporangiaceae; genus Oryzobacter; species Oryzobacter faecalis. Next base: position 721,387 of record NZ_JBKOFW010000001.1, on the reverse strand, counting down.
TTATCTTGACGTCAAGATATCTTACGCACACGACACCGGTCCCGTCGAGCCTATGCCGGTGGGTGGCGCGTCGCGAGGCCCGGGCCGCCCGACGACGGTCGGTCCGGCCCCGCGCCGCGACCGGGTCAGCCCCGCGTCATCCGGTAGTGGAGACGGAGCGAGCGCAGTGGCCCGACCCGCAGGTGGTGGTCGGTGCGCAGGACGCCCTCGTCGTCGACGAACACGACGAACCGCTCGTGCACGGGGACCCGCGCGGCGTGGTGGGCGCCCTCGTCGTCGACCACGAGGACGTACGCGCCGGGGGCCCCGAACCGGCCGGGGCCGGAGTCGAGGACGAGCGCCCCGTCCTCGCGTGCGGTGGGGGCGAGGAAGACCTGGACGTTGCCGAGCTCGAGCGGGAACGCGACGTGGACGCAGGCGCCGTCGTGCCCCGGCACCCTCGTGCTGCGGTACGCCCCGCTGAACAGGACGTCGTCGGTGGCCCGAAGCCGGCGCAGCCACCCCGCCCACACCTGGTCCCCCGAGGCGTCGAGGACCGGCAGCACGCGGCTGTCGATCCCGCGCGAGACGTCGAGGGGGCGCACGGGGATCGCGAGCTGCTGGACGCGCCGCCCGAACGCCCAGGCGACGAGCGAGCCTCCGGGCGCGGCCAGCGGCGACCACTGGGACCACGCGTCCATCCGCCACGTCGCCGTGTGCTCGTAGAAGTCACGGACGAGCGGGTGCAGGTCCCGCGCCGTGAACCCCGGCCCGTCGAGCGCGGTGAGGTCCGGGAGGAGGCCGGCCGTCGGGTCGTCGCGCACGACCTCCCCGCCCGCGGCGCGCGCCGCGGCGTCCAGCCAGCCGTCGCCCACCGGCCCCGCCGTGTGCGTGGGGGCCTGCAGCCAGGGCTGGGTGTCGAGGTCGACCGGTCGCCCCAGCCGCCGCCACATCACCCGGGTCGCGTGGTCGACGCGCGCCCAGCCCGTCACCGGCCTCCCTCGGCCGGGCGGAAGGTGGCGACGCACTCGACGTGGTGCGTCATCGGGAAGGCGTCGAAGGCCCGCAGGCGGTCGAGCCGGTACCCCGCCTCCACGAGGGCGGCGGTGTCGCGGGCCAGCGCCGCGGGGTCGCACGCGACGTACACGATGACGCGGGCCCGCAGCCGGGCGACCTCCGCGCAGACACCCCGGCCCGCACCCGAGCGCGGGGGGTCGAGGACGACGACGTCGGCCGTGGGCGGGACGAGGGGCGACCTCGCGGCCGCGCGCGGTCGGCCCGTGCGCCGCGAGGGACCCCGGCGCACCGGGCGGGCCACCCCGAAGGCGTCGTCGACCCGGGCGGTGAGGACCGCCACCTGGGGGTGGTCGGCGAGGTTGGTGCGCGCGTGGTCGGTGGCGGCGGCGTCGGCCTCGACGGCGACGACCTGGCCGGACGGCCCCACCGCCTCGGCGAGCGCCGCGGTGAACAGGCCGACCCCGCAGTAGAGGTCGAGAACGCGCTCCCCCTCGCGGACGCCGAGCTCGCCCATGACGGCGGCCAGGAAGGTCGGCGCGGCGCCGGGGTGGACCTGCCAGAAGCCGCGGGCGTCGACGTCGAAGGTCCGGTCGAAGGTGACCGTCGCGCCGTCGGGACCGGTCCACGACGTCGCGACGCGCTCGCGGACGACAGGGCCCGCACCGTCCTCCGGCACCCGCACGACGACCGGCTCCCCGACCGACGGTGCGACGGCGTCGACGGCCTCCGCACCGTCCCACGACCCCTCGGTGACGCGCAGGCGGTCGACGCCCGGCGCCGCGATGCGGCAGTGGTCGACCGGGACGACGTCGTGCGAGCGGTACCGGCGCAGCCCTGCGCGGCCGGAGTCGTCGACGGCGAACTCGACGCGCGTCCTCCAGTCCAGGCCGGCGTCGTCGCCCGGGACCGCCTCGACCTCGACGTCGACCTCCAGCCGGGCGAGTCGGGAGAGCTGCTCGCGGACCACGCCGGCCTTGAGCGCCCGCTGGCCGGCGAGCGAGACGTGCTGGAGGTCGCACCCCCCGCACCCGCCCGGCACCGCCCAGGGGCACGGCGGCTCCACCCGGTCGGGTGAGGCCGAGAGCACCGAGACGGCGTCGGCGCGCAGGAACCGCTCCCCCGCACCGGCCGACGTCACGAGGGCGCGGACCCGCTCACCGGGCAGCGCGTGCCGGACGAAGAGCACCTGCCCCTCGTGGCGGGCGACGGCGTGGCCGCCGTGGGCGAACGCCGTCACGTCGACCTCGACCTCGGCACCGACCGGCAGGCCCTCGCCGGGTGAGGCCATCAGTGGTCGCCGCGGCGGACGTCACCGACGACGGGTACGTCGTCGAGACGGTCCTCGACCCCCGCGGAGGAGGCCAGCTGCCACGGCACGGACGAGACCATGACACCCGGGGTGAAGAGCAGCCGGCCCTTGAGCCGCAGGGCGCTCTGGTTGTGCAGGACCTGCTCCCACCAGTGCCCGAGGACGTACTCGGGGATGTAGACGACGACGATGTCGCGCGGGCTTCCGGACCGGATCGACTTGACGTAGTCGACGATCGGCCTGGTGATCTCGCGGTAGGGGCTGTCCAGCGCCTTGAGCGGGACCGGGATGTCGCGGCGGTCCCACTCGGCCTGCAGCGCCCGCGTCTCGTCGGGGTCGACGTCGACCGTGAGCGCCTCGAGGACCGAGGGGCGCGTCGCGCGTGCGTAGGCGATGGCGCGCAGCGTCGGCTTGTGGATCTTGGAGACGAGGACGATGGCGTGGACCCGCGAGGGCAGCATCTGCTGCCTGGTGTCGTCCTCGTCGACGCGCAGCTCGTCGCGGACCTTGGCGTAGTGCCTGGCGATGCCGGTCATGAGCACGAAGAGCACGACCATGGCCGCGATCGCGAAGCCCGCGCCCTGCAGGAACTTCGTCGCGAGCACGACGAGCAGCACCGTGCCCGACATCGCCGCGCCGATGCCGTTGATGACCCGGCTGCGCAGCATGCGACGGCGCTCGGCGGGGTCGCGTTCGAGGCGCAGGTGCCGGTTCCAGTGCCGCACCATCCCGATCTGGGACAGCGTGAAGGAGACGAAGACGCCGACGATGTACAGCTGGATGAGCCGGGTCACCTGGGCGTCGTAGATCCAGACGAGCGCGGCCGCCGCCCCGGCGAGGATGAGGATGCCGTTGGAGAACGCGAGCCGGTCCCCGCGGGTGTGCAGCTGGCGCGGCAGGAAGCCGTCGCGGGCGAGGATCGAGCCGAGCACCGGGAACCCGTTGAACGCGGTGTTGGCGGCGAGCACGAGGATCAGCCCGGTGACGACGGACACGAGGACGACACCCGGGGTGAAGCCCGCGAACACCGACTCCGCGACCTGGCCCATGACCGTGTCCTGCACGTAGCCCTCACCGACCGGGACGCCGTCGCGGGCCAGCTGCACCGCCGGGTCCTCGGCGTACTTGATGCCGGTCCACGTGGCGAGGGCGACCATGGACAGGAGCATCGTCACCGAGATGACGCCCATGAGCAGCAGCGTCGTGGCGGCGTTCGCACTCTTGGGCTTGCGGAAGGCCGGCACCCCGTTGCTGATGGCCTCGACGCCGGTCAGCGCGGCGCAGCCCGAGGAGAAGGCGCGCAGGAACAGGAAGGCGAGCGCCAGCCCGGTGATGCCCTCGTACCCGGGCTCCGAGAGCAGCTCGAGGTCGGCGCTCTCGGCCGGCGGCAGGGTGCCCGTGCTGTGCCGCCAGATGCCGACGGCCGCCATGCCGAGGATGGTCACCATGAACGTGTACGTGGGGATGGCGAAGGCCGTGCCGGACTCGCGCACGCCGCGCAGGTTCATCGCCGTCAGCGCCACGATGATGACGACGGCGACGACCGCCTCGTGGCCGCGCACGAAGGAGAAGGAGTTCGCCGCGTTCTGGACCCCCGCCGACACCGACACCGCGACGGTGAGCACGTAGTCGACGAGGAGCGCGCTGGCGACCGTGAGGCCGGCCTTCGGTCCGAGGTTGACGCTGGCCACCTCGTAGTCACCGCCACCGGAGGGGTAGGCCCGCACGTTCTGCCGGTAGCTCGCGATGACGACGGCCATGACGACGACGACCGCGAGGGCGATCTCCCACGAGTGGGTCAGCGCCAGCGCACCGCCGGCGAGACCCAGGGTCAGGAGGATCTCGTCGGGGGCGTAGGAGACCGAGGACAGCGCGTCGCTGGCGAACACGGGGAGCGCGACGCGCTTGGGGAGCAGGGTCTCGTGGAGCTTGTCGCTGCGCATGGCGCGGCCGAGGAGGACCCGCTTGACGAGACGTCCGGGAGAAGACACGACAGACACTGTAGGGCGATGCGGGTCCGGTGCCGCCCTCGTCCCGGACGGGCTCTCAGGGTGAGGTCCTCCCGTGTACCGTCGGGACCGTGCACTTCGTCATCATGGGCTGCGGCCGCGTGGGGGCCTCCCTCGCCCGCGCCATCGAGCGGGCCGGCCACGAGGTCGCCGTCATCGACCAGGAAGAGTCGGCCTTCCGTCGCCTCGGTACGAGCTTCGAGGGCCGGACGGTCACCGGGGTCGGGTTCGACCGGAACACGTTGCGCGCGGCCGGGATCGACCACGCCTACGCCTTCGCGGCCGTCTCGAGCGGCGACAACTCCAACATCCTCGCGGCCCGCGTCGCGCGCGAGAAGTACGGCGTCGAGAACGTCGTCGCGCGCATCTACGACCCCGGCCGCGCCGAGATCTACCAGCGCCTCGGCATCCCCACCGTCGCCACGGTGAAGTGGACGAGCGACCAGATGCTCCGCCGGCTGCTCCCCCAGGGACACGTGCCGGAGTTCACCGACCCGTCGGGGCGGGTCGTCATCGCCGAGATGCCCGTCGCGACGGCGTGGACCGGCCGGCGGCTGTCCGAGGTCGAGCACGCCACCGGCGGCCGCGTGGCCTACGTGACCAGGCTCGGTGACGGCCTGCTGCCGACGGCCGACACGGTCTACCAGGAGGGCGACCTCGTCCACCTCGCGCTGCGCCGCGAGGACCTCGCCGCCGCGGAGAAGGTCCTCGACAGCGCTCCCCCCTCGAGCTCCTGACCCGAAAGGCCCCACACCCATGCGCGTCGTCATCGCCGGAGCCGGAAGCGTCGGGCGCTCCATCGCCCGCGAGCTCCTGCGCAACGAGCACCACGTCCTCCTCATCGACCGCGACGCCGATGCCGAGCGTGTGGCGAAGGTCCCTGACGCCAGCTGGCTGCAGGCCGACGCCTGCGAGATCGACTCGCTGTCCGAGGCGGGCCTGGCCGACTGCGACGTCGTCGTCGCGGCCACCGGCGACGACAAGGTCAACCTCGTCCTGTCGCTGCTCGCCAAGACCGAGTTCGGCGTGCCCCGCACCGTCGCCCGCGTCAACAACCCCCGCAACGAGTGGATGTTCGACGAGGCCTGGGGCGTCGACGTCGCTGTCTCGACCCCGCGCCTGATGACGGCGCTCGTCGAGGAGGCCGTGAGCGTCGGTGACCTCGTGCGGATCTTCGAGTTCCAGCAGGGCAAGGCGATGATGGTCGAGATGACCCTCCCCGTCGGCAGCCCCTACGCCGGCTCCCGGGTCGGCGACGTACCGTTCCCGGGCAGCACCGTCCTCACCGGGATCATCCGCGAGGGCCTCCCCATCGCGCCGAGCCGCGACGACGCGCTCGAGCCCCTGGACGAGCTGCTCTTCATCACCACGCCCGACGTCGAGGCCGAGCTCGAGACGCTCCTCTCCCCCGGTCAGCGCCACAAGCGCGAGACCGAGGGTGGCGACGACGACGACGACCTCTGAGCACGGTCGCTGCTGCGGTCGTCAGTCCCGGACGGGGTCCTCGTCGCGGCGGGCGGGCGCGACGTCGTGCTCGGCACCCGGGCCACGCCCCGGTTCCAGCGGGGTGTGGCCCGCGACGAGGAGCCAGCCCATGACCGCCACGGCGGCCACCCACAGCGGCCACCCGAGGGCGATCTTCGCCGCACCCAGCCAGGCGACCTCGGCCGAGAGGTACAGCGGCACCATGACGGCGATGCGGATCGCGTAGGTCGCACAGAGCACCCAGGTCAGGCGCGAGCAGACGCGGACCATGCCACGGTCACGGCGCCAGGCGAACAGGTCCTCCGCGGCCCGGGGGTCCCCGGCGCCGACGAGGAAGCCGACCGCCGGCCAGCGGGTGAGGATCGAGACGAGCGTCGCCACGAGGAAACCGGCGTTGGTGAGGATGCCCGGCAGGAACGCGTCCTCGGCCCGGCCCGAACGCACCGCGAAGAACGCGGCGATGGCGGTGGCGAACACGGCGCCGAGGACGTGTTGGACCGAGGACCGCTGTGCCACACGGATCCCCGCGAGGACGAGGGCGATGACGACCGCCGCGCCGGCAGCGAGCGGAACGTCGCGGCGCCACGTGTACAGCGCGACGAAGGCGATGGTGGGAAGGGCCGTCTCGACCGACCCGCGCCAGCCGCCGAGGGCGGTGGACAGGCGGTGCCGGATGAGGGCCTCGACGGTCTCGGCCGTGGGCTGCCCGGTGGCGCCCTGCACGCCGGCCCCGGTCACGCGCCCGGCACGATCTCGTACGCCGGGTTGAAGATCGTGGGGACGCCGCGCACCTCGGCCACGCGCCCCCGGGCCCGGAGGAAGACCCCCGGCTCGATGCCGGCGATGGTGCGGCGGCCGATCCACACGAGGTTCACGGCGCCCTTGCCGTCCCAGACCTCGGCGACGAGCGCGGGGACGCTGCGCCGCGGCGGCAGCGTCACGGTGCGGACCGTGCCGCAGACGCAGGCCGGATGGCGCGGCGCGAGCGCGGTGAGGTCGTCGCCGCCCTCGGTGAGCGCCTGCTCCTGCAGGACGTCGGCCTGGTGCTCGGCCTGGGTCTTCGAGAAGTCGTGCAGCCGCTCCCGCAGGCCCATCACCGCACCTCGGTGATCTCGGGGCCGCGCTCGAACGGGTCGAGCGAGGGGCGGCGCTGCTCGCCGGCCTCCCCCTCGGCCTCGGCCGCGGCCGCTTCGGCGGCGGCGTCGCGCGGCAGGCTCAGGGGGAGCAGCTCGCGCGGCGCCATCGGCTCGGTGCCGCGGACGACGACCGCGGCCCGCAGGACGTCGAGGAGCGGCCCGGCCGCGACCTCGTCGATCGCCGCTCGCCCGGACAGCACGCCGCGGAGGAACCACCGGGGCCCGTCGACACCGACGAACGTCGCCGGTGCGAACACCGTTCGTCCGTCGGGGCCGGCGGAGGGCATCCGCGTGCGCAGCTCGGTGCCGAGACCACCCGCGTGCTCCTCGACCGTGCCGCCCTGGGACTCGACGGCCGAGGCGATCTCGCCGCGGATGTCGTCCCAGAGACCCTCGGTGCGCGGTGCGGCGAAGGCCTGGAGCTGGAGGGCGGAGTCGCCGATGACGGCGGTCGCGGCGTTGACCTGCTGGGTCTGCTGGTCGAGCTCGAGGCGCAGCTCCATCCCCTCGACCCCGCGCAGCCAGAGGGCACCGAGGTCGACGCGGCCGTCGCGGCCCTCGACCTCGGCGACGTCCCAGGGGCCGTCGACGCGGATGTCGGCGTCGGCGTCGGACGCCGTGGGTCCGCCGGCCTGCTCGACGGTGCCCGCCTCGTCGGAGCCCTCGGGGACCTCGACGGTCTCGGCGTCCTTCTTCCGCTTGAAGATGCTCACTGCGCTGTCGTCCTCGGGTCTGGGGTGGTCGTGCGGCGGGTCGTCACCGCGGGGCCGGCGCGCCGAAGCCGCCGGTGGACCCGTGTCCAGTCTCCCCCCGGGCGCTGTCCGGAAGCGAATCCGTGGCGGCGAAGTCGGCCTGGAGGTAGTGCTGGACGACGAGCTGGGCGATGCGGTCGCCGACCCGGACGGTGAACGGGTCGCGCGGGTCGAGGTTCACGAGGTTGACGAGGACCTCGCCCCGGTAGCCGGAGTCGACCGTACCCGGGGCGTTGACGATCGTGACCCCGTGGCGCGCCGCGAGCCCGGAGCGCGGATGGACCAGGCCGACGGTGCCGGGCGGCAGCGCGACGGCGATGCCGGTGGGGACGAGCGCACGTTCCCCGGGGGCGATGGTCACCTCGGTGACGCTGGTGAGGTCCGCCCCGGCGTCGCCGTCGGTGCTGTACCGCGGCAGCGAGGCCTGCGGGTGGAGCAGCCGGACGGCGACCGGGACGTGGTCGGGCGCGCTCACGGGATCGAGGTCGACGCCGGTCAGGCGGCGCACTCCCGGCACACGAGCACCCCGGACTTCTCGCTCGCGAGCTGGCTGCGGTGGTGCACGAGGAAGCACCGCGAGCAGGTGAACTCGTCCGCCTGTCGCGGGAGCACCCGCACGGAGAGCTCCTCACCGGACAGGTCGGCGCCGGGGAGCTCGAAGCCCTCCGCCTGCTCGGTCTCGTCGACGTCGACGCTGGAGGCGCGCTTGTCGACGCGGCGGTTCTTGAGCTCCTCGATGGAGTCCTCGGACAGCTCGTCGTCGGTCTTGCGCGGCGCGTCGTAGTCGGTCGCCATTGCTGATGTCCACCCTTCGTCGTCTGAACTCGGCCCTGACAACGCACGGATGGCCGAGTTTGTGCCCGCCGCCGCGATGCGTGGCGCGGCGATTGTGCACCATCGGGCCGGGCCGCGCCACGGCGGGTCCAACGCGTGGCCGTCGAGGCGGTGGCGGGCGTCAGCCGGGGGTCGTGACGTGGCGGGCCGTGAGCTCGCGGACGAGGTCGGCGAACGAGCCGACGAGGGCCGGTCCGCAGGCCCAGGTGAGGTCCCGGGTGGCCACCTCGTCGGCGGGGCCGCCGACGACCGCGCCGGCCTCGCGGGCGACCAGCTCGCCGGCCGCGCGGTCCCAGGCGTTGAGCGCCGTCTCGTAGTAGGCGTCGAGGCGCCCGGCGGCGAGGAAGCACAGGTCGAGGGCGGCGCTGCCCATCCGCCGGATGTCGCGGACCTGGGGCAGCAGCTCGGCGAGCAGGGCCGCCTGGCGACGGCGCAGGTCGGCGTCGTACCCGAACCCGGTGCCCACGAGGGCGACGGCGAGGTCGTCGGCCCCGGTGACCCGCAGCCCGCGGGTGGCACCGCCGGTGGTGAGGCGCGCCCCTCCGCCGAGGTGGGCGTGGAACAGCTCGCCGGTGGCGGCCGAGAGGACGGCCCCGGCCACGGGCTGCCACGCGCCGGGTGTCGTGGGGTCACCGACGACGGCGGCGAGGGAGACCGCGTAGGTGGGGATGTCGTACAGGTAGTTGACGGTGCCGTCGATGGGGTCGACGACCCAGGTGACGCCGCTCGTGCCGCGCCGGCCGCCCTCCTCCTCCCCGAGGACGCCGTCGTCGGGCCGCAGCCCGGCGAGGCGGCGCAGCACGAGCTCCTGGCTGCGCTGGTCCATGACGGTCACCGGATCCGTCGCGGACGACTTCGCGGCGACACCGAGCTCGGCGGGGCGCTCGTCGACGACGAGGCGCCCGGCCTCGAGGACGACGCGGCGGGCGACGTCCTCCAGCCCGGGAAGGTCGAGGGTGGTGGGGTCGAGGGCGGTGGGGTCGAGGAGGCCGGCGGGCGTCATCAGTCGCTGCCGCACAGGGCCGGGCGGGCGGCCCGCAGGTTGGGGCAGCAGCCGGGCGCACACACGGACGGGCGCACGTCGCCGGGCAGCCACGACTCGGGCACGACGAGCTCGCCGCGGGCCTCCGCGGCCCGCTCGAGGAGCAGGTCGACGAGCCCCTCGACGAAGTGGTCGTCGGTGTCGGGGGTCGCGACGCGGACGAACGGCAGGCCCACCCGCGCGGCGGTCTCGGCGGCCTCGGTGTCGAGGTCGTGGACGACCTCCATGTGGTCCGAGACGAAGCCGATCGGCGCGACGACGACCGTGGTCCCGGGGTCGGCCCCGGCGGCGAGCTCCTCGATCCGGTCGTTGACGTCGGGCTCGAGCCAGGGCTGGCTCGGCGGTCCGGAGCGCGAGCAGAAGACCAGCTCACCCGGGAGCTCCAGGGCGAGCTCGGCGTTGACCTCGTCGGTGAGCCGGCGGGCCAGGCGCACGTGCTGGTCGGCGTAGAGGTTCCCCTCGCCGTCGCCGGGCCCGCTCGTGTCGTCCATCGCCTCCGGGACCGAGTGGGTGACGAAGAGCAGGTGGGCACGGGACGGGTCGGGCAGGCTCCGCACGGCCTCGAGGAGTGCGCGCCGCCACGCCAGCCCGAGACCCGGGTGGACGACGTAGGGGCGCACCTTGTCGACGACGAGGCCGTCGGCCGCCGGACCGACCTCCTCCACGGCCGCGGCGAGGTCCTCGCGGTACTGGCGGCACGACGAGTACGACGAGTAGGCGCTGGTGAGCAGGGTGACGACGCGGGTGGCCCCGAGGTCGAGCACCTCCTGCACCGCGTCGGCGAAGAACGGCGCGCTGTTGCGGTTGCCCCAGACGACGGGGGTGGTGATGCCGCGGCGGTCGAGCTCGGCGCGCAGCCGGGCGAGGAGGGCCCGGTTGAGGTCGTTGATCGGGCTGCGCCCCCCGCGGTCGAGGTAGTGCTCGGCCACCTCGGCCAGCCGCTCGTCGGGGACCCCGCGGCCGGCGACGACCCGGCGGAGGAAGGGCATGACCTCCTGGGGCGCCTCGGGTCCGCCGAACGACCCGAGGAGGACGGCGTCGTAGGGCTCGAGCGCGGCGTGGGCATCGGTCATGCGACCAGCGTAGAAGGGGGCTCCACGCCGAATCCGGACGGGTTCGGCGTGGGCTCCGTGACCGGGGCGTGATCGAGTGGCATGGTCGGGACCGACGACGAGCAACTCCGGGAGCCCGACATGCAGGACCTTCGCCTCATCGGCGTCCACGAGGACGGCCACCACCTCCTGCTCGCCGACGCCGACGGCGGTCGCTACCGCCTCACCCTCGACGAGGCGCTGCGCGCCGCCGCCCGTCGCGACCGACCCCGGCTCGGTCAGCTCCAGATCGAGATCGAGGGCGGGCTGCGCCCGCGCGAGGTGCAGGCCCTCATCCGGCGGGGGCTGTCGACCGAGGAGGTCGCCGAGCGCGCGGGGTGGACCGTCGAGAAGGTGCGCCGGTTCGAGGGCCCGGTCCTCGCCGAGCGCGAGCACGTCGCCCGGGTGGCCCAGCAGTGCGCGGTGGGGTCCCGCGGCACCGGGCCGGAGACCCTCGCCGACCGCGTCGGCGAGCGGCTGCGAGACCGCGGGGTCGAGCGCGACGACGCCGAGTGGGACTCCTCGCGGGACGAGGAGGGCACGTGGACGCTGACGATGACCTTCCCCGCGGGCGGCCGCCAGCGCACCGCCACGTGGCGCTACGAGCCCCTCGGTGGTGCGGTCACGCCCTCGAACGACGAGGCCCGCTGGCTCAGCGAGGAGAGCGTGGGGTCGGCCGCCATCCCGACGCCGCACACCGCGCCGACCTCGGGTGACCACGACGTCTACGACGTCGACGCCGACGGCGGCGTGGGACGCTCGCCCCGCGCCCGCGGCGCGCACGAGCCGATCGACCTCATGGCGGCGATGCGCGAGCACAGCACCCGCGGGCGGCGCGGCCGCAGCCGCCGTCCCTCCCCCGCGACGACCCCGGGCGACGACGAGCCGCGCCCCGACGCCCTCCCGATCGAGGACCTCGCCGTCGACCCCGCCGACGCTCCCCCGCCGCCGGCGTCCCGGGGGCGCAACCCGCTGTCGGCGCACCTCGAGGCGCCGTCGTCGTCCGAGCAGCTGGTCGGCGGCTTCTCCGAGGACGACGCGGCCGCCGGCGCCGTCGAGTCCCCCGCGGCCCTGGAGGCGGTGCCCCCACGCGCCGACCCCGCCGACGACCACCCCGCCGAGGCGTCGTCTCCCGCAGGCTCCGACGACGCGGGCGCGGCCGACGTCGACGCCCCCGCGCGCCGCCCGACCCCGGGCCGGAAGGGACGCCCGAGCGTGCCCAGCTGGGACGACATCGTCTTCGGCACCCGCGGCGGCTCGTAGCCCCCGCGACGGGCGACCCCCGGGATCAGGAGGGGGGCGGCACCGGGCAGACGTCGAGGTCGAAGGGCAGGGTGTCGGGCGAGACGGCCGCGGCCCGGGCGGCGTGGCTGTTCATCCGCCGCATGTAGTGCCGCCGGCAGAGCACCTCGTACTCGACGAGCCCCGCGGATGCGGCCGAGGTGTCCCCGACGACGACCTGCTCACCCTCGACGACCATGACGCCGTCGACGATGCGCGCGTTGTGGGTGGCCTTGCGCCCGCACCAGCACAGCGCCTCGACCTGGAGCAGCTGCACCCGGTCGGCGAGCTCGATGAGGCGGCGCGACCCGGGGAACAGCTCGGTGCGGAAGTCGGCGGTGATGCCGAACGCCGTGACCCCGATGCCCATCTCGTCGACGATCCGGGCGAGCTGCTCGACCTGCGCGGGCGTGTAGAACTGCGCCTCGTCACAGATGAGGTAGTCGATCCGCGCGCCGGCGGTGAGCCGCTCGACGATCTCCTCCCAGAAGTCGAGGTCGTCGTGGACCTCGATCGCCGCCGTCGACAGGCCGAGCCGCGAGGACAGGACCGACTCGCCCATCCGGTCCAGCTTGGTGAAGATCAGGCCCTGCCGCCCCCGGGCGCTGTTGTTGTGGTCCATCTGGAGGGCAAGGGTCGACTTGCCGCAGTCCATCGTGCCCGAGAAGAAGACCAGGTCCGCCACGAGGGGACACCCTAGGCGACGTCGGCGGCGGTGACGTGCACGACCGGTACGGCCACCTCGTCGGCGCTCAGCGAGCCGTGCAGGCCGATGAGGGCGAGCAGCTCGGGGCGGGCCCGGCGCGAGTCGACGACGGCGAAGGACCCGTGGGTCGCCACGACGACGTCGCCGATCCGCGCGAGGTTCACGGGGTCGACGGCGCCGAACCAGCCGGCCGCCACGGCCTCCTCGCGCAGGAGGACGTCGGCCCGGGGACCGAGCACCTCGGCCCAGGCCGCCTGCACGTCGGGCGCCGCTCCCGGCTCGGTCCACACCTGCGGAGCCCGGAACTCGAGCGAGACGTGCCGCGCGCCCGCCGACAGCCGGGGGTCGTCGGCGACGTCGACCCGCTCGTGGAGCGGGACGTCGACCATCCCGTGGTCGGCGGTGACGGTCAGCGAGCTGTCGCGCGGGAGGGAGGCCGCGAGCCGCGCGAGCTCGCGGTCGACCGCCTCGAGCTCGTCACCCCACTGCCACGCGTCGCAGCCGAAGACGTGGCCGACCTTGTCGAGCTCGCCCCAGTAGAGGTGGACCAGCGCCCGCGGCGTCGCCCGGGCAGCGGTGAGCGTGGCGTCGACCCGGGCCTCGAGCGACTCGGCGGCGACGAACCGGCCACCGCGCAGCGCGGCGTTCGTGAGGCCCGAGCCGTCGAAGAACGCCGGCCCGACCCGGGTCACCGCCACCCCGGCCCGGTCCACCCGCTCGAAGACCGTCTCGTGCGGCTGCCAGCGCAGCGGGTCGGGCCCGTCCTCCCAGGACAGCTCGTTGAGGAGGCGGTCCTCCCCCGGGACGAGTGCCTCGTACCCGACGAGGCCGTGGGCCCCCGCGGCGAGCCCGGTTCCGAACGACCCCATCGAGGTGGCGGTCGTCGACGGGAAGCCGGAGGGCACCCGCACGGTCGAGGGCAGCAGCGAGCGCAGGAACGGCGCGTGCCCGGCGCGGCGGACGAGGAGGTCGTGGCCGAGCCCGTCGACGAGGACGGTGACCGCCCGGCGGGCCGGCGGGAAGGTCAGCCGCGGCGCCACTCCCTCCGGTGCGGGGACACCGAGCGACACCGCGACCGCGGGGAGGACGTCGGCGAGCGCCGGGCCGTCGGCCTCGAACGGGGCGCCGGCCTCCTCCGCCGCCACGCTCAGCCCTGGCCGATGGCGGCCGAGAGCTCGCGCGCGAAGGACAGGGCGCGCTCGAGCGCGTCGTCGCCGTCGGCCGCGGCCGAGATGCGCAGGGCGATGTCGTCGCCGGTGACCGTGCCCTCGTAGCCGTGGTCGGCGTCGCAGTCGGGGTCGGCGCACGAGGCGGGGACGAGGTCGAGCCGGGCCACCGTGCCCCACCCGAGAGTGAGGGTGACCTCGCGCCCGAGCGAGCCCGGCACGTACGTCGAGGGGCTCTCGACGACGTGGGTGAGCATGACCCCGCGGACCGCCGACAGTGGGATCGACTCGGTCGTGGCCGTCGCGACGTCCTGCGGCGCGGGCGGCTCGTCGGCGTGGTCGTCGGCGTGGGCGATGAGCAGCCGCGAGGGCGTGAGGACGAGGACGGTGATGTGCCGCCGGACCACGTCGCGGTCGAAGGTCGTCTCGAGGTGGACGAGGTGGTCGACGATGGGCTCCCGCACGAGCGCCGCCGCGACGATGTCGGCGACGAGCGCGGGGTAGTAGCCGGCCCGCACGATCGCGGCGGTCAGCTCGACCGGCAGGACGGGGGCGTCGGACGGACTGCTCATCCCCCCATTGTGCCCTTCCCGGCCGGACCGTCCTCCCGCCGTCCCCAGCACCCGCCGCCGGCTCGGGCCCGGTCAGGTCAGGTCGGGTCAGGTCGGGTCAGGTCAGGGAGCGGCGGCCCGGGTCGGTGCGACGCGGCGCGGGGGCGAGGACGATCTCGGCGCCGAGGACCTCCACGCCGCCGGGGTGGGCGTTGACCGGGTTGAGGACGAGGGAGGCGACCTCCGGCAGGTCGTCGGCGAGCACCGACACGCGGGCGATGAGGTCGGCGAGGGCGGCCCGGTGCACCGGCGCCGCGCCCCGGTGCCCGTGGAGCACGGGGGCGGCCTTGACCGACGAGATGAGCTCGGAGACCGTGACGTCGGTGAGCGGCGGGATGCGGTAGGCGATGTCGTCGAGCAGCTCGGTCGGCAGCCCCGCGACCGAGAAGCCGATGACGGGCCCGAAGAGGGCGTCCTCGTCGGAGGTGACGACCACCGGCACGCCGGGCGTCGCCATCCGTTGGACGACGAGCCGGTCGGCGTCGAGGGGGGCGAGCCGCTCGGTCAGGGACGCCCACGCCGAGCGCAGCGACACCTCGTCGCGCAGGTCGACCCGGAGCCCGCCGACCCCGCCCTGGTGGCGCAGCATCGGCGCGGTCGACTTGAGGACGACCGGGTACCCGACCTCCTCGGCGACCTCGACGGCCTCCTCGACCGTGCGGGCCTCGCGGCGGGTCCACACGTCGATGCCGTAGGCCGCGAGGAGGGCGTTCGCCTCGTCCTCACCGAGGCGGCGCCCCTTCGGGTCGACCGAGAGCACGGTCTCGACGACGTCCTCCGCGATGCGCCGGTTGATCCCCGCCGGCGCGACGGGCAGGCCACGGTCCTTGGCCCGCCACTGGCCGTAGCGGGTGGCCGACGCGAGGGCCCGCACCGCGTCCTCGGGCATGGCGTAGACGGGGATCGCGCGGGTCGAGCCTCCCGTGCCGCTCACGGTGCGGTGGCCGTCGTCGACCCCGCGCATCCCGAGGAAGGTCGCCACCACGGGCTTGTCGGACGCGGCGGCGGCGTCGCGGACGGCCGCGGCGACGTCGGCGTCACCGGTGACGAGCGGGGGGATGAAGCAGGCGACCACGGAGTCGACGCGCGGGTCGTCGAACGCGGCCTGCAGGGCGGTGCGGAACTCGGCGGCGGTCGCCTCGCTGCGCAGGTCGACCGGCCCGTGGGTGACGGTCAGGGCCCAGCTCGTGCAGGCGTCGGCGGTGAGGGTGCCCAGGGCCGAGGAGTTCGACACGATGGCGACCCGGTCCCCCGCCGGCAGCGGCTGCGAGGTGACGAGCTGGGCGACGTCGAAGAGCTGGTGGACGTTCTCGACCCGGATGACGCCCGCCTGCCGCAGCATCGCCGCGAAGACCTCGGGGCGGGCCCTGGTCGCCCGCACCCGGTGGCCGGGCGGGACCCCGAACCGGCTCACCCCGGACTTGACGACGATGACCGGCTTGATGGCCGCGAGGTTGCGGGCGATCCGCGAGAACTTGCGCGGGTTGCCCATCGACTCGAGGTAGAGCCCGACCGCGTCGGTGGAGTCGTCGTCGATCCAGTACTGCATGAAGTCGTTGCCGGAGACGTCGACCCGGTTGCCGGCCGACCCGAACGTCGAGATGCCGAGGTTGCGCCGGGCCGCCGACGCGAGGACCGCGATGCCGAGGGCGCCGGACTGCGCGAACAGCCCGAAGCGACCGCGCGGCGGCACCACCGGCGCGAGCGAGGCGTTGAGCCGCACCCCCTCGTCGTTGTTGATGATCCCGAACGAGTTCGGCCCGACGACCCGCATCCCGGCGCCGCGGGCGCGGCGGACCAGCTCGGCCTGCAGACGGGCGCCGTCGCGGCCCTCCTCGGCGAAGCCGGACGAGACGACGAGGAGGGCCTTGACCCCTGCCTCCGCGCACTCGTCGACGACCTCGAGGACGGCGTGGGCCGGCACGGCGATGACCGCGAGGTCGACCGGCTCGGGGATCGCGCCGACGGAGGGGTAGGCCTTGCGGCGACGCAGCGTGCGCACGTTGGGGTTGACCGGGTGCACCCTGCCGGTGAACCCGGCCTCGAGGATCCGCTCGAGCACCTGGCTGCCCATCGCGTCCTTGCGCCGGCTGGCCCCGACGACGGCGACGACCGAGGGGGTGAGCAGCGCCCGGAGGCTCTGCGCCTCGGCGCGGTGCTCGCGCGACATCTCGACGGCCCGCGACCGGTCGGTGGGCTCGATGTCGAACCCGACCTCGACGACCCCGTCCTCGACGCGACGCGACACCTCGTACCCGGCGTCGGCGAAGACCGCGAGCATCTTGCGGTTCTGCGGCAGCACCTCGGCCGTGAAGCGGCTGATCCCCATGTCCCGGGCGATCGCGGCGAGGTGCTCGAGGAGCACCGAGCCGATGCCCTTGCCCTGGTAGTGGTCGGAGATGTTGAACGCGACCTCGGCGCTGCGCGCGTCGATCCGGTCGTAGCGCCCGATGCCGATGATCTCGTCGCGCATCGTCACGACGAGGGCGACCCGGTCGACGTAGTCGACGTGCGTGAAGCGGTGGACGTCGGAGTCGCTGAGCCGGCGAAGCGGGGCGAAGAAGCGCAGGTAGATCGACTCGTCGGACTGCGCGGCGTGGAACCGGTGGATCCCGGCGGTGTCCGATGGGCGGATCGGGCGGATCCGCGCGACCGTCCCGTCGCGCAGGACGACGTCGGCCTCCCACTCGGCGCGGTAGCCCGGGGGGAGCTCCTCGTCGTCCATGGGCCCATCGTGCCACCCGGGGCGGCCGGCGCCCGGCCGTCGTCCGACCTGCACACTGGGCCCGTGGAGCTGCGCGACGCCGTCCGTCGCCGACGCATGGTGCGCCGGTTCGACCCCGACCGCCCCGTCCCGGAGGCGGTCGTCCGCGACCTCGTCCGGCTCGCCGTGCGCGCGCCCAGTGCGGGGTTCAGCCAGGGCTGGGACTTCCTCGCCCTCCTCGACGACGCCGACCGCGACGCCTTCTGGGCCGCCACCGACGACGGGCGGCCGCAGGACGCCTGGCGGCGAGGGGTCGCGGCGGCGCCCGCCCTCGTCCTCTGCCTGAGCCACCCCGACGCCTACCTGGACCGCTACGCCCTGCCGGACAAGGGCTGGACCGACCGCGACCCGGGCCGCTGGCCGGTCCCCTACTGGGACACCGACACGGCGATGGCCGCGATGGTGCTCCTCCTCGCCGCCGAGGACGCCGGCCTCGGCGCCCTGTTCTTCGGCGTGCCCGGCGAGCGCCACGACGCCGTCCGTATGGCCCTCGGCATCCCGTCGGACCGGCGGCTCGTCGGGGTCGTGGCCCTCGGTCACGAGGCGGAACGGGTCGGCGGGTCGGCCCGCACGCGGGTCCGCCGCCCCTTGCGCGACGTCCTCCACCTCGGCCGGTTCGGAGTGTCGTCGCCGCGCCCGTGAGCGGCGTTTGTGAGGATGGTGCGGAGCACCGTCGCGCGAGCGTCGGTGACCCGCCACGAGACCCCGGAGCCGAGCCCCACCCCATGGCCAAGCGCAGCAGCACCCCTCCCCCCGAGGACATCGTCGAGAACATCGTCGACATCGACGTCGAGGAGGAGATGCGCTCCGCGTTCCTCGAGTACTCGTACAGCGTCATCTACTCGCGGGCGCTGCCCGACGCCCGCGACGGCCTCAAGCCGGTGCAGCGCCGGATCCTCTACGGGATGAGCGAGCTGGGGCTGCGCCCGGACCGACCCCACGTGAAGTCCAGCCGCGTCGTCGGCGAGGTCATGGGCAAGTACCACCCGCACGGCGACCAGGCGATCTACGACGCCCTCGTCCGCCTGGCCCAGCCGTTCACGATGCGCCTGCCCCTCGTCGACGGCCACGGCAACTTCGGCTCCCTCGACGACGGCCCCGCCGCGTCCCGGTACACCGAGGCCCGGATGGCGCCCGCGGCCCTGCTCATGGTCAGCGGGCTCGACGAGGACACGGTCGACTTCGTCCCGAACTACGACGACTCGCTGACCCAGCCGGGCGTCATGCCCGCCGCCTACCCCAACCTCCTCGTCAACGGCGCGAGCGGGATCGCCGTCGGCATGGCCACGAACATGGCCCCGCACAACCTCGTCGAGGTCATCGGCGCGGCGCGCCACCTCATCACCCACCCCGACTGCTCGCTCGACGACCTCATGAAGTTCGTCCCCGGCCCGGACCTGCCCGGCGGCGGGCGGGTCATCGGCCTCGACGGCATCCGCGACGCCTACCTCACCGGGCGCGGCAGCTTCCGCACCCGCGCGACCTGCCGCGTCGAGAAGATCACCCCGCGCCGGATGGGCATCACCGTCACCGAGCTGCCCTACCTCGTCGGCCCCGAGAAGGTCATCGAGCGCGTCAAGACCCTCGTGCAGTCCAAGAAGCTGCAGGGGATCAGCGACGTCAAGGACCTCACCGACCGCAAGAACGGCCTGCGGCTGGTGTTCGAGGTCAAGAACGGGTTCAACCCCGACGCCGTCCTCGAGCAGCTCTACCGGTTGACCCCGATGGAGGACTCCTTCGGCATCAACGCCGTCGCCCTCGTCGACGGGCAGCCGCGGACCCTGGGCCTGAAGGAGCTGCTGCGGGTCTACGTCGACTTCCGCACCGACGTCGTCCGCCGCCGCACCGAGTACCGCCTCGGCAAGCGGCGCGACCGCCTCCACCTCGTCGAGGGCCTGCTCGTCGCGATCCTCGACATCGACGAGGTGATCCAGCTGATCCGCGGCTCCGACGACGCCGCGGCGGCCAAGGCCCGCCTCATCTCGGTCTTCGACCTCTCCGACCCCCAGGCCGAGTACATCCTCGAGCTCCAGCTGCGCCGCCTCACGAAGTTCTCGCGGATCGAGCTCGAGGCCGAGCGCGACGAGCTGCAGCGCCAGATCGAGGCCCTCGAGGCGATCCTCGCCAGCGAGCTGGTGCTGCGGACGCTCGTGTCCGACGAGCTCGCCGACGTCGCCAAGGCCCACGGCACCCCCCGGCGCACCGTCCTCCTCGAGTCCGCAGGCACGCCGGCGGCCTCCGCGACCCCGCTCGAGGTCGCCGACGACCCCTGCTGGGTCCTCCTCTCCTCCACCGGCCTGCTGGCCCGCACCTCGGACGCCGGGCCGATCCCGTCCGAGGGTGGCCGCGCCAAGCACGACGCGATCATCGGGGCCGTGAAGACCACGGCGAGAGGCGAGTTCGCGCTCGTCACCTCGTTCGGGCGGATGGTGCGGATGTCGGCGCTCGAGCTCCCGACCCTGCCCCCGCTCGGCGGCGCGCCCAGCCTGTCCGGCGGCGCGCCCCTCGCCGTCTACGTCGACCTCCCCGCGGGCGAGCAGCCGCTGACGATCGTCCCGCTCGCCTCCGACGGACCTGGTGTCGCCCTCGGCACGGCCCAGGGCGTCGTCAAGCGGGTCACCACCGACTACCCGTCGCGCCCGGACTGGGAGGCCGTCTCGCTCAGGGACGGTGACCGCGTCGTCGGCGCCGTCGCCCTGCGCGACGGCGAGGAGGACCTCGTCTTCGTCACGACCGACGCCCAGCTGCTCCGCTTCCCCGCCTCCGCCGTCCGCCCCCAGGGCCGCGCGGCCGGTGGGATGGCCGGCATCCGGCTCTCCCCCGGCGCCGAGGTCGCCTTCTTCGGTGCCGTCGACGCCGTCGCCGAGAACGTCGTCGTCACCTCCTCCGGGTCCTCCGACGCGCTGCCGGGCACCCAGCCCGGGTCGCTCAAGGTCACCCCGTACGGCGAGTACCCCGCGAAGGGCCGCGGCACGGGCGGCGTTCGCGCGCACCGGTTCCTGCGCGGTGAGGACACGCTCGTCCTCGCCTGGGTCGGTGCGCTGCCGGCCCGCGCGTCGGGCGCCAACGGCGTCGCCATCGACCTCCCCGAGGCCACCGGCCGACGCGACGGGTCCGGCACGGCCTTCGCGAGCGTCATCGCGGGGATCGGCGCCCCGGTGCGCTGAGGTGCCGACGAACGGCGGGATGCGGCAGCCCGGACCGACCGACCAGTTCCCGTGTTACGGAATCGTTACCGCTCCATGCTGAACAGTCCGTTGCGCGGATGTGTAAACGCTTTTACGTTTGGTCGCGGTTCCCCTCATCGCCGAGGCCCCCGCCTCGGCGCGACCAGTGAAATGGAGGCGGGCTATGGCCCTCAGCTCTAAGCGGCGCTTCGCGGCGCTGTCCGGCATCGTCGCGGTGGCGCTCACCGCGACCGCCTGTGGTGGCGGTGACGGCGGCGACGGCGGTGACACCGGCGGCGACACGTCGGCCGGCACCATCGACTGCGCTCCCTACAAGGCGTTCGGTGACATCAAGGGCAAGACGGTCTCCGTCTACACCTCGATCGTCGCTCCCGAGGACGCCTCGCACATCGAGTCGTACAAGCCGTTCGAGGAGTGCACCGGCGCCACCGTCAAGTACGAGGGCTCGAAGGAGTTCGAGGCCCAGCTGCCGGTCCGCGTCAAGGGTGGCAACGCCCCCGACATCGCGTACCTCCCCCAGCCGGGTCTGCTCAAGACCATGGTCGCCACGGGTCAGGTCAAGCCCGCCCCGGCCGAGACCGGCGCCAACGTCGACAAGTGGTTCGGCGAGGACTGGAAGGCCTACGGCACGGTCGACGGCACCTTCTACGCCGCCCCGCTCGGCGCCAACGTCAAGTCGTTCGTCTGGTATTCGCCCTCGGCCTTCGCCGACAAGGGCTACACGGTGCCGAAGACGTGGGACGAGCTCCTCTCCCTGAGCGACAAGATCGCCGCCGACAACCCCGACAGCAAGCCGTGGTGCGCGGGCATCGAGTCCGGTGACGCCACCGGCTGGCCGGCCACCGACTGGGTCGAGGACGTCATGCTCCGCACGGCGGGCCCCGAGACCTACGACAAGTGGGTCAACCACGAGATCCCGTTCAACGACCCCGCGGTCGCCACGGCCCTCGCCGAGGTCGGCAAGATCCTCAAGAACGACAAGTACGTCAACGGTGGCCAGGGCGACGTCAAGACGATCGCCTCCACGGCCTTCCAGGACGCCGGCCTGGCGATCCAGGACGGCTCGTGCTGGATGCACCGCCAGGCGTCGTTCTACGCCGCCAACTGGCCCGAGGGCACCAAGGTCGCCGAGGACGGCGACGTCTGGGCCTTCTACCTGCCGGCCAAGGACGAGAGCACCAAGCCGGTCCTCGGTGGTGGCGAGTTCGTCGCCGCCTTCGCCGACCGTCCCGAGGTCAAGGCCTTCCAGACCTACCTCGCCAGCGACGTCTGGGCGAACGCCAAGGCCAAGACGACCCCGGCTGCGGGTGGCTGGCTCTCGGCCAACACCGGTCTCGACATCAACCTCCTCAAGACGCCGATGGACAAGCTGTCCGCCGAGATCCTCCAGGACGACGCGGCGGTCTTCCGGTTCGACGGTTCCGACCTCATGCCGGGCGCCGTCGGTGCCGGTTCCTTCTGGAAGGGCATGACCGACTGGATCGTCGGCAAGGACGACAAGGCCACGCTCGACTTCATCGAGCAGTCCTGGCCGAAGTGACCGTGACCTGACCCCCTGGTCGGTCCCATCGGCCGACCACCAGGTCCACCCGAGCCGGGGTGGGGGCGGAGGCCCTCCGCCCCCACCCCGGCTCTCCTGATGTGCATGACTTGACCCGGAGGTGCGTCAATGGCGACCAACGTCCTCGGTGCGGTCGGGACGGGGATCATCCCCGAGCCCCTCCTGCGTGCGGAAAGCGTCGGCGGCAAGTTCTTCCTCATGTTCTTCGCGGTCGCGTTCTTCGCGGCCGTCTTCGGCCTCGTCCTCTTCCTCGCCTCCCTCTTCAAGGGGCGCCGGGGCGAGCAGGCCCAGGGCGCGATCTTCGTGGGACCGGCGGTCCTGCTCCTCGCGGTCGGGCTCATGTACCCGGCGGTCCTCACCATCATCCAGTCGCTGCGCGGCCGGTCCGGGACCGGCGACTTCTCGTTCGAGAACTACACGGCGATGTTCACCCAGCCCGAGCTGCTGATCGTCCTGCGCAACACCGCGCTCTGGGTCGTCCTCGTGCCGTTCCTCGCGACGGCGATCGGCCTGCTCTACGCCATCCTCATCGACCGTGCCCGGGGCGAGGCGTTCGCCAAGGCGCTGATCTTCCTCCCGATGGCGATCTCCATGGTCGGCGCCGGCATCATCTGGAAGTTCGTCTACCAGTACAAGCAGACCGAGCGTCCCCAGATCGGCCTGCTCAACGGCATCCTCAAGGCGCTCGGGCTCGAGACCCAGCAGTTCCTCCTCGAGGCACCGCTCAACACGCTCATGCTCATCATCGTCATGGTGTGGATCCAGGCCGGCTTCGCGATGACGGTGCTGTCGGCCGCCATCAAGGCCATCCCCGACGAGATCATCGAGGCCGCCAAGCTCGACGGCGTCCAGGGCCTGAAGATGTTCCGGTTCATCACCTTGCCGAGCATCCGTGCGGCGCTCGTCGTCGTCCTCACGACGATCGGCATCGGCACGCTCAAGGTCTTCGACATCGTCCGGACGATGACGGGTGGCCAGTTCGACACCTCCGTCGTCGCGAACGAGTTCTACACGCAGACCTTCCGGTCCGACGCCGGCGGGCTCGGGGCGGCGCTCGCCGTGCTCCTGTTCGTCCTCGTCGTGCCGATCGTCATCTACAACGTCGTCCAGATGCGAAAGGAGGCCTGAGCGATGAGCACCCTCCAGCCGGCCGCCACCCCCGAGAGCGTCTCCGAGAAGGCCACCGCCGACGTGGCAGGTGGCGGCAAGCAGAAGCGCCGCAAGAGCCAGGCGGGCGACGCCGCCCGCGCGGTCTCCTCACCGTGGGCCTCCGTCGTCGCCATCATCATCGCGGTGCTGTGGACGACCCCGACCCTCGGCCTGCTCGTCACCTCGTTCCGCACCCAGCGCGACATCAACACGAGCGGGTGGTGGACGTTCTGGCAGAACCCGGGAAACCTCACGCTCGAGAACTACCGCACGGCCCTCGAGCCGGGTGCGACGTCGAGCTTCTCGCAGTACTTCATCAACACGATCGTCATCACCATCCCCGCGGTGCTGCTGCCGATCTTCCTCGCCTCGCTGGCGGCGTACGCGTTCGCGTGGATGCCGTTCCCGGGGCGTGACGCGCTGTTCGTCGCCGTGTTCGCGCTGCAGATCGTCCCGCTGCAGATCGCCCTCATCCCGCTGCTCGACATCTACGTCAACAAGCTGGGCTTCGGGGCGTCGTACTGGTCGGTGTGGTTGTCGCACACGATCTTCGCGCTACCACTCGCGACGTTCCTCATCCACAACTTCATGCGCGAGCTCCCGGGCGAGCTCATGGAGGCCGCCCGTGTCGACGGAGCGGGGCACGTGACGATCTTCTTCAAGATCCTCCTGCCGCTGCTCACGCCGGCCCTCGCGGCGTTCGGCATCTTCCAGTTCCTCTGGGTGTGGAACGACCTGCTCGTCTCGCTGGTGTTCCTCGGCGGCACGCCCGACGTCGCGCCGATCACCGTGCGCGTCGCCGAGCTGTCTGGAACCCGCGGCAGTGCGTGGTACCTGCTGTCGGCCGGTGCGTTCATCTCGATGATCGTGCCCGTTGCGGTCTTCCTCGCCCTGCAGCGGTTCTTCGTCCGCGGGCTGCTCGCCGGCGGGCTCAAGGGCTGAGCCCGGCCCGCTGCTCGATGTCAGGAGGGACGCATCAGCACCATCACGGATGTGGCGCGGGTGGCCGGGGTGTCGGTCGCCACGGTCTCCCGCGCCCTCCGGGGTCTGGACCGGGTCTCGCCCGAGACCCGTGAACGGGTGCTGCGCGTCGCCCAGGACCTCGACTACGTCGCCTCCCCCACGGCGACCTCCCTCGCGTCCGGGCGCACCCGCGTCGTCGCGGTCGTCGCGCCGTTCCTCACCCGGTGGTTCTTCGCGACCCTCGTGAGCGCGATCGAGAAGGCGCTGCGCGCCCGCGAGCACCACGTCATCCTCTTCGACCTCGAGGACGACACGTACGACCAGCGCCTCCCGCTCTCGCAGAACATGCTGTGGAAGCGGGTCGACGGCGTCATCACCCTCAACGTGCCGATGGCGCCCGAGGAGGTCGAGCTCGTCGACCGTCTCGGGCTGCCACTCGTCGCCATCGGCTCACCCGTCCCGGGGCGCCCCTGCGTGCGGATCGACGACGGCGCGACGATGCGCATCGCCGTCGACCACCTGGCCTCGCTGGGGCACACCCGGATCGGCTACATCGGGGCGGTCCCCGAGAACGCGGCCCACATCCAGACCCCGCAGGACCGGCTGTCGGCGTTCCACGACGCCATCCGCGAGCACGGCCTCGTCTGCGAGGACGGCTGGGTGCTCGGGTCGGACTGGACCGCCGAAGCGTCGGCGCGCGACAGCCTCACCCTGCTCTCGGGCGACAACCGCCCCACCGCCATCGTCGCGGCCTCCGACGAGATGGCGATCGGCGTGCGCGAGAGCGCCCGCCGGCTGGGCCTGCGCGTCCCCGAGGACCTCTCGATCATCGGCGTCGACGACTACGTCCTCTCCGGCGTCCTCGGCCTGACCACGGTCCGCCAGGACGTCAGCGGCCAGGGTCGTCGGGCGGCCGAGCTGCTCCTCGCCGCCCTCCTCGAGGGCGAGGAGAGCGCCGACGAGGTGCTCATGGAGACCGAGCTCGTCGTCCGCGAGTCCACGGGCCCGGCGCCGACGACCTGAGGCCGCCGGCCCGTCAGTTGACCGGGCCGTCGCCGCCCAGCTCGTCGACGTCCCGCAGGTAGGTCTTCTTCGCCCGCAGGCTCCGGTTCGCGAACCAGGTGATCGCCCAGAGCACGACCCCGCCGAGGAGCAGCCAGCCCGCGATCCGGTACTGGATCGGGTCGCGACCGGTCCACGGGCCGACGAAGAACGCGCAGGCCGCCGCGCCGACGATCGGCAGCACGACGGGGGCGACGAAGTGGCGACGGTCGATGACGTCCTTGCGGAGCACGAGCACACAGATGTTGACGATGGTGAAGACCCCGAGGAGGAGCAGGGCCGTCGTGCCGCCGAGGGCCGGGATGACGTCGGTCTCGGCTGCCTGGGTCACCAGGACGATGAGGGCGAACGAGATCCCGGTGGTGAACAGGATCGCGGCCCACGGGGTCCGCCGGTTCGCACCGACCTTGCCGAGGAACGGCGGAAGGACCTCCTGGTGGGCCATGCCGTAGAGGAGCCGGCTGGCCATGAGCATGTTGATGAGGGCCGAGTTGGCCACCGCGAACATCGAGATGAACGGCAGCAGGGCGTCGATCGGGACGCCGGGAGCTGCCGTCTCGACGACGGTGACGAGCGGGGTCTCGCTCTCCCCGAGCTCACCCACCGGAACGATCGCCACGGCGAAGAGCGCGACGAGGATGTAGATCAGGCCGGTGATCGAGATGCCCGCGATCATCATCGTGGGGAAGTTGCGCACCGGGTCCTTGGTCTCCTCGGCCATGTTCACCGAGTCCTCGAAGCCGACCATGGCGAAGAACGCGAGCGAGGTGGCGGCGGTGACGGCGAGGAAGGCGCTCTTGTCGCTCGGGCTGTCGAAGACCACGGTGCGCGAGAAGTCGGTCTTGCCGGCGGTCAGGGCGTAGAAGCCGACCATGATGACGAGCAGGAGGCCGGAGAGCTCGACGAGCGTGAGGACGATGTTGGCCCGCACGCTCTCCGAGACACCGCGCAGGTTGACGACGGCGACGAGCGTCATGAACCCGAGCGCCACGAGCATCACGGTGTTCGTGCCCGGCTCCTCGACCCCGAAGCCGGTGAGCATGTTCGCCGCGAACGCCCGGGACGCCGTGGACGCCGAGGTGATGCCGGAGCACATGACGGTGAAGCACACCATGAAGGTGAGGAAGTGCAGCCCGAACGCCTTGTGCGTGTAGAGCGCCGCACCGGCCGCCCGGGGGTACTTCGTCACGAGCTCGAGGTAGGAGAAGGCCGTCACCATCGCGATTGCGAAGGCCACGAGGAACGGCACCCACGCCGCGCCCCCGACCTCGGCGGCCACCGACCCCGTCAGGGCGTAGACGCCCGTGCCGAGGATGTCCCCGACGATGAACAGGAGGAGGAGCTTGGGCCCCATGACCCGCTTGAGCTCGGTCTTCTCCTCCCCTGCGACGGAACCGTGCCCCTGGTCCACCGTCGTGCTCATCGTGCCCTCCTCGTCGACGCGACGGCGGCCCCGGTCGGACGCCCTCGTCCGCCTCACTGTGTCCGAGGTCGGGCCGGTCGGCAACCACAGAGCCCGGCGTGGCGGTGCGGTCAGGCGTCGATGCGCTCGCGGTCGAGGGCGTGGGCGGAGTCGATGATGAAGTCCTTGCGTGGGCCGACGTCGCCACCCATGAGCAGCTCGAACACGCCTGCGGCGGAGTCGAGGTCGGCCGCTGTGACCTTGCGCAGGGTGCGGTGGCGCGGGTCCATCGTCGTCTCGGCGAGCTGGTCGGCATCCATCTCGCCCAGGCCCTTGTAGCGCTGGAGCGGCTTGGTCTTCTTGCCGCGCTTGGTCAGGGCCGCCATGGTGCGGCGCATCTCGGCCTCGGAGTAGGTGTAGATGACCTCGTTGGCCTTCGAGCCGGGGTTGACGACCTCGATGCGGTGCAGCGGCGGCACGGCGGCGTAGACCCGGCCTGCCTCGACGAGCGGGCGCATGTAGCGGAAGAACAGGGTGAGCAGCAGCGTGCGGATGTGGGCGCCGTCGACGTCGGCGTCGGTCATGATGATGACCTTGCCGTAGCGGGCGGCGTCGAGGTCGAACGTGCGGCCCGACCCGGCCCCGATGACCTGGATGATCGCGGCGCACTCGGCGTTGCCGAGCATGTCGGTGACCGAGGCCTTCTGGACGTTGAGGATCTTGCCGCGGATCGGCAGCAGTGCCTGGTGGTCGCTGCTGCGGGCCAGCTTGGCCGTGCCGAGCGCGCTGTCACCCTCGACGATGAACAGCTCGGTGCGCTCGACGTCGGTGCTGCGGCAGTCGGCGAGCTTGGCCGGAAGCGACGAGGACTCCAGCGCTGTCTTGCGGCGCTGGGTCTCCTTGTGCAGCCGCGCGCTGATCCGCGACTTCATCTCGGCCGTGACCTTCTCGAGCAGGCTCGCGGCGTGCTGCTTCTCGGGGCGCTTCGCGGACGTCAGCCTCGCCGTGAGCTCCTGCTCGACGACCCGGGCGACGATCGCGCGCACCGCGGCGGTGCCGAGGACCTCCTTGGTCTGCCCCTCGAACTGCGGCTCGGCGAGCCGCACGGTGACCACGGCCGTGAGGCCGGCGAGGACGTCGTCCTTCTCCAGCTTGTCCGAGCCCACCTTGAGGCGGCGGGCGTTGACCTCCAGCTGCTTTCGCAGGACCTTGAGCAGGGCCTGCTCGAACCCCGCCATGTGGGTGCCGCCCTTGGGCGTGGCGATGATGTTGACGAACGACTGGACCCTGGTCTCGTAGCCGGTGCCCCAGCGCACCGCGATGTCGACCCCGCACTCGCGCTCGACCTCTGTGGGGGTCATGTGCCCCTTGCCGTCGAGCACCGGCACCGTCTCGGTGAAGGTGCCGCTGCCCTGGAGGCGCCACACGCCCGTG
Organism: Oryzobacter faecalis; assembly: GCF_046764005.1. Taxonomy (NCBI): domain Bacteria; kingdom Bacillati; phylum Actinomycetota; class Actinomycetes; order Micrococcales; family Intrasporangiaceae; genus Oryzobacter; species Oryzobacter faecalis. The sequence continues at coordinate 693,446 of NZ_JBKOFW010000001.1, read as the reverse complement.
ACCTCGGGGTCGGGAGCGAGGAACTCGGTGAACTCGGAGATGCCGCCGTCGTGGAGGAAGGTCTCGTCGACCACCTCCTCGCCGCGGGCGTCGCGGACGACGATGGTGAGGCCCGGCACGAGGAAGGAGGTCTGGCGCGCGCGGGCCAGCAGCCCCTCGACGTCGAAGGCGGCGTCCTTGAGGAAGATCTGGCGGTCGGCCCAGTAGCGCACCCGGGTGCCGGTGACGCCGCGCCGCACGCTCCCGATGACCTCGAGGTCGCTCTTGTCGACGTACGGCGTGAAGGCGTGCTCGGGGTCCTTGGTCCCCTTGGCACCGGCGACGTCGGAGAAGACGCCCGGCTCGCCGCGCCGGAAGCTCATCGCGTAGGTCTTCCCGCCCCGGTCGACCTCGACGTCGAGGCGCGAGGACAGCGCGTTGACGACCGACGCACCGACGCCGTGGAGGCCACCGGAGGCGGTGTAGGACCCGCCGCCGAACTTCCCGCCCGCGTGCAGGCGCGTGTAGACGAGCTCGACACCGGTGAGGCCCGTGCGCGGCTCGATGTCGACCGGGACCCCGCGTCCGTTGTCGTGGACCTCGACCGACCCGTCGCGGTGGAGGGTGACCTCGACCCGGTCGCAATGGCCCCCCAGCGCCTCGTCGACGGAGTTGTCGATGATCTCCCAGAGGCAGTGCATGAGGCCGCGGGAGTCGGTGGAGCCGATGTACATGCCGGGACGCTTGCGCACGGCCTCCAGGCCCTCGAGGACCTGCAGGTGGTGGGCGGTGTACTCGGACGCGGACTTGCTCGTCGCGGTCTTCTTCGCAGCGGTCACAGGCACGAGGGCAGGGTAGTCGCCGCCCCCGACACGCTCCCGCAGGCTCACCGGGGCCTCGGCCGACCGGCTCCGCGGCCTCCCCCGCGTGGCCCCCGGGGATCGGCCCAAAGGTCACGATCTCGACATGACGCGGGCCACATCGACCACCCTGCGCAGCCGGAACACACCGGCGTGATTGACTGTTGCAACGCTCGCCGATCCACCCGGACCGGCGTTCCGAACCACCAGCAGGACCCCAGCGAGCCGAGGAGGCCGACGTGAACGCCGCACTGGCACCCACCCTGAACGCCGCCGACCGCTGCGACCGCTGCGGCGCCCAGGCGTACGTGCGCGCCAGCCTCCACGCCGGTGGAGAGCTGCTCTTCTGCGCCCACCACGGCCGTGAGCACATCCCGGCCCTCGCCGGCGTCGCCGACATCCACGACGAGAGCGAGCGCCTCCTCGAGCCGACTCCGGTGGGCGAGACCACCGCCTGAGGGTGGACGGCCTCCTCGACGACGTCAGGCTCTTCGTCCCGCCGCTGCTCATCGTCGTCGGGCTGCTCGGCATCGTCGTCCCGGTGCTGCCCGGCCTGCTCCTCGTCCTCGGCGGGGTCCTGCTCTGGGCCGCCCTCACCGGGACCCCCCTCGCGTGGGGCCTGTTCGCCGCCTGCGTCCTCGTGGCCGCTGCGGGCTGGGCCCTGCAGTACCTCGTCCCCGGACGACGGATGAAGGAGCGCGGGGTCCCGACCTCGACCCTCTTCCTCGCCGTCGTCGCCGCCGTCGTCGGCTTCTTCGCGATCCCGGTCGTCGGTGCGCTGCTGTTCTTCGTCGGCGCGATCTTCCTCGTCGAGTCGGCTCGCACCCGTGACCGCGGCGTCGCGTGGACCCGCACGAAGCATGCCATCGTCGCCGTGGCGCAGAGCGTGGGCATCGAGCTGCTCGCCGCCCTCGTCATCGCGGGGATCTACGTCGGGGGCGTCGTCGCCCACTGACCCCCGCCGGTGGCACGTCCGGGGGTCCTCTCACCAGTTGTTCTGGCGACGCTCCCAGCGCTCGTCGAGCTTGTCCATGAACGACTTCTGGCCGCCCTTGCGGCGGGCTGCGCCCTTGGGCGCGGGTCCGGCCGTGCCGTCGGCCCGCACGACCCCGAGGCGGGCACGGCGCGGGGGCGTGGCGGCGAAGACGGCGGAGGCGACCATGACGGCGAACCCGATGGCGCCGACCCACATCGTCGTGTTGATGCCGACGAGGACGAGACCGAGTCCGGCGACCACCCCGATGCCCCCGAGCACCCAGCGTCGTCGCTGCAACGAGGCCAGTGAGCTGCCCTGCATCTGCGAGGCGAACTTGGGGTCCTCGGCAGCGAGCGCCTGCTCCATCTGCTCGAGCATCTTCTGCTCGTGGTCTGAGAGGGGCACGGAGATCCTCCCGTGGTCGGCCCGGGCCGCCCTTGGAACGGCCCATGTTGTCCCTGAACCCTCAGGATAGGTGCCCACGTCGTCGCACGGAAGCAGATGTGTCACGTTCGACCAGACTGGCGGGCCGCACGGCCCCGGAACCGAACCGGGAGCGCGCCCGGTCGACGGCGCGGTCCGCGTCGCGCCAGCCGTGCTCGGGCTCGCCGATGACCCCCTGGATGGGCGTCTCGGCCACGTCGACGAGGCCCGTCATCCGGACACCGACGAGGCGGATGCGGGCGCGCTGGAGCCCGAGGGCGTCGTAGAGCGCCACCGCCGCGGCATGGATGGCGCGGCCGCTGTCGGTGGGCTCGCGCAGGGTCTTCGCCCGGGTGATCGTCGTGAAGTCGCTGAACCTCACCTTGAGGGTGACGGTCTTGCCGGTCAGGCCGGCCGCGCGCATGCGGGCCGCGGTCCGTTCGCTGAGGCCGAGGAGGCGGCGGTGGATCTCGGCGGCGTCGTCGATGTCGGCCTCGAAGGTCTGGTCGCTGCCCACGCTCTTCTCGCGGACCTCGCGCTCGACCGAGCGGGGGTCGCGACCCCACGACAGCTCGTGCAGGTGCCGTCCCGTCGCCTCGCCGAGGCCGCGGACGAGGGTGTCGAGCGGGGTGTGGGCGATGTCGGCGACGGTGTGCAGCCCGAGCCGCAGCAGGGCCTCCTCGGTTCGGTCGCCGACCCCCCACAGGGCCCCGACGGGCAGCTGCTGGACGAACGGGACGACCTCCTCTCGCGGGACGACGACCATCCCGTCGGGCTTGGCCAGCCCCGAGGCGAGCTTGGCGACGAACTTCGTGGGGGCCACCCCGACCGAGCAGGTGATGCCCTGCTCGTCGTGGACGGTGTCGCGGATGCGCTGCCCGATCGTCGCGGGGCTGCCCAGGCGGCGGACCGCCCCGGAGACGTCGAGGAAGGCCTCGTCGAGCGAGAGCGGCTCGACGACGGGGGTCACCGACCGGAACACCTCCATGACCGCGGAGGAGATCGCCGCGTACAGCTCGTGGTCGGGGGGCAGGACGGTGGCCTGCGGGCACAGCCGCCGGGCGCGCTGCATCGGCATCGCGCTCGCGACCCCGAACCGGCGCGCCTCGTAGGTGGCCGAGAGGACGACGCCGCGGTTGCCGCCGCCGATGATGACGGGGGTGCCGACGAGCTCGGGGTGGCTCAGCAGGGTCGCCGAGGCGTAGAAGGCGTCCATGTCGACGTGCAGGACGGTGCAGCCGGTGTCGTCGGGCGGCTCGCTCGACGCCCGCTCGGGGAGGGCGAACTGGCGACGGCTCATCGGTGCGGACCCGCGGGGTCAGTCCCGGGTGGCGAGGACGTGCCGGACACTGCCGAGGGCGCCGAGGAGCGCGGCGTGGTCGGGGTGCCGGCTCGCGACGTCCTCGAGCTCGAGGAGGGCGGTGCGGTCGGCCTCGGAGTCGACGAGGGCCGAGGGGACGAGGTCGCTGAAGATCCGCACGCCGTGGCTGTCGACCGGGGTGAGCCCGTGGGCACGCAGGAGGTCCAGGACGCCCGCCTCGTCGAACCGGCGCGGCGCCGGGTCGTCGTCGCCCCAGCGCCCGTCGGGCCGCTCGAGGATGGCGCGGGCGCGGGCGAACTGGCCCGCGAGGGCGCGGGCCAGGGCCGCGGGGAGGCGCTGCGCGACGACGAGGCTGAGGGTGCCGCCGGGTGCGAGGACGGCGGCGAGGTTGGCGACGGCGGTGTCGGGGTCGTCGACGACCTCGAGGGTGCCGTGGAGGCAGACGAGGTCGTAGGTGGGGCGGGCGCCGTCGGGTCCGGGCTGGGCCACGGTGTCGGTGTCGCCCTGGACCGGGTGGACGCGCTCGGTCGTCCCGGTCTCGGCGGCACGGCGGCGCAGCGAGGCGAGTGCGTCGGGGCTGGGGTCGACGACGGTGACGTCGTGGCCGGCCACGGCGAGGGGCACGGCGGTGCCGCCGGTGCCGCCGCCGACGTCGAGGACCCGTAGCGGCCGCCCCAGCTCGCCCCGGCGGCGCTCGGCGAGGGCGTCGAGGGCGCCCTGGACGGCGACGGTGCGCAGCCCCGGCTGGGCGCCCGCCCGGCGGGGTCGGCCACGGTCGTCGGCCACGGGGAGGCTCCTCGGGAGGTCGGGTGGGGTGTCGAGCCCACCCTAGTGTCCGGAGCTGCCCGGGCTCGCGTGCCACAGCTTGCGCGAGGGCAGCGCGGGGGCGGAGGCCGCGGCGGGCACGACCTGGCCCGGCGGCACCCCCCCGATGCGCCGCGGCGTGCCACCCGGGTGGTCGAGCACCGGACCGGGCGGTGCGCCCCGACCCGACCGGAGGTCGGAGCCGGCGGGCTTGATGTCGGCGTACGGCGACTGCCTGAACCCCGAGGCGTGGACGAGGACCCGGCGGCCGGTGCGCTCGTCCTCGGCCCGGGCCGCCGCCTCGGCGGCCTCGGCCCGCGCGACGGCCTCGGACTCCCCCGCCGCGATCGCCGCGTGCACGGAGGGCAGCCCGCCGAGCTGCCAGGCGTCCCACAGCGCCGCGAGCTCCCAGGCGCCGGTGGCGCGGATGGAGACGCCGCGGTCGCCGGTGCGGCGCAGCACCCCGCGGACGAGGAGCAGCCACGAGTGGAAGACGACCCCGGCGTAGGGGCCCTGGACGTCCTCGAAGAAGGTGCAGTCGGAGGGCCCGGTGCCGTCGTCCAGGGTGAGGAAGACGACCCGGCGACCCGAGCGGACCGGCGGGGTCTGGGTCGCGACCTTGACCCCGGCGACCCACACCTCGCGGCGGCTGCGGGAGCCGACGAGGTCGCGGCTGCGGGTGACCGCCAGGGCGCGCAGGAGCGGCTCGTAGAACTCGACGACGTGGGCCGAGACGTCGAGGCCGAGGACGTCGAGCTCGGCGCGGACCCGCTCGGGGCCGGTCATCTCGGGCAGGCCGGCGCCCGCGACGAGACGGGGCCGGTCGCCGAGGTCGAGGGTCAGCTGGGTGGGCTGCCGGTCGGCGGGGACGACGGCACGGGCCGCCTGCGACTGGGCGGCGGCGCGGTCGCGGACGTCGAGGCCGGCGTCTTCGAGGTCGCGGGGCTTGCTGACCGGGATGGCGCGCCGGCGGCTCGTGCGCGGCGGCCCTCCCCCGGACCGCTCCCACCGCTCGAGCTCGGCGACGTGGAGCAGCAGGTCGCGGCGGGTGACCCGGCCGCGCCGCCCCAGGCTCCCGCCGGCCGTCCCGTGGAGGGCGTCGAAGGCGCCGGCAAGGACGAGCCGCTCGACGACCGGGCGGCTGACCCGCGCCCGTGACCAGAAGTCGCCGAGGTCGGTGTAGGGCTGCCCGGCCACGACCCGGGCGACCTCGGCCTCGCTGATCCCCTTGACGTCGGCGAGCGAGAGGCGGATGCCGAACGGCTGGGAGGTGCGCCGCCACGCGGGGGCACCGGCATCGGCCTCGAGGACGTCCGGGTCGTCCGGGAGCGGGTCGTCGACGCGCTCGACCCGGTAGGTGTCGTCGGAGGCGTTGACGTCGAGGCCGAGGACGGGGATGCCGAAGGTGCGGGCGTCGTCGAGGATGAGCCGCTTCGGGTACATCCCGGGGTCGTGGGTGAGCACCCCGGCGAGGAAGGCCGCCGGGTGGTGCGCCTTGAGCCACGCGGAGTGGAAGGTCGGCAGGGCGAAGGCCGCGGCGTGGGCCTTGCAGAACCCGAAGCTCGCGAAGGACCTCAGGACCTCCCAGATGCGGTCGCGCTCGTCGGCGGTGTACCCGCGGGCCTTCGCCGCGGGGCGCCACCACGCCTCGACCTCCTCCTGGCCCTTCGGGGTGCCCATGCTGCGCCGGACCTCGTCGGCCTGGGCGAGGGTGACACCGGTGGTCTCGGCGACGATGAGGAGCACCTGCTCGTGGAAGACGACGACGCCCTCGGTCTCGGCCAGCGCCGGGATGAGGCTCGGGTGGAGGAAGCGGCGCTCGCGCCAGCCGTGCCGGCTCTCGAGGAACGGGGTGATCATGTCGGACTTCACCGGCCCGGGACGGAAGAGGGAGATGTCGACGATGAGGTCGTCGAAGGCGCTCGGGCCGAGCTTGCCGACGAGCTCGCGCTGGCCGGGGCTCTCGATCTGGAACATCCCGAGGGTGCGCGTGGTGCGGATCAGCTCGTAGGTGGCCTCGTCGTCGTGGGGGACCTGCGCCTCGTCGTCGAGGTCGATCCGCTCCCCCGACACCCGCGCGACCTCGGCGACGGCGTGCGCCATCGCCGACTGCATCCGGATGCCGAGGACGTCGAGCTTGAGGAACCCGAGCGTCTCGACGTCGTCCTTGTCGAACTGGGTCATCGGGAAGCCGAGCCAGCTCGCCTCGACCGGGGTGCGGTCGAGCAGGCCGTCGTTGGACAGGACGACCCCGCACGGGTGGAGGGCGATGTGGCGGGGCAGGCCGTCGAGGGCCTCGACGAGGTCGAAGAAGGTCGACAGGCGCGGGCTGTCGAGACCGCGGCTGCGCAGCTCGGGGAGGTCGGCGATGGCGTGGCGGGCGTCGCGGGCGCGGATGTGCGGGAACGCCTTCGCGATCTCGTCGACCTCGCCGGGGGGCATCCCGAGCGCGGCACCGACGTCGCGGACGGCGTGGCGGACCTTGTAGGTGTCCATCATCGACACGCACGTGACGCGGTCGCCGCCGAAGCGCTCGAGGACGGCCTCGTAGATCTCGGTGCGACGGGCCGACTCGACGTCGACGTCGATGTCGGGGAGCTCGGCGCGCAGCGGTGAGCAGAACCGCTCCATGAGGAGGCGGTGCCGGATCGGGTCGACGCCGCTGATGCCGAGGAGGTGGTTGACGAGGCTGCCGGCGCCCGAGCCGCGGGCGGCCACCCGCACGCCGCGGGCGCGGATGAGGTCGGTGACCTCGGCGACGGTGAGGAAGTACGTGGGGTAGCCGAGCGCCCGGACGACCTCGAGCTCGTCGTCGAGGCGCTGTTCGACGACCCGCAGCTCGCTGTCGCCGATGCCGGGGTACTTCTGGGGGACGGCGGCGCGGCAGCGCTCGGTGAGGACCTGCATCGGGTCGGTGCCGTCGGGGATGCCGAGGACGGCGGCCTCGGGGAGGTGGACGGCGCCGATGCCGAGGTCGTGGCGGTGGTCGAGGGTGCACTCGTCGGCGACGAGGGTCGTCATCGCGAGGAGCCGGTCGGCGCGGGCGCGGTCGCCGGCGGTGACCTCGAGCGCGGCGGCGCGCATCGTCGCGGTGCTCGCGAGGTGGCCGGCGTCGGTGACGCGGTCGAGGTGGCGGGAGTCGAGGACGACGAGGCGGCGGGCGGCGTCGAGGACGTCGACGGTGCGGACCTGGCCGGCCTCGGCGTGCCGGGCCGCCGCCGTGAGGACCGCCGGGACCCCGGCCGTGTCGGCGAGGCCGAGCAGGTGCGCCGCGTGCGAGCGGCAGCCCGGGGTGCCCTCGGGCCCGCCGTGGAGGACGACCTCGACGGCGAGGCCGTCGCGCGGGAGGAGGGCGCGCCATCCCTCGAGGAGGTGCCGGGCGCGGGTCGGGCGCCCGGCGAGGAGGGCGCGGCCGACGTCGGAGTCGGGGCCGAGGAGGACGAGCAGCCGGCTCGGGCCGGACTCGCCCCGCGTCGTCCGGGCCGGCACGACGCCCTCGCCGGAGCCGGGGGCCCCGAGGCCGTGGGTGCTCGTGGGGTGGGCCCACTCGGCGAGGAGCTCGGGGGTGGTCACGGGGACCCCGCGCTCGCCGCGCAGGTGGGTGGCCGTGGTGAGGCGGCACAGGGCGGCCCAGCCGGTGCCGGGCGCGGCGGCGCCGCGGCGTCCTCGGGCGAGGACGGTGACCCGCGGGCGGCGGGGGTCGACGGCGGCGCCGCCGCGCACCGGGGTGCGGGCGCGGGACGGGGCGCTCGCGCGGACCGGGTCGCCCTCGGGGAGCCGGAGCGCCTCGACGGCGAGGTCGACCCCGAGGACCGGGGCGACCCCGGCCTGCCGGCAGGCCGTGGCGAACCGGACCGCGCCGTAGAGGCCGTCGCGGTCGGTGAGGGCGAGCGCGGGCTGGCCGAGCTCGGCGGCGCGGGCGACGAGGTCGCCCGGCATCGAGGCTCCGTAGCGCATCGAGAACCCCGAGGCGACGTGGAGGTGGGTGAAGCCGTCCACGAGTCGTGCTCCCCGCACCCTCAGGCCGAGCGGACGGGGACGAGCCGGTGCGGCCCCGACGCGCTGGGCACCCCGAGGCGGCGGGCGGCGAGGTCGAGGAAGGTCTCGGCGTCGCGCAGGAGGTCGTCGGCCTCGCGCGCCCCGACCCGCAGCGTCCCGGACTCGACGAGAGCCTGCCGCTCGGTGGCCGCGGCGAACCGCTGGGCCCACTCGACGAGCTCGGGGGCGACCCCGACGACGAGGCTCCACAGGTCGTGCGGCCCCTCACCGGGCAGGCGCGGCCCCCGACGGCCGGGACCCGTGGTGGAGCCGGTGGTGGGCCCGGCCGCGACGAGGGCGGCCCCGGCGCGCAGCGCGGCGAGCGAGGCGTCGGCGTGACGGGTGGCGGCGGCCGGCGCGGAGCAGGCGGCGGCGAGCGCCTCGCGGGAGCGGTCGAGGAGGTCGAGGGTGGTGCTGGCGTGGCTCATGGGGATCCGTCTCTCCTCAGTCGTGGGCTCGCAGGAGGAGCCAGTGGTCGTCGTCGCGGCCGAGGTCGAAGACCCCCGCGTCGCCGACGGGTGGGCGGGCCTCGACCCGCCAGACCCGGCGCTGCGGGCTGGGCGGGCCGGAGGGGTCGTCGCCGACCTCGCGCCACCAGGCCCGCCGCTCCTGCCACGAGGCGAGGACGGCGCACACGGTGTAGCGGCGTCCGCGCCACACGAAGTCGCGCGGGACGAGGTCGTGGGGGTCGTGGGCGTCGGGGTCGCGGGCCTCTGGGTCGTGGAGGTCGGGGCCGTGGAGGCCGCCGAGGACGGCCGCGGCGGAACCGGACCCCTCCCAGGCGACCTGCCGGTCATCGGTGCCCGGACCCGTGGCACGGTGGGGGCGGACCCCGCGGACGACGACGGGGTCGTGGTGGCGACGGGCCACGGCTCCACCTCCTTCGGGGCAGCACGGCATCGCCGGCCGGCCCCCGTGGTGGAGGTCGGCGGCTCGACGAGACCGCTGGTCTGGGTCGGACGGGTGGGGCGAACCACCTGCCGTTCGTCGAACACCTGTTCGACTTCCTCCACTGTAGACCGCTCCCCCGACACCGCGTCAAGCCGTTCGGGAGACTCGCCGGGGCGACACGCCGAACCACCCTCCCATCGCCCTCGATCGCCACCGCCGGCTCATCCCCGCCACGGTAGGCGCCGCCCCCGACACCCCGGCTTCCCCGGGCCGCGTCGGGAGGCTCCGGGACACTGCCGACGCGGCCCACCGACAGGACATGCCCGGTCGTCGACGTGCAGTCCGTGCTGAGCGCGGGCTCGAAGCGTCGACTCGCGACGCGCATCGCCTGTCGGCCTGCCGTGGGTGCCGGCCCACCCCGTCAACCGGCGGCGGGTGTCGAACCTTCGGCGAGCTCCTTGAAGGTCAGCAGCTGACGGCGGGCCATGACGAGGTCGCCCACCGAGACGAACGGCGCGAGCAGGCGCCCCCTCGCCATGACGACCTTGAGGACGAGCCGCGTCTCCCGCTCCCCCACCGGCGTCACGCGGTACGACAGCACCGCGCCCATGACCGTCGCGGTGAGCTCGCACCCGGGGTCGACGGCCAGGACGCGGCCGAGCGGGCGTCCTCCGCTGCGGGTGAACGGCTCGCCGACCACCGGCGGATCGAGAGCGAGATCCGTTCGGGGAGAACGGTGCCCGCGGTTGTCGACCCAGTCGTACGAGTAGGGCGCCACCCGGACCTGGCCGACCCAGCGCCACACCACCTCGGCCGGTGCCGCGACCGACACGCCCCGCCACGCGGCGAGCACCGGCATCGGCACGAGGTCGTCGCACCCGTAGCGCGCCGCGACCTCGGCGTCCTCGACGCCCCAGCGGTCCCCGATCACTCCCCCATGGTCGCAGCGCCACGACCGGGCCCCCGACGGCATCGCACGGGAACCTCGAGGGTCGCACCGGAACGCTTCCCGTGCGACCCTCGACCTTGCCGGATCAGGCGGGGAAGTCGAGGCGTCACTACGCTTCGGGCATGAGCCTGGAGCCGGGTCAGCCGGTCGCCGCCCGCGACCTCAGTGGTCACCCCGGGGTGCAGGCCGTCCTCGCGGCCCTCGCGCCGTGGCACGTCAACCCCGAGATCCGGCACCTGTCCGACGCCGTCCGCACGGCCCGCGCGGCCGCCGACGCCCTCGGCATCACCCCGGCCGAGATCGCCAACAGCCTCGTCTTCGTCGCCACCGACCACGACGGGTCGACCCGACCCTTCCTCGTCCTCGCCTCGGGCGGGCACCGCGTCGACACCGACAAGGTCGCCGACCTCGCGGGCCTGGCGAGCCTCGAGCAGGCCGACGCCGACTTCGTGCGCACGCACACCGGCTTCGCGATCGGCGGGGTCGCCCCCGTCGGCCATCCGCAGCACATCGACACCGTCGTCGACGTCACCCTCGGCCGCTACACCACCGTCTGGGCCGCGGCCGGGCACAGCCACTCGGTCTTCGCGACCCACTACGACGAGCTGATCCGGATCACCGGCGGCCACCCGATGGACGTCGCCTGACCCTGCCGGTCAACCCGCGGCCACGTCCTCGAGGTCGAGCCCGGCCCACCAGGCGTCGAACGCCGCGCCCTGCTCGCCGCGCCACGCGCTCGCCGGAGCCCACGCGAGGAAGCCGGCGAGGGCCGCACGGGCGCCCTGCGGGCCGAGGCGGGTGAGGAGCGTCGCGAGCTCGCGCCGGTGCGTCCCCACGAGGAGGGAGAGGCGGGCCTGGTCGGTGAGGTGGCGCAGCACGTCGGCGCCGGGGTCGTCCCCACCGGAGAGCCGAGCGGTCGCCCGCGTCGTGTAGTCGAGGAGGGCGGCCTCGCGTGCGGCGGTGCGCCCGTCGTCGGGTCGGAGGGCGACCCGGGTCGCCCGGGCCCGTGGACCGGGCGCGACGGCACGGTCGCCGGGAGCGCCGTCGCCGGGAGCGCCGTCGGCGCGGGCCCCGTCGGCGCGGGCCCCGTCGACGACCTCGTGGAGGTCGGTGAGGACGCCGCGCAGCCCTGCCGCGCCCATCGTCGCGACGGAGTGCGCGACGGCCTCGAAGAGCACCGCCCGCACGTTCGGCAGCCGCGGGAGGACGCGCCGGGCGAGGTCGAGCACCTCGGGCGCCACCGGCCCCACGTGCGAGTCGAGGTAGACCTCGCCGAGCGAGTCGCCGCCGGCGACGTGCACCTCGCGGACCCGCTCCAGCGGGATGGCATCGAGGAAGTCGGCGACGGACTGGCGCCCGTTGAGCTCGTTGGCCCAGACGTTGTGGAGGTCGAGGAGGATGCCGCAGTCGGCGCCCTCGGCGATCGTGGCGACGTACTCGCCGTCGGTGAGGTCGCCCGGGGTGGCCCGCACGTAGCTCGTCGGCGTCTCGACGAGGAAGGGCCGGTCGAGCCGGTCCTGGTAGCGGCCGACGTGGCCGATCGCCGCGTGGGCCGACTCGGGCGTGGGCACGGGGGGCAGGAGGTACCCGGCGAACCGGGTGTCGCCGTCGGACCCGACCCGGTTGAACGACAGGTGCTCGCTCCAGTGCACGGCCTCCACCTCTCGCGCGGAACGGGCCGCTGCCGCCACGCCCTCGGGGTCCGGGGCGCTCGTGCCACCCACGGGGTACCCGACGCCGTGGCTGAGCAGCGGCCGTCCGGTGGCGCGCAGCCACCGGAGCGCGTCGCGCGCGATCCGGCGGCCGTCGCCGTCGTTGCCGTCCCACAACGTCTGGGGCTCGACCTCCAGCACGTCGACGAGGTCCTCGACGTCGGGCCAGAGGAGGTCGACGCCCCCGGTGACGATGAGCCCGACGCCGGGCTCGACACGGGGCGGCGGTGTCGTCATCTCAACCGCCGAACCCGATCGAGCGCTGGTCGAGGACGGGACGGGCGTCGAGCTTGTCGTCGATGTAGAACTGCTCGAACTGGATCCAGTCGAGCTGGAGCCCGGAGGTGCAGTTGTTGTGGCCGGCGCGGTCGAGGATGCTCTTCAGCGCGCTCTGGAACTTGTCGAGGTCGTAGAGCACCTCGTGCGAGGCGTAGACCCTCGTCGCCCGGGGCGGCAACGGCTGGGGGTTGAGGTCGGCGTGCATGGCGGTTCTCCTTCGGTGACGGACGGCACCCGGGACGGGTGTCACCTCAGAAGAACCACCCGCGCGGGCCCTGATACGGAACCGCCGCCGCCTCGCGCACATCTGGGTACGCGTACGGATGTGGCACCCCCACCGACTCCGGGAGGCTCGGGGGGCCGCGCCGGTCGCGGGAGTGGGCGCTGAGGGGGGCCCGTGCCCGAGACCGGCGCGGTACCACGCCCACGACCTGCACACGATCTCCACATCCTCGCCACCAGCCGCCCTCGCGCCCGCTTGTAGCGTCCGGGAACCCGCACCACCCGCTGCCCTGGAGGGGACCCGTGATCAGCGTCCGCGCACTGACCAAGGAGCACGGCCGCACCCGTGCCGTCGACGACCTCACCTTCGACGCCCGGCCCGGCGCCGTCACCGGTTTCCTCGGCCCCAACGGCGCCGGCAAGTCGACGACGATGCGCGTCGTCATGGGCCTGGACCGCCCGACGCGGGGCAGCGCCCTCGTCGGCGGCCGGTCCTACACCGGCCTCACCGCACCGCTGCGCGAGGTCGGCGCCCTCCTCGACGCCGGCGCGATGCACCCCGGCCGCACGGGGCGCGCACACCTGCGGATCGGCGCCCGCAGCAACGGGATCCCGCCCTCCCGGGTCGAGGAGGTCATCGAGCAGGTCGGCCTCGCCGGCGCCGACCGTCGCCGGATCAGGACGTACTCCCTCGGGATGAGGCAGCGCCTCGGCATCGCCGCGGCCCTCCTCGGCGACCCCGGCATCCTCCTGTTCGACGAGCCCGTCAACGGCCTCGACCTCGACGGCGTGCGGTGGATCCGCTCCCTGTTCCGCGGGTTCGCCGACGAGGGCCGCACGGTGCTCGTCTCGAGCCACCTCATGAGCGAGATGCAGCTCATCGCCGACCGCGTCGTCATCATCGGCCAGGGCCGGCTCATCGCCGACGCCACGGTCGGCGAGGTGCTCCGCGGGCTGGGTGGGCGGCGGGTACGCGTGCGCACCCCGGAGGCCGCACGGCTCGCCGACGCGCTCGAGAGCCGCGCCGTGGCGGTCGAGCGGACCGCCCCCGACGAGCTCGAGGTCGGCGGGCTCCCCGCGGCCGAGGTCGGGGCCGCCGCCCGCGAGGTCGGCGCGACCCTGCACCACCTCGCCGAGGTGGAGCAGTCGCTCGAGCAGGCCTACCTCGACCTCACCGAGACGAGCGTCGAGCACCACGGGCGGGCCCCGGAACCGGTGGGCGCCGCGGCGGAAGGAACCCGGAGATGACGACCGCGACCACTCCCTCGGCGCACCGGGCGGGCCCGGCCCCCCAGGTCGGGGCCGGCACGGCCTTGGTGCGCACGGCACGGGCGGAGTGGGGCCGGCTGTGGTCGGTGCGCTCGACCTGGTGGTTCTCACTCGCCACCGCGGCCGCCGGCGTCGGCATCGGGCTGATCCTCGGCATCGACACCGCCGACGACCCCCCGGGCGGCGAGATCCCCCCTGACGGCGCCTGGACGGGAGGGCAGCTCGCCGGGCTGTTCATCCTCTTCGGGCTGCTCGCCACCGCCGTCGTCACGACGACCGGCGACCACACGACCGGGGGCATCGTCCCCTCGCTCCAGTGGACCCCGCGCCGTGGGGTCCTCCTGACGGCCCGCACGGTCGTCGTCACGGCGACGCTGACGCTCTACGGCCTACTCCTCGCCACCCTCGCGAGCGTCGTCGTGTGGCGGTTCGTCCCGTCCTTCGGGCTGCCGCTCGACGGTGCGGTGTCGGTCGTCGGGAGCCTGTCGACCGTCTTCGTCACCGGACTGCTCCTCGCCGTGGGGCTGGGCCTGCTGACCCGCAGTGCGGCGGGCTGCCTGGTCAGCGTCATCGCGCTCGTCCTCGTCATCCCGCTGCTCTTCGGCAACATGCCCCTCGAGCTCGCCCAGCAGGTCGCCGCCCACGTGCCCGGCAGCGGCGTCATCTTCCTCGTCTTCGGGGAGGGGCCCGAGGGGATGACGGAGACGAGGGCGCGCACCATCGTCGCCGTCTGGGCCGCGGGGGCGATGGTGCTCGGCGGGCTGCGGCTGCTGCGCACGGACGCCGGTCGGTAGGGGCCGGGAGGCGCCGGCGCTCAGAGGCCGAGGTTGTCGAAGACCTCGAGCGTCGCCGTCGACCGGTTCATCGTGATGAAGTGGATGCCGGGGGCGCCCTCGTCGAGCATCCGGCGCCCGAGCTCGGTCGCGATCTGCACCCCGACCGCCCGGACCGCGACGGGGTCGTCCTTGACCTCCTCGAGCCGCCCGACGACGGCCGCCGGCAGCGGGGTGCCCATGAGCTCGGACATCCGCTGGATCTGGCGGACGTTGGTCACGGGCATGAGGCCGGGGGTGATCGGCAGGTCGCGGCGCGCGGCGACGCGGTCGCGCAGCCGCAGGTAGGAGTCGGCGTCGAAGACCATCTGGGTGATGGCGAAGCTCGCGCCCGCGTCGGCCTTGCGGACGAGGACCTCGACGTCGTGGTCGAGGTCGGGGCTGTCCGGGTGCACGTCCGGGAACGCCGCGACGCCGATCGTGAAGTCGCCGAGGCCGGAGATGAGGGCGACGAGCTGGTCGGCGTGGTCGAGCCCCTCGGGGTGCGCGGTCCACTGCCCGCGCACGTTGCCCGGCGGGTCGCCGCGCAGGGCGAGGATGTTGCGCACCCCGGAGGACGCGTACTGGCCCACGACCTGCCGCACCTGGCGCACCGAGGCACCCACGCAGGTGAGGTGGGCGAGCGGGGTCAGCGAGGTCTCGTCGGCGATCCGGCCGGTGACCCGCACCGTGCGGTCCTGGGTCGTCCCCCCGGCCCCGTAGGTCACCGAGACGAACGCGGGCCGGACCCGCTCGAGCTGGCGGATGGCGGTCCACAGCTGGGCCTCGGCGTCGTCGTCCTTCGGCGGGAAGAACTCGAAGCTGATCGAGGGACGCGCCTCGCGCAGGCGCCCCGGGATGGACGCCACGAGGTGCTCGGGACGTCCCCCTCCTCCGTGGTGGGCCATGGCGGTGAGGGTACGCGAGCGCCGACGCCGTAGGCTCGTGGCACCAGCATCCGACCGCTGTGCGCCGTGCCCCGCGGCCGAGGAGGACCCCCGTGCCGAACCCGCTCGACACCGCCGACCTGCGGCGCCGGGTGCAGGAGTGCCTCGACCACGAGCTGGCCCACCAGTCCACGGTGCTCGCCGAGCTCGGCCCCGACGTCGACGACCTCGTCCGCGCCGTCGCCGACCTCCTGCGGGGCGGGAAGCGGTTGCGGGCGGCCTTCCTCTACTGGGGGCACCGCGCGGCCGGTCGTCCCGACTCCGGCGCCCTCGTGCGCCTCGCCAGCGCCATGGAGCTGTTCCAGGCCGCGGCCCTCATCCACGACGACGTCATGGACGACTCCGACACCCGCCGGGGCCGCCCCGCCGCGCACCGGGCCCTCGCCTCGGCCCACACCGGGCGCGGCTGGTCCGGGGACGCCGACCGCTTCGGCCTCGCCGGCGCCGTCCTCGCGGGCAACCTGTGCCTCACCTGGACCGACGAGGTCTACGCGACGTGTGGGCTACCCGCCGAGGACGTCGCCCGCGGCCGCCCGGTCTTCGACCGGATGCGCAGCCAGCTCATGGCCGGCCAGTTCCTCGACGTCGTCGAGTCGATGCGTCCGTGGGAGGGCCTCGCCGACACCGAGCGCGTCGACCGTGCGGGCCACGTCATCCGGTACAAGAGCGCCAAGTACACGGTCGAGCACCCCCTCCTCATCGGGGCGGCGACCGGCGGTCTCGACGAGGCCTCGACCGCCGCGCTCTCCCGCTACGGCCTCGACGTCGGTCGCGCCTTCCAGCTGCGTGACGACCTCCTCGGCGTCTTCGGCGACCCCGCCGAGACCGGCAAGCCGGCCGGCGACGACCTGCGCGAGGGCAAGCGCACCGTCCTCCTCGCCCACGCGCTCGCGGGGACCGACGCGGCGGGACGTGCGCGCCTCGACGGGCTCGTCGGTCGCCCCGACCTCGGCGACGGCGAGGTCGAGGACCTCCGCGAGGTGATCACCGGCTCCGGCGCCGTCGCCGTCATCGAGGACGAGATCGCCCGGCTCGCCGACTCCGCGCGCGAGGCGCTCCGGTCGGCGCCCGCGGTCGACGAGGAGGCGCGCGACGTCCTCCTCGGGCTGGTCGAGACCTCGACCGCCCGCAACGCCTGACGCGGCTTTCCGCGTTCGGCTGACGCTCTGACCTGCGCAGGTCTACATTCCGGGCAGCGGCTACCAGGGGGTGGCCCGTGGTGGATAGGGGCGTCATGCGTCGTCGCATCACCATCGCGCTGGTCGCGATCTCAGCCCTGACTCTCGGTGGTACCGCTCAGGTCGTCCATGCGGATCCGATCTCTCCGACGTCCGGCCGCGCCGGTGTCTCGACCGCGGCGCCTCAGGCGAGCGCAGAGCCACTCGTGTCGTACGGCGGCGGCGACCTCCAACCGCTTGTCCCGAGCCGACTGCTCGACACCCGTTCGGGACTCGGGGCGCCGACGGGCCCTGTGGGTCACGGTGGAACGATCTCGCTCGACGTCGTCGGTCGGGGCGGCGTCCCCGCCGCCGGTGTGGGTGCCGTCGTCCTCAACGTCACCGCTGTGAGCGCGACGTCCACGACGTACGTGACGGTGTGGCCACACGGTGCCGTACGGCCGGTCGCGTCGTCCCTCAACCTCGTGCGCGGCGAGACCTCACCAAACCTCGTGTTCGCGAAGGTGGGCCGAGGCGGCGCCGTGGATCTGTACAACAGTTCCGGAACGGTCCACCTCCTGGCCGATGTGGTGGGGTGGTTCCCGGAGTCATCGAGCTTCCAGCCGCTGGTGCCGGCACGCATCCTCGACACCCGCAAGGGTATCGGCGCGCCCACGGCCCAGGTGGGAGCAGGGAAGACCGTGCCCGTGCAGGCGACCGGCCGTGGAGGCGTTCCGGCGACCGGCGTCGCGGCCGTCGTCGTCAACCTGACGGGTGTGTCACCGACGGCGACGACCTATGTGACGGCCTTCCCCTCCGGTCAACCCGTTCCACTGGCGTCGAACCTCAACCTGGTCAAGGGGGAGGTCCGCCCGAACCTCGCGATCGTCAAGCTCGGCACGGACGGGAGGTTCTCCCTCTTCAACAGAGCAGGAGCAGTGCACCTCCTCGCTGACGTCGTGGGGTGGTTCCCGACGACATCGGCCTACCAGCCGCTGACGCCGGCTCGGGTGCTGGACACCAGGTCCGGCCTGGGATCGCCGAAGGCACCGATGGGCCCCCGCTCGACGCTCGCACTGACGGTCGCGGGCCGCGGGGGCGTGCCCGCGACGGGGGTGGGCGCAGTCGTCCTCAACCTGACGGGGATCACCCCCACGACCGCGACGTGGGTCACGGCCTGGCCGAACGGACAGCCCCGACCGACCGCATCGATGCTCAACCTGCGGCCGGGACAGATCGCGCCCAACCTCGTGGTCGTGAAGGTGGGCACCGGTGGTGCCATCTCGCTCTACAACAGCGCCGGCGACGTGCATCTCGCCGCAGATGTCGTCGGATGGTTCCCGACCGGCACCGACGCTCAGACGTCCTTCGCGCTCACTCCCGGCACGACGATGCACGGACCCGGCGACCTGGTCTCCCTGACAGAGGACGGGTCATCGGGCGGAACCGTCGTCTTCGCGGCATCCTCCGACGCTCCGGCCGTCGGCGGCCATTTCGTGCGAAGCGGCGGACCAGTGTCCGGGCCCGGCGCGTCTGGCCGGGTGACCGCACGCTCGGTCTTTCCCGACGGGTCGGTCTCGGCGACGTTCGAGGAGGCGCCGCTTCAGGACCTCTTCACCGACCTGGAGATCCACACGTCCCAAGCCGCTCGCGACGTGAGCGGCACCCTTGGAGCCGGAACCGACGGCCGCGTGCTGGATGCAGCCGTGGAACCTCTGTGCTCCGCCGGCGGCGAGGGCGTCGCCGCCCCTTCCGTGTCCTTCGAGGGGATGAGGGGAAGCGCCGACTTCTCCCTCCGGCAGGCCAGTGCCCGCCTCGACCTCCGAGGGGAGGTCAGGCTCGCCTGGACCCTGGCCGTCAGCGGCGGGTTCACCTGCACCGTCACCTTGGCTGACGGGCTTCTGGGATGGCTCGGACCGGTCGAGTTCGGCTGGGCGGTCGAGCTGTCGGCGTCGGTCACGAACGAGGTCTCGATGACGACGACCGTCTCGATACCCGTCCGGGTCGGCTTCGAGTACGACGACGGGGACCTCACGGACCTCAACCAGGCCGACCTGACCGGGCAGGCGACCGACGAGGGGTCCTCCACCGCAACCATCTCTGCGGGCCTCACCGGGTCCCTGTCGGCGAAGCTGTTCGGCGTCGTGGGCGTCAAGGGCGGACTGGGACCGCAGGTGGACCTCACGTACGCACCGAACAGCGGGCTCACCTGCGTCCTCCTCGAGGCATCGATGCGGATCTCTCTCTCCGCGGTCGCGGAGAAGTGGGGGTACGGCTGGTCCTTCGCGACGGCGGAGCTCGTGGTGGGGCCGCGCGAGCTCTATCGCTCCGACGGGTGTGGCGGCCAGCGCTGGAGCGGGTCGATCGATGTCGACGCCCGCTGGGCCGAGACGCGCATCGGCGGCGGCGAGACGGCTGAGGCGACCCAGAACATCACCTACACGCTCAGACACCTCGTCGAACGCGTGGGCGAGCAGGGGCGGGGGCGCTACGCGACGACCGTCACGGGCACCGGGCACGAGGACCGTGCGTACACGTCGGGAGCGTGCCCGTCGCGCTACGACGCCGACGTCACCTTCTCCGGCGCCGAGCGCAGCTCCGGCATCGTCATGTTCGGCGATCCCACATCCGGCTGGTACGCCTACGTCGACGGGATGGACCCCCGACCACGGGAGGGCGAGTCCGGCACCGCCGCAGGAGGCGTGACGTCGACCTGGTGCGACGGCAGCACCTTCGAACCATGGGCGACCCACCCTGGCGGTTTCAGTCTGATCGGATGGCCGCAGGCCGGTCTGGGCTGGCCGGACGACGACATCCTGGTCGACACGTTCACTGACACCGACCCCGATCCGGCCCACCTCGTGGGGACCTCGACCTTCAGCCAGGCCACCAGTGATGGAACCTTCGACAGAACACGGTCGATCACGTTCACCTACGACCTGCGGCTGGTGTCGGTGACAGGCGGCCGGTCCTAGAAGGCCTCCTCCATCGCGCGCTTGCGGACCTCGGTCTTGAAGCCGGCACGGATGGCGTCGAGGGGGGTGCCGGGCACGGGGAGGGTCTCGTCGGGCGTGTGCAGCCAGCGGATGACCTCCTCGTCGCTCATCCCCCCGTCGGCGAGGACGGTGAAGGTGCCCTTGAGCGCGTGGAGCGGTCCGTCGTCGCCGAGGAATCCCTCGGGCACCGCGACGACCCGGCGCTCACCGACCCGGTGGGAGAGCAGCTCGCGGTCCTCGACGAGGCGGCGCACGTCGGCGAGCCGCAGGCCGAGGCGCTCGGCGACGTCCGGGACGGTGAGCCAGACCGGGACGAGGGTCTCGAGGTCGCTCGCGGGGTCGGTGGGGTCCGGGGGTGCGTCGGTCACGGTGACAGCGTGCCACAGCGCCGCCGGTGCCCTTCCCGGGTCGTCGCGGTCGCCCACGCGCCGGTCCGGAGGGCGTTCACGGGCGGGTCCGCGGGCGTCCGACCTGCGCGGACCCCGGCGGAGAACGGGCGTCGGAGGCGCCCCTCGGGTACCCTGTGCCCCAAAGGTCACTCCTGCACCACTTGTCACCTCCGCCACAGGCAAGGACGCGTCATGGTCTTCATCGCCACCCCGGCCACCCCACCGCCGCTCGCCGTGCTGCCCGCCGCCGCGGTCGCGACGTCGAAACCCGCCCCCCACGGCTGGACCACCTACGTCGTCCGGGCGGGCGACACCCTCGAGGGCATCGCCGCCCGCCACCGCACGACGGTCGGCCTCCTCGTGACGAAGAACCACGTCCGCGACCGGCACCTCATCATGGCCGGGACCCGCCTGCAGGTGCCCCGCACCGCAGCGGCCGCGAAGACCGCGCGGCCCTCCACGGTCGTCCACACCGTCCGCTCCGGCGACACCCTCATCGGCATCGCCGCGCGCTACAAGGTGCCCCTGGCGTCGGTCCTCAAGGCCAACCACCTCCGGGCCAGCACCCTCATCCACCCCGGCCAGAAGGTCACGGTGCGCGGCGCGGCGGCCGCCGCGGCCTCGGCCCGCGCCGGCGCCTCGTCCTCGGGCAAGTCGGGCACCTACACGGTGCGCGACGGCGACACCCTGAGCGCCATCGCGGTTCGCCACCGCACGACGGTCGGGGCGATCGCCAGGGCCAGCGGCATCTCGGCCCGCTCCCTCATCCACCCGGGCCAGCGGCTGCGGCTCCCGGCGAGCGCCTCGAGGTCCGCGACCTCGGTGCCCGACACGTTCAACGGCGTGAGGTACCCCCGCGAGATCGCCGAGGCCGCGGCGCGCAACCGGGCCATCCTCGCCAAGCGGAAGGTCCCCAGCCGCAGCGAGACCAAGGCGATGATCGTGCGCACCGCCCGCAGCCACGGCGTCGACCCGCGGCTGGCCCTCGCCATCGCCTACCAGGAGTCGGGCTGGAACCAGCGCGCGGTGTCGGTGGCCAACGCCGTCGGCGTCATGCAGGTGATCCCGTCCGGCGGCCAGTGGGCCTCCGACCTCGTCGGACGCCGCCTGAACCTGCTCAACACCCAGGACAACATCACCGCCGGCGTGGTGATGCTGCGCGCCCTCGGGCGCGCCACAGGGAAGACGGAGCACCAGGTCGCGGCCTACTACCAGGGCCTCGGCGCACTCCAGCGGAACGGGATGTACAGCGACACCAGGCTGTACGTGAAGAACGTCCTGCGGCTGCGCAGCAGCATGTGACGGCGGCGAGCGGTGACGTCGCCGGTGTCCGGGAGCACCTACACTCGTGCGGTGTCATCCACCGCCGACTCGTTGATCGGGCGCACCCTCGACGGACGCTACCGCGTCCTCCGTCGGGTCGCCGACGGCGGGATGGCGACCGTCTACCTGGCGCTCGACGAGCGGCTCGACCGCGAGGTCGCCCTCAAGGTCATGCGGCACAGCCTCGTCCACGACGAGAGCTTCGTCTCCCGGTTCCGCCGCGAGGCCCGCTCGGCCGCGTCGCTGTCGCACCCCAACGTCGTGGCGGTGTTCGACCAGGGCACCGATGGCGACCACATCTTCCTCGCGATGGAGTTCGTCCCCGGCAAGACCCTGCGTGACGTCCTCAAGGACGAGGGTCCGCTGAGCCCACGGGCCGCCCTCGACGTCCTCGAACCGGTCCTCCTCGCGCTCGCCGAGGCGCACGGCAAGGGCCTGATCCACCGCGACGTCAAGCCCGAGAACGTCATCATCAGCGACACCGGTGCGGTCAAGGTCGCCGACTTCGGCCTCGCCCGCGCCGTGACGAGCCAGACCGTGACGACGAGCACCGGGATGCTGCTCGGCACGGTGGCCTACCTCTCCCCCGAGCAGGTCGAGCGCGGGGTGGCCGACGCCCGGTCCGACGTCTACGCCGCGGGGCTGGTCCTGTTCGAGATGCTCACCGGTGGCAAGGCGTTCACCGGCGAGACCCCGATCCACGTCGCCTACCAGCACGTCCACGGGGGCGTGCCCGCGCCCTCGAGCCGGGTCGAGGGCATCCCCGCCGCCCTCGACGAGCTCGTCGACGAGGCCACCTCCCGCGACCCCGACGACCGGCCCGCGGACGCGGCCGAGCTGCTCGGCCTGCTCCGGCGGGTCCGGTCCGGCCTGTCACCCGCCGCCCTCGACGCCCGCCCCGCCGGGGTGGCCGCCGAGGCCGCGGCCTCGATGCCGACCGCCACCGCGCCGCTGACCCACCACGGGGCTGCGTCGGCCGGCGCCGCGGGTGCCGGTGTCGCCGCAGCTGCCGGTGCCTCTGGTGCTACCGGTGGCGCGTCGGGTGGTCGCGACGGCGGTGCCGGCCGCGGTTCGGCCCTGGCGACCCGCGAGGGTCCGTCCGACGAGCCCCGCGGCACCGGTGACGAGCGCACCACGGCCCTGACCCTCGGCCCCCCGCTCGAGGGCGTCGTCGTCGACGAGGACCGCCGCTCCCGTCGCTGGTGGCCCGCCATCGCCGCGTCGGCGCTCGTCGCGGCGCTCACCGCGTGGTTCTTCCTCCTCGGGCCCGGTGCCGTCGTCCGGGTCCCCTCGGTCGAGGCGCGCCCGCAGGCGCAAGCCGTCCAGGCCCTCGAGGCCGCCTCCCTCGACGCCCGGGTCGTCGAGGGCTTCAGCGAGAGCGTGCCCAAGGGCCAGGTCATCTCCGCGGACCCCGCGCCCGGGGCCGAGGTCCGCAAGGGCACCGACGTGCGGCTCGTCGTCTCCAAGGGGCCCGAGCGCTACCTCGTGCCGAAGGTCGTCGGGATGTCGCAGGCCGAGGCCGAGCGCCAGATCACCGGGGCCAACCTCTCCGTCGGCAAGGTGACCCAGGCCTTCTCCGACAAGGTCCCCGAGGGCCAGGTCGTCGCGGCCAAGCCCGGGCCGGGCGCCAGCCTCAAGCGCGGCACCGCGGTCGCCCTGACGATCAGCAAGGGCCGCCAGCCCGTCTCCGTCCCCGACTTCACCGGCAAGGCGGCCAAGCCCGCCACCGAGAAGCTCACGGACCTCGGGCTCGAGGTGGACGCCACGAAGCAGGCGAACAGCGACACCGTGCCCAAGGGCTCGGTCATCAGCCAGGACCCGCGCGGCGGCACCCTGTACCGCGGCGACACGGTGACCCTCGTCGTGTCCAAGGGACCGGTCCTGGTCACCGTCCCCAACGTCGTCGGCCAGCAGGTCCAGCAGGCCCGCGCGACCCTCGAGGCCGCAGGGTTCAAGGTCGACGTGCGCCGCGCCCTCGGCGGGTACTTCGGCACCGTCCGCCTCCAGGACCCCGCCGCCGGCACCAAGGCCCCCAAGGGCAGCGTCGTCACCCTGACGATCGTCTGACCCCTCGATGACGACCGCCACCGGCGGGCTGCGCCACGTGCGGCTCGCGACGCTCCTCCTCGTCGCTGTCACGGCGGTGTGGGGCTCGACCTTCTTCCTCATCCGCGACCTGGTCGAGCACGTCCCCCCCTCGGACTTCCTCGCGGTGCGGTTCGGGATCGCGGCGGGCGTGATGTTCCTCGTGTTCCGCCGCCAGACCCTCGCCCTGTCCCGGCACGAGCTGCGCGTCGGGGCGGTGCTCGGCGTCCTCTACGGGCTGGCCCAGGTGCTCCAGACGATGGGCCTGCAGCACACCGACGCGTCGGTGTCGGGCTTCATCACGGGCACCTACGTCGTCCTGACCCCCGTGCTCGGCGCCGTCGTCCTCCGCGACCGGATCGGGCCCGTCACGTGGTTCGCGGTGGCCCTGGCCACCGTCGGGCTGGCGGTGCTCTCCCTGCGCGGGCTCGCGGTGGGCACCGGCGAGGGGCTGACGCTGGCGTCGGCGGTGCTCTACGCCGCCCACATCGTGGCCCTGGGGCGGTGGTCGACCCCGTCGGCCGCCGTCGGGCTGGCCACGGTGCAGGCGGGCGTCATCGCCCTCGTGTGCGGTGTGGCGGCGGTCCCGGGCGGCCTGACCCTGCCCGAGGGGACCGGCCAGTGGGCCTCGCTGCTCTACATGGCGCTCGTCGCGGGTGCGCTGGCCCTCTGGGCGCAGACCTGGGCGCAGGCGCACCTCACGGCGACCCGCGCCGCCATCGTCATGGCGCTCGAGCCGGTGTTCGCGGCGTTCTTCGCGGTCCTGTTCGGCGGTGAGTCGCTGACCCGCCGGATGCTCGTCGGCGGGGCGCTCGTCGTGGCGGCGATGTACCTCGTCGAGCTGCGCTCGACCCCGCGGGACCCCGACGCGACGGCGGCCGAGGACCCGCCGGCGCCCGCCCTCCACCACGACGTCTGAGCTCTCCCCGGACGGCACCCGTGCACACTTCGCCCAATAGGGCGATGTTGTCCCACCCCGGGCGTGCGCGGATCGCCCTATTGGTCGATCTTGTCCCACCCCGGGCCGGCGCCGGCGGACGCGGGAACGTTGGGACTCAGGGGGTGGGTGGGGTGCTGCGGAGGACCGTCGTCGCCGCCGTGACGGCCGCGTCGGTGCCGGCGTCGTCGACGTCGAGGTGCCAGACGAGGCGCACCGTGCGCGGACTCGTCGCGTACGCCCGCACCCCGTGCTCGAGGAGGGTGGCCACGAACGCGGCCGCGCTCCAGCCGGCGGCCGCGACGTCGAGGACGACGATGTTCGTCTCGACGGCCGAGGGCTCGATGACGCCCGGAGCAGCCTCGGCGCAGGCCGCGGCGAAGCGGGCGGCCCGCGCGTGGTCGTCGGCCAGGCGCTCGACGTGGTGGTCGAGGGCGTGCAGCCCGGCCGCAGCGAGGATGCCGACCTGCCGCATCCCGCCGCCGTAGCGCTTGCGCCACACCCGGGCCGCCGCCATCAGCTCGGCCGACCCGACGAGGACCGACCCGACGGGCGCGCCGAGGCCCTTCGACAGGCACACCGACACGGTGTCGAACTCACGCCCGTAGTCGGCCAGCGCCACCCCCGAGGCGACGTGCGCGTTCCAGAGCCGGGCCCCGTCGAGGTGCAGCGCCACCCCCACCGCGGAGGTCGCGGCACGGACCTCCTTGATGGCGCCCAGCGGCTGGACCGTGCCGCCGCCGAAGTTGTGCGTGTTCTCGACGACGACGAGGGCGGTCTCGACCTGGTACGGGCCCACCCCGGTGGTGACGAGCGACATCGGACCGGACACGTCGAGCAGACCCCGGTCCGAGGGCCAGGTGCGCGAGGTGATCCCGGAGAACACGGCGGCCGCCCCGAGCTCGGCGCGCACGACGTGCGCGGCCTGGTCGGCGACGACCTCCTGGCCGGGCGCGACGTGCAGCCGCATCCCCAGCTGGTTGGCGAGCGAGCCGGTGGGGGTGAACAGCCCGGCCTCGTGACCGAGCAGCCCGGCGACGCGCTCCTCGAGGGCCCGGACCGTGGGGTCCTCGCCGAACACGTCGTCCCCGACCTTGGCACTCGCCATCGCGTGGCGCATCGCCCTGGTGGGGCGGGTGAGGGTGTCGGACAGCAGGTCGGCGACGATCGCGGTCACGAGGTCGTCAGTCCTGGTTGAGCATCTCGGCGACGAGGAACGCCAGCTCGAGGCTCTGCTGGTGGTTCAGGCGCGGGTCGCAGACCGACTCGTAGCGCTTGGCGAGGTCGGCGTCGAGGATGCGCTCGGCTCCCCCGAGGCACTCGGTGACGTCGTTGCCCGTGAGCTCGACGTGGATGCCACCCGGCACCGTGCCGAGGCCGCGGTGCACCTCGAAGAACCCCTCGACCTCCTCGACGACGTCGTCGAAGTCGCGCGTCTTGTAGCCCGAGGCCGACTCGAAGGTGTTGCCGTGCATCGGGTCGCAGACCCACGTGACCGAGGCGCCGGAGGCGGTGACCTTCTCGACGATGTTGGGCAGCGCCTCGCGGATCCGGCCGGCGCCCATCCGCGTGATGAAGGTCAGCCGGCCCGGCTCGCGGCGCGGGTCGATGACGTCGATCATCCGCAGCAGGTCGTCGGTGTCGGCGTTGGCGGACACCTTGACCCCCACCGGGTTGCGGACCCTCGAGACGAAGTCGATGTGGGCGCCGTCGAGGTCGCGGGTGCGCTCGCCGACCCAGATGAAGTGGCCCGAGGTGTCGTAGAGCTCGCCGGTGCGGGAGTCGACGCGGGTCAGCGGGCGCTCGTAGTCGAGGAGCAGAGCCTCGTGCGCGGAGAAGAACTCGGTGGTCCGCATCGCCTCGAAGTTCGCGCCGCAGGCGTCCATGAACTTCATCGCCTTGTCGATGTCCTTGGCGAGGCGCTCGTAGCGGGCGTTCGCGGCGTTGGCGACGAAGCCCTTGTTCCAGTCGTGGACGTGGCGCAGGTCGGCGAAGCCGCCCATCGTGAAGGCGCGCACGAGGTTCAAGGTGGCGCTGCTCGCGTGGTAGGCCCGCACGAGGCGCTGCGGGTCGGGGGTGCGCGCCTCGGGGGTGAACTCGAAGTCGTTGACCATGTCGCCCCGGTAGGCGGGCAGGGTGACACCCTCGCGGGTCTCGTCGTTGCTCGAGCGGGGCTTGGCGTACTGCCCCGCCATCCGGCCGACCTTGACGACGGGGACCGACGCGCCGTAGGTGAGGACGGCCGCCATCTGCAGGATCGTCTTGATCCGGTCGCGGATGTTGTCGGCCGTCGCCGAGACGAAGGTCTCGGCGCAGTCGCCGCCCTGGAGGACGAACGCGTCGCCGCGGGCGACCGCCGCCATCCGCTCGCGCAGGACGTCGCACTCGCCGGCGAAGACGAGCGGGGGGTAGCTGGCGAGCGTGCTCACGGCCTCGTCGAGGGCGGCGCGGTCGGGCCAGACCGGCTGCTGGGCGGCAGGGCGGTCAGCACCGGCGGCGAGCCGCTGGCGGGGGTCGGGGGCGGTGGTCGTGCTCACGAGCACCAAGGATAGGTCCCGCCCCTCACCCGCCTGCGCGTGCCCGCATGGCGGTACCCGGGGCGGTCCCCACGACGGGACCCGCGCTCAGGGCCGGCCGGTGGCCTCCGGCTCGTCCTCGAGGCCGCGGGCGAGCGCGAACCGGACGAGCTCGACCCGGTTGTGCAGGTGCAGCTTCCCCAGGGTGTTCTGCACGTGGTTCTGCACGGTGCGGTGCGATAGGAACAGCTCGGCGGCGATCTCCTTGTACGACATCCCGGTGGCGACGAGCCGCAGCACCTGGGTCTCGCGCTCGGTGAGCTCGGGGATGGGGCGGCGGTCGGCCCTGGTGGGCTCCGGCTCGGGGTCGGGCTCGCTCGCCATCCGCCGGAACTCGCCGAGCACGAGGCCGGCCAGCCCGGGTGTGAAGACGGCCTCGCCGCGCGCGGTCGCCCGCACGGCGTCGACGATCTCCTCGGCCGAGGCCGACTTCACGAGGTAGCCCGTGGCCCCCGCCTTGATCGCGGCGAGGACGTCGTGCTGCTCCCCGCTCGCCGAGAGGATGAGGACGCGGGTCGGCAGGTCGCCGAGGGCCCGGCAGACCTCGTCGCCGCGCATGCCGGGGAGGTTGAGGTCGAGGACGAGCACGTCGGGGGTGGTCGCCCGGGCCCGGCGCACGGTGGACGGGCCGTCGGCGGCGGTCGCCACGACCCGGATGCCGCTCCCGGTGAGGTCGCGCTCGAGCGCGCTCAGCCAGAGCGGGTGGTCGTCGGCGACGAGGACGGTCGGCCCGGCGGGCGCCCCGTCGGCACCGCCGGGGTCCTCGGTGGGGGCCTGGTCGCTCATCGGCGCTCCTTCGTGCTGCGGGGGACGGTCATCCGGACGACGCAGCCGCCCCCGGGGCGCGTCGTCCAGGACACGCTCCCACCGAGGTCCTCGATCCGTCCGCGGATCGAGCGACTCACACCCATCCGGCCGACCTCGGCCGCGCCGAGCAGGTCGGCGAGATCGGCCCCGGCCCCGTTGTCGCGGACGGTCACCTCGATCCCGCCGGGGTCGCCCTCGAGGAGGACCCACGCACGCGCGCCCGGGCCGGCGTGCCGCGCGACGTTGTCGAGCGAGGCCCCGACGGCGGCGTCGACCTCGGCGGCGACGAGCGCGTCGACGACGACCGGGTCGGCGGGGACGGACACCGAGACGTCGGGGCGCTCGCGGGCCGTGAGCAGCAGCCGCAGGTCGCTCTCGGCGCCGGGGACGCCCCGGAGGTCCGCGGGGTCGCCGGGGACGTCCGGGGCGCCCGTGCCGGAGACGAACCGGCGCAGGGATCGCTCCTGCTCGGCGGCGAGCGCGGACAGCTCGGCCGTCTCTCCCCCGATCTCCACACCGCGCCGGTTGATGTACGCGAGCGACTGGAGGACGCCGTCGTGCACGACGCGCGCGATCCGCTCGCGCTCGTGGAGCCGCTCGCGTTCGAGGAGGACCTGCTCCTCACGCTCGAGGCCGCGGCGCGCGAGGTCGACGGCGAGGCCGATGAGCCCGCCGAGGAGGAAGAGCAGCACGATGTTGTGGATGGTCGTCTGCGTGGGCCGGCCGACCTCGATGAGGTCGGCGACCGCGATGACGGTGGCGGTGACGAGCCCGCCCCTCGCCCCGAACGCGACGGCTCCGCCGGCGACCGAGCCCGCGGCCCAGATCGTCGGGATCGTGAACTGCCCCTGGGCGATCGCCTGTGGGGTCTCGGCCAGGAGGGTCGCGAAGATGCCGAGCACGGCGATCGCGACCTCGGCGACGACGACCCGGCTGGTCCGGCGCCGGTACACCAGCAGCCCGAGCGACCACGCGCCCATGACTCCGAGGACGAGTGCCGCGACCCACGGGCGGACCATCGACTCGTGCCGCTGCCACGCCAGCCAGGCCGCGTACAGCGTGGCGACCGGGCGGAAGACGTCGAGCCCGCGGTGGAAGGACTCGACGACGACCGGCTCGCGCCGGCCCGTCCGCGGCGAGCGCGGTCCCAGGACCCCCATGACCCGGCCGCTCAGCTGGCCCGGCGCTCCGGACCGGGCTCGTCGATGTCGCCGAGGGCCTCCTCGAGCTCGGAGGCGGCCCGGCCGGGCTTGGCGGCCTCGGCGGCCTCCTTCGCCTTGTTCTTCTTGTCGCGGGCGATGCGCTCCTTCATCGCCGTCGCGTACATGTCGACGTACTCCTGGCCGGAGAGCTCCATGAGGGCGTACATGATCTCGTCGGTGACCGAGCGCAGGACGAAGCGGTCGCCCTCCATCCCCTCGTAGCGGGAGAAGTCGAGCGGCTCACCGATCTTGACGCCGACGCGGATCAGCTTGGGGATCCTCTTGCCGGTGGGCTGGGCCTTGTCGGTGTCGATCATCGCGACGGGGATGACGGGCACCCCGGCCTCGAGCGCCATCCGGGCCACGCCGGTCTTGCCCTTGTAGAGGCGCCCGTCCGGGCTGCGGGTGCCCTCGGGGTAGAGGCCGAGGAGCTCGCCCCTGCCGAGGACCTTCAGGCCCGAGCGGAGGGCGGCGTCGCTGGCCCGGCCACCGGAGCGGTCGACGGGGAGCTGGCCGACGCCCTTGAAGAAGGCGGCCGTGAGGCGGCCCTTGAGCCCGACGCCGGTGAAGTAGTCGGACTTCGCGAGGAACGTCATCCGCCGCGGCACGACGAGCGGCAGGAAGATCGAGTCGGAGAACGAGAGGTGGTTGCTCGCGAAGATCGCGGCGCCGGTCTCGGGGATGTGCTCGGCGCCCTGGACCCACGGCCGGAACAGCAGCTTCAGGACCGGTCCCAGGATGACCGTCTTGAGCACCCAGTAGAACACCCGGCCCACCCTTCCTCGTCGACGCCCGAAGCCTAGTGCACCCCGTCACACTGCCGAGCGGGCACGCGGGCGTGCGAAGATCGTCCCCCAGCAGGTTTCTCCCTCGGAGGTGCCCGTGGCCGAGCGGCCCGGTGAGATGGACGAGCGCGACGTCGACGAGCGTTTCGCGTCCATCGTCGCGCGCTGGGAGGGGTCGGTGCCCGACGCCGCCGCCGGCCCCGACGCCCCGGTCGCCCCCACCGACGGTGGGGCAGCGACCGGTGGGGCCCCCGCGGTCGGTGGCGACGCAGCCCCCGACACCGCCGAGACCGCTGCCGAGCCCCCCGCGCCGCGCCCGGCCCGCCCGCCGTGGGTCAACCCCTCCCCGCTCGAGGTCGTCGTCCCCGCGTCCGCGTGGCGCTCCGAGCCGCCCGCCGACGACGAGACCCGCGCCGCGGCCGCGGCCGCCGAGGCCGACCTCGACGACGAGCACTACGAGCCCCCGCCGGTCGTCCTCCCGCCACAGGAGGACCTCCACTTCTGGGGCGCCGTGGTCGGGCTCGTCGCCGGGCCGCTCATGCTGCTCTACGTCGTGTTCGCCCGCCCGTTCCACAGCACCCGCTGGTTCATCGCGTCGGTGCTCGTCTCGCTCGTCGGGTTCGGGCTGCTCGTCCTGCGCCAGCCCCGCAGCCGCGACGAGCTCGACGGCGACGACGGCGCCCGCGTCTGAGGCAGCGACCCGGCGTCAGGGCTGCGCGTCCGGGCGTGCCCCGCGGTCGGGCGCTTCGTCCCCGTGGCGGTGCACCACCTTCCACTCCCCGTCCTCGCGCCGGTACACCTGGGTGACGCGGAGCACGTACGCCCGAGGACGGCCGTCGACCGTGGTCGACGTCAGCTCGCGATGGACGGTGTAGGCGAGGTCGCCGACCACCTCCGCCGCGACCAGGTCGACCTCGCACCGTGGGTCCCCGGAGAACGACCGTGCGAGGCGTTCGAAGACCTCCCGGGCCCCGTCGGGGTCCGTGGCCTCGATCCAGGCACCGAACAAGGTCACCGGTGGCTGTGCCGACCAGGTCTGGAACCGCGGCGCCGGGTCGCCCTGGTGCAGCGCGACCTCCGCCGCGCGCCACGTCGTGTCGAACCAGTCGAGGAAGGCCTCACGCTCGCCCATGGACCCATTGAACTGCGAAGGGACGGACGCGCGGAAGGGACTGTGGACGACGGGTCAGCCGGGCGGGACCTCGAGGTCGACCCACGTGGGGCGGTGGTCACTCGCCCGGGCCCACGCCTCCTCCGGGACCGACACGGGGCGGTGGGGCAGGACGCGCAGCCCGGGCGAGGCGAAGACGACGTCCAGCCGCCGGCGGGGCGCCCGCGCGGGAAAGGTCGGCACGGCCGGGGAGACGAGCCGCAGCCGGTCGGGGACGTCGATGAGCCGCCACGCCGCGCCCGTGGCCTCCTCGTTGAGGTCGCCGGCGAGGACGAGCGGGCCCCTGCGGGCGATGGCGGCGAGGATCCGCTCGGTGTGCGCCACCCGCTCCCCCGGCCTGAGGCCGAGGTGCACCGAGACGGCCGTCAGCTCGCCCCCGCCCTCCACGCCGACCCGGACGACCGCGTAGCCGCGGGTGCGGTCCGGCCAGTGCACCGGCAGCCGGGTGTGCCCGGCCTCCAGCACCCGCACCCGCGAGGACGTGAAGACGGTCGTGCCGCCGCTCCCCCGGTGCCGCCCGCTCCACGCCATCCCGCACGCCCGGGCGAAGCGCGCGGTGCGCCACCCCCCGAACAGCCGGCGCGGCACCTCCTGGAGGCACAGGACGTCGGGGTCGACGGCCCGGACGATCCGCGCGGCGAGCCGGTGGTCGTCGAGGAAGTCGCGCGTGTTGTACGACGCGACGCGGACGACGCCCATGGTGCGCGCCGCCCTCAGGAGGCCAGGGCGGCGGTGCGGGCCAGGTCGGCGGCACCGACGAGGCCGGCCTCGTTGCCGAGCTCGGCGGCGACGATGCGCGCCTCGGGGCGGTAGCCGCGCCCGGTGAGCTGGCGGCGGAACGCCTCCCGGGCCGGCGCGAGGAGGAGCTCGCCGGCGGCGCTGACCCCGCCCCCGACGACGAACGTCCCGGGGTCGAGCGCCGCGGCGAGGTTCGCCATCCCCACGCCGAGCCAGCGGCCGATCTCGCCGAGCAGCTCGACGGCGAGGGCATCGCCCTCGCGGGCGGCCTCGGTGACGAGCGGCCCGGTGAGGTCCTCCGGGCGCCCCCCGACGCGGTCGAACAGGTCGGAGACGACCGGGCTGCCGGCCGACATCAGCGACCGGGCCTCGCGCACGAGCGCGTTGCCCGAGGCGTACTGCTCCCAGCACCCCCGGTTGCCGCACTCGCAACGGATGCCGTCCGGCACGACCTGCATGTGGCCGAACTCGCCGGCGATGCCGAACCGGCCCCGGATGACGTGGCCGTCGATGACGATGCCGCCACCGATCCCCGTGCCGAGGTTGACCATGACGAGGTGGCTCTCGCCGCGCCCGGCCCCGAACCGGTGCTCGGCCCAGATCCCGGCGTTGGCGTCGTTGTCGACGAAGATCGGCAGGTCCACCCGCTGCCCGAGCGCGTCGCGCAGCGGCTCGTTGCGCCAGGAGAGGTGGGGGGCGAAGACGACGGTCGAGCGGTCGGCCGCCACGAAGCCCGCCGCCCCGATGCCGACCGCCACGACGTCCTCGGCGCCGGGCGCGCCGAGCAGCTCGTCGACGACGGAGACGATCGTGTCCTCGACGACCCGTGGGCTCGTCGACCGGTGCGGGGTGTCGCGGCGCGCGGTCCGCAGCACCGAGCCGTCGGCGTCGACGACCCCGCCGGCGACCTTCGTCCCGCCGATGTCGAGGCCGATCGCCAGGGGGGCGTCGACCATCAGTCCTCCTGCGGCGCGGCGTCGTCGACGGGGATGGGCCGGGTGCGCGGCCGGGCCGGCTCGGCGGGGGCCTCGGCCGGATCCGGTGTCGAGGTCCGACCCCGTGCGGCGGCGAGGTCGGCGAGGACGGCGGCGGCCACGCCGGCCAGGTCGGCGAGGCGCGCGAGCGTCTCCGGGCTCAGCGAGCGGACGACCGCCGAGGTGCGGCACAGCGGGCACCACTGGCAGAACGGGTCCTCACAGCCGGGACGCGCGTCTGCCTCCTCGGCGCCCGGCCGGCTCCCGTCGTCGTCCTCGTGGACCTTCGGGCCGCCGCCGTCGGGCGGGTCCGCGGCGTCCGCGGCGGTGCGCCGGAGGCTCTCGAGGAGGCGCGCGGCCTCGTCGGCGACCGACCCGACCTGCTCGTCCCAGCGCTCAGCGCCCACTGGCCCACTGCTCCTCGTCCCGCTCGAACCGCACGCGCAGCTCGCCGCTGCCCACGACGGCATTCTGGACGACGCAGCGCCGCAGCACCGACGGGAGGGTGACGACGCGGCGCTGGTCACCCACCTCGATGACGAGGTCGTCCTCGCGCCGGGCGAGGTGCACCTGCCCCGCCGTGACGAGCGGCAGCGGGAGGGTGAGGACGAAGTCCTCGCCCTCGGCCTCGACCCGCGTGCGCGGCGTGGAGACGTCGTCGAGGAGGTCGGGCGCGTCGTCCTCCGGTGTCGTCGCGGCGGCGAGCTCGGCGAGGGCATCGGGGCCGATCGGCTCCCCCGCGAGGTAGGGCGCCGTCATCAGGGGGATGCCGAGGAAGGACTCGCGGACCTGCTCGAGCCCGCCGGCCTGGGCGCTCGCCCACGCGGTGCGCCACGGGTCGTCGCCGACCGGCGGCGGCAGCAGCCGGTTGACGACGACGGCGTCGACCGCGTAGCCGTGCAGCGACAAGGAGGTGAGGACGCGCCGGCTCTCGGCGATGACGACCCGTTCGGGCGTCGTGACGAGCCGCACGCTCGCGCGCGGCGAGGTGAGGAGCGAACGGACCCCGGTCATGAGGTCGCGCCAGGCCCGCAGGACGCCGATGACCTCCGGCCCGGGGGTCGGGAACCCGGCCGCGGCACTCGCGGCGGGCCGCAGCACGGTCAGGAGGCGGCGCTGGGCCGGCAGCAGGCGGTCGAGGTGCCAGCCGAGGACCTCGGGGAGCGCGAGGAGCCGGAGAGTCTCGGCCGTGGGGGCGCAGTCGACGACGACGAGGTCCCAGCCGCCCTCGTCGGCCTGGTGGGCGAGGGCCGCGAGGGCCGCGACCTCCTCCGCGCCCGGGAGCGAGGTCAGCTCGTCGGCGACGACGGGGTCCACGCCCATCGCGTCGAGGACGCCGAGCAGGTAGCTCCGCACGACCTCCCAGTCGGCCTCGACCGCGGTGTGGACGCCGACGGCGAGGGCGTACAGGCCGGGCTCGACCTCATGGGTGTCGCGCCACGTCGAGGCCGTGCGCAGGTCGACGTCGAGCGCGTCGCCGAGGCTGTGGGCCGCGTCGGTGGAGACGACGAGGGTGCGCAGCCCGCGGCGGGCGGCGCCCACGGCCGTGGCGGCCGCGGTCGTCGTCTTGCCGACCCCGCCCTTGCCGGTGACGAGGACGACCCGGGGCATGGCGGTGCTCAGGCCTCGACGCGCTTCTTGAGCTCGGTGAGGGCCGTGTTGATGATGTGCTTCTCGGCCTTGCGCTTGAGCATGCCGATCATCGGCATCGTCAGGTCGACCTCGAGGTCGTAGGTGACCTTCGTCCCGGCCTTGGTCTTCGCGAGGGCGTAGCTGCCGGTGAGTCCCTTGAGCAAGGTCGCGCGCACGAGGCTCCAGCGCACCGTGCCCGTGCCGTCCTCGGCGACGTCCCAGTCGTACTCGAGGACGTACTGGTCCTTGATCGCCCCGGCGTTGAGGTCGAACTCGACCTGGTCGGCCCAGCCGTCGCCGTCCTCGCTGAGGACCGTGCACGCCTGCACCTGCTCCGCCCACTCCGGGTACCGCTCGAAGTCGGCGATGACGTCGAGGACGGCGCCGGGCTCGGCGGCGATCTCGACGGAGGACTGGGTGCGGTCGGCCATGGCACGGAGGGTACCCGTACCCGCGGGTCCTAGAGTTGGGGTGTCACCGCTGCCCTGCGTCGCGAGAGAGGGTCCAACCCCGTGCCCGAGAACTCCACCCCCCTGGTGCTGCCCGAGACGACGACGGGCGGTCTCGCCGACCTCCCCGACCGCTGGGCCGAGGCCGAGCCCGACCGGGTGACCTTCTCGGTCCGCTCGGGCAGCGGCTGGGCCGACGTCACCGCGCGGACCTTCGCGACGGACGTCGCCTCGCTCGCGAAGGGTTTCGTGGCGGCCGGGGTCCGGGATGGCGAGGTCGTGGCCATCATGAGCCGCACCCGCTACGAGTGGACCGTCGCCGACTTCGCCCTCTGGGCCGTCGGGGCCGTCCCCGTGCCGATCTACGAGACCTCCTCGGCCGAGCAGGTCGAGTGGATCCTCGCCGACTCTGGTGCCGTGGGCGTCGTCGTCGAGACCGCCGCGCACGCCGCGACCGTCGACTCGGTGCGCGCGCGGGTCCCCGGGCTGCGCGAGGTGTGGGGCATCGACGCCGGCGACCTCGACACGCTGCGCCTGGACGGTCGGGACGTCGACGACGCCGAGCTGACCGCGCGCCGCGAGGGACTCGACCGCGACACGCTCGCCACGATCATCTACACCTCGGGCACCACCGGCCGGCCCAAGGGCGCCGAGCTGACCCACGGCAACTTCCTCACCCTCGCCGAGAACGCCGCCGAGCGGCTGCCCGAGGTCGTCAAGGCCGCGGACGCCTCCACGCTGCTGTTCCTGCCGCTCGCGCACGTGTTCGCCCGCTTCGTCCAGGTGCTCGCCGTGACCGGCGGGGTGCGGATGGGGCACTCGTCGGACATCAAGACCCTCCTCGACGACTTCGCCACGTTCCGGCCCACCTTCATCCTCGCGGTGCCTCGCGTCTTCGAGAAGGTCTACAACTCCGCCGAGGCCAAGGCCGAGGCCGGCGGCAAGGGCAAGATCTTCGCCGGCGCCGCCGCCACCGCGATCGCGTGGTCCGAGGCCCTGGACGGCGGCACGGTCCCGCTCGGTCTCAAGGTCCGCCACGCGGTGTTCGACAAGCTCGTCTATGCCAAGCTCCGCGACGCCATGGGCGGCAGGGTGCAGTACGCCGTGTCCGGCGGCGCCCCGCTGGGAACCCGTCTCGGGCACTTCTTCCGCGGCATCGGGGTGACCATCCTCGAGGGCTACGGGCTCACCGAGACGACCGCTCCCGCGACGGTGAACCTGCCCTCCGCGCTGCGGATCGGCACGGTGGGCATCCCGCTGCCCGGGGTGTCGGTCAAGGTCGCCGACGACGGCGAGGTCCTCATCAAGGGCGTCAACGTCTTCCGCGGCTACCACGGCAACGAGGCCGCGAGCGCCGAGGCGATCCGCGACGGGTGGTTCCACACCGGGGACCTCGGCGACATCGACGCCGACGGGTTCCTCAAGATCACGGGCCGCAAGAAGGAGATCCTCGTCACCGCGGGCGGGAAGAACGTCGCGCCTGCCGTCCTCGAGGACCGGCTGCGCGCCCATCCCCTCGTGTCGCAGTGCATCGTCGTCGGCGACGCCAAGCCGTTCATCGCCGCGCTCATCACCCTCGACGAGGAGATGTACCCGGCGTGGGCGGCCAACCACGGGCTCGAGGGCGTCACCTTCGCGGCGGCGCGCAGTGACGAGCGCGTCCTCGCCGAGATCCAGAAGGCCGTCGACGACGCGAACACCGCTGTCTCCAAGGCCGAGTCGATCCGCAAGTTCGCCATCCTCGACACCGACTTCACCGAGGAGACCGGCCACCTGACGCCGTCCCTCAAGCTCAAGCGGAACGTCGTCATGCGCGACTTCAGCGACGAGGTCGACTCCCTCTACGGTGGCTGACCGGCCCCGTCCTGTCGCGGGTTCGCCTGCGCGACAGGAGGTCTCGTCGTCGCCAGTTGGGGTGCCGAACGCGGTCGGGCGACGTGGCGTGGTCGCCGCAGTGGTGCTCGGCATCGCGTGGCTGGCCTGGTTCGGTGTCCTGCAGTGGTCGGTCGTCCGGTTCCGCGTGCCGATCCTCGTGACCCTGACCGTCGGCACGGCCCTGCTGGCCTGGTGGGTGGCCCGGCGGGTCGAGGTGCCCCTCCCCCGGTGGCTCGCGCCCGCCGTCGTCACGGGTTCGGCGGTGCTCACCGTGACGGTGCCCCTGTTCTCGTACCTGCGCGGCGGGTGGCTGACGGCGGCCCTCGTCGTCCTCACCGTGGGCGCCGTCTCGTGTGCCGGACTGCTGGCGCTTCCCGGTCGGCGTCGTGCCGCAGCGGCCTTCGGCGCCGCGGTCGTCACGCATGTCGTCCTGGCGGTCGTGACGATCCTCGGGGACCGCGCCCCGCGGATCGACGTGTGGGTCATCCTCCAGCAGGGTGCCGATGCGCTGGCCCGCGGCGAGAGCTTCTACACGCAGGTGTGGACCGGCTCCCCGGGCGTCAAGGACATCTTCAGCTACCTGCCGTGGATGGGGGTACTCACCGCGCCCGGCCGGTGGGTCGCCGGTGACGTCCGGTGGGCGATCCTGGCGTGGTCGCTCGTCCTCTTCGCCGGGATCTGGGCCCTGACGCGGGGGAACACCGAGCGTGCCGCCGCCGTCGTGGCCGTGCTCGTCCTCGCGCCGGGGACCCTGACCCAGGTCGACCAGGCGTGGACCGAGCCGGTGCTGGTGGCACTCCTCGTGTGGTGGGCCGTGCTCGTCCGGCGCGGCCACGCCTGGTGGGCGGTGGTGCCCCTGGCCCTGGCGTGCGCCAGCAAGCAGCACCTCGTCCTGCTCGCGCCCGTGCTGCTCGTCTGGCGCCCGTTCGGGTGGCGGCGCACCCTGGCGGCAGGTGCGCTCGCGGGCGCCCTCATGGTGCCGTGGGTGGTCGCCGACGCGGCGGCGTTCGTCGAGGACACCGTCGTGACGCTGGTGGGCTTCCACCCGATCCGCTTCGCGAACACCTGGTACCTCTACGCCCTGAACGTCCACGGGGTCGAGCTTCCTTTCGCGGTGACGGGCGCCGCGATGGTCGGCGTCGTCGCCGTCGCCGCCTGGTTCGTGTGGCGACGGACGCCCGACGTCGGCGAGCTGCTGCGCTGGCTCGCCCTCGTCCTCGCGGTGGCTAACCTCGTCAACAAGCAGGCGTTCTACAACCAGTTCTGGCTCGTCGCGGCCCTGGTCGCGGCCTCCGTGGCCGCCGACGCCGCACGGCAGGGCGCGACGGCGCCCGGGGTGGACGCCCCGCGCCGCCCGGCGGACTCCCGACGCTGACGCGGGCACGGGGGCGGCGGCTCGTGGTCCTGGTTCCGCCCGGTCGGTCCGCCGGCTCCCTCACCCGGTGCCCTGCCGGTGACGACGCTTCGCTTCCCCACGCGAGGCAAAGACGCCTGCACCCCCACCGACGACGCACATGGCGCCGGCTCCCTCACCTGGTGCCCTGCCGCTGACGACGCTTCGCTTCCCCACGCGAGGCAAAGACGCCTGCACCCCCACCCGAAGCAGTGTCGCCTCCTCCCCCACAGGACGCAGCTGCCGTTGCGTCCTCAGGGGAAGCGAAGCGTAGCCCGCGACATCAAGTGCGTCGGGGCCACGCCTCGGCCGGGTGTCAGCCGGTGGCGAGGGCGTCGAGGTGGGCGCGCCACCGGCGCACGAGCGCGGCCCGGCTGGTCCCGAGGACGCTGCCGAGCGCCCGGTCGGTCGCCGCCTCGGTGTCGGCGTCGGTCCCGGTGGCAGACCCCTCGACGACGAGGCGCCGTACGGCCGCCTCGCCGTGCTCGGCGACGAGCACCTCGACCGCCTGCCACGCCGCGAGGTAGGGCACCTCGATGGACCCGGCCGCGGGGGCGAGGGCGTCGAGGCGCGGCAGGTCGCTCGGCCCGCGGCCGGCCCTGACCTCGGCGAGGAGCGGGGCGAGCAGCCGCTCGACCGGGACGTCGGCGCGCCGGTAGCCCACGTGGTCGGCATACCCCTCGGACAGCCACGCGGCCGTCCTCCCCGGCACCGTCGCCCGGACGGCGACGTGGACGAGCTCGTGGGTGAGGACCACCTCGCGCCCCGCAGGGGTCAACCGGTCGAACGCGGCGGGGTCGAGGACGACCCGGTCGCCGGTGGCCCGGCCGCGCTCGTCGGTGGGCCCCTCGGTCGTGGCCGCGACCTCGGGCGCCGCGCCGTCGCGCCCGAGGAGGACGCCGGCCTCGGCAGGCGTGCCGGGCGCGAGGACGAGGACGCGCGACGGGGTGCCCGACCAGTCGCGGTCCAGCTCCGGGACGGCCCGGTCGACGACGGCGGCGTACGCGGCCAGCCGCTGCGCGTCGACCGTCCCCGCCACGACGGCGTGCTCACCGCGTCGCACCGCCATCGCCGGGAGGGCGAGCCACGGCATCGTCGCGCCGGCGCCGGTGGGCGTCTCCGCGGCGACCTGCCAGCGGTCCCCGGTGCGCGTCATCCGCAGCGAGGACGACGCCGTGCGGTCGCCGCGGTCGAGGTCGTCGACGCGGTACCGGAAGGAGGCCGTCGCGAGGAGGACGGGCTCGCCGGGCAGGGCCGACGGGTCGCGGTCGAGCTGGACGTCGGAGACCACGAGGTGCGCCACGCGCAGGGCACGGGCTGCCTCGAGCGCGCCCAGCTGCCGGTCGTGGCCGGCGCCGGATGCCGCTGCGAGCGTCGCGGCGAAGGCTCCCTCGTCGCCGGAGAGGACGGCGGCGGCACGCGCCTCGAGGACCTCCCGCACGGCGGCGAGGTCCTCGGCGGTCGGGCCGGTGGGCGTGCTCGGCGTCGGGGCGGAGGTCGCGGCCGACCCGCCCCCGCCGTGGCCGGTGCACCCGGTGAGGGCCGCGGCGCCGGCGACCCCCACCGCACCGAGGAGGA
Organism: Oryzobacter faecalis; assembly: GCF_046764005.1. Lineage (NCBI taxonomy): Bacteria > Bacillati > Actinomycetota > Actinomycetes > Micrococcales > Intrasporangiaceae > Oryzobacter > Oryzobacter faecalis. The sequence goes on along the minus strand of NZ_JBKOFW010000001.1, from coordinate 653,897 downwards.
CGACCCGGCGTTCGGGGCGTCGCGGCTGCTCGGGTGGGGGCACCGGCCCATCGTAGGAACGCCCGAGCCCCGAGCCGGCGGCGAGCCCTGCGCCGCCTGCGCCGGGCGACCCCCGTGACGGCTCAGCCGACGGCGCGTCCTCCGGCTCCGCCACCGCGGGACGCCTCAGCGGTCGGGGCGAGGGAGACCCGCACCCGCGAGGCCTCCTCGGCGTCGACGAGACCCGCGCGGACCAGCCGCGTGACGGCCGAGCGCTCGTCGTGGTCCAGAGCGCTGCGGTCCACCCGCTCGGGGGCGGTGAGGCCGAGGAGGACGGGCACCATGCAGTCGCCGCAGTGCAGCTCGCGCACCGGACAGGTGCGGCACTCTACGGACAGCGTGCTGACGTGGCCGGGCATCGGGGTCACCCCTTCCTTGTGAGGTCTGCGGCCACCGGGTTCCCGGTGGTCTGCGACCACGCTAGGACCCGCCACCGACAGCCCACCTGCAGCGACGCCCGGAGCCCGCTCCGCGGCGCCGGAGCACGCCGACGGGAAACGCGGCCCGAGGTGGTCACCAGTTGACCCAGCCCGAGGTCGCCGACGTCGGGTTGAGGTCGAGCTTGATCCGGTTGGCGAGGTTGGGGTCGATCGAGCAGTAGCCACCGCTCGGGTTGCCGGCCCCGTTGATGTAGATGCTCGTCGTGTGCCACGGCGTCGTGCGTCCGTTGTAGTAGCAGAGCAGGGTGTAGTTGCCCGCTGGGACGTTGTAGGCCGTGAAGTCGACGATGCGGCAGTTGCCGCAGCTCGCGGAGTCGAGCCCGCCCTTGCGGACGTTGCCGAGGCTGGCCGGCGGGTTCGGGATCGACTGGCTGTCGGGACCCGCCCACGTCGACCACCCGGCGGCCGAGTACGCCCGCACCTCGAGACGGTAGGTCTGCCCGTCCTGGCCCGTGAAGCTCACCTGCTGGCGCGCGCTGCCGAACGTCTGGTCGACCGCCCCGCGCACCTGGACCTGGGTGATCGGGCGCCCGTTCGTCGGCAGGTTCCAGCTCCACGTGATCTGGTTCCCGCTCCGCGTGCTGCTGAGCCCGGTGGGCTGGAGGGTGTCCCGGTACGGCGTCGCGGTGTCGCTGCGCCGCTCGGACTCGTTGCCCCCGGAGTTGACCGTCCACACCGTGATCGTGCGGTCGTTCGTCGGGCTCGTGTCGAAGGCGTCGGTCTTGAACACCACCTGCGAGCCGGGGGCGCACCCGCACATGAAGGTGCCGCTCTTGCCACCGCCCTGCCAGCGCACGGCCGAGAACGACCCGGCCCGCGGCTGGCCGACCCCCACGGTGAGGCGGATCCGACCGTCGGCATCAGGGGTCGTCGCGTTGACCGTGGGCGTCGACGGCTGCCCGACCGAGGTGAACGAGGACGCGTTGGCCTGCGGCCCCTCGATGCCGGCGCCGTTGGTGAGCGTGACGGTGTAGCGGTAGGTGCGCCCGTCGTAGGGGATCACGACGTTCGCCGTGCGCACGTCGGGCGCGGTGTCGGTGACCTTCGTCCAGCCACCGCCGTCGACCGACTGGTACAGCGAGTAGCGGGTCGTGGGGGGCCCGTTGGGCGATCCCTGGTCCCACGACAGGGTCAGCGTGGCCGAGGACGCCGCCGGGCCGGGACCGCTCGCGGCGATCCGCGGGGCCGGCAGCGCGGGCGGGGTGCCCGCCGACTGCATGGTCACCGCCGGGCCGAACGGACCGGCCCCCAGCTCGTTCCACGCCTGGACCTGCACCGACTGCTCGGCCATGTTGTCCAGCCCGCCGACGGTCGTCTGCTGCGATGGCGCGGCGACGTCCTGGGTGCGTGTGGCGCCGGTCGACGACACGAGGCGGACCACGTACTTGCGCAGGGCGCTGCCCTCGTTCTCGGGGGCCTGCCAGTCGATGGTGAGCGAGCCGTCACCGCGCGAGACCATCCGCACGCCGGTGACCTGGCGCGGCAGGGTGTCCGGCCGCACGGCCGCGCTGGGAGCCGACGGCTCGCCCTCGCCGATGCCGTTCACCGCGGCGACGGTGAACGTGTAGTCGCGCCCGTTCGTCAGGCCCGTCACCGTGCAGGGCGAGGCCGTGCACGTGGTCTGCCCGGACGACCCTCCCGTGTGGCGCACGACGTAGCCGCTGACCACCGAGCCGCCGTCGTAGGTGGGCGGCAGCCACGAGACCCGCGCCTGCCCGCCGGCGTCCCGGTCGGCGACGGCGCCGACCTGGCGCGGCTGTCCCGGCCTGCCGAGCATCGTCACCGACACCCGTCCCGCAGCCGTGCGGCCGGGACCGTCGGAGACGGTGACGGCGACGGACCCGGTGGGCGTCGGCTGCGTCCCGGCGGTGAGGGTGAGGCGACAGCCCGACGTCGAGGTCGTCAGGCCGCTGCCCTGCTCGACGCGCGCCGCGGTGATCGTGCAGGCCGGCGCGGCGAGCGGGGAGTCCAGGTAGGCAGCGAGGTCGACGGTGCGCGACTCGCCCTCCCTGAGGCCGGTGACACTCACGGGCCGCAGGCGCGGCGGCGGCACCGGCGACGTCGCGCCCGGCCCGGCGGCGCCGGTCCCGATGAGGGCGAGGCCGGCGGCGTCGCGGCCGATGACCTGGACGCCGATCGCGGACGGCGCGGGCATCCCCTCCGAGGTGACGGTGAGCCGCCCTGCCGTGGTGCGAGCGCCCTCGTCGGCGTGGAGGGTGAGCCTGCGGTTTCCCGGGCCGTCGACGGTCAGCCGGGCGTCGGCCTCGGTCTCCCACCGCGTCTCGAAGGCGACGTCGTCGAGGGTGGACCCGACGGGCAGCCACGCGTGGCAGAAGGTCGGGATGTCGACGACGCGGTCCAGCCCTCCTGCGATGACGGTGACGTTGCCCTGCGGGCAGCGCAGCAGGGGCACCCTGGGGCCCACCTGGACCGGGATCGACACGTAGGCCGTCGCGAAGTCCGCCTGTCCGACGGCGTCCTGGTCGGTGACCTCGAGCATGACGGCGGCAGGACCCACGTAGCCGTTGGACGAGGTCAGCGTCAGGGTGCGGTTGTCGTCGAGGGCGACGGTGAGGTTCTCGGCCGGCGACGCGCTGACCGTGCGCTCGGTCGTCACCGAGACCACCCGGCCCCGGGGCGACCTCACGTGGTCGTTGACGGCGACGGTCGTCGTGGAGTCCTTGCCCATCTCGATGAGCGTCCCGGCCACCACGAAGGGTTGGCCGTCGGAGCCGGTCGGCACGTGGACCAAGGCCATCGCCCGGGCGCCGTCCTCGTCCTCGACGACGTAGGGCGCCGCGTACGCGTGGTCGAGGATGCGCACCCGGACGCGCCCGTTCTCGATCGTCGCGTGGGGGCTGAGGACCTCGACGAGCCTGAGCGTCGCGGGGTCGGAGTCGACGTCGGTGTCGTTGGCGAGCGCGTCGACGACGGTGCTCACCTCCCCCGGCCTGGGTCGCGCGACGTCGTCGTGGGCGACCGGGGGGTTGACGTACCCGACGACCGGTCGCACGAGCACCGAGGCGCGCGAGGGGTCGAAGAGGCCGTCGGTGATGCCGTAGACGAGCTGGTGGAGGTCGGCGCCGCCGGCGGGTGGCACCCTGGTCCGGACGACGTGGTCCTCGTCGAGGACCCACTTGCGCAGCTCGGCCGGCGGGTTCAGGGACTCGGTCTCGACCTCGACGACGTCGCCGCGGGCGATGAGGTCGTTCTGGAGGGGACTGACGGTGACGGTCTTGCCGGGTGCGGCGAAGACCTCGTCGGGGACGGCGACCGGCGGCTGCGGGTCCCCGGGCTGGACGACACCCACGCGCACGTAGGCCCGGCTCGTCGCACCGAACCGGTCGCGCACCTCGTACGTGACGACCTCGGTGCCGGCCGCGAGGGGGAAGGACTCGTACCGGATCGTCGACGGCCCGATCGCCACGACCCGGCCGTGGGTGAGGTCGACCGGCCCGCCGTCGGCCCCGACGATGCCGGTGACGGTGACGCTGTCGCCGTCGGGGTCGACGCCGAACGTCGGCACCGTCATCGTGATGGGGTCGCCTGCGGTCACCGTGGCGGTGAAGCTGCGGGCCACCGGTGCCTGGTTGATGCGCTGCGCTGTCGGCAGGGGGGTGACCTGCACCCGCACGCGGGCGGTCTGCGCCCGCTCCTTCATCCCGTCGGCATACGCGGCGTACTCGAGGGTCACGAACCTCTCGGCGCGCAGCCCGCGCGCCTCCGGGACGTAGCGGATGACGTTGCCGCTCGCGAACGCGCGCTGGGCGTCGCCCTTGCTGACGACCTTCACGCTCGCGGGGTCGAGGACGAGCGGGATGCCGTCGGCCATCGTGTCGTTGTCGAGCACCGGCACGGAGACGGTGTCGCCCTCGCGCACCGTGGCCGTGTCGTCCTGGACGAGCGGGACGGAGTCCTCGACGGCGGACTGCTGGAGGACGGCGACCTCACCGGTCGTGCGCTGCGTCCCGTCGCTCACGGTGTACCGGACCACGCCGCGCCGCCCGCTCCCGGCGTCGAGCGGCGAGGGCTCGAGGGCCTCGATGCGCACCCAGCGACCCTGGTAGATGGAGGGCTGGAGCCAGGCGTCCTCACCCGTCGCCTGCACCGCGGCGGTGACGAGGACGTCGCCGCGCGGGCTGTAGTCGTTGGCGAGGACGTCGACCATGACCGGCACCTGGTCGTGCAGCGTCGCGGTGTCCGGGACCGAGACGGGCGGCGCGCCCTCGGGCGGTGCCACGACGTCGACCCGCACCCGCCCGGGCGCGACGCCACCCCCGGTGACGGCGGAGTAGGACAGCTCGAAGGTGCCGGGCGCGCTGGCCGTGACCGTGACCTGGCCCGTGGACAGGTCGGTGTCGACCTGGAGGGGGCCGACCGGGCGCACCGCCGAGCGCAGCCGCAGGACGGCATCGGGCTCGCTCGGGTCGGCGCCGGCGACGTCGTTGCCGAGCGGTTCGATCTGGAGCGGCTTGCCGACGACACCGCGGACGGCATCGGGCTGGGTGCGCGGCGGGAGGAGCTTGCTGTCGCCGCCGACCGCGACGACCCGGGCCGTGACCGAACCCTTCGTCGTGCCGCCGCGCCCGTCGCTGACGACGTACGCGATCGGCTGGCGCCCCTCGGTGGTGGGGGCGAGGAGCGTGACGCGTCCCTGGCCGTCGACGACGCCGCCCTCGACGTCGGCTCGCGCCGCGAGGGTGTCGCTCTCGGGGTCGCGCCAGTCGGCGAGCACCGGCACTGACAGTCGCTTGCCCGCGATGACGGGGTACTCGGCCTTCGCCAGGACGGCGCCACCCTGGCGCAGGCGCGGCGGTCCGTTGACCTCGTCGGGGACGATCCGCACCGAGACCCGCGCGGCCTCCTTGGAGACGGCCTTGCCGTTGTTCACCTTGTACGTGAGGTCGAACGAGCGCCCCTCGGTGCCCTCCGGAACCGCGACGTCGATCGACTGCCCGTCGGCCGACACGGTGCCGACGACGCCCTCGAGGCTGGGCCGGGACACGTCGCCGGCGTCGATGGACAGGACCGAGCCCGCGACGTCGGTGTCGTTGTCGAGGACGTGGAGCTTGCTCGTCCGCCCCGGCCGCACGGCCAGCCGGTCGGGCTCGGCCTTCGGGGGCTGCTGCGCGCTCGCCTCGTTGAGGAGGTTCTCGTCCTTCTTGTCGTTGTCGTCGTCCTGCCTGGTGGGGGGCGTGAGGGCGTCCCAGTCGTCGATCTTCGTCGGCTTGTCGTCGAGGTCCCAGACACCGCCGTTGTCGAGGTCGTTGAGGACGACGAGCCCGCGGTTGACCCGCAGGGCGACGCCGTCGCGGGTCGGGGCGTCGCCCTGGGTGGGCAGCGTCGCCGTCGGCTCGTCGCCCGCCCGCCCGCAGTTGGCGCCGTAGAAGACCCGGCCCTCCTCGGCCCAGGCGGCGTGGACGCAGCCGTCGAGGACGACCGGCCGGCTCACGAGCACCGCTCCCGGCACGCGGTCGACCTGGTCGCCGACGCGCACCCCGCCCGGCGAGGCGCCGCCGTCGAGCGGGACGGGCACCGCTGCGTCGACGCCCTGGACGACGACGGTGTCCGCCTGCGGGCCGGGCTGCTGGAGCGCAGCGAGGCGTGAGCCGCCCGGCGCGGTGACCTGCGCGTCGGCGCCCTCGGGCCGGTCGGCCGCGAAGACGCGGTCGGTGGCCGCGTCGTAGGCGACCCAGCGGTCGCCGACGGCCGTGATGTCGGGTGTCTGGGTGCGCAGCGAGGTGCGCGTGGTGGTGGGCCGCGCGAAGCCGGTCGCCGTGGGGGCCACCGAGGTGACGGTGCCGTCGGCGCCCGACACGGCGTGGACGACGCCGTCGGTCCCGACGGCGAGGGCACCGTTCCTGCCGATGGTCGCCACGGGCCGGGCCCCGGACGCGACGCCTGGGGCGCTCTCGATGCCGCGGCGGGTGTCGACCCGCTGTGCCCAGACCTTGCCGCTGGCGGGGTCGAGGAGGGCGAGGGTGCCGCCGCGCAGGTCGACCGGCAGCGGTGTGAAGCGGCCGTCGACGGCGCGGGTGGCGGCGACGCTCGTCAGGGACGAGCCGGCCGAGGACGTCGCGACGTCGATGGGGACGAGCTCGCCGGTGCCGGGCGTGAACCCGAGGACGGCGGCCCCGTCCTGGAGGACGTCGAGCCCGTCGCCGGTGGCGCCTCCGCTCGCGACCCCGGTGTCGAGCTGGCCGATGGGCACGTTGGCCTTGGCGTACTTCGCCTGCGCGGCGGAGCTGACCCACACCCCGGCGTCGTTGAGGCGCGCCTCGTGGACGGTGCTGCCCTCGCTCGCGGCGGCGACGTACCCCAGGCCGGACGCCACGAGGACGACGGCCATGAGGCTCGCCACCCGGCGACGCCCCCGTCTCGACGATGCTGCGGCCACGCGCGGCTTCCCCTCGGTCTTCCCCCGGCGCCGGCCCCTCGCCGGATCGCCCGCCCACCCTAACCGCCCGCACCGTCGGCGCGGGCCGGGTCGCGATGGGGAGCGGTCCCCGCCCGGTGCGCCTCACGGGGGCTGTCGGTGCGGCCACCTACGGTCGCTCCCATGGCGATGGTCCAGGGCACGTTCGACGACCTGGGGACCGCCCTGTCCACCGTCACCTTCGTCGTCGTCGACCTCGAGACCACCGGCGGCAGCCCGGCCGAGTGCGGCATCACCGAGATCGGGGCCGTCAAGGTCCGCGGCGGCGAGGTCGTCGGCGAGTTCCAGACGCTCGTCAACCCCGGTGCCCCCATCCCGGCCTTCATCTCGGTCCTCACCGGCATCACCGACTCGATGGTGGCCGGCGCGCCGCGCGTCGAGGCCGCCTTCCCCGCGTTCCTCGAGTTCGCCCGCGGGTCCGTCCTCGTCGCGCACAACGCCGGCTTCGACATCTCCTTCCTCAAGGCGGCGGCCCGGCGCACCGAGACGGAGTGGCCCGGCTTCGCGGTCCTCGACACGGTCCACCTCGCCCGCCAGCTCGTCCGCCGCGACGAGGTGCCCAACCACCGGCTCGGGTCCCTCGCGCGGCTGTTCCGCTCCCCCACGACCCCCGACCACCGCGCCCTCCACGACGCGCGCGCCACCGTCGACGTCCTCCACGGGCTCCTCGAGCGCGTCGGGTCGCTCGGCGTGCACTCCCTCGAGGAGCTCCTCGACTACGGCTCGCGCGTCACCCCGGCCCGCCGCCGCAAGCGCCACCTCGCCGACGGCCTCCCCGACGCCCCCGGCGTCTACCTCTTCAAGGACGGCCAGGGACGCGTCCTGTACGTGGGCACCTCGGTCTCCATCCGCACCCGGGTCCGCTCCTACTTCACGGCGTCAGAGCACCGGCGGCGGATGGGCGAGATGGTCCGCATCGCCGAGTCGGTGAGCCCCGTCGTCTGCGCCACGACCCTCGAGGCCGAGGTGCGCGAGCTGCGCCTCATCGCCGAGCACAAGCCGCGCTACAACCGCCGCTCCCGCCACCCCGAGAAGGCGCTGTGGGTCAAGCTGACCGTCGAGCCCTTCCCACGGCTGTCGGTCGTGCGCGCCGTCGCCGACGACGGCGCCCGCTATGCCGGCCCGTTCGGCTCGCGGACGGCCGCCGAGGCCGCGGTCGCGGCCGTGCACGAGGTGCTCCCGCTGCGGCAGTGCGTCGAGCGGCTCTCCCCCACCAGGCCGCGCTCGGCCTGCGCGCTCGCCGAGATGGGCCGGTGCGGGGCGCCGTGCACCGGCGCGCAGTCCGTCGAGGAGTACGCCGGCGTCGTCGAGCGCGCCGCCCTGCTCCTCGCCGGCGACACCCGCGACCTCCTCGACTCCCTCCGGGCCCGGATGGCCGACCTCTCGGCCGCAGAGCGGTTCGAGGACGCCCGGGTCGTCCGCGAGCGGCTCGTGGCCCTCGTGCGCGGCACGACCCGGTCCCAGCGCCTCGACCCCCTCGCCCGCATCGGCGAGCTCGTCGCCGCGAGGCGCTCGCTGCTCGGCGGGTGGGAGGTCGTCTGCGTCCGGCACGGCCGCCTCGCCGGGTCCACCAGCTCACCGCGCGGCGCCGACCCGATGCCGTACATCGACGCCCTGCGGGCCTCGGCCGAGGTCGTCGCACCGCCGGTCGCCCCGATGCCCGCGGCCACCCCCGAGGAGAGCGAGAAGATCCTGCGCTGGCTCGAGTCGCCGGGCGTGCGCATCGTCGAGGTCGACGGCGCGTGGACCTGCCCCGTCGGCGGGGCGGCGGCGGTGCGGGCCGAGCTCGAGCCGCTCGAGGCGTCGCGGCGCGAGGTGGCCGGGTTCGCCGGCGTCCGCTGACCGGCCCGCCGCTAGTCTGGCCGCGTGATCACCGCCATCGTCCTCATCACCGCCGACGTCGACCGCATCCCCGAGGTCGCGCAGGAGATCGCCGACCTCGAGGGGGTCACCGAGGTCTACTCCGTCGCCGGTGACGCCGACCTCGTCGCGATGGTGCGCGTCCGCGAGCACGAGGCGCTCGCCGACGTCATCGCCGACCGGCTCAACAAGGTCCAGGGCGTCACGGGCACCAACACGCACATCGCCTTCCGCACCTACTCCTCGCACGACCTCGAGGCGGCCTTCAGCCTCGGCCTCGAGGGCTGAGGGCGCGGAACCTCGCGGACGGTCAGCCGGCGAGGGAGCGGGTGACCTCGACCCAGCGGTCCAGCAGCGCCGACGCGGCCCCGGAGTCGAGGGCGGCCTCGGCGCGGTCGATCCCGGACCGCACCGCGGTCGTGAGCGCCTCGCGCGAGACGACCGCGCCGTCCTCCCAGGCCGCCACGGCCAGCGCGATGCCGGCGTTGAGGACGACCGCGTCGCGCACGGGACCGGGTGCACCGGAGAAGACCGACCGCGCGACCCCCGCGTTGTGGGCGGCGTCGCCGCCGCGCAGCGCCTCGACCGGGCTGGTCGCCAGCCCGAGGTCGGTGGGGTCGAGGACGACCTCGGTCACGGCGCCGTCGCGGACCCACCACACGGTCGAGGTCGTGGCGAGGGTGAGCTCGTCGAGCCCGTCGTCGCCGCGGAACACCGCGGCCGGGCGGCCCCGGCCCGCGAACACCCCGGCGATGATCGGCGCCGTGCGCAGGTCGGCGACCCCGACCGCGGCGAACGTCGGCTGAGCCGGGTTCGTCAGCGGGCCGAGGAGGTTGAAGGCGGTGCCGACCCCGAGGTCGCGCCGGGTCACCGCGGCGTGGCGCATCGAGGGGTGGAAGGCCCCCGCGAAGCAGAAGGTGATGCCGGCGTCCTCCGCCGCCTGCGCGACCTGGGCGGGGGTGAGGGTCAGCGACACCCCCAGCGCCTCGAGGACGTCGGCCGACCCCGAGGACGAGGACGCTGCCCGGTTGCCGTGCTTGACGACCCGCAGCCCGCTCGCCGCGACGACGACCGAGGCCATGGTCGAGATGTTCACCGAGTGCATCCGGTCGCCGCCGGTGCCGACGATGTCGATGCTCGGGCCGGCGACCTCGATGCGGTGCGCGTGCTCGAGCATGACGTCGGCGAGCCCGCGGACCTCCTCGGAGGTCTCGCCCTTGGCCCGCAGCGCGACGAGGAACCCGGCGAGCTGGACGGGAGAGGCTTCGCCGGTCATGACCTCCGACATCGCCCAGCGGGCGTCCTCGGGCGCGAGGTCCTCACCGCGCAGGAGCGCGGCGAGCAGGTCCGGCCACGTCGGGGAGGCCGGCGCGGGCGTCGACACGGGCGGGCTCAGCCGGCCGCGGCGACCCGCGAGCGCGCCAGCGAGGCGATCGCGTCGGAGACGGCGATGGGGTCGAGGGGGTGCGGGACGACCTCGTCCGCGAGGGACCAGCCCGCGAGCCAGGCGTCCTGGGGGCGGCCGGTCAGCACGAGGATCGGGGGGCAGCGGAAGATCTCGTTCTTCAGCTGGCGGCACAGCCCCAGCCCCCCGACGGGCGTGGCCTCGCCGTCGAGGACGACGACGTCGTGGCCGCCGGCGTCCATGGCCTCGATGACGGCCTCGGCGGTCGCGCACTCGCGCCACGCCACGACCTCGACGTCGCGCGCGGGCCGGCGGCCCGCGGCCGCACGGACCGCGTCGCGGACCGTGATGTCGTCGCTGTAGAGGAGCACCGAGACGCGGTGGACGCCCTCCGGGCTCGAGGCCTGGGCCGGGGACCCGGCGGCGTGCGGTGAGGTCATGGACGAAGACTCTACCGGTGGGTCCCGGACCACCCGACGCGACGTTCGTCGTGCCTGTTCGCGGACCGTTCGCGCACCGTTGCGCGGCTCCGCGGACCCGTTGTGGAGGGTTTCGGGGGGTCGTCGCAGCGCGTCTTCGCGGATGGGGCAATAATGCATGTCGTGGCGACCTCGACTGCACCCCAGACCCGGCCCGCGGGGCCCGTCCCCTCGATCCCCGGTCAGGGGCCGGCGACCCGCCCCAACATGGTCGCCGTCGGCACGATGGTGTGGCTGTCCAGCGAGCTGATGTTCTTCGCAGCGCTGTTCGCGTTCTACTTCACGATCCGCGGCCACGAGCCGGGTCTGTGGGCCGAGCGCACCGCCCAGCTGAACATCCCGTTCGCCCTCGCGAACACGACGATCCTCGTCGTCTCGTCCGTGTGGTGCCAGCTCGGCGTCCTCCAGGCCGAGAAGGGCGTCGTCGCCCGGCCCGCGGGCTCCCCGCTCGCCAAGGTGTCCGCGTGGGGCATGCGCGAGTGGTACGTCCTCACGTACTTCTTCGGCGCGATCTTCATCGCCGGCCAGGTCTACGAGTACGCCCACCTCGTCGCCGAGGGCGTCACCCTCTCCTCCGACCCGTACGGCTCGGTGTTCTACCTCGCCACCGGCTTCCACGGCCTCCACGTGACCGGCGGGCTCATCGCCTTCCTCCTCATCCTCGGGCGCACCTTCACGACGAAGCACTACAGCCACGCCCAGGCCACCGGCGCGGTCGTGACGTCGTACTACTGGCACTTCGTCGACGTCGTGTGGATCGCCCTGTTCATCATGATCTACGTGCTCAAGTGACCCCCGGTTCCCCCGACTCCCACCGACCCGACGCCGACGACAGGACCGCACCGTGAACGCACTGGCCGCCCGCCGCCGACACCCGGCGGCGATCGCCATCCTCATCATGCTGGGCCTGTTCCTCATGGGCGCGGCCTACGCCGCCGTGGCCCCGAAGCCGGCCGACGCGACGACGAAGGCGCTCTCGGCCCAGACGGTCGAGGAGGGCAAGGCGATCTTCCGCGCCAACTGCGCGTCGTGCCACGGCCTCAACGCCGAGGGACGCCAGACCGGCAACGGCGACAAGGTCGCGGGCCCGGCGCTCGCGGGTGTCGGCGCGGCCGCCGTCGACTTCCAGATGGGCACGGGCCGGATGCCCATGGCCGCCCCGGGCGTCCAGGCCCCGCGCCAGGACGAGATCAAGTTCAGCGACGAGCAGATCGAGGCGGTCGGCGCCTACGTCGCCTCGCTCGCGCCCGGCCCCGAGGTCCCCAGCGAGGAGGCCGTCGACCCGACCAAGGGCGACCCCGCCCGCGGCGGTGAGCTCTTCCGCGTCAACTGCGCCATGTGCCACAACTTCGCCGGCGCCGGCGGGGCCCTGACCCGCGGCAAGTACGCCCCGGCCCTCACCGACGTCAGTGGCAAGCACATCTACGAGGCGATGGCCACGGGCCCGCAGAACATGCCGGTGTTCAACGACGCCAACGTCAAGCCCGAGGACAAGCGGGACATCATCGCCTTCCTCGACTCGATCAACGAGGCCGAGAGCCCCGGTGGCCTGACGCTCGGCTCGCTGGGCCCGGTCACCGAGGGCCTGTTCGCCTGGGTCTTCGGGCTCGGCATCCTCATCGGCTGCGCCGTCTGGCTCGGCGCGAAGTCGGCCTGACCGCCCCCGTCCCCATCCGACCATCGACGAGAAGACCGGTACCCCGATGAACGAGCAGGACCCCAGCACCGCCGGCACCGAGGTGGCCTCGCGGCACGGCCACGGCACCGCGGTGCGCCTCGACGAGGGCCACGTCGTGGGCGACGGCGGCGTCCCGGAGCGCTTCACGAACCCCGGCCTGCCCCACCACGTCCCGCGGATGTCCGACCTCAGCGAGGAGGCCGCCGCGCGGGCCGAGAAGCAGGTCGCCGCGCTCTTCACCGTCTCGATCGTCTCGACCCTGCTCTTCGTCGTCTTCTACTTCCTCATCCCCATCGAGAGCACGGTCTTCGTGCCGGGCATCGGGATGATGGGCGCCTCGCACGTCGCGCTCGGCACCACGCTCGCCTTCGGCCTCCTCGGCATCGGGTTCGGTGCGGTCCACTGGGCCAAGACACTGATGCCCGACGAGGAGTCCGTCGAGGAGCGCCACCCGATGCGCGGCAGCGACGAGTCGCGCGCTCGGGTCGTGAGCGTGCTCAAGGAGGGCGGCGAGTCCTCGCAGGTCCTGCGCCGCCCCCTCATCAAGTACACCCTCGGTGGGGCGCTCGGCCTCTTCGCGGTGCCGCTGCTCCTCCAGGTCGGTGGCAGCCTCGGCAAGCTCCCGCAGAAGAGCCTGTCCCTGACGTTCTGGAACGGCGGCCCGAGCGGCCCGGGCGAGGAGCCCACGTTCCGCCCGCTGCGCCTGATGAAGGACCCCGAGAACGAGCCGATCAAGGCCGAGGACCTCACGATCGGGTCGGTCGTCCACGTCCTGCCCGAGGGCCTGCTCGAGCTCGAGCACCACGTGCTCGAGGAGAAGGCGAAGGCCGCGGTCCTCCTCATCCGCCTCGAGGAGGAGAAGATCCAGTCGCAGAAGGAGAAGGACTGGGGCTACCAGGGCATCGTCGCCTACTCGAAGATCTGCACCCACGTCGGCTGCCCGGTCGGCCTCTACGAGCAGCAGACGCACCACCTGCTGTGCCCGTGCCACCAGTCGACCTTCGACGTCACCCAGGACTGCAAGGTCATCTTCGGCCCCGCGAAGCGCGCCCTGCCACAATTGAAGATCACCGTCGACGACGAGGGGTACCTCGTCTCCGCCCAGCCGTTCCGCGAGGCGGTCGGCCCGAGCTTCTGGGAGCGTGGCTGATGAGCACCACGACCGACCGCCCCGCCGACGCCCTGCGCGCCGGGGACGCCCCCGCCGAGGCTCCCCCGTCGGCCGCCGCCCGCAAGATCGGCGGCGTCGCAGGCTGGGTCGACGACCGCACCGGGGCGTCGAAGCCGGTCGGCTACCTCATGAAGAAGGTCTTCCCCGAGCACTGGTCGTTCATGCTCGGTGAGATCGCCATGTACTCGATGATCATCTGCCTGCTCACCGGGGCCTTCCTCACGTTCTGGTTCATCCCGAGCGCGGGACACACCGTGTACGACGGCTCGTACGTGCCGCTGCGCGGCGTCGAGATGTCCCAGGCCTACGCCTCGACCCTCGACATCAGCTTCGACATCAAGGGCGGGCTGATCATCCGCCAGATCCACCACTGGGCCGCGCTGATCTTCATCGTGGCGCTGACCGTGCACATGTTCCGCGTCTTCTTCACCGGCGCGTTCCGCAAGCCGCGCGAGATCAACTGGGTCATCGGCACCGTCCTCGCCCTCCTCGCGATCATCGAGGGCTTCGCCGGCTACTCCCTCCCCGACGACCTGCTCTCCGGCACGGGGATCCGAGCCATGGCGGGCTTCGTCCAGACCTCCCCGGTCATCGGGTCCTACCTCGTCTACGGCATCTTCGGTGGCCCGTTCCCCGGCGAGATGATCATCCCGCGGCTGTACAGCGCCCACATCCTGCTCATCCCGGCGATCCTCGTCGGCCTCTTCACCGCGCACATCGGTCTGGTGTTCCTCCACAAGCACACCCAGTACCCGGGTCCGGGACGCACCAACGAGAACGTCGTGGGCTTCCCCGTGATGCCGGTGTACGCGGCGAAGGCCGGCGGCTTCTTCTTCATCGTCTTCGGCGTCATCGCGCTCATCTCGGCGCTGGTCCAGATCAACCCGATCTGGGGCTACGGGCCCTACGACCCGTCGCCGGTCACCGCGGGGTCGCAGCCCGACTGGTACATGGGCTTCGCCGACGGTGCGCTGCGCCTGCTGCCGGGGTGGCTCGAGATCACGGCCTTCGGGTTCACGTTCTCGCCGAACATCGCGCTGGGCGCGCTCGTCCTCCTGCCGCTCGTGTACACGGTCCTGGGCGTCTACCCGTTCCTCGAGCGCTTCGTCACCAAGGACGACCGCGAGCACCACCTCCTCGAGCGCCCGCGCAACGCCCCGGTCCGCACGGGCATCGGCATGGCCGGCATCACCGCCTACACGGTGTTCATGTTCGCGGCCGGCAACGACATCATCGCGATCAAGCTCGGGATGTCGATCAACGACATCACGTGGTTCTTCCGCATCGCGCTGTTCGTCCTGCCGCCCATCGTGTTCTGGGTGACCAAGCGGGTCTGCCTCAGCCTGCAGCGCCGTGACCGCGACACCGTCCTGCACGGCCGCGAGACCGGGACGATCATCCGCACGCCCGACGGCCGGTTCTTCGAGCGGCACGACACCGAGCTCACGCCCGAGCACTGGGTGCTCGTCCAGCACGACCCGGTGTCGGTCCACGAGCTCGAGGCCGACGTCGACGAGCACGGTGTCGCGCGCCGGGCGGGCCGTTCCGACCGCATCCGCGCGGCCCTGTCGCGGTTCTACTTCGCCGACGCCGTCAACCCGGTCACGCCGGCCGAGCTCGCCGCCGCCCACCACGACGGCCACGCCGACGAGTCGATCGAGGCCTCGGCCTCCGGCGGCGCGCGCGGCATCGAGGCCCAGGAGGAGCAGGGCGTCGCTCGTCACTGACGGCGTCCCGCGCCTCCCCCGGTCGCGGCCGGAGGACGTGGGCGTGCCCCCGGCGGCCCTCACGGCCCTCCTCGAGCGCTGGGACGCCTCCGCGGTGGAGGCGCACGGCGTGCTCGTCCTGCGGCACGGCCGGGTCGTCGCCGAGGGGACGTGGGCGCCGTACCGCCCCGACGTCGTGCAGCTCGTGTACTCGGTGAGCAAGACGTTCACCTCGTGCGCCGTGGGCCTGGCCGAGGCCGAGGGGCTGCTCTCCCTCGACGAACGGCTCGTCGACGTCTTCCCGGAGGCCGCGGCGGTCGCCGGTCCGAGGGCGGCCCGGCTGGCCCTCCACCACGTCCTGTCGATGTCCACCGGCCACGAGGCCGACACCTACGTCTGGCGCGACGGCGACCTGCGGACCTTCCCCGCCGAGTTCCTCGCGAAGGAGCCTGAGTGCGAGCCGGGCTCGTGGTTCGTCTACCACAACGGCGCGACGCTGATGGCCGCCCTGGCGGTGCAGCGGCGCAGTGGGCGACGCCTCCTCGACTACCTCCGCCCGCGGCTCCTGGACCCCCTCGGCGTCGGCCCCGCGGCATGGAGCGGGCACGACGGGCTCGACGCGGGCTTCTCCGGACTGCACGTGACGACCGAGGCCCTGGCCCGCCTCGGTGAGCTGCTGCGCCTGGACGGCGTGTGGGGCGGACGCCACCTCCTCCCCGAGGGGTGGGTCGCCCGCGCGAGTGCCGCGCAGGTGGACACCACACCGCACCCCGAGACCGTGGACTGGCAGCAGGGGTACGGCTACCAGCTGTGGCGGTGCCGCCACGACGCCTTCCGGGCCGACGGCGCCTGGGGCCAGTTCGCCGTCGTGGTCCCGGCGGCCGGGCTCGTCGTCGGTGTCACCTCCTGCAGCACCGACACCCAGGCGCTCCTCGACGGCATCTGGGAGGTCCTGCTGCCCGGGCTCGCGCCCGGCGCCCTCGCGCGCGACGACGGCGCCCACGGGGTGCTGTCGGCGCGCCTGGCGGCGGCCCGGCTCGGCGCACCGCGCTCGTCGGCCGCGCCGGTGGGCGACGGGCCGTGGGAGCACACCCACGAGCCCTGCGAGGACCACCCCGCCCTCACGCGGGTCACGGTCCGGCGCGGCGACGGCGACGGCGCCGACTGGGTGCTCGACATCGACGACGGCGGGTCGGTGACGGTCCGGTGCGGCGACGGTGGCTGGCCGGACCCCGACGGCTTCCCGTGGGTCGCGTCGGGCGGCTGGACCGCACCGGACGTCTTCGAGGCGCGCGTCGCCGCCCTGGAGACTCCTCACGTCCTGGCCCTGCGCTGCGCCGACGGGGCGGCCACCGCCTCGTGGAACGGCCGCCCGCTCGGCCGGCCAGCCCTGACCGCCCTGCAGGCCCCACCCCGGGACCGCGACTGACGGGTGGCAGGCTGGTGCCGTGGAGCCGCTGACCGCCGAGGAGTTCGACGCCATCGTCGAGGAGGCCCTCGACGAGGTCCCGGCCGAGCTGATGGCCATGCTCGACAACGTCGCCTTCTTCGTCGAGGAGGAGCCGCCGGCCGACGACCCCGACCTCCTCGGCGTCTACGAGGGGACCCCGCTGACCGAGCGCGGCACCTGGTGGGAGTCCGGCTCGCTCCCCGACCGCATCCTGCTCTTCCGCGGACCCCTGACCCGGATGTGCGACGACGAGGACGACCTGCGCGAGGAGATCGCCGTCACCGTCGTCCACGAGATCGCGCACCACTTCGGCATCGACGACGACGCCCTGCACGAGCTCGGCTGGGACTGAACCGGGCGGGCGGCCCGCCCCGGGGCCGGCCTCAGCGCGATGTGGACGCGCCGAGCAGCCGGGACAGGGGGACGCACGCGTAGCCCCGTGCTGCGAGCTCGGGCAGCAGCCGGGCCACGAGGTCGACGACGCGCTCACGGGCCGCGCCGCCCTCGTGGAGCACGATGACCGACCCCGGCCGGACGCGGGCGAGGAGGAAGCGCAGCTCGCGGTCGACGTCGGCGACGGTGAGGTCCAGGACTGCGACGGAGCCGAGGACCACCCGGTACCCCAGGGCCGTGAGGTCCCGCAGCTGCCCGGGCGTCAGCCATCCCGAGCCGGGGCGGAAGAGGACCGGTGTGCGTCCCGTGACACGCCGCACCGCCTCCCCGGTACGCGTGATGTCGGCGCGGAGGGCGGTGCGCGACAGCCGGATCGTCGGGCGGTCGAGCCAACCGTGGTTGCCGACCTCGTGGCCGGCAGCGACCGCGGCCCGGACCACCTCCGGGTGGGCCTCGACCGCGGACCCGAGGTAGAAGAACGTCGCAGGCACCCCGTGGGAGGCGAGGACGTCGAGCAGGCGGGAGGAGAGGGGTTCGTGCGGCCCGTCGTCGAACGTCAGGGCGACCTCGGCCGACGACGTCCGCGTGGCGACCGCGACGACCCCCTGCCGAGCCAGGAGCCGAGCGAGCCAGGGGGGCTGGAGCCGCACGCTGAGCACCATCAGCGCTCCGGCCAGGCCGGCCACGCCCGCTGCACCGGCCGCGCGGGTTGTCAGCAGGGTTCGGACGGGCCCCCGGCGACGGGAGGGGTCAGAGGGCGTGCTCGCCCTTGAAGTACTCGAAGGTCCAGCCGACGAGCGCGGGCACCGCGAAGAAGGCCCCGATGATGAAGATCCACCAGCCGACCGCGAGGCCGAGGAAGCACAGCGCCGCGGAGCCGCCGAGGAACAGCGGCCACCAGCTGTGCGGGCTGAAGAACCCGAAGTCGCCCTGGAACTCGTCGATCTCGCCGATCGGGTCGTCGGACGGGTCCGGCTCGAGCCGGCGCCGCGTCATCCAGAGGTACCAGGCGATCATGAAGCCGAGCAGTCCGGCGAGGATCAGGCCGATGACACCGACCCACTCGACGCCGATCTCGGTGCTGTTCGTCCACGGCCCGTAGATCGCCGCCATGACGAAGGCGAACACCCCGATGAGGAGGCCGAGCTTCTCCATCGCACGCATCGGTCAGTGCTCCTTCTTCTCGTCGGGCTCGACGAAGGCGTTGTCCCCGAGGTCGGCCGGGCCGAGCGCGTCGACGAGGACGCTCTCCTTGGCCATCCGCTGGTCGTGGTACCCGCCCGGGGCCGCCTGCGGGTGACGGAGGTCGAACGCTGGCCGCTCGGAACGGATCCGGGGGATCTCGGTGAAGTTGTGCCGCGGGGGCGGGCAGGAGGTCGCCCACTCCAGCGACCCGCCGTAGCCCCACGGGTCGTCGACCTCGACGAGCGGCGCCGAGCGCCACGTCTTCCACACGTTGTAGAGGAACGGCAGCGTCGACAGCCCGAGCAGGAAGGCGCCGGTCGTCGAGATCTGGTTGCCGAGCTGGAAGCCGTCCTCGGGCATGTAGTCGGCGTACCGGCGGGGCATGCCCTGCATCCCGAGGATGTGCTGGACGAGGAAGGTGAGGTGGAAGCCGATGAACAGCATCCAGAAGTGGACCTTGCCGAGCGTCTCGTCGAGCATCCGGCCGGTGAGCTTGGGCCACCAGAAGTAGAAGCCCGAGAACATCGCGAAGACGACGGTGCCGAAGACGACGTAGTGGAAGTGCGCCACGACGAAGTAGCTGTCGGACAGCTGGAAGTCCAGGGTCGGCGTCGCGAGGATGATGCCGGTGAGGCCGCCGAGGAGGAAGGTCACGAGGAAGCCGTTGGCCCAGAGCATCGGCGTGTCGTAGCTGACCTTGCCGCCCCACATCGTGCCGATCCAGTTGAAGAACTTCACCCCGGTGGGCACGGCGATGAGCATCGTCATGATCGCGAAGAACGGCAGCAGCACCTGTCCGGTGACGTACATGTGGTGCGCCCACACGCTGACCGAGAGGGCCGCGATGGCGATCGTCGCGTACACGAGGGTCTTGTAGCCGAAGATCGGCTTGCGCGAGAAGACCGGCAGGACCTCGGAGATGATGCCGAAGAAGGGCAGCGCGATGATGTAGACCTCGGGGTGCCCGAAGAACCAGAAGATGTGCTGCCACAGCATCGCCCCGCCGTTCTCGGGGTCGAAGACGTGGGCCCCGAAGCGCCGGTCGGCGCCGAGCGCGAAGAGCGCGGCGGCCAGGGCCGGGAAGGCGATGAGCACGAGGATCGAGGTGATGAGCACGGTCCACGTGAAGATCGGCATCCGGAACATCGTCATGCCGGGCGCGCGCATGCACAGGATCGTCGTGATGAAGTTGACGGCACCGAGGATCGTGCCGAAGCCACCGAGCGCGAGGCCGAAGACCCACAGGTCCCCGCCGAGGCCCGGGCTGTAGCTGTTGTCCGAGAGCGGGGCGTAGGCGAACCAGCCGAACGAGGCGGCCCCACCGGGAGTGAGGAAGCCGGCGCCGGCGATGATGCCGCCGAACAGGTAGAGCCAGTACGCGAACATGTTCAGCCGCGGGAAGGCGACGTCGGGGGCGCCGATCTGCAGCGGCATCAGCGCGTTCGCGAAGCCGGCGAACAGCGGCGTCGCGAAGAGCAGCAGCATGATCGTGCCGTGCATCGTGAACAGCTGGTTGTACTGGTCGGGGTTGTCGACCAGCTGCAGCCCCGGCTCGGCGAGCTCGGCGCGGATGACGAGCGCCATGAGCCCGGCGATGAGGAACCAGATGAACGAGGTGATGAAGTACAGGTGCCCGATGACCTTGTGGTCGGTCGTGGTGACCCACTTGATGACGACCGAGCCGGGGGCGATCCGCCGGCTGCGGGCCCGCGTGGTCGTCTCCCGCAGCATCGTGCTGTCGGTGGCGGCGCTCATCGTCACTGACTCCCGTCGATGTTCTCGTTGTCGATCTGGTCGTCCATGAGCTGCTCCCGGTTGAGCTCGTTGTTGAGCAGGCCGGTCTGCCCCTTCGCCCGCAGCTCGGCGACGTGGGCGTCGTACTCGGCGCGGGAGACCACCTTGACGTTGAACAGCATCTGCGAGTGGTAGGCCCCGCAGAGCTCGGCGCACTTGCCCTTGAAGGTGCCCTCCTGCGTGGGCGTGACCTGGAAGCGGTTGACCCGTCCCGGGATCATGTCCATCTTCTGGAGGAAGGCCGGCACCCAGAACGAGTGGATGACGTCGCGCGCGGTGAGGACGAACTCGATGCGCTCGCCGACCGGCAGGTACATCGTCGGGACGGTGTCGACCGCGCCGGGCTCCCCCGTGAGGATCGCCTGCGTGCCGACCTCGTGGACGTCCTCCTCGACGTAGTTGAAGTCCCAGCTCCACTGCTTGCCGACGACGTTGACCGTGACGTCCGGGTCCGGTCGGCGCTCGAGCAGGGCCGCCTCGTCGCGCGCGGTGTAGGCGAAGAGGACGACGACCATGAAGATCGGCACGACGGTGTAGAGGATCTCGATCGGGATGTTGTAGCGCAGCTGGACCGGCAGCTCGTTGTCGTCCTGCTTGCGGCGGTAGGCCGCGGCGCACCAGACGATGAGGCCGATGACGAGGGCGCCCACGGCGAGCGCCGCGATCCACGCGCCGATCCACAGCGTCGTGACCGTCTCGCCACCCTCGGTGACGGCGTTTGGCAGCCAGCCGGTCGAGGCGTCGCCGCGGAGGTCCTCGGCGCTCGAGCACCCCGTGAGGGCGGCGGCCGGGAGCGACCCGATGAGGGCCCACGCGCCGAGGCGGCGGCGGGCCCGACGGGGCGTGGGGAGGTCGTGCTGGCGCACCGCTGCACCCTTCGTCAGGAGGAGGTCGACGGACGCTGCAAACCCTACTGCACCCCCCACGGACCGGTCAGGCAGGGGGGACTAGCGTCGAACCTGTGGCGGACACCTCTGACCTGCGCCTCGACGGGGGCCTCCTCGACGCCGTGAGGGGTCCGCTGCACCCCCTCGCGGCCCGCACCCTCGAGGCCGCGCTGGGGCCCGGGTCGGCCGACCCGACCCGCCTCCACGGCCCCGGCCGGGAGGCCCGCGCCCTCCTCGACACCGCCCGTTCCGTCCTCGCCGAGGCCCTGGGCGCCCGTCCCGGGGAGGTGTCGGTCCACGTCGGCGCCGAGGCCGCCCTCGAGCTCGCGGTCACCGGGCTGCGCCACGCCCGGCGGCGGGTCGGCGAACGGGTCGTCGCCGCGGCGACCGAGCGGTCGGTCGTCCTCGTCCAGCCGGGCGTCGGCGAGCCGGTGCCCGTCGGGCGGGACGGGCGCGCCGACGTCGCGGCCTACGCAGACGCGCTCGCGGCGGGCGACGTGGGCGCGGCGGTGGTCCAGACCGCCAACGGCGAGGTCGGCACCCGCCAGCCGGTCGCGGAGGTCGCCGCCGCGGCACGCGCGGCCGGTGTGCCCCTCCTCCTCGACGCGACGTCCTCCCTAGGGCGGGACGCGACCTCCGACGCCCTGCTCCGCGACGCCGACGTCGTCGTCGCCGACGCGGCCTCGTTCGGTGGACCTCCGCTGGGCCTGCTCGCGGTGCGGGCCGGTACCCGGTGGGGGCTGCCCGGCCCGCGGCGCGAGGCCGAGCAGGGGCGCGAGCACGCGGCCCCCTGGGTGCCGCTCGTCCTCGCCGCCGCCGAGGCCTGGCGCCAGGGCGCGGCCGGTCGGGCGGCCGAGGAGGCCGAGGCCCGCGCCCTCGTCGACCGCGTCCGGGCGGCGGCGGCCGCGGTCCCCGACGTCGAGGTCGTCGGCGACCCCGCCGACCGCCTCCCCCACGTCGTCACCTTCAGCGTCCTGTACGCCGACGGCGAGGTGCTCGTCGAGGAGCTGGCCCGCCGCGGCCTGCACGTCGCCTCCGGCTCGGCGTGCACGTCCAGCGCGCTCCGCCCCAGCCACGTCCTCGCGGCCATGGGCGTCCTCACGCACGGCAACGTCCGCGTCACCCTCCCCCTCGCCGGCGTCTCCCCCACCCGCGCCGACGACGTCGAACGGCTGTGCCGCGAGCTGCCGGACGCCGTCGCCGCCGTCCGGCGCCGGCTCGGGACGGACGACCTGTGAGCGAGCCGGAGGGCGACGCCCTCGTCGTCGACGCCCGCGGCACCCGCTGCCCCGTGCCCGTGATCCGGGTGGCGCGGGCCGCTCGCACCCTGCCGCCGGGGTCGCGCCTCACCCTCCTTGCCGACGACGTCGCGGCCCGCTCGGACGTGCCGGCGTGGGGCCGGATGCGCGGGCACGAGGTCGAGGTGGGCGCGGCCGACCCCGACGGGGTGACGACCTACCGGGTCGTGGTGGGCGGGGCGGCCGAGAGGTCGACCTGAGGGGCCTTGAGCGCCTCCCGGAGCGCGGCGACGTACCGCTCCCGCGGCCACTCCTGCGCCCCGAGCCGCTGGAGGTGCTCGGTGGCCCACTGGACGTCGACGAGCCGGCGCGGGTCGCCGTCGGCGAAGAACCGCTCGACGAGCCCGACGAGGGCCACCTTCGACGCGTCGCGCACCGAGTGGAACATCGACTCCCCGGCGAACAGGCCCCCGACCGACAGCCCGTAGAGCCCACCGACGAGCTCGCCGTCCTGCCAGGCCTCCACGCTGTGCGCCCAGCCCAGGTCGTGGAGGCGCCCGTAGGCCGCGGCGATGTCGTCGGTGATCCACCGCCCGTCGCGGTCGGGGTCGGCGCAGCGCCTGACGACCTCGTCGAAGGCGGTGTCGACCCGCACCTCGAACCGGTCCAGCGCCCGGCGCAGGGAGCGCCGCACCCGCAGGGCCCCGACGGGGATGACGCCCCGCGGGTCGGGCGACCACCAGCCGATGGTGCCCGAGCCGTGGACCCCCAGGCCCATCGGGAACAGTCCGGCCCGGTAGGCCGCGAGGATGGTGCCGGGCTCGAGGTCGGCGCCGGCGGCGACGAGGTCCTCGCCCGGGTCGGCGCGCGTGCCGTCGAGGAGCCAGTGGCTCGGCTCCGGGTCGACGGGCGGGAACGGCATCGTGGGCCGGTCCCGGTCAGCCGTTGGCGGTGCGCACGAGGGGTGCGATCTCCTCGGCCGCCTCGGCGCCGTAGGCGGTCTCGATGCGCTCGAGGAAGGCGTCTCGCCGCACGACGTACTCCTGGGTGCCGACCGTCTCGAGGACGTACGTCGCGAGGGTCGAGCCGATCTGCGCGCACCGCTCGTGGCCGAGCCCACCGGCGAGGCCGACGAGGAAGCCGGCGCGGAAGGCGTCACCGACGCCGGTGGGGTCGACGCGCTTGACCTCGCCGGCGACGGGGACGTGGATCGGCTCCTCGCCCTTGGTGCGGATGTCGGCACCGTCCTTGCCACGGGTGATGACGCGGGTCGTCACGCGCGCGTCGATCTCCTCCTGCGTCCACCCGGTCTTGGTCTCGGTGAGGTGCGACTCGTACTCGTTCGTGAACAGGTAGTCCGCACCGTCGATGAGCGAGCGGATGACGGGCCCGTCGGCGAACGCGAGCTGCTGGGAGGGGTCGGCGACGAAGGGGATCCCGCGGCTGCGGCACTCCTTGGTGTGGCGCAGCATCGCCTCGGGGTCGTCGGCGCCGATGAGGACGAGGTCCAGCCCCCACTGCTCGTGGATCGGGCCGAGCTCGATCATCCGCGCCTCGGCCATCGCGCCCTGGTAGAAGGTGGCGATCTGGGCCATCGTGTCGTCGGTCGTGCAGACGAAGCGGGCGGTGTGCCGCGAGTCGGAGATGTGCACGTGGTCGGTGACGACGCCGTGCCGTGTCAGCCAGCTGCGGTAGTCGGCGAAGTCCTCCCCTGCGGCCCCGACGAGGATCGGGCGCGAGCCGAGCACCGCCATCCCGAAGCAGATGTTCCCGGCGACACCGCCGCGGCGGATCTCCAGGGAGTCGGCGAGGAAGCTGACCGAGATCTTGTCCAGCTGCTCGACGACGAGGGAGTCGGCGAAGCTCCCCCGGAAGGTCATGAGGTGGTCGGTGGCGATGGACCCGGCGACGGCGATCTGCACGGGGAGAACCTACCGTCCGCGGCGGGGCGGACGGACCCCCGGGGACGCCGAGAGGGCCCGCACCGTGGTGGTGCGGGCCCTCTCGGGTGGGCCGGCGGCGAGGCCGGCCGGGCGCGTCAGCTGAAGCTGTCGCCGCAGGCGCACGAGCTCCCCGCGTTGGGGTTGTCGATGGTGAAGCCCTGCTTCTCGATCGTGTCGGCGAAGTCGATGGTGGCGCCCTCGAGGTAGGGGGCGCTCATCCGGTCGACGACGACCTCGACACCGCCGAAGTCGCGGACGAGGTCACCGTCGAGGGTGCGCTCGTCGAAGTAGAGCTGGTAGATCAGGCCCGAGCAGCCACCCGGCTGCACGCCGACCCGCAGGCGGAGGTCGTCGCGACCCTCCTGCGCGAGCAGGGACTGGACCTTCGTGGCCGCGACGTCGGTGAGGACGACGCCGTGGGCGGCCTCCTCGGTCGTGGGGGCCTCGGTGGTCTGGAGCTGGTCGCTCATGGATGGCACTCCTGTAGCTGGCGGTGGCCGGTTGCCGGCCGGGTCGCGGGGGTCAACCTCGTGGGGTCGCTCCGTGTTCCCGGCGCCCTCCCATGGTACGTCGGTCCCGGGCGCGGTCCGCCCGGGTGTCCACCGGCGCGTCGTCACCATCGCCGATCCGAGGCGCGTGCTACCGCCCCGTAGGTGTCGCGATCGCGACACCGACGGGGCGGTAGCCCGTGCCCTGGCGGGGGTCGGAGGGCGTGTGGTCGGCGTCAGCGCGCGGGTGACCAGGTGCGGGCGACCCGGGCCGTGCGGGCGGCGAGGGTCTCGACGGGGTCCGCGACCATCGCCTCGACCTCCCGGGGGGTCTCGGCCACGGCGTAGGTCGCGGCGAGCCCGAGCGCCATCGTCTCCCGCCGCCCGACGAGGCACTCCCCCGCGACGAGGACGGTGGGCCGGGCCGTCTCCAGGGTGGCGGCGGCGACCCCGGCCACGACCGAGCCGCGCATCGTGCTCCAGTCGACCCGGCCGGCGCCGGTGACCACGAGGTCGGCCCGCGCGGCGGCGATGCCGAACCCGACCTCGCGCAGCACCGTCTCGACGGCTCCCACCCGGCGCGCGCCGAGGGCGAGCAGGGCGAAGCCGAGGCCGCCGGCCGCGCCCGCGCCGGGCTCGCGGTCGAGGCGGCGCGGCATCCCGGAGAGCAGGTCGAGGGGCGGGGCGGGGACGGATCGGCGCACGACGTCGGTGAAGTGCCCCAGCGCGCCCTCGAGGGCCTGTGCCTGCGTCGCGGAGGCCCCCTTGCGCGGCGCCTCGACGGCGCTCGTGCCCTGCAGGCCGAGGAGCGGGGTGTCCTCGTCCGTCGCGAGGACGAGGTCGACGCCGGCCAGCCGGTCCAGGACGGCGGGCAGCCCGACGAGGGCGTCGTCGGGGGCGTCGGCGAGCGCGAGGCCGCCGCGCGCGAGCACCGAGGCCGGCCCTGCCCCGAGCGCGGCGAGCAGGCCGGCGCCGGCGTCGTTCGTGGCACCGCCGCCCACGCCGAGGACGACCGTCGCGGCGCCCTCGGCGAGCGCGGTCTCGACGAGGCGCCCGACACCCCAGGTGCTCGTGAGGCCGGGGTCTCGCTCGTCCGCGCCGAGGAGGTGGATGCCGGTCGCCTGGGAGGCCTCGATGTACGCCGTCCTGCGCCCGCCGCGCTCGACGAGGAGGACGGCGGCGGGGACCTCACGGCCCAGCGGGTCGCTGACGGTCGTCATCACCGTGGTCCCGCCCAGGGCGCGGCCGAGGACGTCGAGGAAGCCCGGCCCTCCGTCGCTGAGCGGGAGGAGGTCGACCTCGTCGTGCGGGGCGCCGCGGTTCCAGCCCTCCGCCATGGCCGTCGCCGCCTGCACCGGGCCGAGCGTTGACCCGAAGGAGTCCGGGGCGATGAGGACGCGCACGGCGAGAGGGTATCGGTGGGCGGGGCGGTGGGCACGGCGCCGGGGCGCAGGTGTCGGTGGCGCTCGCTAGCGTCGGGTCGGACGGGGTGCGCGAGCACCGCCACCGACCGGGGAGGACCAGCGATGACCGCGACACCGCAGGGCACGACCGACACCACCCTCGACCCCGAGCGGGTCTCGCTCCTCGAGGCGCTCGCCCAGCAGAGGTACTTCTTCCTCCACACCGTGGAGGGCCTCACCGACGACCAGGCGCGGCTCACGCCCACGGCGAGCGAGCTGTGCCTCGGCGGCCTCGTCAAGCACGTCGCCCTCACCGAGCGCGGGTGGACCGACTTCGTCGAGAGCGGGGCGATGGCCGGGGGCGAGGACGCCGACCTCGAGGCCCGGGCGAACGAGTTCCGGCTGCTCCCCGACGAGACGCTCGAGGGCGTCGTCGCGCTCTACCGGGAGGTCGCCGCCCACACCGACGAGCTGGTCCGCACCTGCGACCTCGGCGCCGACCACGCCCTGCCCCCGGCGCCCTGGTTCACCCCGGGCGAGCGGCGCAGCGCGCGGCGCGTCTTCGTGCACATCCTCTCCGAGCTGGCCCACCACACCGGGCACGCCGACATCATCCGCGAGTCGATCGACGGTCAGAGGTCCATGGGCTGAGCACCTACGATCGAGGGGTGACGACGACGACCGACACACCCCGCAACGCGCCACTGCCCCTGCTCGTCCTCGGGCACGGTCGCGACCTCGCGAGCGAGCGCGGCGTCGAGTGCCCCGGCGACCTGCCGGCGCCCTCGGACCCCGGGCTGGTCGAGCGCGCCCGCGCGGCCAAGGAGGCCCTCGGCGACCGCGTCTTCGTCCTCGGGCACCACTACCAGCGCGACGAGGTCATCCAGTTCGCCGACGTCACGGGCGACTCGTTCAAGCTCGCGAAGGAGGCCGCCGCGCGCCCGGACGCCGAGTACGTCGTCTTCTGCGGGGTGCACTTCATGGCCGAGTCGGCCGACATCCTCACCGCCGACAGCCAGACCGTCGTCCTGCCCGACCTCGCGGCCGGCTGCTCGATGGCCGACATGGCCGCCATCGACCAGGTGGAGGAGTGCTGGGACGAGCTCGTCGAGGCCGGGGTCGCCGACGTCACGGTGCCCGTGACGTACATGAACTCCTCGGCCGCCATCAAGGCGTTCACCGGGCGCCACGGCGGGACCATCTGCACGTCCTCCAACGCCAGGACCGCGCTGACGTGGGCCCTCGAGCAGGCAGGGTCCGGCGGCAAGGTCCTCTTCCTCCCCGACCAGCACCTCGGTCGCAACACCTACGCCCGCGACCTCGGCCGCCCGCTCGAGGACTGCGTGGTCTGGGACCCGCACCGGGCGATGGGCGGCCTCACCCCCGAGCAGCTGCGCGACGCGACGATGATCCTGTGGCGCGGGCACTGCTCGGTCCACGGCCGCTTCTCGGTCGAGGCCGTCGAGGCGGCCCGCCGCGAGATCCCCGACGTCAAGGTCATCGTCCACCCCGAGTGCCGCCACGAGGTCGTCGAGCTCGCCGACGAGGTCGGCTCCACCGAGAAGATCATCAGGACGATCGCGGCCGCCCCGCCGGGGACCGCGTGGGCGGTGGGAACCGAGCTCAACCTCGTGCGCCGCCTGGCCGCCGAGTTCCCCGAGCAGCGGATCGTCTTCCTCGAGAAGAACGTCTGCTACTGCTCGACGATGAACCGGATCGACCTCCCGCACCTCGTGTGGGCGCTGGAGTCGCTCGCCGAGGGGCGGGTCGTCAACCCGATCCGGGTCGACCCCGACGTCGCCCACCACGCGCGCGTCGCCCTCGACCGGATGCTCGCCCTCCCCGGCGAGACCGCCAAGGACTGACCCCGCGCGCTCAGACGTGCACGAGGCCGTCGGGGCCGACGTGGGGGTTGTGGGCGGTCGGCACGCGCTCGCCCTCCGGGGGCGGTCCGGGCGGCGTGCCGTCACCGAAGGGGTTGTCGCCCAAGGACTCCCGGCCGTGCGGCTCGGCCCAGCCGGAGAGGTCGGGACCGGCGGGGACCACGCCGGTCGGGTTGATGTCGCGGTGGACCTCGTAGTAGTGGCTCTTGACGTGCACGAAGTCCGTCGTGTCGCCGAACCCGGGCGTCTGGAACAGGTCGCGCGCGTAGGCCCAGAGGACCGGCAGCTCGGACAGCTTGTGCCGGTTGCACTTGAAGTGACCGTGGTAGACGGCGTCGAAGCGCGCGAGGGTCGTGAACAACCGCACGTCGGCCTCGGTGATCGTCTCGCCCATGAGGAAGCGCCGGGTCGACAGCCGCTCGGTGAGCCGGTCGAGGGCGGCGAACAGGCGGGCGTATGCCTTCTCGTACGCCGCCTGGGTGCCGGCGAAGCCGCAGCGGTACACGCCGTTGTTGACCTCGGTGTAGACCTCCTCCATCACCGCGTCCATCTCGGGGCGCAGCGCCTCGGGGTAGAGGTCGGGTGCACCCTCGCGATGGAAGGCGGACCACTGCGTCGACAGGTCGAGGGTCAGCTGGGCGAAGGCGTTCGTCACGACCGCGCCGCTCGGGACGTCGACGACCGCCGGAACCGTGATGCCCCGCGGGTAGCCCGGGAAGCGCTTCTCGTAGGCGTCCTTCAGGCGCGGGATGCCGAGCACCGGGTCGACGCCACCGGGGTCGAGGTCGAAGGTCCAGCTGTCGGCGTCGTGGGTCGGTCCGCACACCCCCATCGAGAGCACCGGCTCGAGGCCGAGGAGACGGCGGACGATGATCGCCCGGTTGGCCCACGGGCAGGCGCGCGCGACGACGAGGCGGTACCGGCCGGCCTCGACGGGCCACTCGTGCTCCCCGGTGCCGTCACGGGCGATGCGGTCCTCGATGTACGACGTGTCGCGGCGGAACTCGTCCTCGACGTAGCTGCCCTGGGCCATCGGAACCTCCCTCAGCGCGGCAGCGCGCCGAGACGGGCGAGCAGGACGGCCTCGGCGACGCAGACCTTCTCGAACTCGCCGAGGTGCAGCGACTCGTTGGCGCCGTGGGCGCGGGCGTCGGGGTCCTCGACACCCGTGACGAGGATGGCGGCCTCGGGGAACCTCTCGGCGAACGCCGCGACGAACGGGATGGACCCGCCGACCCCGATGTCGACGGGCTCGACCCCCCACGCGTCGCGGAAGGCCGCCCGGGCCTCGTCGTAGACCGGTCCGTGCGCGTCCGCCGCGAACCCCAGACCACGGTCGTCGAGGTGGACCTCGACCTTCGCGCCCCACGGGGTGTTCGCGAGCAGGTGCCCCTTGACGAGCTCGAACGCCTCCAGGTCGTCCTCGTCAGGAGCCAGGCGGATGGAGACCTTCGCCGAGGCGCTCGGCACGAGCGTGTTCGACGACGTCGCGACCGAGGGGGCGTCGATGCCGATCGTCGTGGCGGACGGCTTGGTCCAGATCCGGCTGAGGAGCGACCCGGACCCGATCGTCGAGACGCCGTCGAGCAGGCCCGACTCCTCGCGCAGCCGCTCCTCGGAGAACTCGAGGTCGGCCGCGACGCCCTCCTTCAGGCCGGCGACGGCGACGTTGCCGGCGTCGTCGTGGAGCGAGGCGAGGACGCGCACGAGCGTGGTGAGGGCGTCGGGGACCGCGCCGCCGAACATCCCCGAGTGCACGCCGTGGTCGAGGGTCGACACGGTGACGACGACGCGGATCATCCCGCGCAGCGTCGTTGTGAGGGCCGGCTCGCCGATCGCCCAGTTCGTGGAGTCGGCGAGGACGATGGCGTCGGCGCGCAGCTTCTCGCCGTGCCGCTCGAGGATCGTCGGCAGCGAGTCGGAGCCGATCTCCTCCTCGCCCTCGACGAAGACGGTGACGCCGACCGGCAGCGCCCCGGCGTGCGCGCGCAGGGCGGCGACGTGCGCCAAGATCCCGGCCTTGTCGTCGGCCGCGCCGCGCCCGTAGAGCCGCCCGTCGCGCTCGGTGGGCTCGAACGGCCGGCTGTCCCAGAGCGCCTCGTCGCCGGGGGGCTGGACGTCGTGGTGCGCGTAGAGCATCACCGTGGGCGACCCGGGCGGGCCGTCGACGTGCCCGATGACGGCCGGCCGCCCGCCCTCGCGGACGATCTCGACCTCGAGGCCCTCGGCGCGCAGCAGCGCGGCCGTCGCCTCGGCGCTCGCCTCGACGTGGGCCTGGTCGAACGCGTCGAGGCTGACGCTCGGGATGCGGGTGAGGGCCTCGAGGTCGGCGCGCACGCCCGGCATCAGGTCGGACACGCGGTCGCGGAGGGCGGAGAGCTGGTCGGTGGGGAGGACGTCGGTCACCCGCCCGACCCTACCTGCGGCCGGGGACGCGGCCGGGCCGGGGAGCAGGCGTCCGAGCAGTCCCGCGGAGCGCCTAGAGTTGGGGGGTGTTCGGACGCAGCAAGACCACCAACGACCAGCTCGCCGAGGACGCCCTCGCCCACCGCGAGGGCGCCAAGAACCGGCCGACCCCCCGGCGCCGCGACCAGGAGGCCGCCCGCAAGCGCCCCCTCGTCGTCACCGACCGCAAGCAGGCGCGGGCGCAGGACCGCGAGAAGCGCCGTGAGGCGATGTCGAAGGCGCGCCAGGCCATGATCACCGGCGACGAGTCACACCTCCCCCCGCGCGACAAGGGTCCGGTGCGCCGCTACATCCGCGACCACGTCGACGCCCGGCGCAACCTCGCCGAGTTCATGCTGCCGTTCATGCTCATCGTCCTCGCGCTCAGCTTCGTGCGCACCAGCGAGATCCTCCTCATGGTCACGGTGCTGACCTACGGCATCCTCCTCACCGCGATCGCCGACACCTTCCTCATGTGGCGCAGGCTGCGGGCGCGCCTCGTCGAGAAGTTCGGCGAGGAGGCCGCGAGGACCCGCGGCAACGGGATGTACGCGGCGATGCGCGCCTTCCAGCTGCGCCGGTCGCGGATGCCGCGTCCCCAGGTGGACCGCGGGCAGTTCCCCGCCTGACCCGCGTCCTCCCTCAGGGAGCGGCGTCCAGGCTCATCGGGCCGTAGACCTTCTCACCGTCGCGGTACAGGGTCACGGCGGCGACGCCGGCGTCCGACAGGTCGTGCCACACCTCGCCGAACCAGCTCTCGGCGTCGGACTGGGTCGGGAAGGCGGTCTCGGTGAGGGCCTCCCCGGTCAGCGCGGCGCCCGAGGCGTCCTCGTAGCCCCAGGTCCACTGCTCGCTCATGCTTCCCGCACCCCCACCTCGACGAACGGCGGCTTGGAGACCGTGGCGGGGACGTCGCGCCCGCGCACGTCGACGACGACCTCGTCGCCGAGGGTCACCGACCGGTCGAGCAGCGCGAGGGCGATGCCCTGCTTGCGCGTGGGCGAGAACGTCCCCGACGTCACCTCGCCGACCACGGCACCCGACTCGTCCTTGACGTCGCAGTGCGGGCGCGGGATGCCCCGCCCGGTGACGACGAGGCCGCGCATGAGGCGGGTCTGCTTCGCCGCACGCTCGGCGGTGAGCGCCTCCTTGCCCCAGAACCGCGGCTTGTCCCAGCCGACCGCCCAGGCGGCGCCGGCCATGACGGGCGTGATGTCGGCGGACAGGTCGTTGCCGTGGAGCGGGTACCCCATCTCGGTGCGCAGCGTGTCGCGGGCACCGAGCCCGGCGGGCAGACCGCCCTCGGCGCGCACGGCCTCGACGAGGGCGTCCCACACCGAGGCGGTGACGTCCCACGCGGGGACGATCTCGTAGCCGCGCTCGCCGGTGTACCCCGTGCGGCAGACGATGACGGGCAGCCCCTCCCACTCGACCTCGACGAAGCTCATGTAGTCGTGGTCGACGGGCAGGCCGAGGGCGCGGAGCACCTCGTCGGAGCGCGGGCCCTGCACCGCGACGACGCCGTACGCGTCGTGGAGGTTCTCGACGGTGACGCCCTCGGGCGCGGCGGTCGCAAGGAGCTCGACGACCCGGGCGGTGTTCGCGGCGTTGGGGATGAGGAAGACGTCGTCGTCACTGCGCAGGTACTGGATGAGGTCGTCGACGACCCCACCGTTCTCGGTGCAGCACATCGTGTACTGCGCCTGTCCCGGACCGATCCGGAGCAGGTCGTTGGTGAGGCAGCTGTTGACGAAGTCGGCCGCGCCGGTGCCCGAGACGCGGGCCTTGCCCAGGTGCGACACGTCGAAGATTCCGACCCGCTCGCGCACCGCCGTGTGCTCGGCGACGACCCCGCCACCGGGGTACTCGATGGGCATCGACCAGCCCCCGAAGTCGGCCATCTTGGCGCCGAGCGCGACGTGCCGGTCGTGGAGCGGGGAGCGCAGGAGGTCGGTCATGCCGGGCACGTTACCGCCTGCCGTGGGGCCCGCGGCTGCTCGGTAGGGTGCGCGCATGACCACCCTCTCCGTGACGACCCGCACGCCCGCCGAGCTGCCCGCCGACACCCTCGTCGTCGGCTCGGTGAGCACCCCCGACGGCCCCGACCTCGCGACGGGCCACGGCCTCCCCCGCAAGGCCGTCGTCCACCTCCAGGCGGTCCTCGCCGACGTCGAGGCGACCGGGAGGCCGGACGAGGTGGTCCGCGTCGTCGCCGTGCCCGGGGTCAAGGCGACCTCGGTCGTCCTCACCGGGCTCGGGGAGGGGACGACGCGGCGCACGGCGTACCCGCACGAGGTGCTGCGCGGGGCCGCCGGTGCCGCCCTGCGCACGGTGCGCGGCAAGAAGTCGGTCGCCCTCGCCCTCCCGACGCCCGATGTCGAGAGCCTGTCCGCCGTCGCCGACGGGGCGTTCGCCGGCTGCTACACGTACGACCGGTCCGGCCCGCTCCCGGCGCGCCGCACCGGCGCCACGAAGGGCGCCGCCCGGGCGGCCTCCGCCGGGCCGCGGATCACCGTGGTGTCGGGTGCGGGCCAGGGGAAGGCGGCCAAGGACGCCGTGGCGCGCGCCGCCGTCCTCGGGGCAGCGCGCGACTGGGCCCGCGACCTCGTCAACACCCCCCCGAACTACCTGTTCCCCGCCTCGTTCGCCGACGCGGTGAAGAAGCGCGCCTCGGCCTCGACCGCGAAGATCTCGGTGTCCGTCCTCGACGAGAAGGCGCTCGTCAAGGGCGGCTTCGGTGGCATCACCGGAGTCGGCCAGGGCTCGGCCAACCCGCCGCGGATCGTCACGATGTCGTGGGCACCGAGCGCGCCGAAGGCCTCGGTCGCCCTCGTCGGCAAGGGCATCACCTTCGACTCCGGCGGCCTCAACATCAAGCCGGCCACCGGGATGGTGACGATGAAGTGCGACATGGCCGGCGCCGCCGCCGTCGCCGCCGCGGTGCTCGCCGCCGCCGAGCTCGACCTCCCGGTCGCGGTCACCGGCTACCTCTGCCTCGCCGAGAACATGCCGAGCGGCACGGCCCAGCGCCCGAGCGACGTCGTCGTCATGCGCGACGGCACGAGCGTCGAGATCCTCGACACCGACGCCGAGGGGCGCATGGTCCTCGGCGACGGCCTCTGCCTCGCGAGCGAGAAGCACCCCGACTGGATCGTCGACGTCGCCACCCTCACCGGCGCCCAGGTGGTCGCCCTCGGCACCGACATCGCCGGCGTCATGGGCAACGACGACACCTTCCGCTCCCGCGTCGTCGACGCCGCCGGGTCGGCCGGTGAGGGCGCGTGGCCGATGCCGCTGCCCGTCGAGCTGCGCAAGAAGCTCGAGACCCCCACCGCCGACATCGCCCACAAGGGCGACCGCGACGGCGGCATGCTCACCGCCGGCCTCTTCCTCCAGGAGTTCGTCGGCGAGGGCATCCCGTGGGCCCACATCGACATCGCCGGACCCGCGTTCAACGAGAAGGGCCCGAAGGGCGCGACCCCCAAGGGCGGCACCGGCTTCGGCGTCGGCACCCTCCTCACCCTCGTCGAGGGCTCGGCCGGCTGACGCGGCCCCACGGCACCCGCGCGGGCGCACGGTCCCGCGGGTGGCGGGCGGTCAGCCGCCGCTCTTGCGCCGGAACATCTGCTGCCGGGCGCTCGTCTCGGGGCCGTGGGCGCCGCCGACCTTGCCGTGCTCGGAGGTGTCGGAGACGTCGGTGCCGCCGTGGGCCTGCTTCTTCTCGAGCGCGGCCTTGAACCGGGCCTTGACGTCGTCGGGCACGGCGGCGCGGGGTCGGTCCTTGGATGACATCGGGGTCGTCCTTCCGTCGGGGATCGGACCCCCACGCTCGCACGGACGGGTCCCCGGGGCCAGCGGATTGGTGCTCAGCGCTCCTTGGAGCGGCGCTGGCGGGCGGTCCACTCGCGCATCCGCGCGGGGTAGCCGGTGAGGTTGACGTCGTAGACCGGGACGTCGAGGCCGCGCGCCACCTCGAAGGCGACGGGGCGCGAGGGCAGCGCGCGCCGGGTCCACTCGCCGTCGTGGGCGATGAGGACGACGGTCGTGGCCGTGATGTTCGTGGCCGGCTCGACGTAGGCCTCGACCCCGCGGCGCGACGCCACGAAGTCGGCGAGGTGGGCGCGCGCGCTCGACAGGTCCGCCCCTCCCCTGGGCGACGCCGGGCCGCGCCGCCTCCTCCACCACGCCATGCGCCCACGATAGGGCGTGCCTCCCGCACCCCGGTGGGAGCACGCTGGGAAAGGGATGTGTGCACCCTCGACGGGAGTGCAAGGATGCTCGTCAGCGTCGTGCCGGCACCACCCGCGCCGCGGACGCCCCGCCCGTCGCCACCACGAAGGAGCTGCCCGGGATGCCGGCCACCGCCGAGACCACCCATGACGTCGTCGTCCTCGGAGGGGGGAGCGGCGGGTACGCCTGCGCGCTGCGCGCGGCCGAGCTGGGCCTGACCGTCGCGCTCGTCGAGAAGGACCTTCTCGGGGGGACCTGCCTGCACCGTGGCTGCATCCCGACCAAGGCGCTCCTCCACGCCGCCGAGGTCGCCGATGCGGCGCGCGAGGCGTCGCGGTTCGGCGTGCGGGCCACGCTCGACGGCATCGACCTCCCGGGCGTCACCGCCTACCGCGAGGGCGTCGTCTCGCGGCTGCACAAGGGCCTGCAGGGGCTCGTGAAGTCCCGGAAGGTCGAGTACGTCGAGGGCGAGGGCCGCCTCGAGGACGGCCGCACCGTCGTCGTCGGCGACCGCCGGCTCGTCGGGCGGCACGTCGTCCTCGCCACCGGGTCCTTCGCCCGCACCCTGCCCGGCCTGGAGATCGGCGGCCGGGTCATGACGAGCGACCAGGCGCTCGGGCTGGACGAGGTACCGGGGCGCGTCGTCGTCCTCGGCGGCGGGGTCATCGGCGTCGAGTTCGCCTCCGTCATGCGCTCGTTCGGCTCGGAGGTCACCGTCGTCGAGGCTCTCCCCCGGCTCGTCGCGGCCGAGGACCCGTCGTGCTCGACGGCGCTCGAACGGGCGTTCAGGAAGCGCGGGATCACGGTGCGCACCGGCGCGCGGTTCGAGTCGGCCTCGCAGGCCGGCGGCGTCGTCACCGTGACGCTCGAGGGCGGCGAGTCCCTCGAGGCCGACCTCCTGCTCGTCGCGGTGGGCCGCGGCCCCTCGACGTCCGGGCTCGGGTTCGAGGAGGCCGGCGTCACGCTCGAGCGCGGTTTCGTCGTCACCGACGAGCGGTGCCGCACCTCCGTCGAGGGCGTGTGGGCCGTGGGCGACATCGTGCCCGGCCTGCAGCTCGCGCACCGCGGCTTCGCCCAGGGCATCTTCGTCGCCGAGTCGATCGCCGGGCTCTCGCCGGTGCCGGTCGTCGACGCCGAGATCCCGCGCGTCACCTACTGCGAGCCGGAGGTCGCCTCGGTCGGCCTCACCGAGGAGCAGGCGCGGTCCGCCCACGGCGACGCGGTCGAGACCTACGAGTACAACCTCGGCGGCAACGGCAAGAGCCAGATCCTGCAGACCCAGGGCTTCGTCAAGCTCGTGCGCGTCAAGGAGGGCCCGGTCGTCGGCGTCCACATGGTCGGCTCGCGCATCGGCGAGCAGGTCGGTGAGGCCCAGCTCGTCGTCGGCTGGGAGGCCCACCCCGAGGACGTCGCCTCCCTCGTGCACGCCCACCCCACCCAGAACGAGGCCCTCGGCGAAGCCCACATGGCGCTCGCCGGCAAGCCGCTCCACGCACACAACTAGAGTGATGAACGCCACCGCCGCCCACGAAGGAGAGCACCCCTGATGTCCGAACGTGTACAGATGCCCGCACTCGGCGAGTCCGTCACCGAGGGGACCGTGACGCGGTGGCTGAAGAACGTCGGTGACACGGTCGAGGTCGACGAGCCGCTCCTCGAGGTCTCGACCGACAAGGTCGACACCGAGATCCCCTCCCCGGTGGCGGGGACGCTCGAGGAGATCCTCGTCCAGGAGGACGACACCGTCCCGGTCGGTGCCGACCTCGCGGTCATCGGGGACGGGTCCGGTGGCGGATCGTCCGACGGTGGGTCCCAGTCCTCCGGCGAGGAGGCGGCGGCCGAGGAGGCCCCCGCCGCGCAGGAGGGCGCGGACTCCGGCCCGGCCGACGAGATCTCGGACCAGTCCGACGGCGATGCCGTCGCCGAGGCGGGCGACGAGGGCGGCCAGGAGCCGGCCGAGCCGCAGGCCTCCGACGGTGGGTCCGACGCCGGCGAGCAGGCGGCCTCCTCCGACGCGGGCTCGGGCGGGTCCGGAGACGGCGGCTCCGGCACGACGGTGCCGATGCCGGCCCTCGGCGAGTCGGTCACCGAGGGCACGGTGACCCGCTGGCTCAAGGCCGAGGGCGACGAGGTCGCCGTCGACGAGCCGCTGCTCGAGGTCTCCACCGACAAGGTCGACACCGAGATCCCCTCGCCGGTCGCGGGCACCCTGACCAAGATCCTCGTCCAGGAGGACGAGACGGTGCCGGTCGGTGCCGACCTCGCGATCGTCGGCGGTGGTGGCGGTGGCGCCACGGCCGCCCCGGCGCAGGAGCAGTCCGCGCAGGCCCCGGCAGCCGCGCAGGCCCCGGCAGCCGCGCAGGCCCCGGCAGCCGAGGAGCCCCCGGCCGAGCAGGCCTCCGCGGAGCCCGAGCCCGAGCCCGCCCCCGCGCAGGAGGCCGAGAAGGCCGAGGAGGCCCCGGCGCAGCAGGCCCCTGCCGCTCCCGCGGCGCAGGCGCCCGCACCGGCCGCGCCCTCCGACGGCGACCGTGACGCCGCGGCCTACGTGACCCCCCTTGTCCGCAAGCTCGCCGCCGACCACGGCATCGACCTCTCGAGCCTCGAGGGCACCGGCATCGGCGGACGCATCCGCAAGCAGGACGTCCTCGACGCCGCCGAGGCCAAGAAGGCGCCCGAGCCCGCAGCCGCACCGGCAGCCCAGGCACCCGCCGCGGCCACCACCACCACCGCGGTCGCGCCGGAGGCGTCGTCGAAGCGCGGCAGCACCGAGACGATGAGCCGGCTGCGCAAGACGATCGCCCGTCGCATGGTCGAGTCGCTCCAGGTGTCGGCGCAGCTGACGACGGTCGTGGAGGTCGACGTCACCCGCATCTCGCGGTTGCGCGACCGCGCGAAGGGCGAGTTCGCCCAGCGCGAGGGGACCAAGCTGTCGTTCCTCCCGTTCTTCGCGCTCGCGGCCGTCGAGGCGCTCAAGGCGCACCCGACGGTCAACGCGAGCATCGAGGGCGACGACGTCACCTACCACGGCGCCGAGCACCTCGGCATCGCCGTCGACACCGAGAAGGGCCTGCTCGTCCCCGTGCTGAAGAACGCCGGCGACCTCAACATCGCGGGTCTCGCGCGCGGGATCGCGGACGTCGCCGACCGCACGCGGAGCAACAAGATCATGCCCGACGACCTCGCCGGCGGGACCTTCACGATCACCAACACCGGGTCGCGTGGCGCGCTCTTCGACACCCCGATCATCAACCAGCCGCAGGTGGCGATCCTCGGGACGGGCTCGGTGGTCCGGCGGCCGGTCGTCGTCGTGACCGACGACGGTGGCGAGACGATCGCGATCCGCTCGATGGTCTACCTCGCCCTGTCCTACGACCACCGGATCGTCGACGGCGCCGACGCCGCGCGCTTCCTCACGACGATCAAGCAGCGCCTCGAGGAAGGTGCCTTCGAGGCCGACCTGGGTCTTTGACCGAGGCACTCGGAGGGGACACCGTGGGCCGCGTCGCCGTCACCGGCTCGTCGGGACTCATCGGGACCGCCCTCGTCACCGCGCTGCGTGAGCGCGGTGACGAGGTCGTCCGGCTCGTGCGCCGCGCCCCCCGCGCGGCCGACGAGGTCGAGTGGGACCCCTCGACCCGCGAACTCGACCCGGGCGCCCTCGACGGCGTGACCGGAGTGGTCAACCTCGCCGGCGCCGGGGTCGGCGACAGGCGGTGGTCGCCCTCGCGCAAGAAGGAGATCCTCGGGTCGAGGGTCGACGCGACGACGGCGGTGGCGACCGCCATCGCCTCGCTGCCGGTGCCGCCGCGGCTCGTGTCGGGGTCGGCGGTCGGCTACTACGGGGACCGAGGCGACGAGGAGCTCACCGAGGCGAGCGCGCCCGGCACCGGCTTCCTCTCCGACGTCGTCCTCGCCTGGGAGGCCGCCGCCGCGCCCGCCGTCGACGCCGGTGCGCCGGTCGCCTTCATCCGCTCCGGGATCGTCCTGTCCCCCGATGGCGGTGCTGCCGCGCCGTTGGTCCGGATGACGCGCCTCGGCCTCGGCGGACCGCTCGGCAACGGCCGCCAGTTCTGGCCGTGGCTGACCCTCGCCGACGAGGTCGGCGCGATCCTCCACCTGCTCGACCACCCGGAGGTCACGGGACCGGTCAACCTGTTCACCCGCCCCGACCGGCAGCGCGACCTCGCCGCCGCCATCGCCCGCGCCCTCGGCCGCCCCTCCCTGCTCCCGGCGCCCTCGCTCGCGCTGCGGCTCGTGGTCGGCGAGTTCGCGGGCGAGATCCTCGGCGGCCAGCGCATCGTCGGGGAGGCGCTGCACGCCAGCGGCTACGTCCCACAGCATCCCGACCTCGACAGCGCGGCCCGCTGGCTCGTCGCCTGACCCGGCCCGGGCACCTGCTTGCTCACGGCGCCGGCACGACGTCGCTGACCCGCCAGCCGACGTCGGTCAGGACGAGGGTGAGCACCACCTCCTCCCCCGCCGAGGCGGGTCGCGGCGTGGAGGCCGTCGTCCCCACGACGCCGTACGCGCCGGTGTCGATGCGGGCACGCACCCGCGCGGTCGCGTCGGCGGCCGTCAGCGTCACCGCGTCCCGGACCGTGTACCGCAGGCCCACGTAGCGCAGGCCGCTGCGCGACAGCTCGGTGACGGCCGCCCGGTCGCGTGCCTCCGCGGCCGAGCCCGGCGCGTCGGCCCCGTGCAGGTGTGCGGGGCTCGCCTCGCGCCAGGCCAGCGCCCGCGCCTCGGCCAGCACGGCCACCAGCTCGGCCGGGCGGTCACGCGGGGCCGTCGGGTCGAGCCGCACGTCGCCCGCCGGGGCAGGGCCTGCTGGGCGGACGACCTCCGGGCGGGCACTCGGGGCGTCGGCGCGCGCGGCACCGTCGAGCCGCCAGCCCGCGGTGCCCGCGACCGCGCCCCCGGCGACGAGCAGCAGGAGCACCGCGGCCGCCGTGACGAGGGCCCGTCGCCGGATGGTCGGCGGGGCGGGCCGGGCGTGGCGACCTCGCGTGAGCCGAACCGACGCGGCCCCCACCCAGCGGCGGACGAACCGGTCGGACCACGCCATCCGCTCGTCGACCTCCGGGGGGTGGGCGGCGGCCGCCCGCAGCCGGTAGGTGACGGCGCTCGTCTCGTCCTCACCGTGGACGAGGTGGAGCGGCTCGGGGCGGGCGGCGTGGAAGAGCTGCCACGCGAGCTCGTGGGCCGTGGGCCGGTCGGCGACCTGCGGCGACACCGCGGCCTCGAGGGCCGTGACGACCGCTCCACTGCCCTCCCCCGCCAGCGACAGCTCCGCCAGCGTCGGACGCAGGCCCGGCGGCCCGGGCACCTGGCCGCTCAGGCAGAGCCAGCCCAGGGCTCCGAGTGCGTAGACGTCGGCGGCGGGTCCGGGGTCGGCCCCCATGAGCACCTCGGGTGCGACGTAGCCGTCGGTGCCCCACACTCCGGGCGTGACCTCGCCGACGACGTGGCCGAGCCCGAGGTCGGCGAGCACCGGCCGGCCGTCGAGCTCGAGGAGGACGTTGCCCGGGGAGACGTCGCCGTGGACGACCCCGAGGTCGTGGAGGCGCCCGAGCGCCGAGGCGAGCGGCGCGAGGACGGTGACGACCTCACCCGCGGCGAGGTGACCCCGGGCGCGCACGAGCGCGTCGAGGGGACCCCCACCCACATGGGGCATCACGAGCGCCACACGGCCATCGGGCAGCGGCACGCACGCGTCGACCGCGACGACGTGCGCGGAGGACGCCCGGGCCGACAGCGAGGCCTCGCGCGCCGCCGCGTCGAGCGCCCCGAGGTCGGCCCCGACGACCTTGACCGCGACCCGGCGCCCACTGCCGACCTCGACGCCGGCCCACACCTCGCTCGTCGCCCCGCGCGCGACCAGCTCGCCCAGCTCCAGCCCCGGGACGTCGGGCCTGGCCGGGTCGCCCACGGAGCCCCCTGCGGCCCCGCCGGCGTGCCCGTGACCGTGCCGCGCCCGGTGCCCGTGCTCCCCCTCGCCCATGACCCCACCCTGCCGCGGACCGACCCGAGGACCGCGGAGTTTTCCACAGGCGCCTAGGGTGGCGGCCATGCCGACCGACGCCCGCACCGTCCTCGCGACCTCCGGCGGCTACCGCTGGGGCGCGCGCACCCGCCTCGAGCTCAACGGCCTGGTCCACCACGCCGTCGAGCTGTCCGGAGCCCATGGCCGGCGCCCGCGGGTCGCCGTCCTCGGCACCGCCTCCGGCGACCCGAAGGACTTCGGCTACCACGCCCTCGAGGCCGGCCGCGTCGCCGGCTTCGACATCACCGTCGTCGACCTGTTCCCGATGCCGAACCACGACGACGTGCCGGGCGTCCTGCTCGACCAGGACGTCGTCTGGGTCAACGGCGGGTCGGTCGCCAACCTCCTCGCGGTCTGGGACGTCCACGACCTCCGGCCCGCGATGCGTGCGGCCTGGGAGGCGGGTGTCGTGCTCTCCGGCGTCTCCGCCGGGTCGATCTGCTGGTACCTCGGCGGGACGACCGACTCCTTCGGCCCCGAGCTGCGGGCGGTGACGAACGGCCTGGGCCTGCTCCCCTTCGCCAACGGCGTCCACTACGACTCCGAGGCCGCCCGCCGCCCCACGGTGCGCCGCCTCGTCGCCGACGGCACGCTCCCCGAGACCCACTGCACCGACGACGGCGTCGGCCTCGTCTACCGCGGCACCGAGCTGGTGGAGGCCGTTGCGGAGGTCGACGGCAAGGGCGCCTACGTCGTGACGAGGGAGGACGAGGGCGTGCGCGAGGAGCGGCTCGAGCCGCGCCGCCTCCCCACGCCCTGAACCTCGGTCAGCGAGAGGGCGTCTCGACGGTGACGACGCGCTCCTCGGCGGCCGCCACGCGTGCGGCGTCGATCACCGCGAGGGTGTGCACGGCGTCCCACGGGTCGACCGGCATCGCGGCCTGCGGGTCGGAGGAGGCCAGTGCCGCAGCCACCGCCCGGTAGAAGTCGGCCTGGGAACCGGCCTCCCGCGCAACGGCTTCGGGCTCGTCGTCGCCACGGTAGATCCACCCGGCATGTTCGTCGTCGGCGTTCACCTGACCCGACCACGGGTGGTGCTCGCCCTCGAAGTCGACGAGGACGTAGGCCGCCTCGGTGCCGAGCAGGCGCACCCGCGGTCCCGGCGCCCCCGCGACGGACGTCGCCGACAGGTGCGACACCGCTCCTGACCCGTGACGGCACAGGAGGAAGGCGTCGTCCTCGGCGGGTGTCGTCCTCGCGGCCACCGTGGCCGCCACGGTGACCACGGGCCCGAACAGCTGGACCGCGGCGTCGACGAGGTGGCTGTGGAGGTCGAGGAGGAGGCCGCCGCCCTCGGCTGCCGGCGCGTTCTCGCGCCAGCGGTCCTTGGGGACCGGTCGCCATCTCTCCCACCGCATCTCGAAGCGGAAGGGGTCGCCGACGAGCCGGTCGTGGACGACCCTGGCGACCGTGGCCTGCTCGGCGTCGAACCGCCGGTTCTGGAACACCGTCAGGGGCGTGCCACGCCCGGCGGCGTGGCGCACGACGTCGGCGGCGGTCGGCGCGTCGACCGCGAGGGGCTTGTCGACGACGCACGCGAGCCCGGCGTCCGCGACGGCCCTCGCCTGAGCCGCGTGCGCCCCGCTCGGCGACGCGAGCACGACGACGTCCAGCCCCGGGACGGCGAGCAGCTCCTCGAGCCCCGGGACGACCTCGACGCCCGGGTGGTCGGCCCGGGCCGCCTCCGCCCGCTCGGCGTTCGAGGTCGACACCGCGGCGACGGTGACCCCGGCCTCCCGCAGCACCGGGGTGTGGATGGTCTGCCCGGCAGACCCGTACCCGACGAGACCCACGCGCGTCATGGGCCCACCCTAGGGGCGGCGTACCGTGGACCCATGCGCGTCGTGCACCTCGGCTTCTCCCCCGACACCGTCGACTACGAGCAGGCGTGGGCCACGCAGCGCGAGGTCCACGACCAGGTCGTCGCGGGGACGCTCCCCGACACCACGCTCCTGCTCGAGCACACGGCCGTCTACACCGCCGGCAAGCGCACCGAGCCGCACGAGCGCCCCACCGACGGCACCCCCGTCATCGACGTCGACCGCGGCGGCAAGATCACCTGGCACGGCCCGGGCCAGCTCGTCGGCTACCCGATCGTGCGGCTCCCCGAGGTCCCCATCGACGTCGTCGCCCACGTGCGCCGCCTCGAGGAGGTGATGATGCGGGTCTGCCGCGAGTTCGGCGTGGAGACCGTCCGGGTCGAGGGCCGCAGCGGCGTGTGGGTCACGAAGGACTGGCGCGGGCCCGACCGCAAGCTCGGCGCCATCGGGGTGCGGGTCAGCCGTCGGGTCACGATGCACGGCTTCGCCCTGAACGCGGACTGCGACCTCGGCTGGGCCGACCCGATCGTCCCGTGCGGGATCGCCGACGCCGGGGTCTCGTCGCTGACCCGCGAGGCCGGCCGCGTCATCACGGTGCAGGACGTCCTCCCCTACGCGGAGAAGCACCTCCACGACGTCCTCGGCTGAGCCGCCTGCATGCCCTAGGGTCGCCGCGTGATCGAGGCCCGGGACTTCCTCCTGCCGATCGCGTTCGTCGTCGTCGGTGGAGCGGCGGGGCTGGCCCTGGCATGGTGGCGCGACGTCCGCGCCGCGGGGGCGGAGGCGAGGGCGCGTCGCGGCAGCGGCCCCACGGCGCCGTTCCTCGTCTCGACCCACGGCACGACGCGCCGGGCACATGCCGTCGTCGACGACGGCAACCTGCGAATCCTCGGCCCGCGGACCCACCTGTTGCTCGAGGGGCGGGGATACACCAGTGCCGCCGTCCGGCGCCACGCCCTCGACGAGGAGCTGCTCGAGTTCTCCACGCAACGGGGCTACGTCGACGCCGCCGGGACCCGCTACCTCGTCGGGGCCTTCGAGGACTGGGAGCCGGCGCTCGTCGCAGCTCTCGAGCGGCCGCCCCGCCGCGCCCCCACGTGGCGACGAATCGGTGCCGCCGCCCCGCGCGCCCTCCTCGGCGCCACGCTAATCGCCTCGGTGGCCTTCCTCGCGGTCGTGGCCGTCTGGGCCTCCGGTCGCGACGTCTCCGCCCGCATGGAACGGCTCCTCGGCGAGGAAGGTCTCGAGTCGTGCGCGGTCCGCTGGTCCGACGGCCGGCAGTCGCGCTACGCCGAGGTCGACTGCTACGAGCCCTTTCCCGAGGTCGGCGCGCCGGTACGCATCCGCGCCCTGTCGTTCCCCTTCGACGGTCGCGCCATGGACCACGAGGGCAGCTGGGAGGGGCTCACGACCGTCACCGGGGGGCCGGCGCTGATCTCCCTCGGGCTCGTGGCCGGTGCGGTCATCGTCCGGCTGCGCCGCCCGGCCGTCCGCCTCGTGGCGCAGGTCGCACCGACGGTCGCCGTTGACACCGGCGACCCCCTGACCGTCTCCACCGGCGCGCCGCTCGGCGAGCTGCTCGACGCCCTCGCCCGCATCGAACAATGGTCGGAGGGCGTGACGTCAGCGCCCGAGCAGTCGCGGTGGCAGCCCCACCTCATCGCCCTGGGCGCCGGGCGGTGGTGGCCGGCGGCCGTCCTGGGTGGTCTCGCCCTCCTCGTCGACGACGTCCCGCACTGGCTGCGCACGGTGCTTGTCGTGGCGGCCACCGGTGCGGTCGCGTTGGCCGCGGCTCGCGCCGTCACGGCCTGGCGCGCCATCCGACCGGCGTACACCGGTGCGGTGACCAGCGAGTGGGACTACCGCCTCGTCCGGCTCGTCGACGACGAGTGGCTCGTGCTCCTCCTGCTCGGGGACCGCCCGCACTGGGTGGTGGCCCTCCTCGGCGAGGGGCACCCCCCGGTGCGGGGGCGATGCGGCGTGCGCGGGGAGCTGCGCGAAGGTGGCGCGGTCCAGCTCCGCATCGACGGCGAGTTCTGGATGGGGGCCGGCCCGGTCGAGCGGGTCGACGAGGTGGCGCTGCGGGACCTCCGGGACGAGGTCGGAGATCGGCTCGTGGACCTGGGGCAGGCACGTCCCGGTTCGGGGGGTGACGGACCCGCACAGTAGGCTGGCGCACGTGACTGTCGCACCCGAGGGACGCCGGATGCTGCGGGTCGAGGCGCGCAACGCCGAGACCCCGATCGAGCGCAAGCCCGAGTGGATCCGCACCACCGCGAGGATGGGTCCCGAGTACACCGAGATCCACTCGATGGTGAAGGGCCAGGGCCTGCACACGGTGTGCCAGGAGGCCGGCTGCCCCAACATCTTCGAGTGCTGGGAGGACCGCGAGGCCACCTTCCTCATCGGCGGAGACACCTGCACGCGGCGGTGCGACTTCTGCGACATCGCCACCGGGCGCCCCCAGCCG
This sequence comes from Oryzobacter faecalis, assembly GCF_046764005.1. Taxonomy (NCBI): domain Bacteria; kingdom Bacillati; phylum Actinomycetota; class Actinomycetes; order Micrococcales; family Intrasporangiaceae; genus Oryzobacter; species Oryzobacter faecalis. Next base: position 609,011 of record NZ_JBKOFW010000001.1, on the reverse strand, counting down.
CTCGACCTCGACGAGCCCCGCCGGGTCGCCGAGTCGGTGCGCACGATGGGCCTGCGGTACTCCACCGTGACCGGCGTCGCGCGCGACGACCAGCCCGACGGCGCCGCCGGGCTCTACGCCGAGACGATCCGCCAGATCCACGCCCTCAACCCCAACACCGGCGTCGAGATCCTCCCGCCCGACTTCGGCGCCAGGCCCGAGCTCGTCGGCCAGGTCTTCGACGCCCGCCCCGAGGTGTTCGCCCACAACCTCGAGACCGTGCCGCGGATCTTCAAGCGGATCCGTCCCGCGTTCACGTACGACAAGTCCCTCACGGTCCTGTCGATGGCGCGCGAGGCCGGGCTCGTCACGAAGTCCAACCTCATCCTCGGGATGGGCGAGGAGGACCACGAGGTCGAGGAGGCCATCCGCGACCTCCACGAGGCGGGCACCGACATCCTCACCATCACCCAGTACCTGCGGCCCTCGCCGATGCACCACCCGATCGACCGGTGGGTCAAGCCCGAGGAGTTCGTGCACTGGTCCGACGTCGCCACCGACCTCGGCTTCAAGGGCGTCATGGCCGGACCCCTGGTCCGCTCCTCCTACCGGGCCGGCCGCCTCTGGGCCACCGCCATGCGCCACTGGGGCCGCCCCATCCCCGAGCACCTGGCCCACCTCGGCGAGGCGGCGTCCGACCCCGCCCGGCAGGAGGCGGCGTCGTTGGTGGCCCGGGCCGCGCGCACCGTATCCTGACGGTCGAACCCCCCCGGCACCCCGCGGCTGACCGCGGCGCCACGTCCCGACCAGGAGCACACCCCGACGTGTCCGAGCAGTCCGAGAAGAAGCCCGGTCGCATCGGCCAGGTCCGTCAGGCCTACCGCGCGATCAAGTCCCTCGACCCCAACCTCGGGTGGTGGATGCTCCTCGCCGGGGTCGGTGTGGCGGCCGTCCTCGTCGTCGGCGGCTTCCTCCTCGGCGGCTGGTGGCGCTGGTACGGCATCCTCATCGCCATCCCGTCGGCTCTGCTCGCCGCCGTCATCGTCATGAACCGGCGGGGCAACACCGCGATGTACGGCGCCCTCGACGGCCAGCCCGGCGCAGCCGGCGCGGCCCTCACCGGCATGGGCCGCCGCGGCTGGTACGCCGACCAGGAGCCGGTCGCCCTCGACGGCGCCCGCGGCACGCGCCCGCAGGACATGGCCGGAGCGGCGATGGTGTTCCGCGCCCTCGGCCGGCCCGGCATCGTCCTCATCGGCGAGGGTCCCCCGGCGCGCGTCACGAAGCTGCTCAAGCAGGAGGAGAAGAAGGTCGCCCGGGTGGCCCCCGGCGTGCCGGTGCACCTCTGGGTCGTCGGTGACGGCGAGGGTCAGGTCCCGGTGCGGAAGATCTCGGGGAAGCTGACCCGCATGAGACCGGTGCTGACCAAGGCCGAGACCTCGGTCGTCAACAAGCGGCTGAAGTCCCTCGGCGGGATGCGTCCGCCGCTGCCGAAGGGCATCGACCCCACCCGCGCCCGTGTGGACCGCAAGGCGATGCGCGGCAAGTGACCTCGGCGTCCCCGGACGCAGCAGTCGGCCCCGGTTCGGTACCGAACCGGGGCCGCTGCCTCAGCGGGCCGAAGGGGTCAGGCCCGCTGCTCCGCGACCTTGCGCATCGACAGGCCGAGGAGGATCTGGACCACCCCGAGCCCCATCGCCATGGCGCTGACGCCGAAGGCGAGGACGGAGGTGAACAGGGAGGCCCGCAGGAACGAGCCGTTATCGACCGTCGTGCCCGGCCGGGTGGTGGTCTCGCTCATGGTTCCGCTCCTGCTGTGGGGGTGTGCCGGTGGTGCTCCTCCGACACCTCCGTTGTACTCCTACGATACGTAGTACTACAACTCGCGGGGGTGTCTGGTGGCTCACACCCGGACCGGGCCGAGGGTCGGTCAGATCCGGACGATGCGGGTGCCGGCCGCGACGTCGTGGAGCCCGCGACCGTCGCTCGCGGTGAGCACCGCGGGGACGAAGAGGCACAGCAGGACGGTCCGCACGACCACCTGGAGCGGGAAGGAGCCGGGCCGCACCTGCCAGACCTGCATCCCGAACAGGCGGTGGCCGACGGTCGACCCGGTCACCGACACGAGGAGGATGTTGAGGGCCGCGAAGATCCCGAGCGGGAGGAAGGCCGCGACGGCGCCGCCGGGTCCGGTGCCGGTGAAGAGCAGCGCGATGCCCTGGCAGATCAGCCAGTCGACGAGGACCGCGGCGAGGCGGCGGAGGAAACCGGCGGGCTCGGGGGCGGCGGGGGGCACGGCGCCAACTCTAGGCGGGCTCCCGGACACTTCCGGAGGGTGCCCCGCCCCGGACCCACAGCGGGCCGCGCCGCTGCGACCCACCCGTCTCATCCGTTCCGCCAGTCGAGCGAGCGGTCTCACCGGTTGATACGTTGGCTCCCGTTACACCGGCGAAACACCCGGGTCACGGTCGGGAAACCCCGCCTCCCTAGTGTGCCTCGCAACGCCCCGAGGGCTGGCGGCCCCGAAGCCCTGCGCCGAGAGAACCACCAGGAGGTTCACCCGTGTTCAGCTCTGCTGACGAGGTCCTCGACTTCATCAAGTCCGAGGACGTCAAGTTCGTCGACATCCGCTTCTGCGACCTGCCGGGCGTGATGCAGCACTTCAACGTCCCGGCCCAGACGGTGGACAAGGACTTCTTCACGAACGGCCAGATGTTCGACGGGTCCTCGATCCGCGGCTTCCAGGCCATCCACGAGTCGGACATGAAGCTCGTCCCGGACCCCACGACGGCCTACGTCGACCCCTTCCGGGCCGAGAAGACCCTCATCATGAACTTCTCGATCGTCGACCCGTTCACCGGTGAGCCCTACAGCCGCGACCCGCGCAACATCGCCGCGAAGGCCGAGGCCTACCTGAAGTCGACGGGCATCGCCGACACCGCGTACTTCGGTGCCGAGGCCGAGTTCTACGTCTTCGACGACGTCCGCTTCGAGACCAAGGCGAACGCCGGCTACTACTACATCGACTCGGTCGAGGCGGCGTGGAACACCGGCCGCGCGGAGGACGGCGGCAACCGCGGCTACAAGACGCGCTACAAGGGCGGCTACTTCCCCGTCCCGCCGGTCGACCACTTCGCCGACGTGCGCGACAAGATCTGCCTCAACCTCGCCGAGGTCGGCATCGCCGTCGAGCGCAGCCACCACGAGGTCGGCACCGCGGGCCAGCAGGAGATCAACTACCGCTTCAACACCCTGCTCCAGTCCGGCGACGACATGATGAAGTTCAAGTACGTCGTCAAGAACACGGTCTGGGAGGGCGGCAAGACCGCCACCTTCATGCCGAAGCCGATCTTCGGTGACAACGGCTCGGGCATGCACACCCACCAGTCCCTCTGGAAGGACGGCGAGCCGCTCTTCTACGACGAGCGCGGCTACGGCGGTCTCTCCGACCTCGCCCGCTGGTACATCGGCGGCCTGCTCAAGCACGCCCCGGCGCTGCTGGCCTTCACCAACCCGACCGTCAACAGCTACCACCGCCTCGTCCCCGGCTACGAGGCCCCGGTCAACCTCGTGTACTCGGCCCGCAACCGGTCCGCCTGCGTGCGTATCCCGATCGCCGGCGACAGCCCCAAGGCCAAGCGCATCGAGTTCCGCATCCCCGACCCCTCGTCGAACCCGTACCTCTGCTTCGCCGCCCAGCTCATGGCCGGCCTCGACGGCATCAAGAACCGCATCGAGCCCCCGGAGCCGGTCGACAAGGACCTCTACGAGCTCCCCCCGGAGGAGCACGAGGCCATCGCCCAGGTGCCCGGCTCCCTCCCCGAGGTGCTCAACGCCCTCGAGGCCGACCACGAGTTCCTGCTCCAGGGCGACGTGTTCACCGAGGACCTCATCGAGACCTGGATCGAGTGGAAGCGCAAGAACGAGGTCGACCCGATCCGCTTCCGCCCGCACCCGCACGAGTTCGAGATGTACTTCGACATCTGACCGGGCCCGCGCAGCACGACGGCGTCGCACCCCACCGGGTGCGGCGCCGTCGTCGTGGTGTGACCGACGGACCACGCGCCCGCCCTTGCCTTCCGGGGCGTGGAGGCCTCGAATGGAGGCATGACGGACGGTCAGGACCCGCAGGTGGGCGAGGTGCACGACATCGCGAGCCACGAGGCCTGGGACCTGCTGCGCCGCTCCCCCGTCGGCCGGCTCGCGGTCGTCGTCGACGGCGTGCCGGACATCTTCCCCGTGAACCACGTCGTGGACCGCGGGACGGTGGTCTTCCGCAGCGCCTACGGGACCAAGGTCGTCGCGGCGTACGCGTCACCGGTCGCCTTCGAGGTCGACGGGTACGACGCCGAACGCCGTGAGGCGTGGAGCGTCGTCGTCCACGGGCGGGCCCGCACCATCACCGACCCCGACGAGGCCGCCGAGGCGCTGCAGCTGCCGATCGTCCCGTGGCAGCAGGGGCGCAAGCCCGTCGTGGTCCGCGTGGTGCCGGACGAGGTCACCGGACGTCGGTTCGTCGTGCAGGACGCCGCAGGGACCACCCCGACCGGGCCCTGACCCGGGCGCGGCCCCCGGGGCCGCTCAGATGCGGTCGAGGGCGAGCGAGGCGAGCCCGACGAGCCAGAGGCAGACGTTGAGGACGAGGAAGCCGCCGCCGAGCGCCGTCGCGACGATCGCCGCGAGCCTGGCGTCGGGGTCGTCCGTGCGTCCGGCGGCCCGCCATGCCATGGCGAGCGGCGCGAGGACGAGCACCGCGACGACGGCGAGGACGACCGCGCCCTTCGCGGGGGTGGCGATCCCGCCCTCTGGGACACCGAGGGCCGACGCGACGCCCTCCCCGACCACCATGCTGAGGAAGACCCCCAGCCCGGTGGCGACGGCCCAGGCGCGAGCGGCCCGGGTCTGCTCGGGAGCGGGCGCGCCCTGCTGGGGGACGAACTGTGCGGGAAGCCGTGCCATGACCCACCTCCTCGGGTGGAGCGGCCCTCCGGCCGCGCTTCCATCCTCCCGCCGCGCAGCGGCCCTGCGGTGCCGATGACTCGCATCTCACACGACTCCCCGCGCGACGTGCTTGCGGACCCCGCAGGAGGTCCGCATCCTCGGCCACGTCGGCGAGGGCCTGACGAACCGGCAGATCGCCGAGCGGATGGGGCTGGCCGAGAAGACGGTGAAGAACTACGTCTCGGCACTGCTCCACAAGCTGGGTCTCGAGCGCCGCACCCAGGCAGCCGTCCTCGCGACCCGGGCGTCGAGGGTCGCCGGCTCGAACCGCCGCCCGTGGCGCGCACCGCCGCCGAGGGCGACGCCCGGACGGTCGGTGCCCTCACCCTCTTCCCGGGTGCGGACGTCCCCGCCGACGGCGGTCCGGCGCTCGTCCTGCCCCTCCTCGGGGACCGCGACTCGGTCGTCGTGGCCCTGCGGCCTCCGGGCGCCCCGCCGTTCAGCGGGCCCGAGCTCGAGATGGGGTCGACCTTCGCCCGGCAGGTCTCCATGGCCCTCGAGCTGGCGCGGGCGCGCGAGGACCAGCAGCGGGTGGCCCTCCTCGAGGACCGCACGCGCATCGCCCGGGACCTGCACGACCACGTCATCCAGCAGATGTTCGCCGCGGGCCTGGCCGTGCAGGGAGACGCCTCTACCCTCGGCGACGAGGGGAGGGCAGCGGCCCTGGCCGGCGTCGTCGACACGCTCGACGACGCGGTGCGCCAGGTCCGCGACTCGATCTTCCGGCTCAGGGTCACCCCGCGCGAGCAGGCCGGGCTGCGGGCCCGCGTCGCCGGGGTCGCCGACGAGCTCCGGGACGCCCTGGGCTACGAGCCCCGCGTCACGTTCTCCGGCCCCGTCGACGCGGCGGTCGGGGACGGGCTGGCGGAGGACGTCGTCGCCGTCGTGCGCGAAGGGCTCGCGAACGTGGCCCGGCACGCCGCGTCGGGCAGCGCCCTCGTGCGCGTCGAGGTCGACGGCGCCCGTGTGGTCGTCGAGGTGGTCGACGACGGTCGCGGCCCTTCGGCGACGGGGCGGTCCAGCGGTCTGGCCAACCTGGCGGAACGGGCTGTGCGACAGGGCGGTTCCGCGGTACTCGACGCAGGTCCGGAGGGTCGCGGGAGCGTGCTGCGCTGGTCCGCACCGCTGCGCTGACCCCGTCACGCGACGGCACGCGAGCTCCATGACGAGCAGGGTCCAAAGACCCTGTCGGAGGACGCCGGCCCGCCGCAGCCTTGGGGTGCAACCGACGGACGGGCCGTCGGGCCTGGACGAAGGACCCCGTGATGAGCAGGACCACCATCCCCCACTCCGCCCCTGCGGCCCATGCCGGCCTCGACACCGCGCCGATCGTCGTCGGCGTCGACGGCGGCCCGGAGAGCACCGCCGCCCTCGACTGGGCCGCCGGCGAGGCGCGCCTCCTCGGCCGCCCGCTGCACCTCGTGCACGTCCACGCCCTCGAGGTGACGTGGCCCGAGGTCGACGTCGCCCCCGCCGCGCCGCCCGCCGCCGAGGACGCCGTGCTCGGTCAGGCCCTCGCCCGGGTCACCTCACGGTTCGGCGAGGAGGGCACCGTCGCACGGAGCGTGGGCGGCAACGCCGCCGAGCACCTCGTCCTCGCGTCCGCGTCGGCCACCGAGGTCGTCGTCGGCGCACCCCACCTCGGCCTCGTCGGCCGAGCCCTCGTCGGCTCGACCGCGATCCGCGTCGCGGCCGCGGCGCACTGCCCGGTCGTCGTCGTCCGCGACGGGCTCCCGGCCACCGGGGCGGGAACCTCGGTCGTCGTCGGCTGCGACGGCTCGCCCACGGACGCCGCGGCGCTCCGGGTGGCCTTCGCCCGCGCCGAGCGCCTCGGCCTGCCCCTCGCGGTCGTCCACGCCTGGCACCTCGACTACGTCGCCCCCGCGCTCCTCGTCCCCGACGTCGAGCTCGACCGGCGGCTCACCGGTGAGCGGGCCAGGCTCCTCACCGAGGAGGTCGTCGCCCGCTGGGCCGCCGACCACCCGGGCGTCGAGGTGCAGCAGCAGGTGGTCCACGGCGACCCCGTCCATGTCCTCGCCAACGCCTCGATCGGTGCGGAGTCCGTCGTCGTCGGCAGCCACGGGCACACCGTCCTCGGCGGCCTGCTCCTCGGCTCGGTCAGCCAGGGCCTGCTGCGGCGGGCTGCCTGCCCCGTCGTCGTCGTCCGTCCCGACGCCGCCGGGGCCCCGGCATGACGCCCACGGCCTCCCCCGGCACCCACCACCCCCTCCCCAGCCACCACGACCACGACCACGACCACGACCACGAACCGAAGGGCCCCGCCATGACCACCACGACCGCGACACCGACGACCACGACACCGACGACCACGACCGTCGCCACCGAGGCCGGGCCGGGCACCACCCATCCCGGGCTGGCCGCGTGGGTCCGCGAGACCGCCGCCCTGACCCGTCCCGACGCCGTCGTCTGGTGCGACGGCTCCGCGCAGGAGTGGACCCGCCTCACGGACGCCCTCGTCCCGAGCGGCACCTTCGTCCGGCTCGACGAGCGGAAGCGGCCGAACTCCTTCCGCGCCGTGTCGGACCCGGACGACGTCGCGCGCGTCGAGGACCGCACCTTCATCTGCTCCGAGGTGCCGGAGGACGCCGGCTTCACCAACCACTGGGTGGCGCCGGAGGAGATGAAGGCGACGATGCGTGACCTGTACGCGGGCTCCATGCGCGGACGGACGATGTACGTCATCCCGTTCGTCATGGGCCACCTCGACGCGACGACACCGAAGTTCGGCGTCGAGATCACCGACTCCCCCTACGTCGTCGTCTCGATGCACGTCATGGCGAGGGTCGGCGCCGAGGTGCTGCACGCCCTCGAGTCCTCGGGAGCCCCGTTCGTGCGCTGCCTGCACTCGGTGGGGATGCCGCTCGTCGACGGCGCCCCTGACGTGCCGTGGCCGTGCTCGGGCACGAAGTACATCTCGCACTTCCCCGAGACCCGCGAGATCTGGTCGTACGGGTCCGGCTACGGCGGCAACGCCCTGCTCGGGAAGAAGTGCTACGCCCTGCGGATCGCGTCGGTCATGGCGCGCGACGAGGGCTGGCTCGCCGAGCACATGCTCATCCTCAAGCTCACCTCGCCGCAGGGCCGGGTGCACCACGTCCTCGGGGCCTTCCCCAGCCAGTGCGGCAAGACCAACCTCGCGATGATCGAGCCGGTCCTGCCGGGGTGGCGGGCCGAGCTCATCGGCGACGACATCGCCTGGCTGCGGCCGGGCCCCGACGGGCGCCTCTACGCGGTCAACCCCGAGTACGGCCTGTTCGGTGTCGCGCCCGGGACCGGGGAGCGCACGAACCCGACGGCGATGCGCACCCTCGAGCGGGGCAACACCATCTTCACCAACGTCGCCCTCACCGACGACGGTGACGTGTGGTGGGAGGGAATGACCGACACCCCGCCCGCCCACCTCGTCGACTGGCGCGGCCGGGACTGGACGCCCGAGAGCGGACGACCCTCGAGCCACCCCAACAGCCGTTTCTGCACCCCCGTCGCCCAGTGCCCCTCCATCGCAGCGGAGTACGAGCTGCCCGACGGCGTCCCGGTCGACGCGATCCTGTTCGGAGGGCGCCGGCCGACGACCCTCCCGCTCGTCGTGGAGGCCCGCGGATGGACCCACGGCGTGTTCATGGGCGCGACGCTCTCGTCGGAGACGACCGCGGCCGCGACCGGTGCCGTCGGGGTCGTCCGCCGCGACCCGATGGCGATGCTCCCCTTCATCGGCTACAACGCCGGCGACTACCTCCAGCACTGGCTCGACATCCGCTGGAGCCTCGACGAGGCGCACCTGCCCCGGATCTACCAGGTCAACTGGTTCCGCAAGGACGAGGACGGCACCGACCTCTGGCCGGGGTTCGGCGACAACATCCGGGTCCTCAAGTGGGTCGTGGAGCGGCTGGAGGGCACGGCCGACGCCGTCGACACCCTCGTGGGCCGCGTTCCCGCCCCGGGTGCGCTCGACCTCACCGGGCTCGACCGCACCCCGGAGCAGGTCGCCGCGGCCACCAGGGTCGACACGGCGGAGTGGCGCCGCGAGCTGCTCGACATCGAGGACTGGTTCGCCCGCTTCGGTCGCGACCTGCCCCGCGAGCTCGCCGTCAAGCTCGACCTGCTCTGGACCCGCCTGCAGACGCCGTGAGGCCGTGAGGCGTGAGGCCGTCAGGCCGTCAGGTCCTCGCTTCGGCGCCCCGGGCCGCGCCCCGTCACCCCCGGGTGATGGTGGCGCGGCAGCCGTGCGGCGCGGCGAAGGGCACGACCGCGACCTGCGCCGCGCTCCCCCGGGCGGACAGGAAGCCCTCGACGAGGCCCTCGTGGACGGTGCACACGACATCGGGGCTCTCGCGGGCGGCGTCGAGGAGCGGGCAGGTCCGCAGGACGACACCGACGGGGTCGCCCTGCGCGTCCCCGGCCCCGTCCGACTCCTCGACCGCGGGCGAGAAGCCGAGCGACCCGAGGAGGTCGAGCACCTCCGAGAGCGCGTCGGCGTCGGGCACCTCCCCCCGGCCGGCACCGCCGGGCCCGTCGAGACCGCCGGCCCCGGCAACACCGCCGGTGGCGTCGTGGGTTTCCGCGAGACGGCGTCCCCACGCCTCGCCGACCCGGCGCGCCGCCGCGACGGGGTCGTCGGTGGAGGCGAGGAGGTGGTCGGACAGCGTGGCGACGAGGGCCACGTGCTCGGGAGAGGCCGACCGCCCCGCGAGGTGGGTCAGCCCGGACGACGAGAGCGAGTAGGCGACGGACGGCCGGCCCATCCGGCCCCGGTTCTGCGCGCCGCGGACGTAGCCGTCGCGGTGGAGGGCATCCAGGTGCTGGCGGGTGGTGTTCTCGTGGCCGCCCAGCACGCGGGTCAGCTCGGACGTCGTCACCGGCTCGTGCCGCCCGATGGCCCGCAGCACCCGGAGGCGCGCCTGGGGAAGCGGCTCCGCCGGTGGGTGCGCCCGCAGCGGTCCGGGACGTCGTGGCTCGGTCACAAGGGGCAACAGTACGAAACGACACCGTGACCTGCCAGCCCTTCGCCGCGGGTCCGGCCGAACGGCCCCGTAGCGTGGGGCCGGTGAGCCGGCCGACCCTCGCGCGACGCCTCGACCTCGGCGACGCAGTCGTCATCGGGCTCGGGTCGATGCTCGGCGCAGGCGTGTTCGTCGCGTTCGGTCCCGCGATCCGGGCGGCCGGCCCCCTCGTCCTCGTCTCCCTGCTGCTCGCCGCCGCGGTCGCGAGCGCCAACGCGACGTCCTCGGCACGGCTCGCCGCGCGCCACCCGGAGTCGGGCGGCACCTACGTGTACGGGCGCGAACGGCTCGGCCCCTTCTGGGGTCACCTCGCGGGCTGGGGGTTCGTCGTCGGCAAGACCGCCAGCTGCGCGGCGATGGCGCTCACCGTGGGCGCCCACCTCTGGCCGGACCGGGCCCACCTCGTCGCCAGTGCGGTCGTCGTGCTCGTCACCGGCATCGGTGCCGCCGGTGTGCAGCGCAGCGCGGCGGTCACGCGGGTCGTCGTCGTGCTCGTCCTCGTGGTCCTCCTCGGTGCCGTCGTCGTCCTCCAGGTCGGCGTCCGGCGGGGGACGGAGGTGCAGCCGGTCCTCGCCCCGACCCCCGGAGGCGTCCTCCAGGGGGCCGGGTTCCTCTTCTTCGCCTTCGCCGGCTACGCCCGCGTGGCGACCCTCGGTGAGGAGGTCGTCGACCCGGCCCGCACGATCCCCCGCGCGGTCGCGCTCTCGCTCGGCGCCACCCTCGTGGTCTACGTCGCGATCGCGGTGTCGCTCACGGGGTTCGACCAGGACGCCGCCGCCCGCTCCGACGCGCCCCTGGCCGACGCCGTCGCCGCGGCAGGGGTGCCGTGGCTCGGCACGGTCGTCCGGGCGACGGCCGTCCTCGCCGCCGGCGGAGCCCTGCTCGCGCTCACCCTCGGTGTCTCGAGGACGACCCTCGCCATGGCCCGCGACGGACACCTTCCGCGCGCGCTCGCCACCGTCCACCCCCGCACCCGGGTGCCGTACCGCGCCGAGCTCGCGGTGGGTGCCGTCGTGCTCGTCGTCGTCCTCGTCGCCGATGTCCGCGACGCGATCGGGTTCTCCTCGCTCGCGGTCCTCGTCTACTACGCGATCGCCAACGCCGCCGCCCTCACGCTCGACGGCAGCCGGGTGCTGCGCCTCGTCGCGCTCGCCGGGCTCGTCGGCTGCCTCGTCGTCGCGCTCAGCCTGCCGACCGCGTCGGTCCTCGCCGGGCTCGCCGTGCTCACCGTGGGCGCCGGGACCTACCTCGTACGAACCAGGCTGCGGCAGAGCTGATCCCGCCACTCAGGTGGGCCCGCGGTCATCGTCAGCAGGTCGGCTGACGGACACGGAACACGTTGGCGCCCGCGGGCGGTCGCTGCGAGGGTGTCGGCATGAGCCCGACACGCGAGGTGGTCGTCCTCGTCGAGGGGCGCAGCGACCTCGCCGCCCTCGCCGTCCTCCTCGACCGCTCCGGCCTGGCCCCCGGGGTCCGCGTCGTCCCCATGGGCGGCGCCACCAACATCCGGGCCGAGCTCGCCCGCGCGGTCGCCGCCGACCCTGCGCCGCGGGTCCTCGGGCTGTGCGACGAGGGGGAGGTCGGCTACCTGGTCCGCGCCCTCGCGGATGCCGGCGCCCCGGTCACCTCGTCGGCGGGACTTGCTGCCGTCGGCTTCCACACGTGCCGCCGCGACCTCGAGGACGAGCTGGTCCGCGCCCTCGGCCCGACGGCCGTCGTCGACCTCCTCGACGGGCTCGGCCTCGGCCCGTCGTTCGAGCGGTTCCGCGCCCAGCCGGCCTGGCGCGGACGCGACCTCGCGGACAGCCTCGTCCGGTTCGCCGGGGCCGGCTCCGGTCGCAAGGAGATGCTGGCCCGGGCGGTGGCGGGCGCCCTGCCGCTGGACGGGTTGCCCGCTCCCCTCGTCGGCCTGCTCGCGGACGTCGAGGTGGCCCGGACCGACGGGTCCGGGCCACCGGTGGGGACGGTCGGGGGTCAGAAGCCGCCGAAGTCGCCCCCACCGCCGAAGTCGCCGCCGCCACCACCCCAGTCGCCGCCACCGCCGCCCCAGTCGCCACCGGCCCAGCCGGCGTCGGACCCTCCGACGTCACCCCCGACGTCGCTCCCCGGGTCGCCGCCGTCACCGCCGGTCTCGGGCCCCTCGGGGCCCACGTCGCCGCCGGTGTCGCCGGCCTCCTCGGCCTCCGGACTCTGGTCGTAACCGTCGAAGAGGGCGTTGGCGATCGCCGAGCCGACGACGACGCCGGCGATGGTGCCCATCATCGAGCCCATGACCGCGCCGCCCATGCCCATCCCGCCGCCGAACGAGCCGCGCGAGAACGTGTTCTGGAGCGTCCCCGGGCTGCGCATCTCGGCGCGCGTCGCGGCGCGGGCGAGGTCGGCCGGCTCACTCGAGGTGCCGGCCTCCTGCGGTGCCGCCGTGGCGAGCTCGCGCAGCAGCTGTTCGCGCTGCTCCGGGGTCAGCTTCTCGAAGGCCTCGCGGTGGATCGCCTCGAGCTGCTCGGGCGGTGCGGTGCGCAGGAGGTAGCGGTAGCGGGCCACCGCGCGCTCGTCCTCGGACGCACCGGGCCCCGCCGCGGATGACGTCCCCGCCCCCGGCCTGCCGGTCGGGGTGCCCTGCTGGTGCTGCGGCGGTCGGCCCAACAGCCGGTCGAGAAATCCCATGGGTGCTCCCCTGTGTCGCGACCCCTCGGTGGGAGGCCGTCACCTTCTCCAACGGTGCCACGCGGGCCGGTGGTTCCGGCCCGTGCGGACCGCCGGATGATGCCCGATACCACCCCCGTCAATGGCCCGGAATGACCATGGGGGGACCACCCGATGGAGTCATTGCCGTGGGGATGCCCACAGGAGTTCCATGGGTCCTCGTACGCGTGCGCCAGGGGTGACGCACGCAGACGAAGGGTTTGCGCCATGCGTGCAGTGACGGGTCGCCAGGTCATCGGGTCGAGCGCTCCTCGACGGGTTCGATGGGTCGGGGCGGTGACCGCCGTCGTCCTCGCACTGCTCGGCACTCCCTTCCTCGTTCCGGCCGCGGTGGCGGACCCGGCGAGTCCCCTCACCGTCACCAACGCCGCGTCCCCGAGCCCGGTCGCGTCCGGTGCCGAGATCACCTACACGATCACCATCGTCAACACGGGCGGGGCGAAGGTCACGAACGCCGTCCTCACCGACCAGCTGAACGGGGTCGGCACGCTCCAGTCGCCCCCTGCCACACCGCAGTACGCCCTCACGTCCACCCAGGGCACGTGTACGCAGTCGGGCCAGCTCGTCACCTGCAACGGCGGGACGATCAACGGCGGGGCCAGCTGGACCGTGACCATCCGCGGCGTCGTCACGGCGCCGAGCGGGACGACCCTCAACAACACCGCCACGGTCACCGGCACGAAGTCGGCGCAGAACTTCACGACGAACGGGAGCGTGCAGACGCTCGTCCAGGGCGGCTCGGGCTCGCTCCTGCCCGACCTCACGCTCAACAAGACCGGTCCCTCGACGGTGGTCGCCGACGCGGCGTTCGACTACGTCCTCACCGTGAACAACATCGGCACCGCCCTCGCCAACGACATCGTGGTGCGCGACACGCTGCCCGCCGACGTGACGCTCCAGGCGAGCCCGTTCGAGGTGACGAGCCTGTTCACGTGCTCGTCGAACGCACCGACCAACCCGATCACCGTGACCTGCACCGGAGGACGCGTCAACGCCGGTCAGAACGGCAGCATCCGCCTGCACGTCGTCGCGCCCGCGACCGGTCCGCTGACCAACACCGCGGTCGTCGACCCCGAGAACACCATCGCCGAGGGCAACGAGCTCAACAACAGCTCAGCCGTCGTCAACACCTCCGTGACCTCGACCCCGGCCCCCAACGGGCTCTCGATCGTCAAGACCGACGACCCCGCGGTCATCGCCGGCGCCGGGCCCGACCCCGTCTCCCCAGGACAGGCCCTCACCTACAAGGTACGGGTCACGAACACCGCGACGACCCGCGCCGACGACGTCGTCGTCGTCGACGGCACGCAGGGGCTCGAGGCCGCGAGCATCGTCGCGACCCAGGTGGTCGTCAACGGCCAGGTCGGGACCGGCAACGGATGCGTGGTGGCCGCCCCCGAGGTGCGCTGTCGCATCAAGAGCCTCAACGCGGGTGGCACCCTCACCGTGACGGTGACCGGCACCGTCGTCGCCCCCTCCGGCACCGTTCTCGTCAACACCGCCACGGCCACGGCCAACATCCGCAACACCGGCGTCCGCGTCACCGCCACCGAGCGCACCACCGTCAAGCCGCAGTTCGACCTCACGCTGACCAAGGCCGGCCAGCCCGACCCGGTCTGTGCACGCTCCTGGCCCTCGGGTACCCCGGACGTGTGCGTCGGCGGCCTGCTGTACACCTTCGTCGTCGGCAACAGCGGCATCGCGGACGCCACCGGCGTCGTCGTCCGCGACGTCCTGCCCGCGGGCGTCGTCTTCGACAGCCTCGTGCCCGGCAGCGCGTTCACCTGCGACCCCGTGACCCCCGGCAACGTGCTCACCTGTCGCGCCGACATCTCGGCCGAGTCGACCGAGACCTTCTCGATCATCGTCGTGCCGCCCCCGGCGACCGGCCCCCTCACCAACGCCGTGGTCGTCGACCCCTCGAACGCCGTCTTCGAGTCCGACGAGACGAACAACGACGCCACGACGACGGTCCAGGTGTCGACCGGTATCGACCTCACGGTCTTCAAGCAGGACGAGGCGGGCGACACTCCCATCGACCCGCCCGGCACCCTCATCCCGGACTACCCGTCGCCGTCGGAGGGGTTCGACCCGATCGCGACCAACGGCACGCAGACCTACACGGTCCGCGTCGACAACCTCGGCACCCAGGACGCCGCGAACGTGCGCGTGGAGGACACCCTCCCTGCCGGCACCCGCTTCCTGTCCGCGACGAGCACCGAGGGCTTCACGTGCAGCCACGACGGCGCCGCGCTCGGCGGCAAGGTCACCTGCGTCGGTGGCTCCCTCAAGGGCACCGCCCGTGAGTTCTACCCGCTGTTCCCCGGGGGGCCGCAGGGAAACCAGTTCGCGACGATCGTCATCAAGGTCTTCGCGACGGGCTTCGTCCAGCCGGTCATGCACAACGAGGTCCGCGTCGACCCCCTCGGCGCCATCGCCGAGGCTGACGAGGACAACAACGTCGCGGTCCAGGACACGGTCGTCGCCACCGGCGGCGCGGGCTCCGGCGCGTTCAACCAGCTGACGGTCCAGAAGGCCCAGACCAGCCCGCCCGCGGGCAGCGCGGTCGCGACCAACGGCATCCTGCGCTACACGATCACCGCGGGCAACGACGGCAGCGACCCGGTGAGCAACGTCGTGCTCCAGGACTTCCTGCCCTCCGGATCGCGGTTCGTCTCCGCGTTCGACACCGACGCGGGGCCCGGGACGACGGACGCCTTCTTCTGCACGCACGACGGCGCGGCGACGGGTGGCGTCGTCACGTGCACCGGCGGCGACTTCTCGGGCACCGTGAACACCATCCCCGACACCGGGGCTCCCCCGCCGGCCACGATCCCCCTGACCCGCCAGGTGCAGGTCACGGTCTTCGCGCCGAACACCCCGGGGTCCTACCAGAACACCGTGAAGATCGACCCGAACGACGTCGTGCCCGAGGGCAACGAGTTCGACAACACCGCCCAGGTCACCACCTCGGTGCGCACCGCCGGTGACGGGGGCCAGAACTCCTTCCACCAGCTGCGGATCGACAAGACCGCCACGGCGAGCGTCTCGACGAGCAGCGTCATCACCTACACGCTCGAGGTCCGCAACGCGGGCACGAACCCGGCCTTCGGCGTCAGCGTCCGCGACGTGCTGCCCGCCGGCACGGTGTTCATCTCGGCCACCGACGACGCCCCCGGCAGCAACCAGTTCACCTGCTCGCAGGCCGGCGGAACCGTCACCTGCACCGGGGCGACCCTGAGCGGCACCGACGTCTCGGCCTCCGGGGCACCGCAGGTCCGCACGATCACCATCCGGGCGTTCGCGCCGACCCAGCCGGGCACCATCACGAACACCGCGTTCGTGGACCCGGACAACACGATCCCCGAGGGCGACGAGACCGACAACCACGACAGCGCGAACACCACCGTGACCGTCGGGGCCGGCTACATCGACCTCCAGGTGACCAAGTGCGACCAGGCCGTCACCGACGGCTGCACCACGGACGTCAACACCTACCCGAGCGGCTCGACCATCGCCTACCGGCTCGAGGTCCGCAACGCGGGGACCGACCCGGCCTTCCAGGTCGTCGTGCGCGACGCCCTGCCCGCCGGCCTGGAGTTCATCTCCGCTCAGGACGTCCTCGGCGGCGACGGCGCGTTCCTCTGCGGCGAGAGCGGCGGGGTCGTGACGTGCACCGGCGGCACCCTCGACGGTTCGTCGGACCTCATCCCGCCGCTGCCGACGACGCGGACCGTCGAGATCATCGTCCGCGCCCCCCAGGTGCAGTCGCAGAGCTACACCAACCAGGCCGCGGTCGACCCGTCCAACGCCATCCCGGAGTCGAACGAGACGAACAACACCAGCCGCGACACGCTGACCGTCACCTCGCCGTACAACCTCACGATCGAGAAGGACGGCCCGACGAACGCGCAGCAGAACAGCACGCAGGACTACGTCCTCACCGTGACCAACGCGCTGGCGGCCGTCGACGACGTCGTCGTCGTCGACTACCTGCCGGTCGGGCTCTTCCCGCTCGGTGTCGAGGCGGACGGCAACTTCGCCTGCACGACGACCGAGAACCCGGTCAACCTCGTGCGCTGCGTCGGCGACATGGCCGCCGGGGCGACGGCGACCATCACGGTCCACGTGTTCGTCACCCAGGACGGTGGCACGCTCGACAACGAGGCCTGCGTCGACCCCGACGACGACATCGTCGAGACGAACGAGGCCGACAACTGCAGGACGAAGTCGACGGCGGTCACGACGCTGCGGCCGAACATCTCGGTCCTGAAGTCGGCGAGCACCGGGTCGGTGAGCATCGGCGCCACGCTGACCTACACGCTCAACGTGACGAACACCGGCGACGCCCCGTCCGCGGCCTTCGACGTCACCGACGACCTGCCGGGCGAGGTGTCGATCGTCGGGAACCCGACGGCCACCGACGGGCTGGCGACCTGCTCGCACGACGGGTCGGCCACGGGCGGCCTCGTCACGTGCTCGCTGGCGAACGGCCTGCTGCCCGGGCAGTCGACGCAGGTCACCATCACGACGAGCGTCAACGACTCGGCGACGACGGCGTTCACGAACACCGCCGAGGCCAACGGCGGCGGGGCGGTGGGCGAGAGCACCACCGAGGAGCCGTGCGCGTCCAACCCGGCGGGTTGCGGGCCCGAGCTCACGGTCACGAACAACACCGACTCGGTGACGACGAGCGTCGGCGGCGCGTCCATCGACCTCGCGGTCGGTGACATCACCGACGTGCCGGACCCGGTGGCCGAGGGCAACGAGGTCACGTACACGACCGTCGTCGTCAACGGCGGGACGCAGGACGCGAGAGCCGCCGACGGCAACGAGGTCGTCGTCCGGGTCGACCTGCCGACGACGGGGATGACGCTGAACTCGGTGCTCGCGTCGCAGGGTCTCGCCTGCGCCGTCTCCAACGGAGGCGCCCTCGCGACGTGCACCGGTGACCTCCTCGCGGGTCAGTCGACGACGATCACGGTCGAGATGACGGTCGGTGCCGCGGCACCGAACCGGCTGACGGTCACGGTCACCGCCGACGCGCTCGACCTCATCACCGAGACGGACGAGACGAACAACACCCAGACCGAGGTGACCACGGTGACGCACACCCAGTGCCAGTCGTGCATCGACCTCCAGGTGGGCCAGGTCATCGCGGCGCCCAACCCGGTGGCCAACGGCGGCGACGTCACGTACAAGTTCACGGTGACGAACATCGGCGACCTGCCGGCCGTCCCGGTGGCCCCCGACCAGCTCGTCGTCAGCGTCGACCTCGACACCGCCTTCAACGAGCTCGACCTCGTGAGCGTCGAGGCAACCGGCGGCTTCACCTGCGCCGCGAACCCCGACTGGCCGCTCGACCAGACCCTCCCCGAGGTGCTGTGCACCGGACCGGTCGGCGGGCTCCTCCCCGGGGCCGGCACGACGGTGACCCTCGTCGGCACGGCCGACACGGCGGTCGAACCCTCGTTCGTCGCGTTCGACGTCGTCGCCGACCCGGGTGACGTGTTCCCGGAGCCGGTCGAGGCGAACAACACCGGCGGCCTCATCGTCGACGTGGTCGCGCCGTGAGCCCCGGGACCCTTCGCGGGGGCCGCGCGGCCGGGGGCCGGGGGCCCGGTGCCGCGACGGCGGCGACCCGGAGGAGGAGGACGGCCGTGCGCCTCCTCCTCGCGGCCGCGCTCGCCTCCGTCCTCGCGGGCGCCGGCCTCGTCGCGGACGGGCCCGCCGCGACCGAGCACGCCGAGGCGGCGGCCGGGTGCCGCAGCTACGTCGCGTCGGGCGACGACGTCGTGGCCGGGAGGGAGCTCGACGACAACGGCAAGAGGTTCCCCGAGCAGCTCGTCGAGGACCACCTGAAGACCCCCGGGTGGTGCCTGTTCAACCAGGGGAAGAACGGGGTGACGACAGCGACCTACATCAGCAGCGGTCCCATGTCGTCGGCCTACACCATGCGCCCCGACCTCCACACCATCACGCTCGGCGAGCAGAACAAGCCGGCCGTCGACCTCATCGACTCGTGCCTCACCAAGGTCAAGGACCACGACTTCGCCGGCGGAACGGCCTGTGCGACAGCGGTGGTCGCCAACGCGTCGCTGTGGTCGGGGATGAAGGGCAACTACACGACGATCCTCAACACCGACAAGATCATGGCGGCGCAGCGCCCCGGGCTGGTCGTCGCCGTCACCGGCTACGCCAACCCGTACCCGCGGGCGGAGGACGTCGCCGACGAGATCGTCCAGCTGTGCGTCCCGCTCATCGACACCATCGCGACCTGCACGGCGCGCTGGGCCCAGCTGCCCGCGGCGCTCCTCGCCATCGACCAGGCCTTCGACAAGCTCAACACGACGATCAAGGACTCGCTCGTCCCGTTCCAGTCGGGGCCCAACGGATGGCGGTACGTGTTCGTCGACGTCGACCCGAAGTTCGAGGACCACTGCATGACGATGAAGGTGCAGATCAAGACCAAGGTGACGCACCCGGAGCTGAGCGGGCAGGTGCACCAGCACGACTCGCCGACGGTGGACTTCGGCTGCAGCGAGGAGTGGTGGGTCGAGGGCTCGACCGGTCGGGCGCTGCCGAGCTATCTCATCCCGGCGTCGCCCGGCGTCCTCACCGAGTGGAGCCAGACCACCGAGGGCATGGGCGTCATGCCGAACGCCGACGGCCACCAGTGCATCGCCGACGCGATCTGGGAGGCCGACACGATCGAGCCCGGCACGACGCCGCTGAAGTGGAAGCTCGGCTACGGCGAGCTCTCGACGACGGACTACTGCCAGTGACGCCGCGGCGCCCGGGCGGGGAGGAGAAGACCATGCGCAAGGTCCTGGTGGTGCTGGGCGCGGTGCTCGCGCTCCTCGTGGGGGCCGTGCCGGCGGCTGCGGGACCGGCCGGCGGCAGCACGACCCTGCTCGGGCCGGCCGTCGGCGGGCAGGAGGTCGAGGTCGGCGTCGCCATCACCGGGGTGTACCCCGTCGTCGCCTACGAGTTCGTCCTCGAGAACCGCTGCTGGTTCGGGGGGCGGTTCAGCGGCCCCGTCGACTCCGTCGAGCGCTACCCGCTGCTCGGGCCGTGGTTCGACGCGTCCGGCGGCTCGTACAGCGAGGAGACCGTCAGCCTCACCGACGTCCCCTCGGGCGCGGTGTGCAAGGTCGCGGTCTCCCGCGGCAGCTCCCCGGTCAAGGGCACGACGACGCCGTACGCCGTCGGGTGAGACCGTCACGAGTGCCGGCCGGTCGGACCCTGCCGCGACGCCGGCATCCGCGACAATCGGGCGCGTGACGACGCGCGCGCAGCTCATCGAGGAACTCATCGACACCGGCCGACAGCTCGTCGAGCGCGGCCTGGTCCAGGCGAGCGGGGGCAACCTGTCGGCCCGTCTCGACGACGGCGACCGTTTCGTCGTCACCGCCTCGGGCACCTGGCTGGGCCGCCTGGGCCCCGACGACTTCTGCGACCTCACCGCGGACGGCGAGCAGGTCGGCGGGTCACGGCGCCCGTCGGTGGAGTGGAAGCTGCACCAGCGCACCTACGCGGTGCGCGACGACGTCCGGGCGGTGGTGCACCTGCACCCCCAGCACGTGCTGCTCGTCGACATGCTCGGCGCACCGATCCGCTTCACGACGCTCGACCACCAGTTCTACGTCGGGTCGGTGGGGTGGGTCCCCTTCCACCCTGCCGGGTCCCAGGCCCTCGCCGACGCAGCCGCCGAGGCGGCCCGCGACCACGACGCCGTCGTCCTCGCGCACCACGGCTGCTCGGCCCTCGGGGACAGCGTGCCGATGGCGCTGCGCCGCGCGTTCAACCTCGAGGAGGCCGCGACGATGACCTACCGGCTCCTCCTCCTGGGGAACACGACCTCGGACTTCCCGCGCGAGTGGCTCGGCCGCATCATCGAGATCTGAGCGGTCCGGCCGTGGGGCCGCAGCGCTGCGCTCAGCGGGTGAGGGCGAGCGAGACGAGCGCGACGAGCCAGGAGACGAACGAGCCGACGAGGAAGTACTCGGTGACGTGGTCGATGCCGACCCCGTCGACGCCGCTGCCGTCCTTGCGGGTGGCCTGCAGCTCGGGGAAGCGGATGAGGCCCTTGGCGCCGATGACCAACCCGGCCGCCGTGAGCTGGCCGGCGAGGCCGAGACCGAGGATGAGGACGCGCTCCATCGGGCCGAGCAGGCGCCCGCCGCGCAGCTGGTCGGAGGGCTGGGGGTCATCGGACGTCGCGAGGTCGCCTCGGAGGCCGGGACGCATGGCGCCGACGGCGACGAGGACGAGCCGCACGAGGACGTTGGCCGTGGAGAGGTTGACGAGGACGAGCCCGACGACGAGGAGGACCCGGCCGGGGTCGGCGCCGGGGCCGAGGAGGGGCAGGTCGGCCCAGCCGAGCCAGCGCCCGACGGGGCCGCCGGCCGGCGAGGCCCACCCGGACAGCGCGAGGAGCCACAGCACGCCACCGCCGAGGGACGCGAGGGCGCCGACGTGACCGGTACCCGTGGCGACCGCCTGCGCCGACAGCCGCTGCCACAGGCCGAGCGCGAGGAGGGAGGCGAGCAGGACGACGAGGTCGACCGGGGCGGTGAGCCCGGTGAGCAGCGCGAGCCCGAGCACCGTGACGGCCCCCGCCGGAAGCGACCAGCGCAGCGACCCCCCGGTGCCGGCGCGGACGAGGTCGGCCAGGCCCAGAGCGACGAGCCAGACCGCCAGCCAGCTCACGGCAGCGCCCGGAGCAGCTCGTGCGCGGCGAGGACGGCGCCGATGCCGTCGGCGCGCACGCGCTGGGAGACCGCCGAGGCGCTGATGCCCTCGAGGGTCGCGAGCTCGCTCTGGGTGGTGTGGGGGTCCATGAGTCCTCTCAGGAGTCGCAGTGACCGGTCGGACAACGAGCCAACCAGATGGTCCCGACACAGCAGGGCCGCGTTGACGGCGGCGACCGTCGGGTCGTCGTCGGCGGCGCGGACGGCGGTGCGGGTGGTCCGGGTCGCGGCCGAGCCGGCGGACTGCGCGGCGGCCTCGATGGCCTCTCGGGCGGCCCACCAGCCGGGACCGTCCTCGATGCCGCGCCGGGCGTCGAGGGTCGTCACCGCGCCGCGGCCGAGGCCGAAGCGGGTGTCGACGCCCGGGAGCAGCTCGAGGTGCACCCGCAGCGCGGCCTCGATCGCGCCGCCGAGCGTGGCGTAGGCGCCCTGGAACTCGTCGCCCACCGTGACCCGCAGCTCACCGAGCGACGGCACGACCGCGTTGACGTCGACGAGCGCCTTCTCGACGGCACGGTGCAGGGCCCGCCGGTTCGCGGCTCCCCGCGAGTCGACGACGTCGCCGATGAGGACCACCCGTGAAGCCTGGCTCTTCATCTGTCCCATGTGAAGATCATACCTTCATTTCAGGCAGATGAAGCCACGGACTTATTTCAGGCCGATCGCCGTGCGGTCGCGCGAGTGGTGACCCGGGTCGGCCGAGCGGTCGGCGAAGGCGGTGAGGTCGGTGCCGGCCTTGGGCTCGGCCACCCCTCGCTCGGTCGCCACCGCACCGACGAGGCGCGCCGGGGTGACGTCGAAGGCGGGGTTGAAGCCCCGGGTGCCCTCGGGGGCGAGCCGGGTGCCCCCGAGGGCCGTGACCTCCTCCCCCGACCGCTCCTCGATCTCGATCCCCGACCCGTCGGCCATCGCCAGGTCGACCGTCGACCACGGTGCCGCGACCATGAACGGGATCCCCGCGTCGGCGCACGCGAGCGCGACCCCGAGCGTGCCGATCTTGTTCGCCGCGTCCCCGTTCGCCGCGATCCGGTCGGCGCCGACGACGGCGAGGTCGACCAGGCCGCGCAGGATCGTCGAGGCCGCGGCCCCGTCGGCCTGCACGACGTGTGCGATGCCGTCGGACGCGAGCTCGAACGCCGTGAGGCGGGACCCCTGCAGGAGCGGGCGGGTCTCGTCCACGTACACGAGCTCGAGCCGGTCGCGAGCGTGGAGCTCGCGGACGACCCCGAGCGCCGTGCCCCACGCGGACGTCGCGAGCGCGCCGGTGTTGCAGTGCGTCAGGACGCGCAGCCGCGGGCGGTCGATGCGGGCGAGGAGCCAGTCGGCGCCCAACCGCGACAGCTCACGGTTGGCGGCCTCGTCCTCGCGGGCGACCGTCCGGGCGGCCTCGAGCACGGCGTCGCGCCCCTCGGCCATGAGCGGACGCACCCGGTCCACGCCCCACGCGAGGTTCACCGCCGTCGGACGGGCGTGGCGCACCCGGTCCACGGCCTGCTCGACCTGCGCCGCCGACCACGCCTCCCGCTCGCCCTCGTCCATCGCGAGGACCACGCCCATCGCCCCGGCCACCCCGAGGGCGGGTGCCCCCCGGACGGCGAGCTCGGCGATGGCGGTGACGAGGTCGTCGGTGTGCCGGATCTCGCGATGGGTCGTGGTGCCGGGGAGCAGCGTCTGGTCGAGGAGGCGGACCCCGCCGCGGCCGTCGTCCCCGACGGTGTCGTCCCACTCGATGGCGATGAGCGTCATGGCGCCAGCCTAGGCGGCCATCGGACCCGGGCCACGACCCGGCAGGGGCATGATCGGTCCATGCCCACGCCCGGCGTCCACCGCGAGCCCTTCGTCCACCTCGTGGACCTGACGCACGAGCGCGCCCTCATCGCCTGGGGCGCCTTCTTCTTCGAGCAGCAGCAGCCCGGCGGACGGTGGGAGATCGTCGACGACGAGCGCCTCCCCCGGGTCGCCGGCCGCCACACGTGCATCGGCGCCGGCGCGGAGCCGTGGGGACGCGCCGAGGTGCTGGTCCTCGGCGCCGACGGCGACCTCGTGGCCCGGGCGACGACCGAGGCATCCTCCTGGGCGTGGGTCGACGGGCTCGAACCGGACACCGAGTACCGGTACCGCGTCGTCGTCGACGGGGCCGACTGGGCCGACGGGGAGCTCTGGGACTGGGTCCCGTCCGGGCGTGGGGGCAACGACCTCGCTCCCTCCGGCCGCCGGTACGACCTGCGCTTCCGCACGTGGCCGCACCCGGAGGACCCGACGCCCCCGGTCCGGTTCGTGGCGATCGGCGACTACGGCGTCGGCATCCGCGCCGACGCGGAGTCCAGCCGCCGACAGCGACGGATCGCGGACGTCCTCGAGACGCTCGTGGCGCACGACGACGTGCGCTTCGTCGTCTCGCTCGGCGACAGCGTCTACCGCGGCGAGGAGGGCCGCGTCGACCAGGAGGGAGGCGGTGAGGACGACGACTGGTACTCCAGCTACTTCCAGCCCTACCGGCTCGCGCTCGCCCGCGTCCCCGTCCTCCCCGCGATCGGCAACCACGACAGCGCCGACACCGAGGGCAGCGACGACCGCGCCCAGGTGGAGGACAACCTGCACCTGCGCGAGCGCTTCCACCACGGCCTCGAGACCGCCTCCGTCGAACCCGGCCTGTTCTACCGCGTGCCGTACGGCCGCGACCTCGAGCTGGTCTGCCTCGACACCTCGGTCGACACCGAGGACCCGGACGTGCACCGGTGGTTCCAGCACCCTCGGCACCGTGAGTGGCTCGAGCGGACCTTCCGTGACGCCGCCGCCCGGTGGGTCATCCCCTTCGCGCACCACGCGCTCCTCACGGCCGGGCCCGACCACGGGAGCGACGAGGAGCTGCGGGCGGCGGTGCTGCCGCTCTTCGACCGCGCAGGGGTCCGCCTCGTGCTCGCGGCCCACGAGCACAACTTCCAGGTGAACCAGCTCGAGGGGCGCCTCCACGTCGTCTCCGGGGCGGGGGGACAGCTCGACGAGCGGGTCCCGGAGGGGTTCGAGGAGGCCGGCACCCTCGCGTGGGCCGCGCAGGCGCACCTTCTGCTCGTGGAGGTCGACGGGGACCGGGCCCGGGTCACTCCCGTGGCCGGGCTCCTCGACGGGCGGCCCCACGCGATGACGGCCCTGTCGCCGCACAACGAGATCCTCGAGCCGCCCTTCGTCGTGCACCTCGACGGCTCGCCGCCGCGCTGAGCCGGACCGGCGACCCGTCGTCCTCGGGCCGCCACGCGGATGCCCTTGCGCCGCAGGACCGGTCGTGCCACGGTCGAGGGGTGGGGCCTCCCGGCCCCACGACGACGGAGACGTCAACCGCCACACCGCCCTTGGCGTGCCCGCCGCCGCGACCCTCGCGATCGGAGGAACTCCCATGGCCGGATCTCGTGTCGTCGTCGGGGTCGACGGCTCGGCGCTCGGCGCCGCTGCCGTCTCGCACGCCGCGCGGGTCGCGAGCGCGCGAGGGCTCGACCTCGTCGTCCTCCACGCCTTCGCGGCCGACCTCCCGATCCTCGGGTTCGGCGGCGGGGCCGACCGGGCCGAGGTCGACCGCCTCGCGAAGCGCCTCCTCGACGACGGCGTCGCGAGGGCGCACGCCGTCGACCCCTCCCTCACGGTGACGACCCTCGTCCGCGACGGCTTCGCCAGCCAGGCCCTCGTCGACGCCTCGCGCACCGCCGCGCTCGTCGTCGTCGGCGCGATGGGTCACGGCGTCCTCAGCCGCGCGAGCGTCGGCGCGGTGGCGATGCAGGTCGTCACGCACGCCCGCTGCCCGGTGCTCGTCGTCGGCCACGAGTCGGCCCCGGCCGCGCAGGAGGGCGGGCGCGTCGTCGTCGGCGTCGACGGCTCCAAGCCCTCCCTCAAGGCCCTCGCGGCCGCGTTCGACGAGGCCGCGCTGCGCCGGGCGTCCCTCGAGATCGTCCACGTGTGGCAGCCACGCGGGGCCGCGGATCCCACCCTGTCCGCGGAGTCGAGCTGGTCGAAGTACGAGGCCGACCTCGAGGCCTCGGTCGAGCGAGCCCTGGCCTCGCGGCGCGCCGAGCGACCGGGGGTCAAGGTCGGCCTCGAGGTCGTGCGCGGCGAGCCGGGCAAGGCGCTCGTCGACCACAGCGAGGGCGCCGAGCTGCTCGTCGTCGGAAGTCGCGGCTCGGGCGGCTTCGAGGGCCTGCACGTCGGCTCGACGGCGCTGCAGCTCATGGGCCGCAGCCACGCCCCCATCCTCGTGGTGCGCTGAGCGGGGGTCGGCCTGGCGCGCGGCTCGTCAGCCGTCGATGCGCTCGGTCGCGCCGAGCTGGTCGAGGACGAACGCCCACTCCCACGCGATCTGCTCCCACGCCGCGTACCGGCCGCTGCGACCACCGTGCCCGGCGGACATCTCGGTGCGCAGCAACACCGGTCGGGTGTCCGGGTCGCTCGTGACGACCTCGCGCAGCCTCGTCACCCACTTCGCCGGCTCGGTGACGTAGACCCGCGTGTCGTGCAGGCTCGAGGTCGCGAGCACCGCGGGGTAGTCGGCCGCCCGGACGTTCTCGTAGGGGGCGTAGGCGCGCATCGCCTCGTAGGCCTCGGGGTCGGCGAGGGGGTTGCCCCACTCCTCCCACTCCCCCACGGTCAGCGGCAGGTCGGGCTGGAGCATCGTCGTCAGGGCGTCGACGAAGGGCACGGCCGCGTGCGCCACGCGGAACCGCTCGGGGGCGAGGTTCAGCACCGCCCCGACGAGCAGCCCACCGGCGGAACCGCCTTCGAGCCCGACGCGGTCGTGCGCGATCCAGCCGGCCTCGACGAGGTGGTCGACCGCCGCGAGGGTGTCGCTGAACGTGTTGGGCTTCGCGCCGAGCTTGCCGTCGTCGTACCAGCCGCGCCCCATCTCCCCGCCGCCGCGGACGTGGGCGACCGCGAAGACGACCCCGCGGTCGAGCAGGCTGAGCCGGGCGACGGAGAAGTAGGGGTCGGAGGAGATCTCGTAGGAGCCGTAGGCCGTGACGACCCCGGGGGCGCTCCCGTCCGGCTCGACGCCGACCCGGCGCACGACCGAGACGGGCACCTGCGTCCCGTCCGCGGAGGTGGCCCACTCGCGGTGCTCGACGTAGTTCGCGGCGTCGAAGTCGCCGAGGACGGGCTGCTGCTTCAGCAGGGTCCGCTCCCCGGTCGCGAGGTCGACGTCGAGGACCGACCGGGGGGTCGTCCACGACTCAAGGACGACCTGGATGGCGTCCTGGTCGGGCTCGGGGTTGTCGCCGAGCCCGATGCTGTGCACCGGCTGGTCGACCTCGACGTCCCACGCGGTGCCGTGCCCGGACTCGGCGGAGGGGTCGCGGGGCAGGACCCGCAGGGCGGTGAGGCCACCTGCGCGCAGGGACAGGACGGTCGCACGGTCGAAGGCGTCGACCGAGACGAAGCGCTCGCCCTCGCCGGAGCGGAGCATCGGGACCCACTGCTCGTGGCTCGTGGCGTCCAGGGGTGTCCACGCGAGGTCGGCGTCCGGGGTGTCGGTGTTGTGGACGACCAGCAGCCGGTCACCGGCCGGCTCGACGTCGTACTCGATGCCCTCGCGGCGCGGTGCCACGACGCGCCAGTCCCCCTCCGGGTCCGACAGGTCGAGCAGGTGCACCTCGCTCGTCGTCTTCGACCCGAGCCCGAGGACGAGGTAGCGCTCGTCGCGGCTGGAGGAGACGCCCATCCAGAACCGCTCGTCGTCCTCCTGGTGGAGCAGGACGTCCTCGGCGGCGTCCGTTCCGACCCGGTGGCGCCACAGCTGGTAGGGGCGCCACGCCTCGTCGACGCGGGTGTAGAACACGAACGCCCCCTCGCGGCTCAGCTCGGCGCCGTACCCGATGCCGGTGAGCGCGGTGTCGAGGACCTCGCCGGTCTCGACGACCCGGACGGTGAGGTCGAAGCGCTCGTCGCCCTCGGTGTCGACGGAGAACGCGACGACGCGGTGGTCGTGGCTGACGGTGAGGGCGCCCATCGAGAAGAACTCGCTGTCGCCGGCCTCGACGTTGCCGTCGACGACGACCTGCTCGCCCGGCACCGCATCGGCGTCGGGATCGGGGCGGGTCGCGTCGGTGCGGGGCGCGCGCACCTGCGCGGCGTACTGCTTCCCCTCCTCGGTGCGCGAGTAGTACCACCACGGGCCGCTGGCCACCGGCACCGACAGGTCGGTCTCCTTGACCCGGCTGCGGATCTCCTCGAAGAGCCGCCGGCGCAGCGGCGCGAGGTGCTCGGTGCGGGCCTCGGCGTAGGCGTTCTCGGCCTCGAGATGGGCGAGCAGACCCGGGTCCTCGAGGTCCTTCATCCACGCGTACGGGTCCTCGAACCGGTGGCCGTGGTGCTCGCGGACGTGGGGGCGGCGCTCGGGGCTCGGGGCGGTGGGGCTCGGCACACGGTCACCCTATGTCGGGCCCCCATGTGACGCGGCGAGGGCCGCACCCCGGCTGGGGTGCGGCCCTCGCTGGTGTCGGCCGGAGACGGTCAGAGACCGGCGACGCGGCTGGGCGGAGCGGTGAGCGCGGGGTGGGTCTGGAAGTACTTGACCAGGCCCTCGAGGTCACCGCTGCCACCGACGCGGTTCGTCCCGGCCGAGAAGGCGGTGAAGCTGTCGCCGCCGTCGGCGAGGAAGTTCAGCGTGCCGACCCGGACGACGTCGGTGGGCGCGATCGGGTTGCCGTCGAGCATGAGCGTGGACGCGACGACCTTCGACCCCTCGGGCTGGGACGGGTCCCAGGTGTACGAGAAGCCGTCGGAGACACCCAGGGCCAGCATCTGGCGCGATCGGGTCGAGACGAACTGCTGCTCGAGGACCGCCTTGAGCTGGGCGCCGGTGAGGTCGAGCGCCACGTACACGTTGCCGAACGGCGCGATGTCGAACGCCTCCGCGTAGGTGATCTCGCCCTCCTGCTCGCCGTACTTGATGGCGTTGAGGCTGGCCCGGACGCCACCGACGTTCATCAGCCCGATCTGGGCGCCGATTCCCTCGGTGTTGTCGAGGATCGCGTCGGCCACGAGGTCGGCCATCGGGGTCTCGATGCCGCGGTTGCCGTTGGAGTCGCCGGTGATGGGCTCGGTGTGCGTGCCGACGACCTGCGACTTGAGCGGGCCCGCCAGGGTGTTCCACTTGGCGATGATCTCGGTCTGCACCGGGTCGTTGGCCAGCGACTGCGGGACGAGGTGGTTCGTCGCCCGGGTGCGCGAGCGGTCGACCTCTCCGCTCTTCTTGTTGATGACGAGCGAGGTCTCGGTGACGACCATGCCCTGGGCCGCGGTGCTCGTGACGAGGCGCGGCTGGCCGGCCGGGTCCGGGATCGAGCACACGTAGGGGTCGTGGGTGTGACCGGTGATGATCTGGTCGATCTCCGGGCTGAACTGGGTCGCCATCGTCGCGATGGGGTCCGAGATGCCCGTGCACGAGTTGTAGGTGCCCGGGTTCATCCCGCCCTCGTGGAGCAGGACGACGATCGCCTTGACGCCCTGCTGCTTGAGCAGGGCCGCCTGCGCGTTGGCCGTCTGGACCTCGTCCTTGAACTCCACGCTGGACACGCCCGACGGGTTGACGAGGGTCGGGGTCTCCTCGAGGGTCATCCCGATGAAGCCGACCTTCTGCCCGGCGATGGTCTTCACCGACGTCGCGGGCAGGAGCGGCTGGCCGTTGGCCTTGCGGACGACGTTGGCGGCGAGCCACTGGAAGTCGGCGCCGAGGTAGGGCTCGTCGGGGAAGTAGCAGCCGTCGACCGGGTGGCAGCCGCCGTTCTGCATGCGCAGCAGCTCGGCCGTACCCTCGTCGAACTCGTGGTTGCCGACGCCGCTGACGTCCAGGCCCATGGCGTTGAGCGACTCGACGGACGGCTCGTCGTGGAACATGCCCGAGATGAAGGCCGAGCCACCGATGAGGTCGCCGGCGGTGACGGTGAGGCTGTTCGCGTCGCCGACCTTGGCCCGCAGCTCGGAGAGCTTGGTCGACAGGTTCTCGGCGCCGCCGGCCACCGTGCGGGCGGGGTCGACATCGGCGGCGAGCTGCATCGAGGGCAGGGCCTCGAGGTTGCCGTGGTAGTCGTTGAACGACAGCAGCTGGACCGTCGTGAGGTTCTGGTTCCCCCGCTGGGTCACGGCGTTCTTCCAGTCGGCCGCCGTCGCGGGCGACCCCGCGGCGAGCACCCCGAGGGTGGTGGCCGCGATACCGGCGACGAGGACGCGCCGATGCGTTGTGGTCATGGTCTCTCCTTGGTGGGTCAGGCAGGCACACCATAGGCGCACATCTCCCCGGGAGGAAGGGTGCGAAACGCCGGAAATCCACTGGTCACGCGGGCGTGACCTGCCATCCGCGGCGTGTCCACCACGGGTCCTGGCTCAGGTGAGGCAGCGGGGACCGAGGAGGACCTTGAGGTCGCCGAAGAGCGCCTCGGTGGCGTTGACCCGGTAGGCCGGGTCGAGGCGGACCTCGACCGTGCGGCCGGGCTTGACGAGGCGCAGGTGCACCTCCGTCGTGCCCGGGTGGTTGGTGAGGACGCCCTTGAGCTCCTCGATCCGCTGGGTCGTGGCGCGCACGGTGTCCATCGTCACGACGACGGGCCCGCGCGGACCCTCGCTGACGTCGGGCAGGGTGAGCTCTTGGGCGTAGATCGACACCGAGTCGTCGCGCCGGTTGACCTTGCCCCGCACGACGGCCACGGTGTCCTGCTGGAGCATCGGGCCGACCGCCATGTACGAGCTCGGGAAGAACAGGCACTCGATGGAGCCGGCGAGGTCCTCGACCGTCGCGATGGCCCAGAGGTCGCCCTTCTTCGTGCGCTTGACCTGCAGGCCGGTGATGAGGCCGGCGATGGTCACCATCGACCCCTCCGGGCGTCCGCCCTCGTCGGCGGTGAGGGCGGCGATCTGGGTGTCGGCGTGCGCCGTGAGGACGTGCTCGACGCCGAACAGGGGGTGGTCGGAGACGTAGAGGCCGAGCATCTCGCGCTCGAAGGACAGCAGCGTCGACTTGTCCCACTCGACGCCGGGGACGGGCGCGAGCCCCATGAGGTCGCCGCCACCGCCCGAGCCACCGTCGTCGCCGAACGAGCCGAAGAGGCTGTCCTGGCCGATGGCCTCCTGTCGCTTGACCGCGACGAACGCGTCGACGTACTCCTCGTGGACGCGCAGCAGGCCCATGCGCGTCTCGGCCAGCCCGTCGAACGCGCCGCCCTTGATGAGCGACTCGATGGTGCGCTTGTTGCAGACCACCGCGGGCACCTTCGACATGAAGTCGCGGAACGAGGTGAAGCGGCCCTTCTCCTCGCGGGCGGCGATGATCTCGTCGACGACGTTCTGGCCCACGTTGCGAATCGCGTTGAGCCCGAACCGGATGTCGGTACCGACGGCCGCGAACGGACCGATCGAGTCGTTGACGTCCGGGGGCAGCACCTTGATGCCCATGCGCCGGCACTCACCGAGGTAGAGCGCCGACTTGTCCTTGTCGTCGCCGACGCTGGTGAGCAGGGCCGCCATGTACTCGGCCGGGTAGTTGGCCTTGAGGTAGCCGGTCCAGTACGAGACGAGCCCGTAGGCGGCGGTGTGGGCCTTGTTGAACGCGTAGTCGGAGAAGGGGACGAGGACGCCCCACAGCGCCGCGATCGAGGCCTCGGTGTAGCCGTTGGCCTTCATGCCCTCGGAGAACGGCACGTACTCCTTGTCGAGGACCTCCTTCTTCTTCTTGCCCATCGCGCGCCGGAGGAGGTCGGCGTTGCCGAGGGTGTAGCCCGCGAGCTTCTGGGCGATCTCCATGACCTGCTCCTGGTAGATCACCAGGCCGTAGGTCATCCCGAGGATGGGGTCGAGGGCCTCGACCATCTCCGGCTGGAGCTTGCCCTTCAGCTGCGGGTCGAGCGGGATGAGCTCCTGCTTGCCGTTCTTGCGCAGGGCGAAGTTCGTGTGCGCGTTGACGCCCATCGGACCCGGCCGGTAGAGCGCGAGGGCCGCCGAGATGTCCTCGAAGTTGTCCGGCTGCATCAGCTTGAGCAGCGTGCGCATGCCGCCGCCGTCGAGCTGGAACACCCCGAGGGTGTCCCCGCGCGAGAGCAGGTCGTAGGTGGCCTTGTCGGTCATGTCCTTCGACAGCGCGTCGAGGTCGATGTCCTCGCCCCGGTTGGCCTTCACGTTGGCGATGGCGTCGTCGAGGATCGTGAGGTTGCGCAGCCCGAGGAAGTCCATCTTCACCAGGCCGAGCGACTCGCAGCTCGGGTAGTCGAACTGGGTGATGACCTGGCCGTCCTGCAGGCGGCGCATGATCGGGATGACGTCGATGAGCGGCTCGCTGCTCATGATGACGCCGGCGGCGTGGACGCCCCACTGGCGCTTGAGGCCCTCGAGGCCCTTGGCGGTCTCGACGACCTCCTGCAGGTGCGCCTCGGACGCGACGAGCTCGCGGAACTCCTTGCCCTCGCCGTGGCGCGGGTGCTGGGGGTCGTAGATGCCCGAGAGCGGGACGCCCTTGCCCATGACGTCCGGGGGCATCGCCTTGGTCAGCTGCTCGCCGACGGCGAAGGGGTGGCCCATGACACGGGCGGCGTCCTTGACGGCCTGCTTGGCCTTGATGGTGCCGTAGGTGACGATCTGGGCGACCCGGTCGCTGCCGTACTTCTCGGTGACGTAGCGGATGACCTCGCCGCGCCGACGCTCGTCGAAGTCGACGTCGAAGTCGGGCATCGACATCCGCTCGGGGTTGAGGAACCGCTCGAAGATCAGGCCGTGGGGAACGGGGTCGAGGTCGGTGATCTTCATCGCGTAGGCACACATCGACCCCGCGCCCGAGCCACGGCCGGGCCCGACGCGGATGCCGTTGTCCTTGGCCCAGGTGATGAAGTCGGCGACGACGAGGAAGTACGACGCGTACCCCTTCGAGACGATGACCTCGGTCTCGAACTCGGCCTGCCTCTGGGCGTAGTCGGGGACGCCTTCGGGGAAGCGCTCGTGGAGGCCCTTCTGGACCTCCTTGACGAACCAGCTCTCGGGGTTCTCGCCGGGCGGGCAGGGGAACACCGGCATGTACCGGCCCTCGCCCTCGGTGAACGAGATGTCGCACATCTCGGCGATGAGCAGGGTGTTGTCGCAGGCCTCGGGCAGCTCGCGCCAGGTGTGGCGCATCTCGGCCGGGCTCTTGAGGTAGAAGTCGTCGGCGTCGAACTTGAAGCGGCCCGGGTCCATCATCGTCGAGCCGGACTGGACGCACAGCAGGGCGGAGTGGGCCTTGGCGTCCTCGGGGCTGGTGTAGTGCAGGTCGTTGGTCGCGACGAGCGGCAGGCCGAGCTCGCGGGCGAGGCGCAGGAGGTCCTTCTGGACCCGGCGCTCGATGTCGAGCCCGTGGTCCATCAGCTCGCAGAAGAAGTTCTCGGCACCGAAGATGTCGCGCAGGTCGGAGGCCGCCTGCTTCGCGAGGTCGTACTGCCCCAGCCGGATCCGCGTCTGGACCTCGCCGGACGGGCAGCCGGTGGTGGCGATGAGGCCCTTGCCGTACTGGTCGAGGAGCTCGCGGTCGACGCGCGGCCACTTCGCGTAGACCTGGTCGAGGGAGGCCTGGCTGTCCATCCGGAACAGGTTGTGCAGCCCGGTGTTGTCGCGCGCCAGGAGCGTCATGTGGGTGTAGGCGCCCGAGCCCGAGACGTCGTCGCCGGGGCTGGTGCGCTCGTCCCCCCACTTCACCCGCGTCTTGTCGGTGCGGTGCGTGCCGGGGGTGACGTAGGCCTCGACGCCGATGATCGGCTTGACCCCCGTGCCCTGCGCCTTCTTCCAGAACTCGTACGCCCCGAAGACGTACCCGTGGTCGGTCGTGGCGAGGGCCGGCATCCCCATCTCGGCCGCGCGGGTGAACAGGTCACCGATGCGGGCCGCACCGTCGAGCATCGAGTACTCGGTGTGGACGTGGAGGTGGACGAAGCTGTCCGAGCCCTTCGGCGTGCTGGTCGTCGGGGCGGGGCTCGGGGCGTTCGGGGAGGACATCGCCGACCATCCTAGGTCGGGCCGGGGACACTCCTCGGCGTGTCGGGGTCGTGTCGCGCCACCCATCGAGCCCCACCCGTCACAGCCAGTGGCCGACGGTCACCGAACCTCGCGGATGGCGCCCGACATCGGGGGCCACTCGCGAGGTTCGGTGACACTCGGCGACGGGGGCGGCATCGAGCCGGGCGGGCTCAGAGGCGGTCGAGGGCGTCCCGGAGGTCCTGCGGGTAGCTGCTCTCGAAGGTCGCCCACTCCCCGCTCCCGGGGTGGACGAAGCCGAGGCCGACCGCGTGCAGCCACTGTCGCTCCAGCCCCAGCCGCTTCGCGAGCGTCGGGTCGGCGCCGTACAGCGGGTCGCCGACGCAGGGGTGGCGGACCGCAGCCATGTGCACACGGATCTGGTGGGTGCGCCCGGTCTCGAGGCGGATCTCGAGCAGGCTCGCGTGCCGGAACGCCTCGAGGAGCTCGTAGTGCGTCACGGCGTGCTTGCCGGAGTCCATGACCGCGAACTTGTAGTCGTGGCCCGGGTGGCGGCCGATCGGGGCGTCGATCGTGCCCACGAGCGGGTCGGGGAGGCCCTGGACGAGCGTGTGGTACGTCTTGTCGACCGTGCGCTCCTTGAACGCGCGCTTGAGGACGGTGTAGGCGCGCTCGCTCTTGCACACGACCATCAGGCCCGACGTGCCGACGTCGAGGCGCGAGACGATGCCCTGGCGCTCGCTCGCCCCGCTCGTCGAGATGCGGTAGCCGGCGGCCTTGAGCCCGGAGAGGACGTTGGGGCCGGACCAGCCCACACTGGGGTGCGCCGCGACGCCGACCGGCTTGTCGACGACGACGATGTCGTCGTCGTCGTGCACGACCGTCATCCCGGGGACCGGCTCGGCGACGACCTCGAGGGCCGGGCTCGCGGGCCCGCTCGGGAGGAGGACCTCGAGCATGTCACCGGCGCTGACCCGGTGGCTCTTGCCCACGTTGGCGGCGTTGACGCTGACCCCGCCGTCGGCCGCGAGGTCGGCGGCGCGGGTGCGCGACAGACCGAAGAGGCGGGCGATGGCGGCGTCGACGCGCTCGCCCTCGAGGCCGTCCGGGACGAGGACGGTGCGGGCGTCAGCCATCGGCGTGCTCCGGGTGGTGGACGGGACCGGAGATCGACGTGCCGCGGTAGGTGAGGACCATGATGAGCCCGGCCGCGACGACGATCGCGATGTCGGCGACGTTGCCGACGAACCAGTCGGCGTAGGCGATGAAGTCGACGACGTGCCCGCGGCCCGGCCCGGGCGACCGGAAGAAGCGGTCGCCGAGGTTTCCGAGCGCCCCGCCGAGGAGGAGCCCGAGGGCGACCGCCCACGGCAGGTTGCCGACCTTGCGGGAGGCGACGAGGACCCAGCCGAGGATGGCGAGGGAGACGACCGTGAGGATCCACGTGGCGCCGTCGCCGATGGAGAAGGCCGCGCCGGGGTTGCGCAGCAGGGTCAGGCGGATCCACGACCCGACGACCTCGACCGACTCCCCCGGCCTCAGGGCCGCGAGGGCCCAGGCCTTGGTGCCCTGGTCGGCGACGAGGGTGAGGGCGGCGAGGGAGGCGAGGACGGCGTACAGCCGCCGCCGGCCTCCGGGAGTGGACACCGGGGCCGGCGTGGACGGACTGGGGTGGACGGGCGTCAGCGACGCTCCTGCTTCATCTTGCATGGCAAGCATAGGGTCGCACGAGGAGCGGCCTGGAGCCTAAGCTTGCCGATCGGGTTGCCGCAGGACTCGCAGATGCCGTAGCTGCCGTCCTCGAGCCGCTCGAGGGCGTGCTCGGTCTGCTCGAGCATCTCGCGGGCGTTGTTGGCCAGCGAGATCTCCTGTTCGCGCTCGTAGGTCTTGGCACCGGCGTCGGCCTGGTCGTCGCCCGCACCGTCACCGCTGTCGCGCATGAGGCCGACGAGGTCGCTCTCGGCGACCGAGATCTCGCGCCGGAGCTGCTCGATGTCGTGCTCGAGCTCGGCCCGGACCTCGGCGAGCTCCTTGGCGGTCCACGGCGACTCGTCCTCGCGGACGCGCAGGGCGGACGGCTTGGCCGCGGCCTTCTTCGCAGGTGCGGCCTTCGTCGCCGCGGCCTTCTTCACGGGGGCGGCCTTCGTGGCCGCGGCCTTCTTCGCAGGAGCGGCCTTCGTCGCCGCGGCCTTCTTCACGGGGGCGGCCTTGGTGGCGGGTGCGGCCTTCTTCACAGGAGCGGCCTTGCTCGCGGACGCCTTCGTGGCCGGGGCCGTCCTGGCGGGTGCGGCCTTGCTCGCGGACGCCTTCGTGGCCGGGGCCTTCCTCGCGGGGGCCGCCTTCTTCGCCTGCGCCTTGCTCGCGGCAGGCTTCGCGGGCGCAGCCTTCTTGGCGGGTGCGGCCTTCTTCGCCTGCGCCTTGCTCGCGGCAGGCTTGGCGGGCGCAGCCTTCTTGGCGGGCGCAGCCTCCTTGGCGGGCGCAGCCTTCTTCGCTGGGGCCTTCTTCCCATCCGGGGCGTGGGACCCGGCCGGCGTCCTCGCGGTCGAGGTGGTGCTCGCCGAGGCGGCGCCCCCACGCCCGCCACCGACGGCGCGGCGCGCGGTCTGCGCGGCCCGTGCCCCCACCTGCTTCGCCGCGGACAGTGCCGCCTTGACCATGTGTGACCCCAATCCCGGGTGTGCGCCGGGACCCCGTCGGCCCCGTCGGTGCGCCGAGGATATGCCCCGTACCGGTGCTTCTCAATCGTGAAACACCGCTGTGACGAGGAGTTCCCGCGACGCGAGAAGGGGCCCGGCGTCAGGCCGGGCCCCTTCTCGGTGTCGGGCGTCAGCCCTGGCGCTCGTGCTGCGGCTCGGCCGCGGCCTCCGCCTCGTCCTCGGCGGCCTCGTCGACGCCGTCGAGCCCGGTGTTCTTCAGCTCGGCGAGCTGGCCCTGGATGTAGCTGTGCAGGCGCTGGCGGTAGTCGCGCTCGAACCCGCTCAGCTCCTCGATCTTGCGCTCGAGGAGGCCGCGCTCGCGTCCGAGCTCCTCGAGGATCGAGGCCTTCTTCTGCTGGGCCTCGGCGACCATGCCCGTCGAGCGCTCGCGCGCCTCGGTGAGCATCTCGTCGCGCTTCGCCGTCGCGGCGCCGATCATCTCGTCGCGCTGCGCGGTGGCCGTGGCCAGCATCTCGTCGCGCTGGGACGTGCCGCTGGTGACGAGCTCCTCGTGCTGGGCCGTGCCGGTGCTGACGAGCTCGTCGTACTTGGCCTGGCCGGTGGAGATCAGCTCGTCGTGGCGCGCCTGCGCGGTGGAGATCAGCTCGTCGTGACGGGCCTGACCCTCGGCGACGAGCTCGTCGCGACGGGCCTCACCGGCGGAGACGTGCTCGTCGTGGAGGCGCTGGGCGAGGGCGATGACTCCCGCGGCGCTGGCGCCGCCGCCGGCGCCGGCGAGTGCGGCAGCCCCGAGGGCGCCACCGTCGGCCTCGGACTGCTGGGCCTTCTGGGCCGCCTCGCGCTCGGCCTGCTCGGCGCGCTGCTGGGCCTGCGCGATGCGCTGCTGCGCGTCGCGCTCGACCTCCTGGAGACGGGCCTGGAGGCTCGCGACCTGCTCGTCGACGGCCGCTCCGGCCTGGCTCTGGGCGGCGGTGAGGGCGGCCTGGTGCTGCTGACCGGCCTCCTCGGCCGCGGCCAGCTGCGAGCGGGTCTCGCCGAGGTGGTCCTCGAGCTCGCGGACGCGGCCCTCGAGCTCGCCCGCGCGCGCCTCGAGCTGCCCGGAGCGCTGCTCGAGCTCCTGGGCCCTCGCCTGCGCCTCGCTGGCCTGGGCCTCGAGCTCGGCGTTGCGGTGCTCGAGCTGGCTGACCTTGCCCTGCAGCTCGGCGTTGCGGCCCTCGACGTCACCGGCCTTGCCCTCGAACTCGCCGAGGCGGGCGGTGAGCTCGCTGCGCGTCCCCTCGAGCTCGGAGATCTTGGTCGTGAGGTCGCTGCGCGTGCCCTCGAGGTCGGCGACCCGGGCCGCCAGCGTGGCGTTCTTCGAGCGGAGCTCCTCGAGCTCCTTCGCCGCGGCGTCGGACTCGGCGCGGCCCGCCACCGGGGCCAGCCCGCGACCCTCGCGCACCGAGTTCAGCTCGCCGCGGAGGTCGTCGCCCTCCTTGGTGATGCGACGCATCTCGGCGACGATGTCGTCGAGGAAGTCGTCGACCTCGCGCTCGTCGTACCCTCGACGGAACTGGGTCTGGGTGAACGTCTTGTTGAGGACGTCCTCGGGCGTGAGGGCCATGGGTCATCTCCTGTGGGTGGCAGGCGGGCAATCCGGGCGCAGGCCCTGCGAGGGGGTCCCCGCGGGGCGGTGGGTTCGGGTCGTCAGCCTACGCGATGCCGGGGCGGGCGTGACAGGTGTTGCGTCACGTGGGAAGCCGCGCGCGTGGGCCGACGGTCCCGAGGACCCTCTCGAGGGCTACGACAAGAGGATGTAGAGCAGGTACACGGCGAAGAACAGCACCATGAACGACAGGTCGATCGACGCCCCGCCGAGGCGGAGCGGGGGGATGACCTTGCGCAGCGCGCGCAGCGGGGGCTCGGTCATCGTGTAGATCGGCTCGGCGACGACGAGCGCGGCGCCTCGCGGGCGCCACTCCCTCGCGAAGATCCGGATCCAGTCGAAGACGAGCCGTCCCACCATGACGAGGAGGTAGAGGAAGACGACGAAGCGCATCAGCGCGACGACGAGGGAGACGGCGTCCATGGACGACAGTCTGTCCGACGAGGCCGGGGAGTGGCTGGACCGGGGTGTCAGCTCTGGTTGAACACGCCGCGGCCGCCGGCCACGATCGGGTCCTCCGCGTTGACCTCGACGGTCTCGGGTGACAGCAGGAAGACCTTCGAGGTCACCCGCTCGATGCTGCCGCGCAGGCCGAACACGAGACCGGCGGCGAAGTCGACGAGCCGCTTCGCGTCGGCGTCGCTCATGTCGGTGAGGTTCATGATGACCGGGACACCGTCGCGGAAGTTCTCCCCGATCGTCTTGGCCTCGTTGTAGGTGCGCGGGTGGATCGTCGTGATCCGCGAGATGCCGACGGCCTCGGCCGAGCGCACGACGTGCGCGACGGGCTGGCGGGTGTGGAGCGGGGTGACCTCGGCGCCGCGGTGGTGCGGCTCGGGGCCGTCGTGCGCGCCGTCGTCGAGGTGGTCGTCGTAGGCCTCGTCGTACTCGTCGTCGTAGCGACCCTGGTCCTCGGCGAGGCCCAGGTAGACCATCGTCTTGCGCAGCGCGCCTGCCATTGGTTGCTCCTCGGTCGTCGGCCGCGTCTCCTCGACGCCACCTGCTCGTGACCGAAGTTACCGGTGTGGTGGACGTGAACCGAGGATTGCCGAGCCGACACGCAGGTGTGTCGCCCCCTCCGCGAGGGCCGCCTCGAGGTCCCCGCTCATCCCGGCCGACATCCACGTGGCACCCGGGTGCGCGGCGCGGACCTCGTCGGCGACCGCGCGGAGGCGGGCGAACGCGGGCCGCGGGTCGGCGCCCAGCGGGGCCACCGCCATGACCCCGCGGAGCCGGAGGGCGTCCTGTCCGGCGACGAGGTCCGCGAGGTCGAGCGCCTCCCCCACCGCGACCCCTCCCCTGCCCCCGACCGCGTCGAGTGAGACCTGGACCGTGACGTCGAGGACGCGCCCCGCCGCCTGCGCGCCCCGGGCGAGGGCGTGCACGACCTTGGGCCGGTCGAGCGACTGGACGACGTCGGCGTACCGCGCGACGGAGCCGGCCTTGTTGCTCTGCAGCTGGCCGATGAAGTGCAGGCGCATGCGGTCGCGGACGGTGATCTCGAGCGCCTTGGCCGAGGCCTCCTGGTCGCGGTTCTCCCCGACGTCGGTGACGCCGAGGTCGGCGAGCAGGTCGACGTCGCTCGCGGGGAAGTACTTGGTCACGACGACGAGGGTCGGCTCGTCCTCGCGCCCTGCGGCCCTGAGGGCGCCGGCGATGCGGGACCGCACGACGGCGAGGGAGGCCGCCAGCTCCTCGCGGCGCCCGGGCGCGACGCCGCCCGCGGGCTCGGTCACCGGACCCCGCGCGCGACGACGCCGGCGAACCGCCCCGTCGTCCCGTCACGGCGGTAGGAGTAGAGGTCGTCCCGCTCGCGCGAGCAGCCCGGCACCCAGCGCACCGAGGCCCCGCCGTCGCGCAGCTGGGCGACGACGCCGGCGGCGACGTCGATGGCGGGGGTGCCCGTCCACGACACGGTCGCGCTCACCGGCTGGACGGCGGCGGCATCGTCGCGCATCGCCGCGGGGACCTCGTAGCAGCGGCCGCACACCGACGGGCCCACGACCGCGTCGACGTCTCCGGCGCCGAGCCCGGCCATCACCTCGAGGGTCCGCGGCACCACGCCCGCAACCATCCCCGGACGCCCGGCGTGCACGGCGGCGACGACTCCGTTGCCGCGCAACAGGATCGGCACGCAGTCGGCGACGAGGACGGCGAGGGCGACGTCCTCGGAGGTCGTGACCACAGCGTCGCACGAAGGGGCCGTGGCGGGTTCGCCGTCGATGACCGCGACCTCCGCGCCGTGGCACTGGTCCATGTAGACGACGGGGCGACCGACCCGCTCCTGGAGGCGGCGGCGGTTCTCGCGCACGGCCGCCTCGTCGTCGTCGACGTGCAACCCGAGGTTGAGCCCGGACCAGCGACCGGTGCTCACGCCCTCCGAGCGGTCGGTGACGGCGCGGAGCACTCCGGACTCGGTCTCCTGCCAGGCGAACACGGGTCCCACCGTACGTCCGGGTGCCTCCACCCGCGCAGCCACCCCGCCGCGCCGAACTCTTCGCGAACGTGGGTGGAGATCGTCGCCCCACCGACGGTCTTCACCCACGTTCGCGGTCCGGGCCCGCCTCGGGCGACATGCGCGAGGGGCGGGCCGGATGCACCGGCCCGCCCCTCGTGACGAGGACGCCTACTTGAGGAAGTCGGGGACGTCGAGATCGTCGTTCTCGTCGAAGGTGACGGTCCGCGGCGGGGGTGCCGCCGGGCGGGCCGGCTCGACGGGGGCCTCGGCGCGCTCGGTGCGGACCGCGGACTCCTCACCGTTGTGGGCATGGCCCTGGTGCGAGTGGGCCGGCACGGTGACCGGCTCGCGCGGTGCCGGGGCGGGCTCCGCGACCGGCGGGGGGGCCGGGGTCGCCGGACGGGCCTGCTGGGTCTGGACCGGAGCCTGCACCGGACGACCCTGGATGGTGCCGAGGGCCCGGTCGTCGGCCCGCCGGACCGGGGCACCGCCGTCGAAGCCCGCCGCGATGACGGTGACGCGCACCTCGTCGCCCAGGGCGTCGTCGATGACCGCACCGAAGATGATGTTGGCCTCGGGGTGCGCGGCCTCCTGGACGAGGCGGGCGGCCTCGTTGATCTCGAAGAGCCCGAGGTCGCTGCCGCCCTGGATGGAGAGCAGGACGCCGTGCGCGCCGTCGATGCTCGCCTCGAGGAGCGGGCTGGAGATCGCGAGCTCGGCGGCCTGGACGGCACGGTCGTCGCCGCGGGCCGAGCCGATGCCCATGAGCGCCGAGCCGGCCCCCTGCATCACCGACTTGACGTCGGCGAAGTCGAGGTTGATCAGGCCGGGTGTCGTGATGAGGTCGGTGATGCCCTGGACGCCGGAGAGGAGGACCTGGTCGGCCGAGCGGAACGCGTCGAGCATCGACACTCCGCGGTCGCTGATCGAGAGCAGCCGGTCGTTGGGGATGACGATGAGGGT
This sequence comes from Oryzobacter faecalis, assembly GCF_046764005.1. Lineage (NCBI taxonomy): Bacteria > Bacillati > Actinomycetota > Actinomycetes > Micrococcales > Intrasporangiaceae > Oryzobacter > Oryzobacter faecalis. The sequence goes on along the minus strand of NZ_JBKOFW010000001.1, from coordinate 567,864 downwards.
GTCGACCTCCTCGCGCAGCGCCGTGATGCCGGTCTCGGCCTGGTTCGCGCGCCGGCGCCCCTCGAAGGTGAACGGGCGGGTGACGACGCCGATCGTCAGGGCGCCGAGGCCCTTGGCGATCCGGGCGACGACCGGGGCGCCGCCGGTGCCGGTGCCGCCGCCCTCGCCCGCCGTGACGAAGACCATGTCGGCCCCTTTGAGGACCTCCTCGATCTCCTCGGCGTGGTCCTCGGCGGCCTTCTTGCCGACCTCGGGGTCGGCGCCGGCGCCCAGCCCCCGCGTCAGCTCGCGGCCGACGTCGAGCTTGACGTCGGCGTCGCTCATGAGGAGGGCCTGTGCGTCGGTGTTGACGGCGATGAACTCGACGCCCTTGAGCCCGACCTCGATCATCCGGTTGATGGCGTTGACACCGCCGCCGCCGATGCCGACGACCTTGATGACGGCCAGGTAGTTCTGGGGTGCTGCCACGGTGATGGCCTTCCATTGCGGTCTTGCGGGCGTTCGGTCGTGTGTCGCGCTCCGGAACTGCTGCTCCGAAACCCTCAACATGTAGTTGACAGTGACGGTTGGGTCACGGTTCGATGGGTCGAAGTTAGGTCGGGTGAGGACCCCCTGCAACGACGCCGTGGGCGTGTCGCGACATCCTCACGGGAAATCCTGCCATGCGGCCTCCCACCGGCCCCGGGCGCCCCTTCCGTCCCACCGGCCCCACCTGTCCCACGGTGACCCCCTCGCGCGCCGCGCCGGCGCGAGGGTGCGACGGCGCGGTCAGCGGGTGACCGGGGTGTCGGGCGCGCTGACGTCGATGACCTTCGCCTTCGTCGTCAGCAGGGCCCGCAGGATGGCGACCTTGCGCGGCGACTCCTCGCCGCTCCCCCACACCACCGTGCGGCTGCCGAGGGTGAAGGTCACGAGGTCCGCGGAGCTGATCGTCATCGCCCGCACGTCCCGCGAGAGGTCCTCGGGGAGGGCGTCGAGCAGGGCCAGCGCCGAGCGCAGCGCCTCGCGCGTGGTGCCCTTCTCCCCGGTCGCCGTCACGAGCGGCACCCCGGCCGGGGCCTTGGCGACCTCGCGGAAGGCGACGGCCTCGGCATCCACGACCTCGAGTCGACCCTGAGGGTTCTTGACGACGAGGGCGGCCGTGCGCGGCACGACCTCGACGGCGAGGGTGGAGGGCCAGGACCGGTGCACCGACACCTCGGCGACGGTGACCCGCTCGCGGACCCGGGCGGCGACGACCCCGGTGTCGACCCGGGCCAGGGGGGTGCCGTCCGGGACGGCGACGAGGTCGGCGACGGCCGTGGCCTCGGCGCCGGCGACACCGGACACCTCGACGTGGCGGACGCCGAGCAGCTGGCTCCAGCCGACGACCCAGGCCAGGCCCGCGACGGCCACGAGGGTCGTCACCCACGTGAGGGCGCGGCGCAGTGGGCGGCGCCGGTTCGACAGCGCCCGCTCGCGGAACCGGTTCGCGGAGGACGCGGCACCGGCCGGTCCGCGCGTACGGGTGCTCGAGGTGCTCATCGGCGCGCTCCCCCGGCCCGGGCGGCCAGCCCGTCGAGGAGGAGCGGCCCGAGGCGCGTGACGTCGCCGGCGCCGACGGTGAGGACGAGGTCGCCGGGGCCGGCCGCGGCCACGACGTGGGCGACGGCCGCCTCCGGCGCCAGGCCCACCTCGACGACCCGTTCGCCGGGCAGGGCGCGCAGCGGCGCGCCGACGAGCTCGGAGGTGATGCCGTGCATCGGGGCCTCCCTCGCGCCGTAGACGTCGAGGAGGACGACGTCGTCGGCCGGGGCGAGGGCGGCCGCGAACTCGGCGGCGAAGTCGCGGGTGCGCGAGTACAGGTGGGGCTGGAAGACGACGTGCAGCCGGCCCCGGCCGGCGCGCCGGACGATCTCGGCGGCCGTCCCCACGAGAGCCGCGACCTTCGGGGCGTTGTGCGCGTAGTCGTCGACGACGGTGACGCCGTCGACCTCGCCGCGCACCTCGAACCGCCGTCTGGCACCGGTGAACCCGGCCAGCCCCTCGAGGACCGCGGTGACGTCGGCGCCGCACCCGTCGACGGCGGCGAGGAGGGCGGCGCACGCGTCGAGGACGTTGTGCCGGCCGGGGACGAGGAGGTCGAGCGCCGCCTCCGTACCGTCGCGCTCGAGGGTCGAGGACGTGCCGAGGCCCTCGGACCGGGTGTGCGTGACGCGCAGGTCGGCTCCCCCGTCGTACCCGAACGTCACGACCCGCCGGCCGCCGGCGCGGGCGCGGGCGGCGAGGGCGCGTGCGCCGGGGTCGTCGTGGCACGCGACGAGCAGGCCGTCGGCGGGGACGGAGTCGGCGAAGGCCTCGTACGCCTCGACGACCCTGGCCGCGGTGCCGTAGAAGTCGAGGTGGTCGGGCTGGACGTTGGTGACGACCGCGACGTGCGGGCGGTAGACGAGGAAGGAGCCGTCGCTCTCGTCGGCCTCGACGACGAAGGACCGGCCCGAGCCGACGGCTGCGTTGGTGCCGAGCTGGGCGATCTCGGCGCCGGCGGCGTACGACGGGTCGGCCCCGGCGGCGACGAGCCCCACGACGAGCATCGCGGTCGTGGTCGTCTTGCCGTTGGCGCCGGCGACGGCCACGCGGTGGTCGTCCGCCATGAGCGACGCGAGGGCCTGGGAGCGGTGCAGGACAGGCATTCCCGCGGCGCGGGCCGCAGCGACCTCGACGTTGTCCTCACCGATCGCGGACGAGATGACGACGGTGTCGGCACCGCTGACGTGGGAGGCGTCGTGGCCGACGTCGATGCGCTCGGCGCCGGCCGCACGCAGCGCGTCCAGCGCCGGCCCGTCGGCGACGTCGGACCCCGTGACGGCCACGCCGCGGGCGAGGAGCAGGCGTGCCACGGCCGACATCCCCGCGCCGCCGATCGCGACGAGGTGGACCCTCCCGAGCTCGGCCAGGGGGGGCACGGGACCGGTGACGTCGAAGCGCGGGTTGACGCCGTCCACGGGTCAGCGCCCTCCGGCGGCGGCGACGACGAGGTCGGCGAGCAGCTCGTCGCCGCCGCGCTCCCCCACGGACGCCGACGCGGCCGCCATCGACGCGAGGCGGTCGGGGTCGGTGGCGAGCCGGACGACGGTCGAGCGGACCCATGCGGCGTCGACCGCTGCGTCCTCGACGAGGAGCCCACCGCCCGCGCCGACCACCGTCGTGGCGTTGAGCCGCTGCTCGCCGTTGCCGATGGGTAGCGGGACGTAGAGGGCGGGCAGGCCGACCGCGGTGAGCTCGCAGACGGTGTTGGCCCCGGACCGGGCCACGACGAGGTCGGCCGCGGCGTACGCGAGGTCCATGCGGTCGCAGTACTCGACGACGACGTACGGGGCGCCGCTGGCACCGACGGCCTCGAAGGCCTTCCCGGTTCCCGTGACGTGGAGGACCTGCACCCCGGCGGCCGAGAGGTCGGCGACCGACTCGGCGAACGCGTCGTTGAGGCGCTGCGCGCCGAGCGACCCGCCCGTGACGAGGACGGTGGGAGCGTCGGTGAGGCCGAACCGTTCGCGCGCCTCGGCCCGGCGGGCGGCGCGGTCGAGGGTCGCGATCTCGCGGCGCAGGGGCATCCCGGTGACGGTCGCGTTCGGCAACGGGGTGCCCGGGAAGGTCACTCCGACGCCGTGGGCGAAGCGCGCCCCCAGCCGGTTGGCCAGGCCGGGGCGCGCGTTCTGCTCGTGGACGACGACGGGGACGCCGCGGCGGCGGGCCGCGAGGTAGGCGGGGGTCGACACGTAGCCGCCGAACCCGACGACGACCTCGGCACCCGTGGCCACCACGGCGTCCTCGGCCGCCGCGATGGCGCGCAGCAGGTTCGCGGGCAGCCGGAGGAGGTCACCCGACGGGCGCCGCGGGAACGGGACCTTGGGCACCTCGAGCAGGGGGTAGCCCCGCTGCGGGACGAGCCGGGCCTCGAGGCCCCTGGCCGTGCCCAGGGCGGTGACGGTGACCGAGGGGTCGCGGCGGCGCAGGCAGTCGGCGAGGGCGAGGAGCGGCGAGACGTGCCCCGCGGTGCCGCCACCGGCGAGGAGCACGGACCGGGGACCGGCCGACGTCACCGTCCTGCCCTCCGCGACCGCGCGGCGACCGAGGGGATGACCGCGAGGGATCGCTTCAGCGCCGACGGGCGCGCCGACAGGGCGTCGGCACACCCCGGTTCGGCCCTCGCGAACGACATGAGGACGCCCAGCGCCATCATCGTCGTGATGAGGGAGGACCCCCCCGACGAGACGAGCGGCAGCGGGACGCCGATGACGGGCAGGAGGTTGATGACGGCTCCGATGTTGATGAGCGCCTGGACGACGACCCACGTCATGATGCCCGCGGTCGCGATGCGGATGAAGAAGTCGTCGGTGCGCGTGACGAGGCGGTAGCAGGCGAGGGCGAGGCCCGCGAAGAGGAGGAGGACCGCGAGGGTGCCGGGCAGCCCGAGCTCCTCGCCGATGATCGCGAAGATGAAGTCGTTGTGCGGCTCGGAGAGCAGGCCCCACTTCTCGCGGCTCGCGCCCAGGCCGAGGCCGAACCAGCCGCCGTCGGCGAGGGCGTAGCGCCCGTGGATCGGCTGCCGTGCCGCGCCGAACTCGTTGGTGTCGCGACCCAGCCAGACGTCGAAGCGGCCGAGCCGGTTGGGGCTGGTGACGACGTAGCCGGCGGCCATGACGAGGAAGGGCAGGCCGGCGAAGGCGAACCAGCGCGCCGGGATCCCCGCGGCGAAGAGCACCCCCGCCACCACGGCGCCGAGGACGAGGACGGTGCCGAGGTCGTGGCCGAGGATGACGAGTACGACGCCGAGCGACGCGAGCGGGAACAGGTACGGGATCAGCACGTGCGAGAACCGGTGCAGCGAGCGACGTTTCGCCGAGAGGATGAGCGCACCCGTGAGGACGAGGCCGAGCTTCATCATCTCGGACGGCTGGACGGTGATCGGCCCCACCCGCAGCCAGTTCTGGTTGCCGTTGACCGTGTCCCCGACGAGGAGGACGAGCACCTGCAGGACGAGGGCGACGGCGAGGACGGGGACCGCGAGCCGCCGCCACGCCCCTACGGGGAGGCGCGAGGCGACGACGAGGGCGAGGCACCCCACGAGCGCGAACCCGGCCTGCTTGAGGAAGATCGAGTAGGCCGAGGACCCGCTGCCGATCGAGACGACCGACGAGGCCGAGAGCACCATGATCAGCCCGAAGACGACGAGGGCCGCGGTGACGCACACGAGCAGGTAGTAGGTGGTGACGGGCGAGTCGAAGCGGGCGAGCCACGACCCGAGCCGGCCGCCGTGCCGGGACCCGCTGCGCGCCGGTGCGGTGGCGCTGCTCACGGGCTACCCCGCGTCGGCGAGGCGGTGGACCGCAGAAGCGAAGGCGTCACCGCGCGCGCCGTAGTCGGCGAACATGTCCATGGACGCCGCGGCGGGGGCGAGCAGCACGACGTCACCCTCGCGGGCGAGCGCGAGGGCCTCCCTCACCACCTGGTCCATGGCTCCAGTGTCGGTACGCGCGACGTCGACGACCGGGACATCCGGCGCGTGTCGGGCGAGTGCGTCGGAAATGGCCGAACGGTCCCGGCCGAGAAGGACGACGCCGCGCAGCCGGGCCACGGCCCCCCGGACGAGCTCGTCGACGTCGGCGCCCTTGAGCAGGCCGCCGGCCACCCACACGACGTGCTCGTAGGCCGCCAGGCTGGCCCTGGCCGCGTGGGGGTTGGTGGCCTTCGAGTCGTCGACCCAGCGGATCCCTCGCACGGTGCCGACCTCGGCGATGCGGTGCGGCTCGGGCACGAACGCGCGCAGCCCGGCCCGGACGGCACCGGCCGGGACGCCGTGGGCGCGGGCGAGGGCCGCGGCGGCGAGGGCGTTGGCGACGAGGTGCGGCGCGGGCTCGGGCGCCTCGCCGCGCAGGTCGTCGAACGTGGCGAGCTCGGCGGCGGAGGTGCGTCGCTCCTCGACGAACGCGCGGTCGGCGAGGACGTCGTCGACGACCCCGACCTCGGACAGGCCGGGAACCCCGAGGGTGAAGCCGACGGCGCGGCACCCCTCCTGCACCTCGGCGTCCTCGACGAGCCGGCGGGTGCGCTCGTCCTCGACGTTGTAGACGCAGGCGACCTCGGTGCCGGCGTAGACCTTGCCCTTGGCGAGGGCGTACTCGTCGAGCGAGCCGTGCCAGTCGACGTGGTCGGGGGCAATGTTGAGGCACACCGAGGCCCGCGGCGCCAGCGAGTGCGACCAGTGGAGCTGGAAGCTCGACAGCTCGACGGCGATGACGTCGAAGGGCTCGGGGTGCAGCACCGCCTCGAGGATGGGCGTGCCGACGTTGCCGGCGCTCGTGGCCCGCAGCCCGGCGGCCCGGAGCATCGACGCGAGCATCTGCACGGTCGTCGTCTTGCCGTTCGTGCCGGTGACCGTGAGCCAGGGGGCGGCGCCCTCCCGCGCGCGCATCCGCCAGGCGAGCTCGACCTCGCCCCAGACCGGGACGCCGGAGCCGGCAGCGGCCACGAGGAGGGGCTGGTCGGGGCGCCAGCCGGGCGAGGTGACGACGAGGTCGACCGCGGAGTCCGGCAGGGCCGAGACGGCGTCGTCGCCGTACGCGAGGCGCGCGCCGAGGATGTCGAGGATGCGGGCCCGCTCGGCCATGACCGAGCCGTCCTCGGGCGTGCGGCCGTCGACGACGAGGACGTCGGCACCGCGCTCGAGGAGGGCGTCCGCCGCGGCGAACCCGCTGACCCCGAGGCCCGCCACGACGACGCGAAGGCCGGACCAGTCGGCACCAGCGTGGGTCAGCCCCCCGAGCCGGTCGGGCACCTCGCTCATGCCGCGCCCACGACCCACTCGGCGTAGAAGAGCCCGAGGCCCAGGGCGACGAACAGCCCTGCCACGATCCAGAACCGGATGACGATCGTCACCTCCTGCCACCCCAGCAGCTCGAAGTGGTGCTGGAGCGGCGCCATCCGGAACACCCGTCTCCCGGTGGTCTTGAACGACGCGACCTGGATGATGACCGACAAGGTGATGGTGACGAAGAGCCCGCCGAGGATGACGACGAGCAGCTCGGTGCGGGTGAGGATCGCCAGGCCGGCGAGCGCACCGCCGAGCGCGAGGGACCCGGTGTCGCCCATGAAGATCTTGGCGGGCGAGGCGTTCCACCACAGGAACCCGAAGCAGGCGCCCATCCCGGCCGCCGCGACGATCGCGAGGTCGTGCGGGTCGCGGACCTCGTAGCACTTCGTCCCCGGGTTCCACTGGCAGTTCTGGTTGAACTGCCAGATGCCGATGAGGACGTAGGCCGCGAAGACCATGACCGACGAGCCGGTGGCGAGGCCGTCGAGGCCGTCGGTGAGGTTCACCCCGTTCGAGGTGCCCGCGACGATGACGTTGGCCCAGATGACGAAGAGGACGACGCCGACGAGCGCCCCGAGGAACGCGAGGTCGAGCGGTGTGTCGCGGACGAACGAGATCGCCGTGGACGCCGGGGTGCGGAAGCTCTCGTTGGGGAACTGGAGGGCGAGGATCGCGAAGACGACGGCGACGAGCGTCTGCCCGGCGAGCTTCTCGCCCGACCGGAGCCCGAGGCTGCGCTGCTTGCTGATCTTGATGAAGTCGTCGAGGAAGCCGACGAACCCGAGCCCCGTCATGAGGAACAGGACGAGCAGCCCACTGACGCTCGGCCCCTGACCCGTGACGACGTGGGCGATGGCGTAGGCCGCGACCGAGCTGCCGACGATGACGGCGCCGCCCATGGTCGGGGTGCCGCGCTTCGTGTGGTGCGAGGTCGGGCCGTCGTCGCGGATGAACTGGCCGTAGCCCTGCTTGACGAGGAAGCGGATGAACATCGGCGTCCCGAACAGCGCGATGACGAGCGACACGACGGCCGCGATGAGGACAGCCTTCACGCCTGCTCCTCCTTCGCCGTCGCCAGCCGGTCTCCGAGCAACCGTAGCCCGGCGTCGCGGCTGGACTTGAACAGGACCACGTCACCCGGGGCGAGCTCGGCGCGCAGCAGCGCCTCGGCGGCGTCGGCGTCGGCGACGACCCGGGTGCGCGGCCCGGTGGTCGCTCCCGCCTCCTCGGCGCCGGCGGCGAGCGGACGCGCGGCCTCACCGACGACGAGGAGCTCGTCGACGCCGCGCGCGACCACCTCGGCGCCGACCTCGCGGTGGAGCGCGTCGGACTCGTCGCCGAGCTCGAGCATGGTGCCGAGGACGGCCCAGGTGCGCCTCCCCTCCCCCATCCGCTCGAGGGCGGAGAGGGCCGCGCGCATCGAGTCGGGGTTGGCGTTGTAGGCGTCGTTGACGAGGGTGACGCCGTCGGGGCGCTCGACGACCTCCATCCGCCACCGGCTCGCGGGCCGGGCGGACTCCAGTGCGGCACAGGCGTCCTCGAACGGCAGGCCGAGCTCGGTGGCCGCGGCGAGGACGGCGAGGGCGTTGCTGACGTGGTGCCGGCCCACGAGGCCGAGGGTGAGGGTGCGACGACCTGCGGCGGTGACGACGGTGAAGGTCGGACGGCCGCCGGCGTCGAGCGAGACGTCGACGGCGCGGACGTCGGCGTCCTCGGCCTCGCCGACGAGGACGACCCGGGCACCGGTGACGGAGGCCATCGCGCGCACGACGTCGTCGTCGGCGTTGAGGACGGCGAGTCCGGTGGCCGGCAGCGACCGGACGAGCTCGCTCTTCGCGACGCCGATCGCCTCGCGCGAGCCGAACTCCCCGACGTGGGCGGTCCCGACGTTGAGGACGACGCCGACGCGAGGGGGCGCGATGCGCGTGAGGTACTCGACGTGCCCGATGCCGCGGGCGCCCATCTCGACGACGAGGAACCGGGTGCCGGGCTCGACGCGGCACACGGTGAGCGGCACCCCGACCTCGGAGTTGTAGGAGCCGACGGGGGCGACGGTGGGTCCGGCCGTCGCCAGCACCGCCCCGAGGAGGTCCTTCGTGCTCGTCTTGCCGGAGGAGCCGGTGATCCCCACGACGCCCAGGCCCGGGAGGGCGTCGACGACGGCGCGGGCGAGGGCCGCGAAGGCCTCCTGGGTGTCGTCGACGACGACGCACGCGACGCCGTCGACCGGACGCGTCGTGAGGGCCGCGACGGCGCCGCGCTCGACGGCACCTCCGACGAAGTCGTGGCCGTCGGCGTGCTCGCCGACCCGGGCCACGTAGAGCCCGCCGGGACCGGCCTCGCGGGAGTCGGTGACGACGGGACCGTCGACGACGAGCGCGGCGGCGTCCACGCCGTCGGGGACGGCCAGGCGACCGCCCGTCACCTCGGCGATCCGGCTGAGCGGGAAGGGGATCACGCGCCGGCTCCTGCCTCGGCCGCGACGAGGCGCAGGGCCTCGGCGACCTCGTCGCGGTCGTCGAACGGGTGGACGGTCCCCGCGACGTCCTGGCCGGTCTCGTGGCCCTTGCCCACGACGGCCACGGTCGCCCGGGGTCCCTCGGACCACACCGCCCGCAGGGCCTCGCGGATGGCGTCCCGGCGGTCGCCGACCTCGAGGACGGCGACGTCGCGGCCGGCGGCGCGGGCCTCCTCGACGCCCTCGAGGACGGCCGCGCGGATCGCCGCGGGGTCCTCCGAGCGCGGGTTGTCGTCGGTGACGACGACGAGGTCGGCGACCTCCGCGGCCGCCGCACCCATCGCGTGCCGCTTGTCGCGGTCGCGGTCGCCCCCGGCCCCGGTGAGGCAGACGAGCGAGCCGGGGGTGCTCGGGCGCAGCGCGAGCAGGGCGGCGCGGATCGCGTCCGGGGTGTGGGCGTAGTCGACGAGGGTGCGCGGGGCGTCGACGCCGTCCGGCGCCGCCACCGCCTCCATCCGGCCGGGGACGTGCGGGTCGGCGAGGACCGCCCGGCCCACGGCGTCCGCGTCCTCGCCGAGGAGGACGAGGGCGGCCGCCGCCATCGCCGTGTTCGTGACGTTGAAGTCCCCCGGCAGGCTCGACCTCAGGTGGAGGTCGACCCCCTCTGCGGTGAGGCGGAACGCGGCCGGGTCGGCGCTGTCGACGCCGACGTGCCAGTCGGCGTCCGCTGCCGTCCCGATGGTCTGCACCGGCACGCCGGAGCGTTCGACGAGGCGGGTGCCCCAGTCGTCGTCGGTGCACACCAGCCCGCGGCGGGCCCGCTCCGGGGTGAAGAGGGAGGCCTTGGCGGCGAAGTAGTCGTCCATGTCCGCGTGGAAGTCGAGGTGGTCCTGCGAGAGGTTGGTGAAGAGGGCGACGTCGTAGACGACCCCGTCGACCCGGTGCTGCGCGAGGGCGTGGCTCGAGACCTCCATGACGCAGGTGTCGAGGCCGCGCTCGGCCATGACCGCGAGGAGGGCGTGGAGGTCGGGCGCCTCCGGGGTGGTGCGGACGCTCCCGACCCGCTCCTCGCCCAGACGTGTCTCGACGGTCCCGATGAGCCCGGCCCTGCGGCCGAGGGCCGTGAGGGCGGAGTGGACGAGGTACGCGGTCGTCGTCTTGCCGTTGGTCCCGGTGATGCCGACGAGGCGCAGGTCGAGGTCCTCGGTGCCGTACACCCGGGCGGCCACGGCGCCGAGCACCGAACGCGGGCGCTCGACGACGAGGACGGGCAGGTCGACCCCCGCGCCGGCCATCCGGTCGGCCCCGTCGGCGTCGGTGAGGACGGCGGCGGCGCCGGCCGCGGCGACGTCGGCGGCGTAGTCGGCACCGTGCGCGCGGGCTCCCGGCAGCGCGGCGTAGAGGTCGCCGGGGAGGACGCCCCGCGAGTCGAGGGTCACCCCGGTGACGACGGCCCCCGGTGCCGGGGCCGTGACGGCCAGGAGGGCCGCGAGGTCTCCGACCGAGGTGCGTCGGGGCTGCGACGGTCTGGGGGCGGGCACGTCGAACGACCCTACCGTGGGGTCGGCTTCTTGCCGTTGCGCAGGAGGGTGGGGTCGGCCAGCGCCTCGGCCGGGTCGACCTTGAGGGTGACCGGGGTCGCCTTGGCGCCGGTCGGCGGGATCTTCAGCTCCTGGAGGGCGTACGTCGTCACGTCCTTGAAGACCGGGCCGGCGACGTAGCCGCCGAAGAAGGGGTAGGTCGGCTTCTGGACGATGACGGCCACGACGATCTCGGGGTCGTCGGCCGGGGCGTACCCGATGAAGCTCGCGGTGCGGCCGCTGTAGCCGCCCACGCGGGAGTCGTAGTAGTCGGCGGTGCCCGTCTTGCCGGCCACGCGGTAGCCCGGGATCTGGGCCTCCTCCGCGGTGCCCTCGGGGCTGACGACGCCCTCGAGCATCCGGCTGACGTCCTTGGCCGTCCCGGGCGAGACGACCCGGGTCTGGGTCGCGGGCGGCATCGGGGTGACCGTGCCGTCGGCCTCGGTGACGCTGTCGACGAGCCGGGGGGAGACCCGCACGCCGTCGTTGGCGATCGTCTGGAAGACGGACGCGGCCTGGATGGCGGTGACCGAGACGCCCTGGCCGAAGGCGACCGTGGCGCGCTGCGAGCCGCTCCAGTCCTCGCTCCTGGCGAGCAGGCCGCGCGACTCCCCGGGGAAGCCGGTCCCCGACAGCGACCCGAGGCCGAACCTGCGGAAGTAGGTCTCGAGCGTCTTGGGCTTGAGGGTCTCGCTGACGAGGATGGTCCCGATGTTGCTCGACTCGGCGAGCGTGCCGGCGACGGTCCGGTAGAGCGTCGCGTGCTCGTGGCTGTCCTTGAAGCTGTAGTCCCAGCGCGGGAGGCGGTTGGGGATGACGACCGGCGTCGACGGCGTCACCGTCTTCTCCTCGAGGGCTGCGGCGATCGTCATGACCTTCGAGGTCGAGCCCGGCTCGAAGACGTCGGAGAACGCGTAGTTGCCCAGCTTGGCGCCCTTCTTGCCGACGTCGGTGTCGGGGTCGAAGGTCGGGTAGGAGGCGACGCTGAGCAGGTCGCCGGTCTTCGCGCTCATGATGACGACCGTGCCCGACTGGGCCTTGGTCTCCTTGATCCGCTGGGCGAGGGAGTTCTGGGCGTACCACTGGAGGCTGGAGTTGATCGTCAGCCGCACGTCGTTGCCGTCGACGGCGGGGGTGGTCGAGCGCGCCGCGGTCGGGATGATCGTGCCGTCGCGGCCCTGCTCGAAGGTCTGCCGGCCGGGCGTGCCCTGGAGGCGCTCGTCGGCCATGAGCTCGACGCCGCCGCCCGGCTTGCCGTCGCCGGTGACGTAGCCGACGAGCGCGGCGGCCGTCGTGCCCTGGGGGTAGGTGCGCTCGGAGCGGGTCTCGCGGCGGTCGCGGTAGATGCCCGGGATCCCCAGGTCGGAGATCTTGTTCCACGTCAGCGGGGTGACGTCGCGGCTGAGGACGCGGTAGCGGCTCGTGCCCGTCAGCGCGGCGACGAGCTCGGAGACGGTGGTGTCGAGCAGCGGCGCCAGCCTGGTCGCGGCCTGCTGGATCGACGTGGCCGAGGTCTCGGGGTCGCAGGCAGGCTTGCGGGTGCCGTACGTGCACACGGCCTGCTGGTCGGCGACGACGACCTCCCGGACGACGCTCGACGCGAGCACGGTGCCGTCGGAGGCGAGGATCTGCCCGCGCATGGCCGGGATGATCTGGGCGGCCTCGCGCTTGAGCTGGGCCTCCTCGGCGACGGCCGTGGCGTCGAAGCCCTGGATGCGCACGAGCTGGGCGCCGAAGACGCTGAGGACGAACAGCGTCGCGACGGTGAGGAACCGCATCCGGCGGCGCGGGTTGCCCGGTGGCATCCCTCCGGTCGTGACCGCTCGTCGGCGGCCACCGCCGCCGCCACCCGAGCGGTCGCGGCGGGCGGGCTGGGCGGGGCGGCGCGCGGCGGGCGCGGTGCGCCGCGTCCCGGAGGCCGGGCGCGCTCCGGTGCGCGGTGGCGTGCGGGGCACGCCGGCCCGCGCCGCGGCGGGGCGCGCCGTGGCGCCGCGCGCCGAGGCCTTGCGCTCCCCCGAGGCCTTGGCCTGGGCCGGTGTGCGCGCGCCGGACCCCGTGGCCGGGCGCGCGGCGGGGCGGCCCGCTCCCCCGGTGCGCCCGGACGCGGACGCGCGGGGACGTCCTGCGGGCGGCTGGGTCCTGCGCTGGGTCACGGGCTCGGTCTCCGGGTCGGCGGGCTCAGTTGCCGGGGGTCGCGGGGGTCGCGCGGGTGGAGGGGGTCGCCGGGGTCGTCGGCTTCCTCGTCGCCCCCGGAGCGGTGGACGGCACCGAGGACGGGGGCGTGCGGGTGGTCGACGGCGTCGTCGGCACGGCGGTGCTCCTCGTCGGTGCCTTGGTCTCGGTCACCACGCTAAAGCGGTCGTTGGCCTTGGCCTTCGTCGCCACGCCGAGCACCTTGCCGTCGGAGAGCCGGAGGAAGGCCGGGGTCTCGGCGGGCACCATGCCGAGACCACGCGCCCGCTGGGCGAGCGGACCCGGGCCGGACACCGCGTCGATCTGGTGGCGCAGCGCGTCCTGGGTGTCGGCGAGCTCGTCGGAGCGGTGCTGGAGGTCGCGCATCGTGTACGACCCCTGCGCCATCGCCGTGTTGAGGACGAGGACGCCGACGAACCCGCCGAGGAGCAGGGCGACGCACAGCGCGAGGAAGAGGCCGTTGCCGGCGGTCTCGGGCGGGGTGACGACCTTGAGCTGGCGGGGGGTGGGGGTCGTGGCGCGGCGGGCGCCCGGGCGCGGGGCGGACCGGACCGGGGCGAGCTGGCTCATCGGGGGGCTCCGTTCGGTGGCGAGAGGCGTTCGGCGGCGCGCAGCCGCGCCGAGGCGGACCGGGGGTTGTCGACCTGCTCCTGCGGGTCGGGGACCTCGGCGCCGCGGGTGAGCAGGCGCAGCCAGGCCGCGTGCTCGGGGAGCTCGACGGGCATCCCCGCGGGCGTGCGGCTGCGGCTGCCCGCGGCGAACGCCTGCTTGGTGATGCGGTCCTCGAGCGAGTGGTAGGACAGGACGGCGATCCGGCCACCGGGCCGCAGGCACGCCAGGGCCGCCTCGACGGCGCGCTCCCAGACGTCGAGCTCGGCGTTGACCTCGATGCGCAGCGCCTGGAAGGTCCGCTTCGCCGGGTGCCCGCCGGTGCGCTGCGACGCCGCGGGGATGGCGGCCCGCAGGACCTCGACGAGGCGCGCCGACGTCGTGAAGGGCTCCTTCTCCCGCTCGCGCAGGATCGCCGAGGCGATCCGCCCGGCGAACCGCTCCTCGCCGTACGTCCGCAGGATGCGCGCGAGGTCGCCATGGCCGTAGGTGTTGAGGACGTCGGCCGCGGTCATCCCCGTCGACTGGTCCATGCGCATGTCGAGCGGTGCGTCGTGGCGGTACGCGAACCCGCGGTCGGGCTCGTCGAGCTGGAGCGAGGAGACACCGAGGTCGAACAGGATCGCCGCCGCGGTCCCGTCGGCGTGGGCGGCGAGGACCTCGGCGACCTCGTCGTACACCGCGTGGACGCCGACGAACCGCTCGCCGAAGCGCGCGAGCCGCTCACCCGCGAGGGCGAGGGCCTGCTCGTCGCGGTCCAGGCCGATGACGCGGGCCGCCGGGCACCGCTCGAGGAGGGCCTCGGCGTGGCCGCCCATCCCGAGGGTGGCGTCGACGGCGACGGCACCCTCGTCCTCGAGCGCCGGGGCGAGGAGGTCGACGATGCGGTCGCGCAGCACGGGGACGTGCCGTCCGGCGGCGTCTCCTCGGGTGCTCATCGTCGTCCTCCTCTCGGTGTCGTGGCGGGGTGGTGGCGTCGGGTGGGGCGGGATGGGGCGGATCCGGGTGCGGGTCGACCCGGCGGCTGGTCCCCATCCGATCCGTGCCCGGCGCGGGGGAAGTCGCGTCGGGATCGGGTCGGCTGGAGGCCGGCGGTCGGGTCGTGGGTGGCGGTGGGGTCCGGGGCGGTGGAGCGGGGTGGAGGACGGGCCTACAGGCCCGGGACCACCTCCTCGGTGTCGACCGAGTACGCCGAGTAGGCGGGCATGACCTCGGCGAGGTAGGAGCCCCAGGCGGCGCTGTCCCAGACCTCGATCCGGTTGCCGTTGCCGATGACGGTGCACTCGGTCTCGAGGCGGGCGTAGGCGCGCAGCGCGGCGGGGATCGTGACCCGGCCCTGCTTGTCCGGGGTGTCGGGGTGCGCACTCGCCCGGAACACGCGCACGAAGTCGCGGACCTGCTTCGAGCTGCCCGGGGCCGCCTGCATGAGGCCGGAGATCCGGTGGAACTCCGCGGTCGGGAAGACGTAGAGGCAGCCCTCCTGCCCGGTGGTGACGACGAGGCCGTCGGCGAGGGCGCCGCGGAAGCGCGCGGGGAGGAAGAGGCGTCCCTTGTCGTCGAGCCGAGGCGTGTGCGTGCCCAGGAACGCGTCCACGGGCGCCACCTCCTCGACCCTTCTCGACCCACCCGGCTGCCCCGGTTTCCTCCACTTTACTCCACCAAGACCGTCACTGTCGCCGTCTCGGGGGTCGTTCGTTCGGTTGATCCTGATGTCCACGCAGGTCAGCAGCGGTGGTGCGAAGTGGAGGAAGCTCACGCTCCGGGCCTCGCGTCACGGGCATCGTCCACCCGTCCGGCCTCGTGACCGACTCGTCAGCGGAGCGAGCGCGTGCATTCCCTTCCTCGCGGGCCCATCGGTGACGCAGGATCGGAGGGCACCCCCCGCACCGCCCACCCGTTGGTCGGGGGACGACGACGAAGGGACCCAGAAGTGAGCGAGCACGAGCACGACCGCCGGACCGTCACCGACACCGCCGGCCGCCCTCCCCTCGACCCCACCTCCCGTGGCGCGGCGCTGGACCAGGTGCTCCAGGTGTCGAGCTCGCTCATGGCGGCGATGAACTCGGTCATCGAGGGCAAGGAGAAGGTCGTCCGCACCGCCGTGACCGTGCTCCTCGCCGAGGGCCACCTGCTCGTCGAGGACGTCCCCGGCGTCGGCAAGACCCTCCTCGCGAAGGCGCTGGCCCGCTCGATCGACTGCTCGGTGCGCCGCGTGCAGTTCACCCCCGACCTGCTCCCCAGCGACATCACCGGCGTCTCCGTGTTCAACCAGGACGTCCGCGACTTCGAGTTCCGCCCCGGCGCGATCTTCGCCAACGTCGTCGTCGGCGACGAGATCAACCGCGCCTCGCCGAAGACCCAGTCGGCGCTGCTGGAGTCGATGGAGGAGGCCCAGGTCACGGTCGACGGGACGACCTACACCCTCCCGAAGCCGTTCATCGTCATGGCGACCCAGAACCCCATCGAGATGGAGGGCACCTATCCCCTCCCGGAGGCGCAGCGGGACCGCTTCATGGCGCGGATCTCGATGGGCTACCCGTCGGCCCGCTCCGAGCTCGAGATGCTCGAGGTGCACGGTGGGGCGTCCCCGCTCGAGGACCTCGAGCCCGTCACCGACGCCGGTGCCGTCTCCCAGATGGTGGCCTCGGTCCGCGAGGTCCACGCCTCCCCCGCCGTCCGCCAGTACATCGTCGACCTCACCACGGCCACCCGCTCGAGCACCGCCCTGCGGCTCGGCGCCTCGCCGCGCGCGAGCCTGCACCTGCTGCGCGCCTCACGGGCCCACGCCGCCCTCGCCGGCCGCGACCACGTCCTCCCGGACGACGTGCAGCAGGTCGCGGTCCCCGTCCTCGCCCACCGCCTCATCCCCACGGGCGAGACGCAGATGGCGCGGCGCACCACCACCGACGTCGTCACCGACCTGCTCCAGCGCGTGCGGGTCCCTGCCCCCACCCGCTGAGCCGTGCGCACGATCCGTCGCTCCCTCACGACCCGCGGCGCGGCCTTCGCCGGCTGCGGGCTCGTCCTCGTCGCGTCCGGCGTCCTCCTCGGGCAGCGCGACGTGACGCGGGTCGGGGTGCTCCTCCTCGCCCTCGTCGCCATCGCGCTCGTCCTCGTGCGACGCCACGGCCTCCGGCTCGAGGTCCGTCGCACGGCGGTACCCGCGCGCGTCGCCATCGACGAGCGCGCGGTCGTCTCGGTCGCGGTCCGCAACGCCGAGGGCACCACGTCGCCGGTGGTCATGGCCGAGGAGTCGATCGACTACGCCCTCGGCGACCGGCCGCGCTTCGTCATCCCCGCGCTGCGGCCCGGGACGACCCAGGAGGTCCAGTACACCGTCCGCTCCCACACCCGCGGTGTCCACCGCATCGGCCCGCTCGGCATCCGCGTCCGCGACCCGTTCGGCCTCACCCTGAGGTCGGCCGCCGTCGGTGGCCAGGCCGAGGTCGTCGTGCTCCCGCGCGTGGTGACGCTCCCCACGGGTCGCTCGCTCGGCAGCGGGATCGGGTCCGAGGGGACGGTGCCGCACATGGTCGCCCTCCACGGCGAGGACGACCAGACGATCCGCGAGTACCGCGACGGCGACGACCTGCGCCGCATCCACTGGCCGGCCTCGGCGCGCACCGGCGAGCTCATGGTCCGCCAGGAGGACCGCCCTGCCAAGCGGCGGGCCGTCATCCTCCTCGACAGCCGGGCGGGTGGGCACGCGGGCTCCGGGCGGAGCAGCTCGCTGGAGTGGTGCGTCACGACCGCGGCCTCGGTGACGGCGCACGTGCAGGCCGCCGGCTACGCCACGCACCTCCTGACGAGCGACGCCGGGCACGACACCGGCGCCCACCACGACGAGGGGCTCGAGACCGGGCTCGACACCCTGGCCCGGATCACCACCGGGCCCGACGACGGGCTGCGCGCCGTGCTCCACGCCGCGAGCGCCGTGACGTCGCAGGGCGGGCTCGTCGTCTACGTCGGCGGACCCCTCAGCGACGACGACGCCCGCGCGCTGGCCGCGCTGCGGCAGCCCGGGTCGGCCGGTGTCGCGATGGTCGTCGACCCCGTGTCGTTCGGCGGCCGCGCCCGCCGCTCCGCCGACGGCGAGACCGCTGCCGCGACGACCACCGAGGTCCTGCGTGCGTCCGGGTGGACGACGACCGTCGTCGACAGCCGCACCTCGCCCGCCACCGCCTGGTCGGCCGTCGTCGGCGCCCGGCTCGTGGGGGTCCGGTGAACCGCGCCCGGCCGGTCGAGGCCCTCCTCGCGGCCGTCGCGACGCTCACGGTGGCCCTGCCGCTCACGACGCTCTTCACCCCGACCGCCGAGTGGTTCCGCCCGAGCCTGCTGCTCGTCGCGCTCGTCATGCTCGTCGGGATGGGCGCCCGGCTCGTCACGACCTCGCGCGTCCTCGTCGTCGCCACCCAGGCGGTCCTGCTGACCCACGGCGCCGCCCTGCTCCACGGACAGGGCCACCTCTGGAAGGACGTGGTCCCGGTCCCCGACACCGGTGCCGCGTTCGGCGTCCTGCTCACCCAGGCCTACGAGACGGTGACGAGCTACACGGCGCCCGCCCCGGCGAACCGCGGCACCGTCCTCGCCGTCAGCCTGCTCCTCGGCCTCACCGCCGTCGCCGTCGACGCGTGCGCGGTGACCTTCCGCAGCCCGGCCGTCGCCGGCATCCCCCTCCTCACGGCCTTCCTGTCGTCGGCGACGAACTCCGGCGAGGGGCTCGGCGCGTGGTGGGCCGTCCCCCCGGCCCTGGCGTGGCTCGCCCTCGTCGGGCGGCAGGGCGTGCGCGCGATGCGCTCGTGGGGCACCGCCGCGACCCGCGATTCCCGCGGCCCGTTCTCCGACCCGACGACGGTGTTCTCCACGACGGGGCGCGTCGTCGGAGTCGCCGCCCTCGCGACCGCCGTCGTCCTGCCCGGTCTCGTGCCCCACCTGCCGACGACGTTCCTCGCCGACGGCCTCGGGTCGAGCGCCAACGCCCGCGGCGGGGGCGGCGGCTCGCTGCGCCTGTCGACGAGCATCGACATCGCGCGCGACCTCGCCGAGCAGTCGACGAACACGGTCATCCGCTACTCCACGACCGACGACTCCCCGCCGCCGCTGAGGGTCGGCATCCTCGACACCTACCGGGGCGGGTCGTGGGAGGCCGACAACGGCTTCGCCTACGTCCCCCAGGACGGCCGACTCCCCGACCCCCTCGCCGGCCCTGCGGTCCCCCGCAAGGTCGAGCGGTTCTCCGTGAGCGAGAACTACGTCGGCGTGCCGCAGGTCGCGCTCCCCGAGAACGCGACCGGTACCCCGTTCCCCGACGGCTCGTGGAACGTCGACGCCGACAGCCAGCTCGTGCAGCTGACCCGCCCCGTCTCCGAGTACAGCGCCGAGTACGTCCTCCTCGACCCCGAGGCCTCCCAGTTCGCCGGGACCGCCGACCCGTCGGTCCACCAGCGCGACCTCGAGGTCGACCCCCGGGCCGACCAGGTCGTCCGCGCGCTGCTCGACGAGATCACCGACGACGGCGACTCGAACCTCGAGATCGCCCGGGCGATCCAGGCGCACCTGCGCTCCTCGCAGTACCAGTACTCGGTCGACCTCGCCGCCGACACCGCCGAGGGCTCGCTCCCCGAGGAGCCGCTGGTCCGCTTCCTCGAGACCAAGCGCGGCTACTGCGTCCAGTTCGCCACCGCGATGATCATGCTCGCGCGCAGCGCCGGCATCCCCGCGCGGATGGCCGTGGGCTTCCTCCCGGGCGTCACCGAGGACGACCAGCGGGTCGTCCGCGCCTCCGACGCGCACGCCTGGCCCGAGCTGAACTTCCCGCAGCTGGGCTGGGTCCGCTTCGAGCCGACGCCGGGAGACCGCAGCGGGGTCCCGCCGCAGTACACCCAGATCCCCACCGAGTCGAGCGGGTCCACCTCCCCGTCCGCGTCCGCGTCGTCCTCGACCTCGACGTCCGCACCCTCGGCGGGCCCGAGCCGCGACCTCGCCGGCGACCCCCTCGACCCGACGACCGGGTCGGCGGCCGGTGCGGGCGGTGTCACCCGCTTCGTCTCCGACCACGCCACGAGCATCGGGATCGCGCTGCTCGTCCTCCTCTCCGCCACCGTCGTGCCCCTCGGTGCCTGGCTGTCCCGCCGACGGGCGCACCGGGAGGCCACCGGCGACGCCGAACGCGTCGAGGCCGAGTGGCAGTCGCTGCTCCTGCGCCTGCAGGACATCGGGTTCGTCCCCGACGACGGCGCGACGCCGCGCCAGGCGTCGCGCCAGCTCGGGAGGTCGGCGTACCTGACCCAGGACGAGACCGACGCCCTCGGTCGCGTCGTCACCACGCTCGAGCAGGCGCGCTACGCCCGACCGGGCAGCAGCCTCGACGACGTCGGCGGCGACGCCCGCACCGTGTGGCGCGGGGCCTTCTCCCGGCGCCGGCGGCTGGACCGCGCCCGCGCCCTCCTCCTCCCAGAGGAGGGGCGCCGGCACTGGCGCCGGGCGGCGTCACGGCTGACCCGCCTCGTCCCCCGGCCGGGCCGGCGCCCCGACCCGACCGACGGCGACTGACGACTAGGCTCGGCGCACCCGGGACCACCGGTCCCTCGACGTCAGGAGCGCGATGACGATCCGCCAGTGGGCCGGTGAGCGCCTCGACCGCGCCGTCGGCGCCGACCGTGTCAACCGGGTGCGCCGCCTGGAGCGGCGGGTCCGTGACGGCGCCGCCCGCCGCATCGAGCTCACACCGCGCCAGGCCGCCCCCCGGCCGAAGCCGGCGACGGCGACCACGCGGACGTGGACCCCGCCCGACCCGTTCACCCCGCACCCGACGCCCACGGTGAGCCGGCACGAGCTGCTGACCCGGCTGCACGAGCTGCTCCAGCCGCGCACCTACCTCGAGGTCGGCGTCAACGACGGCGCGAGCCTGGCGCTGTCGCGCACCCGGACCGTGGCCGTGGACCCGTTCTACTCGGTCGTCAAGGAGGTCCGCTGCGACCTCCACCTCGTCCGCGCGACGAGTGACGACTTCTTCGCGCGCCCGGACGCCGTGGCCCACTTCGAGGGGGTCCCCGTCGACCTCGCCTTCATCGACGGCATGCACCTGTCCGACTTCGTCGTGCGCGACGTCATGAACACCGAACCGCTCATGGCGCGCACGGGCGTCGTCGTCCTCGACGACGTGCTGCCCCGCAACGCCCTCGAGGCCTCCCGCACGCGGCTCACGCACGCCTGGACCGGGGACGTCTACAAGGCCGTCGACGTCCTCCTCCGGCACCGCCCCGACCTCGTCGTCCTCCTCGTCAACACCGCCCCCACGGGGACCGCCGTGGTCGTCTCGCTCGACGCGGCGTCGACGGTCCTGCGCGAGGTCTACGACGGCGAGCTCGACGGGCTGCTCTCCCCCGACCCCCAGTCGCCACCGCTGTCGTTCATGGACCGCTCGACGAGCGTCGACCCGGACGTCCTGCTCGCCTCCCCGGTGTGGGCGCGGCTGCGCGAGCTGCGCGAGGACGACGACGCCGACCTCGCGCCGGCGTGGGACGAGCTGCGGGCCCTCCCCCGCCTCGGCTGACCCAGCGCCCGGGTCGTGCCGGGACCGGGGTGAGGGCCCCGGTCAGAGGTCGCCGAGGAGCTTCTCGAGCGCCTCGCGGTTGCGGTCGAGGTCGAGCTCCCAGCCGGAGTAGTACGCCTCCTCGCTCCACCCGCCCTCGGGGTGCGCGATGTCCGGGGTGCTCCAGAAGTAGTGCTCGGCGCACCCGAGGACGGCGGCGTAGAGGTGCTCGTTGCGGGCGGTGTACGCCTCGTGGTTGAGGACCACCAGGTGTTCGAGGTTGCGGCTGTTGAAGACGTTGAACAGCCCCGAACCGCCGAAGCCGGCGACGACCCGGGCCTCGCGGAACAGGTGGGCCTGCTGGGCGAGGTCGAGCTCCTCGGGGTGGACCACGGTGAAGCCGTGGCGCGAGAAGAGCTCCTCGACCACGGGGGCGTTGCGGCACGAGCGGTTCGCCGTGGTCGCGCGACGGGAGACGAAGAGGCGCTCGCTCGCGTCGACGGAACGGTCCACCCCGCGCACCAGCCCGTCGCTCACCCGCCGCCACGTCTCGCCGATGTCGGGGTGCACGTAGTGGGGAACGGCGTTGTGCCACATGGGTGTCGCCGCGTACACCGACTCGAGCCAGGTCGGCTCCGAGATCCAGGTGACCGCCGACTCGGGGATGCCGTAGGCGGCGAAGAGGCGCCGTTCGAGGCCGGGATCGCGCTCGTTGGGGAACCGGACACGGAAGACCGCCTGCACGTCGGGGTCGTCGGCGCGGGCGTGCTCCCAGCCCCACAGCCGTGACATCACCTCGGTGACGAGGTGGCCGTAGTGCCCGGAGTTCTCGCTGTCGAGGTGGAAGAAGCTGCCCGGGCGCTCGGTGCGCGGTCGCAACCGGTCCGGGACGAGGGCGAAGTGCCGGTTGACGTTGGTCAGCGCGGGGTTGTGCAGCCCCGGGGTGCGGTGGTGGCGGAAGGAGTCCGGGAGGATCACCTCCTCCGACCACAGCAGGGCGTTGGACACCATGGCGATCCGCCCGGTGTAGTGGCGCACCTTGAGCGGGGGGACGTCGAAGGTCGTGTCGAGGTCCGCCACGGGGACCGACGACTCGAAGGACTCCACACTCCCGCGGTGCCGGAAGGTGGAACCCGGCAGGGTGACGAGGTCCCGCACGGTGAGGTCGCGGCCACGCACGGCCAGCATCCGGCTGCCGTCGGCGTCGCGGACCTTGACGAAGTGCTGGTTGCCCTTGCCGATGACGATGGTCCGCGGGTCGATCCGCACCCCGCTCACCGCGCTGCGGAAGGACCGCACCCCCGGGGCGAGCGACCCGAGGGCGTCCTGGGGGGCCGACTGCGACTCGAGGACGGCCGCCAGCCGCTGGAAGATCCCGGGGGCGTCGTCGCGGGTGATCCGCTCGCGTGGGACGACGTACTCCCCGCCCTTGCGCAGGTTGAAGAACAGCCGCTCCCAGTCCTCCTGGTGGCCCGCCGAGGTGCGGGTGCGCACGTTGACGAGGCGGTCGACCGGACCGACCATCTTCAGCACCCAGTTGACCTCGTCGAGGGTCGACGCGGCGTGGAAGGTCACGTCGTGGGCCGGCAGGTCCCACTCGGCACGTGACTCGGACGCGATGACGTGGACCGGTCCGTCCTCGGCGTCGAGGAGGTCCTGGAGCTCGGGCCCGACGTCGAGGTCGGCGACGACGGCGACGACGCGGGGGGTCGTCCGTGCGGCTGCGCGGGCGCGGAGGACACCGGGAACCGCACGGGACACGACCCGTGCGGCGAGGGACCGTGGCGACGTCATGGCCGTGATTGTGTCCCATCGGGGTCGTCCGTGGGCGAGGTCGCCGGCTCGTGCCGACGCCGCGAGCCCACCGCGGCCGCGAGCACCCAGAGCAGGCCGCCGGCGAGGGCCGTCACGAGCGCGGCCACCTCGATCGCCCACCCCGGAGGGGACCACGCGAGGGTGACGGTGCGCCCAGCCGCGCCGGGCGGGACCTCGACCCGGACGAGGACGTCGTCGAGCGGTGCGGCGAGCGTGCCGCCCTCGACCCGGTAGCCCGGCCACGCGAGGCGGCTGAAGGTCACGGTGCCGCCCTGCGCCCCGACCCGGTCGACGCGCAGGCGGACGCGTCGGTCATCGACGCCGACCTCCGAGACCGCCAGGCCCCCGGAGGTCGCGACGACCCCTCCGGCCGTGGGCAGCTGCTCGGCGCGGTTCCACACGACGGTGAAGTCGGTCGTGTCCGTGATGCTCCAGCCGGGCGGGGGACGGCGCTCGACGTCGTCGGGGAAGTACGGGCGGTAGAGCACGACCGTGCTCACGGAGAGCAGGTCCACCCACGGCTTCCCGGTCGTCGGCTCGACCTCGAGCAGCTCGGCGAGCGCCCTGGTGCAGGTGCCCCCGTTGAAGACGCGGCAGAACCGCTCGCGGAAGGGGCGGTGGCTGATCGTCGTGTAGCCGTTCTGCACCGACTTCTCCGACAGGTACCAGGACGCCGCGATGAGCACGTCGTCGGCGATGGCCGCGTTGCGGACCATCTGGCTCTTCTCGTAGTAGTCGGGATTGCCGAGGACGATGACGTCGCCGCGGGCCGTGGGGATCCGCTCGCGGTACTCCGCCGCCTCGGCCGGCATGTGGCGGTCGACCGAGGGCGGCTGCGGGTGCGCCGCGTACTGGACCCCGAACACGGCGAGCGTCGTGCCGAGCACCACGGCGGTCGCCGCGTTCGCCCTGCGGCGCCGCAGCAGCCACGCGGTCGCCTCGAGGGCCATGGCGACGATGGCCGCGCCGACGAGCACCGGCAGGTACCGGTACGGCTCGCGGCTGAGGACGACGTAGGCCGCACCGGCGACCCACGCGAGCGCGAGGACGCGCCGCGCCGCCGGCACCCGCCACGGCAGCGACCGGGAGACCGCGACCGCGACGAGCGTCACGAGGGCGACCATGAGGGCGGGCACGACGCGGATCGGCCACCGCAGCGGGCCGATCTCGGCCGGGCCGACGGCCCAGAGGAGGAGGACGACGGTGGCCACCGCGGCACCGGCGAGGTCGCGCCACGAGCGCCGCAGCCGCCGGAGGTCGATCCACGCGAGGACCGGCAGGAGCCACACGAGGTAGGTGGCGCGCGGTTCGGGCAGCATCCCGGTGAGGACGTCCTGCAGGTCGACCGTGAGGCGCCCGGCGCCGGTGAGGCCCCACGCGTCGCGCACGGTCACCGGCGAGGTGAGCACTCCCGGCAGGTAGACCGCGACGGTGACGAGGCCGCTGAACACCCCCGCGCCCAGGGCCACGAGCAGCCGGCGCCGCGAGCGCGAGAGCGCACCGTCGACCAGGCAGCCGAGGAGGACGACGGCGAGGTAGATCGCGCAGTAGACGTAGCCGACCGAGACGACGAGGTAGCACAGGGCGAGCGCGAGGGCGGGGCTGCGCCCGGCCATCGCGCGGCGCACGGCCCACCACGCCCAGGGCAGCAGCGCGACGCCGATCTGGCCGGTGACCCACGAGGGCCAGTCGAGGACGACCGCCTGCCCCGACAGCCCGACGACGGCACCCGCGACGAGCGCCACCGGGCGTGAGGCACCGTAGTCGCGGACGAGCACGGCGGCGCCGAGCCCCCCGACGACGACGAGGACCACCTTGAGGACGGTGACGAACACGACGACGTCGCCGACGAGCGTGGCGAGGACGCCGATGAGGATCGTCAGCGGGCTGAACAGGCCCCACTGGCCCTCGGCGACGTAGTTGCCCGCCTCCCACGCGAGCGGCTCCATGAGGGGAAGGTCACCGGCGAGCACCCGCTCCCCGAGGTGGTACCACCAGCCGAGGTAGGCGATCTGGGTGTCCCCGCGGAAGTAGTACCGCGGGACGCGCACGAGCGGCACGACGGCGACGACGAGGAGGAAGCCCACGAGGACGAGGGGCCAGCCGGCCGTCCTCCACCGGCTCATCGCTCGCCCCGCACGCGTCAGCGACCCCACACGGCGTCGACGACGCGCTCGGCGGCGTGGCCGTCGTCGAGGGGGGCGAACCGGGCCCGGAAGGCCGCCTCACGCTCGACGAGGTCGAGCGTCACCGAGGTCCCGAGGCCCCGGAGGGCCGCGATGACGCCCTCGGTGGAGGCGAGGAGGGGCCCCGGCGCGATCTCGGCGAGGTCGAGGTAGAAGCCGCGGGTCGTGCCGGCGTACTCCTCGAGGTCGGGGACGAGGAAGAGCATCGGCCGCCCCGTGACCGCGAAGTCGAACATGACGCTGGAGTAGTCGGTGACGAGGACGTCGGCGACGAGCATCAGCTCGCCGATGTCCGGGTAGTCCGAGACGTCGAGGACGCCGGCATGGTCCTCGGCCGCGGCGAGGCCGGGCGTGTTGCTGTGACCGCGGACCAGGACGGTCCACTCGTCGCTCAGCGCCTTGCTCACCTGGCCCAGCTCGAGGTGGTTGACGAGCGCGTACCCGCGGCTGGTGGTGCGCCGGTTGTCGCGCCAGGTGGGCGCGTAGAGGGCGAGCCGGGCGTGGGGGGCCACGCCGAGGGCCGCCCGGACCGCCGCGACGCGCTCGGGGTCGGGCGGCCCGGCGAGCAGGTCGTTGCGCGGGTACCCGAGCTCGAGGGTGCGGCCCTCGTACCCGAACGCCCTCGGCAGCGTCTCGGCGGCGAAGGGGTTCTGTGCGAGGAGGACGTCCCAGGCCCGGACCTCGCGCTCCATGAGGGCACGGTAGGACAGCGACAGGCTCGTCGACGGGACGTCGTTGCCGATGCGCTTCAGGGGCGTGCCGTGCCAGGTCTGCAGGTAGGTCTGGTCGGGGCGCTTGCGGAACACCGGCGGGAAGTTGGCGTTGCTGACCAGCCACCGCGAGGTGTGCAGGGCCTCGAGGTGGTCGGCGGTGCCGAGGACGACGGTGCGGGCGTCCTGCGGCGCCGCGCACGCGTGGTCGGCGACCGCCCACACGAGGTCGCCGTCGTACCCGCGCCGGCGGAGCTCGTGGTGGATCGCGAGCGGCGAGTCGGCGGCGTGCCGTCCGGCGAAGCAGGAGAGGAGCACCGCCTCACGCAGCGGACGGGCCAGCAGCGACGGGACCGTGCGCTGGAGGGCGAGCTGCGCCCGGCGGCCGTCCTCGTCGGGACCCAGTGGTGGGCGCACCGTGACCCAGAGAGCCCGTGCGCGCGAGGTCACGGTGAGGCGTAGGTCGCACGAGGGCGCGCGGTGCCACTGCAGGAAGCCGTGCGTGACGGCCGCCAGCGCCCCCGGCGCGACGGGGAGCCACACCGAGTCCCGGGTCGACCCCGGGTGGAGGAGCAGGCGGAGGGAGCGGCCACGGCTGGTCCGCGCGAGGCCGGGGCGGCCCCACCGCTCGGACGTCACCGCGAACCGCGCCTCGAAGGCTCCGGTCACGGGGTCGATGACGGCGTCCGTCGGCTCCCACACGTCGGTGTCGGAGGCGAGTGCGGGGCGGAACGGCGTCCCCGGGGGGAGGACGGCGAGGCCGCGGACGACGAAGGTGTCGGGCCAGCCGTCGAGGACGACCTCCCGCACGACCGCGTGGATCCGGCGGTCGACGAGCACGAGCTCACCCGTGGGGGCGAGCGCCACCCGCAGGCCGGCGCTCCGGGCCGTCTCGACGGGCAGGTCGGCCGTGCCGCCGGCGAGGTCGAGGGCGACGGTGCCCTCGGCCGTGACCGCACGGACCTCCCACTCGTACTCCTTGCGCGGTGGGGCGCCCGGCGGGAGCGGGGGGATCGTCAGCGAGGCCCGCTGCTCGCCCTCGAGCACCGTGACGTCGGCGCGCTCGGTGCGGCCGAGGACGGTGCAGAGCGCCTCGACGGCCGTGACGCGAGGTCCGTCCTCGGGTAGGACGAGGTCGACGCGGCGGCCGTCGAGGGTCGCGGACACCGCCGCCACCTGCGCGGGCCGCAGGAGCAGCTCGAGGCCGCGGTCCTCGGTGAAGCGCGGGAGCAGACGGTGGCCGTCGACGAGCGGGCCGTGGTCGAGCACGTTGGCCGTCCAGCGCCGCTCCCAGACGCGGAAGCGGCCGGTCCACGCCTTGTCGGCGACACCGAGGGTGAGCTCGACGTGCCAGCCCGGCTCCTTCCCCGCCACCGGCTGCCGGGCGACGAGGGCGGCGACGTCGACGGTGGCGACGAAGCCGGCGGGCGCCTGGCTCACGCTCGCGCTGTTGACCACGTCGTCGAGCGCACGAAGGCGAGTGCGCCGCACCGGCAGCTCGTGGACGGGGCCGCCGGCCGCGGACCCGTCGGCGTCGGGCTCGGGTACCAGCCGCACCGACAGGGTCGAGGGGTGCTCGTCGAGGTCGACACCGTCGACGTAGGCGAGTCCGGAGACCTCGATCGTGGCCCCGTCGACGCGGTACCCGGTCAGGCCCGCGGTGAGGCGGTCCTCGAGCGGGCTGAGGACCAGGTCGGCGGGGTCGAACCGGGTGCGCAGCTGGTCGAGGTAGACCGGGGCGCCGGTGGGACGCGGCCGGGTGGGGTCGACGACCATCCCGTCGCCGTGCTCCTCGCGGACCCGCAGCGCCGTGCACACGTCGTCGCGCTCGTCGCGCTCGACGAGGCGGGCGAGGATGCGGTCGTGGAGCTCGACCAGTCCCCACGACGTCTCGGACATCGAGCGCGAGACGTCGCGCACGCCGCTGCGCAGCAGCTCCCAGAAGTCGGGGCCGGTCCGGGGCACCTCGGCGTAGAAGGCCCGCAGGTCAAGGCCCACCGACTTCGCGTGCCAGTGCTCGACGACGCGCTGGGACGCGTGCTCGGTGAGGACGCCGGAGACCGCCCGCATGACCGTGAGCCGGTCGTCGAGGTCGCGGATGTTCGACTTCTGCTGGGTGATCGAGGAGCCGTCACCGCGGATGTACCACTGGTAGACCACCGTCGCGAGGATGTCGAAGGAGCGCGCCAGCGCGTACGCCCTGGCCGTCGGCTCCTGGTCCTCGTAGCGGATGCCCTCGGGGAAGCGCCCGACCGCCCGGGTGAAGAAGTCGCGGCGGAACAGCTTGTTCCAGCTGAAGACGTCGGCGAGGACCTCGGGGGCCTCGTCGAGGGTGACCCCGGGGCGGTCGGCGCGGTGGACGTCCTGGGCCCACCGGGGCACCCACGAGCTGGCCCCGTCGCGGCGCACGAGGTTGCCGACGGCGAAGTCGGATCCGGTGCGTGCCAGGCTCTCGACCATCGTCGCGTAGGCCGTCAGGGGCACCGTGTCGTCGGAGTCGGCGAAGACGATGAAGTCACCCGACGCGTGCGCGATCCCGGTGTTGCGGGCGTTGCCCAGGCCGCCGTTCGGCTGCTCGACGACCCGGATGCGGCGGTCCCAGCGCGCGAAGCCCCTGGCGATCTCGGCGGAGCGGTCGGGGCTGCCGTCGATGACGACGATGATCTCCAGGTGCGGGTACGTCTGGGAGATGACGCTCGTCAGGCAGTCGGCGAGGTACTCCTCGACGCGGTAGCACGGGACGACGACCGAGATCGTGCCGAGGTCGGGGACGGCGGACAGCCGGCGCCGCATGGACCGGACGAGCGCCGGGTGCAGCCGCCGCTTGGCGGCCTCCCAGCGCTCGTGCGGGATGGTGCTGCGCAGCCCGCGGTACCCACGCTCGAGCTGACGACGCACCGTGCCTCCCTCCGGGTCTCCGGAGCGGGTGCGTCAGTCGAGGTAGTCCCGCAGGGCCTGGCTGCGGCTCGGGTGGCGCAGCTTGCTCATGGTCTTGGACTCGATCTGGCGGATCCGCTCGCGGGTCACACCGTAGACCTTGCCGATCTCGTCGAGCGTCTTCGGCTGGCCGTCGGTGAGTCCGAACCGCATCGACACCACACCGGCCTCCCGCTCGGAGAGGGTGTCGAGCACCGAGTGCAGCTGCTCCTGGAGGAGCGTGAAGCTCACGGCGTCGGCCGGGACGACCGCCTCGGAGTCCTCGATGAGGTCGCCGAACTCGCTGTCGCCGTCCTCGCCGAGGGGCGTGTGGAGCGAGATCGGCTCGCGGCCGTACTTCTGGACCTCGACGACCTTCTCGGGGGTCATGTCGAGCTCCTTGGCGAGCTCCTCCGGGGTGGGCTCGCGCCCGAGGTCCTGGAGCATCTGGCGCTGCACGCGGGCCAGCTTGTTGATGACCTCGACCATGTGCACCGGGATGCGGATGGTGCGGGCCTGGTCGGCCATGGCGCGGGTGATCGCCTGGCGGATCCACCACGTCGCGTACGTCGAGAACTTGTAGCCCTTGGTGTAGTCGAACTTCTCGACCGCGCGGATCAGGCCGAGGTTGCCCTCCTGGATGAGGTCGAGGAAGAGCATGCCGCGGCCGGTGTAGCGCTTCGCGAGGCTGACGACGAGTCGCAGGTTGGCCTCGAGGAGATGGTTCTTGGCCTTCTTCCCGTCCTGGGCGATCCACCACAGCTCACGCTTGAGCTTCATGTCGATCTTCTCGCCGGCGTTGAGCTTCTCCTCGGCGAACAGACCGGCCTCGATGCGCTTGGCGAGCTCGACCTCCTGCTCGGCGTTGAGGAGGGCGACCTTGCCGATCTGCTTGAGGTAGTCCTTGACCGGGTCGGCGGTCGCGCCGGCGGTGACGACCTGCTGGACCGGTGCGTCGTCCTCGTCGTCGTCGCGGATGACGAAGCCGGCGTCCTCGGACTCGGGCTCGCCCTCGGCGGCGGGCTTCTTCTCCTCGTCGGAGTCGTCGTCGCCCTCGGTCGCGCCCTCGGCGGCGGCGCCCTCGAGCTCGGTGTCAGCGGGCTCGTCGACGACCTCGTCGACCACGACGTCCTCGAGGTCCTCGGGGGCGTCCTCGTCGCCGTCGGCGTCCTTGGCCGCGGCGGCCGAGGTGGCCTTGCTCGCGGCCTTCTTCGTCGCGGCCTTCTTCGCCGGCGCCTTCGCGGCGGGCGCGTCCGCCCCGGCCGCGGCGGAGGCGGCCTTCTTCGTCGTCGTCGCCTTCGCGGCGGCGGTCTTGGTCGTCGCCGTCTTCGCGGCGGCCGCCTTGGTGGCGGTCGCGGCCTTCTTGGCGGGGGCCGCCTTCTTGGCCGTGGACGCCGACGCCGTCTTCTTGGCGGTCGAGGTCGCCGCGGCCACGGCGGTGCTCAGGTCCATGGCGACGGTGATGCCCTGCTCGCCGAGCGCGCGGAGGACCACCCGTCCACGCGAGGGCGTGACCTCGGCGGCCCGCATCGCGTCGGCGACCTGCTCACCCGTGACCGAGCCCGTCGTCCTCCCCTGGCGCACGAGGGACTGCAGAGCCTGGTGGGAGAACTCCGGCGGGAGTGCGCTGGGCTGGGAGGGCTTCGTGGACACAGGCGACACCGACTACCTTTCGTCGCGGGAAGCCGGCTCCGGGGCACACGGGGGGTGGGCTCCGGAGGCGGCGGGGAAGGTCCTGGTGCGGCACCCCGTCATCCGTGCCGGCGTCGTGCTCGGCGGGTCAGAACCAGGTGCGCAGTGACATTATAAATCGGCGGGCCGGGTGGAGGCACATCGCCGGGGGAACGGGCGCGGTGTGACAACGCCTCGAGGGCTTTCCGGATTCCCCGGGGGACGGTGCCGGACGGGCGGTGTCAGGCCTTGACGGCCAGCACCGCGCAGGGGGCGTCGAGCAGGATGCGCTGGGCGTTCGAGCCGAGGATCAGCTTGCCGACGGGCGTACGGCGCCGCAGGCCGATGACGATGAGGTCGGCGTCGGTCTCGGTGGCGACGGCGATGAGGTCCTCGGCGGGCTCGTTGCCCCGGACCAGCTGGCGGACCTCGACGGTGAGCCCGTCGCTCGTCAGCTCGTCCTGGGCCCGCTGGAGCTCGGCCTCGGCGGCCTTCGTGGTGTCGTCGTCGAAGTCACGGCCACCGCGGTTGGAGTTGATGACGACGAGCGTCGTCTGGCGGGTCCTCGCCTCCTCGACCGCTCGCGCGAGGGCCGCGCGCCCCTCCTTGGTGGGAACGAACCCGACGACGATGGTCACGATGTCCTCCTGGGGCGAACGAACGGTGTCCGACGCCCCGACCGTACCGCAGCGGCTGCTCAGCGGCTTCCCAGCACCTCGTGGATCAGCGCGCCCACCTGCTCGGTCTCGACGAGGAAGCCGTCGTGGCCGTGTCGCGAGGTGACGACGGACAGCCCGGTCCCCGGGCGTGCCGCGGCCATCTCCTGCGACAGCCGCATGGGGTAGAGCCGGTCGGTCGTGACCCCGGCGACGTGGAGCAGGCCGTCGAACCGGTTGAGCGCCGCCGCGACTCCCCCACGGCCGCGCCCGACGTCGTGGCTGTTCATCGCCTCGGTGAGGACGACGTAGCTGTTGGGGTCGAACCTCCGGGACAGCTTGGCCGCGTGGTGGTCGAGGTAGCTCTCGACGTCGTAGCGCCCACCGCCCCCGAGCGGGTCCTCGCCCTTGCGCGGCCGGCGCCCGAAACGCTCGTCGAGCTCGGCCTCGTGGCGGTACGTCGTGTGGGCGATGCGACGGGCGATGCCCATGCCGGTCGTCGGGCCCTCGCCGGTGCCGTAGTAGTCGCCGCCGCGGTACGCCGGGTCGGTGCGGATGGCGAGGAGCTGCGGCTGGCACCAGGCGACCTGGTCGGCGGTCGCGTACGGCGTCGAGGCGACGACGAGGCAGCGCTCGACCCGGTCGGGGTGGCCGGTCGCCCACTCGAGCGCCCGCATGCCGCCCATCGACCCGCCGAGGACGCCGCGCCAGCGCCGGATGCCGAGCACGTCGGCGAGCGCCGCCTCGGCCGCGACCTGGTCGCGGATCGTGATGAACGGGAACCGCCCGCCCCACGCCCGTCCGTCGGGGTCGGCGGACGCCGGGCCGGTCGTGCCCTGGCACCCGCCGAGGACGTTGCTCGCGACGACGAAGAGCCGGTCGGTGTCGAGCGGCGCTCCGGGGCCGATGAGGCCGGGCCACCACCCGGGCGAGACGTGCCCGGGGCCGGTCTCGCCGACGACGTGGCTGTCGCCGGTGAGGGCGTGCTCGACGAGGACGGCGTTGTCGCCGCTCGGCGAGAGGGTCCCCCACGTCTCGTACGCGACGGTGACGGCCGGCAGCACGCCGCCGCGCTCGAGGGCGAGGTCCCCGATGACGGCGAACTTCCGGTCGCCGACGGGGTCGCCGGGGCGCCAGACCGCTGCGGTGGTCCGCGTCGGGGTGGCCGTCATCAGGAATGCTCCTCGGTGCTCGCGCTTGCCGCACCGGGCGGTGCGACCAGGTCGTCACCCGGGGCACCCCACCGCGAGGAGGGTTGCCGCCCAGCAAACCGGGGTTTGACGCTGGGACTCAGGACCGGCGTCCATGGTACCGAGCACCCCCTCGCGCCGTCCGCCACGTCCGGAACGCGGTCACCGGCTCAGCCGACCGGGCGCAGCTCGGTGCCCCCGCGCGGGCGCCCCCGGCCGCGGGGGATCCGCACGCCGGCGTCGACCAGCCGGCGCAGGAGGTGGGCGAGTCGGTAGCCGGGGTCGAGCCGCTCCGCCCGGTCGAGGGCCGCGCGGGCGAGCGCGCCGTCGCCCTCGGCCCAGGCGACGTGCGCCGTGACCGTGCACACCGCGACCGCCTCCGCGGAACAGGAGTCCGGGACCGCGCGGCACACCTCGACCAGGCGGGTCGCGAGGTCGGGTCGCTCCGTGGTGCGGACCGCCGGGCGGCCACCGACGGGGAACCACCTGGGCACCGAGGACCGCAGGTGCCGCAGCACCTCGTCGTCGACCTCGCTGAACGGCAGGACACCGGGCGAGAGCCACGCGACCACGCCGTCGCGCCACGGGACGTCCGCGAGCGAGAGCACCGCGTCGGCCACCGCCTCGGGGCGCGGCGGGCCGGACCGCGAGACGGCGAGGACCTCGGCCCAGGCCCGGGCCCACCGTCGGCGGCCGGGCCGTCGGGTGGCGCGGTGCGCGACGACCCGGCCGACCTCCTGTGCCCCCGGCCCGGGGTCGACCAGCCGTGCGACGGCGTCGCGGCCCTCGAGCGGCGCGCGTCCGAGCGCGACGAGGTCGGCGACCGCGGGGACCGTCGTGGGGTCGCGCAGCGGTTCACCGTCGGCCGGGCAGCACGGCGGCGAGCACCCCGGCGAGTAGCGGCGGCCGTCGCGCACGACCGCCACGTCGAGGACCTCGACCCCCGCCCGCTCGAGCGCCTCGACGAGGGCGAGGGTGACCGGCGCGGACGCGTCGGCCACGTCCTCCCACGCGACGACGACCACCGCCGACGCCCCGTCGCGCAGGAGCGGGCCGACGAGCGAGCCCGCGACGTCCTCGGCGAGCTCGTCGGGTGGGAGGTCGGCTCGCGCGACCATTCCCATCGTGCGACCGCGCAGGGCGACCGCGACGACGCAGTCGTGCAGGTGGTAGCCGAGCTGGTAGGGCAGGACCGCGATGACCTCGTCGGGCCCCCGGAGCGTGATGTCTGCTGTCATGCCGACCACGCTCGTCGCCGCAGGGGCGCGGCGCGAGGGTCGGTTCGAACCTGTGGACAGCGCCCTCACCGACGAGGGCCTGTGGACGACGGGGCGGACGACTCAGCGCACGACGTCGCCGGGGACGGTGCGGCCGGACGCCGACGGGCCCTGGCCGCGCCCCCGCTCCCAGGCGAGGAACGCCTCGGTCTCCTCGACGAGCTGGGTCGCGAGCCAGCCGAGGACCATCGCGTCGTCGGCCATCCCGAGCACCCCGAGGACGCCCTCGGGCATGAGGTCGACCGGTGAGACGACGTAGCCCGCGGCGGCGAGCAGGAGGAGGAGGCGGCCCTTCGAGACGCCGACGTAGTCGCCGGCGACGACGGCCCTGACCAGCCGCGGCACGGCGGTCGCCCGCTCGCCGAGCGACGGGCCGCCCGGGCGCATCGCCGTGCGGACGGCCTTGACGACGGCGCCGACGGCGACGAGACGGTTGGCGGTCTTGGCCATGGGTCCTCCTGGCTCCTTCCGGGGACCCTGCGGTCCCCGTGCTGCGAGACGATCGACGTCCGGCGGGTGGCCGGCGTTCCCGACGGTCGGTCCGGCTACGGTCCCGCGGTGATCTCGCCCGCCGCCGCCGGGGGGAACTCGCGCCGGGCGTTGGCGGCGATCCGGCTCAGCATCCAGGCGTCGACCCCGGCCCCGATGACGCCCCCGATGACGGGGACGAGCTTCCCGACCTTGGTCAGGGCGCCCTTGCCCGCGGTGGCGAGGAGGCGGAAGCCGATGCCCTTGTTCACGACCATGAGCGCCGGGCCGGGAAGCCGCTGGGCCGCGAGGTTGACCATCCGCCCGCTGGGCGCGACGGCACCCGCCTTGCGGAGCAGGTCGTCGGCGTCGGCGCCGACGAGCGTGAGGAGCACGGCGGTGCGGATCTGCTCGGTGCCGATGTCGTGGCCGCGCAGGCGGGCGACGGCGGCCGTCATCCGGGTCGCGAGGAGGTAGAACCCGAGGACGTTGGCCGGCAGCGCGACCGGCCAGGTGATGAAGCCGCCGAGGCTCGTGACGAACCCGGCGGCACCGGCGAGGCGCAGGTGCTTGCTGATGACGGCCTCGACGGCCTTCTCGGCGTCACCACCGCTCGCGCGACGGGCCGCGTCGGCGACCTCCGCGGCGGAGTCGAACCAGCCCTTGCCGTCGATGCCGAGGTCGAGGACGGTCTGGACCAGCCGGGTCGCCTGGTCGCCCTTCGCCCCGCCCTCCCGCGCGGAGTCGAGTGCGCTCTTGACCTCGCCGACGGCGGTGCTCGTGCGGTCCTTGCCGAATCCCGGGATGCCCACGTGGTCCTCCTGGTCGGTGGTGCGGCGCGGCCGGTGCGCCGACGCCTCGTCCGGTCGATCCTGCCACGTCGCACCCGGTCGACCGGGCGCGCGGGTCGGCGTCGGTGGGGCGGCCTACGCTCGTGCGCATGATCCCGGGAGACGTCGCCGCGGTGGCGCTCACGCCTCCCGGCGCCGGCCCGCGCCACGGGGTCCTCGTCACCGCCGACCAGGTCCTGCTGGGCCCCCTCGACGACCTCGTCGAGGGCGTCCGCCGGGTCGAGGCGGCGTCCTCGCCGCGGTGGGTCTGGTGGTCCGCCGACGAGGCGGCCACCCCGCTCGTCGCGGCCGGGGTCGCGCCCGCGCGCGCCTGGGACGTCGCCGAGGCGCACCGCCTCCTCCACGGCGGCTGGCACGTGACGCCTGGTCTGGCCTGGGCGGCGGCGCACGGGCTGGCGGCCCACGACGTCGCCGCCCCGCCCACCGGCGACCTCTTCGAGCTGGTCTCCGACCGTGCGGTCGCGGACCCCGCGTCGGCCGTCCTCCCGGACGGGCACCTGCGCGGCGACCACGCCGAGTGGCTGCGCGACCCCGGTCACCTCGAGGCGTGGGCCCGCGCGGCAGTGGAGACCGCCCACCTCCAGCACGACGCGGCCGGGCGCACGAGCACCCGGCTCGTCGGCACGGTCCACGCCGAGTCCGCGGCGGCGCTGCTGTGCGTCGAGCTGCTGCGCGACGGCCTCCCCCTGGACCGGGCCCGCACCGAGGAGCTCGTCGCCGACGCAGCAGGCCCGCGCCCCACGACCGACGCCGAGGAGGTCGCGGCCCGGCGCGGGCGCGACGCCCTCGTCCTGCGTCACGCGCCGGGGCGCGAGGCCACCGACCTGCGCAACCCCGCCCAGGTCAAGGAGCTGCTCGCCTCGGTCGGGGTCGACGTCCCGAACACGCGCAAGTGGGTCCTCGAGCCCTACCGCGACGTCAACCCCCTCGTCGCGGCGCTCCTCGACTGGCGGCGCGACGAGCGGATCGCCACGACCTACGGCTACCGCTGGCTCGACGCGCACGTGGGCGCCGACGACCGGCTGCGGGGGCGCTGGACCGCCTGTGACGGTGCGGCCGGACGGATGACCGCCGAGAACGGCCTCCACAACCTCCCGGCGGCCCTGCGGCCAGGCGTCGCCGCGCACCCGGGGTTCGCCCTCGTGCGCGCCGACCTCGGCCAGATCGAGCCGCGCGTGCTCGCCGTCGTCTCGGCCGACGCCTCGTTCGCCGCGGCGACCCGCGCCGACGACCTCTACGCCCCGGTGGCCCAGCGGCTCGGGGTCGAGCGGCCCGTCGCCAAGGTCGCCGTCCTCGCGGCGATGTACGGGCAGCGCAGCGGTGCCGCCGGTGAGGCGCTCAAGGGACTGGAGCGGGCCTACCCCGTGGCGATGGCCTTCCTCGACCGGGCCTACGACGCCGGGCGCCGCGGCGAGCCGATCCGCACCTGGGGCGGGCGGCTGGTCCCCACGGGGCGCTTCCTCGCGGCGAGCCCGCCGGGAACCGACCCGCAGCTCGATGCCGCCCGCGGCAGGTTCGCGCGCAACGCCATCATCCAGGGAGCCGCCGCCGAGCTGTTCAAGGCGTGGGCGGCCACGGTCCGGGCGACGACGCGCGACCTCGGGGCGCAGGTCGTCCTCTGCCTCCACGACGAGCTGCTCCTCCACGCGCCGCTCGAGCACGCCGAGGAGGTGGCGGCCCGCGTCGACCGCGCCCTCGACGACGCCGCGCGGCGGTGGGCGCAGGGCGCGCCGGTGCGCTTCGTGTCGGACACCTCGGTCATCGCGCGGTGGTCCGACGCGAAGGACTGAGGCTCAGGAGCGGTCGGTGTCGTCGTCGGCGACGGTGCGCAGGAAGTTCTCGAAGTCGGCGCCGAGCTCGTCGGCCGAGGGGATCTGCGAGGCCTCCGTGGCCAGCAGGCTGGGCCGCTGCTGGCCCTCGACGAACGCGTCGTACTGCTGCTCGAGGGCGCGCACGACCTGGCCGGCCTCGTCGTTCTGGTCGACCTCGGCGGCGATGGCCTGCTGGTTGGCGCGCGCGAGGGTGACGAGGTGGTCGTTGGGGAGGTTGAGGCCGGTGACGTCCACGATCGCGTTGAGCGAGGCCAGCGCCCCCTCGGCCCACTCGGAGCCGGCGAGGTAGTGCGGGACGTGGATGGCGAACCCGACCGCCTGGTGGCCGGCCTCGCCGAGGCGCAGCTCGAGCAGCGCCCCGATCGACCCGGGGACCTGGACGCGGCCGAACGGGGAGGCGGCGTCACCGATGAGGGAGGCGTCCGTGGCGTGCGCCGTCATCCCGACCGGGCGGGTGTGCGGCACCGCCATGGGGATGCCGTGCGTGTGGACGACGAGGGTGATGCCGAGGCGCACGACGAGCTCGCGGACGGCCTCGACGACGCGCTCCCACTGGTAGTCCGGCTCCGGCCCGCTGAGCAGGTAGTACGTCTGGCCGTCACGGTCGGTGAGGCGGTGCAGGAGCATCGCGGGGTCCTCGTACTCGACCCAGCGGTTCGTGTCGAAGACCATCGCCGGGCGGCGGCCGCGGTAGTCGAGCAGCTGGTCGACGTCGAAGGACGCGACGACCTCCGGGTCACCGGTCTCGAGGAGGTGTCCACCCAGGACCTGCTGGATGTGCCCGGCGTCGATGAACGCGCCGAGGGCGACGACGAGCACGCCGGGGCGCGGCACGTCGAGGTCGGCGTCGGTCTCGAAGCGGTAGAGCGCGGAGGGGTTCTGCACGGCACAAGCCTTTCACGGAGGTGACCTCGTGCCCGGTCAACGTCCGTGGGGTCCGCGAGGATTCCCGGTCGTGCGCGCCCTCCGCCGTCAGCGGACGGAGCCCGCGACGGCGGCGATGGCGGCGCGGACCCGCTTCTCGCTCACCGGGCCGCTCGTCCCCAGCGACTGCGCGAAGAGCGAGACGCGCAGCTCCTCGACCATCCAGCCGATGTCCGTGACGTCGGCCGCGCCCCGCCGGGCGGCGGGGAGGGACTCGATGAGGTCGGCGTACGCGGCCTCGACACCGTCGACCTGCTCCTGCAGGAGGGGCTCGCGGGGGTTGGTCGCGGCCCGCTCGAGCCGGTGCTCCATGGCGCGCAGGTAGCGCTCCACGTCGCGGAGGCGGGCCACGCCCGTCGCGGCGACGAAGCCGGGGCGGACGAGGCTGTCGAGCTGGGCGCGGACGTCGGCACGGGTCGCGCGCGTCCGGTCGGCGGCTGCGCCTCTCGCCAGGGCCTCGAGCGTGCGGCGCACGGCGGCGGCCCTGGCGAGGACCGGCTCGACGGCCTCGACGACGGTGAGGACGCGGGTCGCCGCGTGGGTCCGGACGGCGGTGAGGGCCGCGGCGAAGTCGGCCTCGGTGCGCACCTCCCCCGGGACGTGCTCGGCGACGACGGCGTCGACGGCGGCGTCGAGGCAGTCCTGGAGGAGGGCCGGCACCGAACCGTGCGGGTTGTCGGCGAGGGCGAGCTTCTGGGCGTTGGAGAGCCGGGCGAGGACCCGCTTCCACGGGGCGGTCGTGTTGAGCAGCAGGAGCCGGCGGACACCACGTCGGTGGGCGGCCTGCGCCGCCCCCTCGTCGGGGAGGACGCGCAGGCCGACGGTGTCGCCCTCGTCGACCAGCGCCGGGAACCCGAGCACGGTCTGGCGGCCGCTGCGTCCCTCGAAGGTCGTCGGCACGGTGCCGACCGACCAGCCGGTGAGGCCGCCGCGCTCGATGGAGGCCGCCGCGTGCGCCACCCCCTGGCGGACGGCACCCCCGGCCTGCTCCCGCAGCGCCTCGAGGTCCTTGCCGCTCGCGACGACCTGCCGCCGCGGGCCCTCGACGCTGAAGGTGATGCGGAGGTGGTCGGGGACGCGGGCGAGGTCCCACTCCCCCGGCTGGATGCGCACGCCGGTGCGGGAGAACAGGACCCGGGCCAGCTCGTCGGTGAGCGGACCGTTCGCGGGGTCGGCCTCGGCGAGGGCGGCCATCGCGTGGTCGGGGGTGGGGACGAAGTGGCGACGGGTGGCCTTCGGCAGCGACCTGAGGAGGGCGACGGCGAGGTCGTCGCGCAGGCCGGGGACCTGCCAGTCGAAGCCATCGGGGCGCAGGCGGTTGAGGACGGCGACGGGGACGTGCACGGTGACGCCGTCGGCGGCCTGGCCGGGCGAGAACTGGTACGTGACGTCGAGCTCGAGGTCGCCCTGGCGCCAGGTCCGCGGGTAGTCCGCGGCCGACACCTCCTCCCCCGCCTCGCTCGTGAGGACCGTCTCGGTGAGGGTCAGCAGGTCGGGTCGGCGGCGGCGCTCACCCCGCCACCAGCGGTCGAAGCGCCGTTCGTCGGTGACGTCGGGCGGGATGCGGGAGTCGTAGAACTCGAAGACGACCTCGTCGTCGACGACGATGTCGCGCCGGCGGGCCCGCTCCTCGAGCTCCTCGACGCGCCTGAGGGTGCGCTGGTTCTGCTTCCAGAAGTCGTGGACCGGCTCCCAGTCGCCCTCGACGAGCGCGCTGCGGACGAAGATCTCGCGCGCGGCCTCGGGGTCGACGCGCGCGTACTGGATCGTGCGGTCGGTGACGAGCGGGACGCCGTAGAGGGTGACCCGCTCGGTCGCGACGGCGGCACCGGCCCTCCTCGACCAGCGGGGCTCGCTGACGGTGCGAGTGACGACGTGAGCCCCGGCCTCCTCGGCCCACTCGGGCTCGATGCGGGCGTTGACGCGTGCCCACAGGCGCGTGGTCTCGACGAGCTCGGCGCTCATGACGTAGTCCGGCTGCCGGCGGAACAGCGAGCTCCCGGGGCTGATGCCGAAGCGTGCACCCCGGGCGCCCTGGTACTCGCGCTTGACCTCGTCCCTCACCCCCACGTGGGACAGCAGGCCGGTGAGGATCGCGCGGTGCACGGTGTCCCAGTCGGGTTCGGCGTCGCGGGCCGCCGTCGCGCGGTCGGGGTCGATCCGCACGCTGCGGCAGGCCTGGCGAAGCTGCGCGTGCAGGTCCTGCCACTCGCGGATGCGGAGGTAGTGCAGGTACTCGTTCTTGCACATCCGGCGGAAGGCGCTGTGCGACAGCGCCTTCTGCTGGTCCTTGACGTGGCGCCACAGGGCGAGGAGCGAGGCGAAGTCGGAGCGCTCGTCCTTGAAGCGGGCGTGGGACTGGTCGGCCTGCGCCTCCTTGTCGGCGGGTCGCTCGCGCGGGTCCTGGATCGACAGGGCCGCCACCATGACGAGCACCTCGCGGGTGCAGCCGAGCCGGCCGGCCTCGACGACCATCCGGGCGAGACGGGGGTCGAGGGGCAGGCGGGCGAGGGTGCGGCCGGTGCTGGTGAGGCGGCGCGCTCGGCCGCGGTGGCGCCCTCCGCCCTTCTCGTCGGTCGAGAACGCGCCGAGCTCCTCGAGGAGGCGCACGCCGTCGGCGACCTGCCGCGCGTCCGGGGCGTCGACGAACGGGAAGCGCGTGACGTCGCCGAGGCCGAGGCTCGTCATCTGCAGGATGACGGCGGCCAGGGAGGTCCGCTGGATCTCGGGCTCGGTGAACTCGTCGCGGGCCTCGAAGTCCTCCTCCGAGTACAGCCGGATGCACACGCCGGGCGCGACACGTCCGCAGCGGCCGGTGCGCTGCTGGGCGCTGGCCCGGCTCACCGGCTCGATCGGCAGGCGCTGGACCTTGGTGCGCTGGCTGTACCGGGAGATGCGCGCGGTCCCGGTGTCGACGACGTAGCCGATGCCCGGGACGGTGAGCGAGGTCTCGGCGACGTTGGTCGCGAGGACGATGCGGCGCCCCGCCCCGCGGTGGAAGACCCGGTGCTGCTCGGCGGCGGACAGGCGGGCGTACAGGGGCAGCACCTCGGTGTTCGGCAGCCTCAGCGCCGTGAGGGCGTCGGCGGCGTCGCGGATCTCGCGCTCCCCCGAGAAGAACACGAGGATGTCGGTGGCCTCCGGGCCCGGGGGCGCCTCGGTCCAGAGCTCCTCAACGGCCTCGACGACGCCGGTGACCTGGTCGCGCTCGGCCACGACGTGGCGCCCGTCGGGGTGGAGCTCGACGAGGGGGCGGTAGCGCACCTCGACCGGGTACGTGCGCCCGGAGACCTCGATGACGGGGACCTCGCGAACCTCGCGGCCCTGCTCGTCGGTGGCGAAGTGGCGGGCGAACCGGTCGGGGTCGATCGTCGCCGAGGTGACGACCACCTTGAGGTCGGGGCGCCGCGGCAGGAGCTGCTTGAGGTAGCCGAGGATGAAGTCGATGTTGAGGGACCGCTCGTGGGCCTCGTCGATGATGATCGTGTCGTACCGGCGCAGGTCGCGGTCGCGCTGCATCTCGCTCAGCAGGATGCCGTCGGTCATCACCTTGACCCGGGTCGCGTCGCTGCTGTGGTCGGTGAAGCGCACCTGGTAGCCCACGAGGTCACCGAGCTCGACCTGCATCTCCTCGGCGATCCGCTCGGCCACCGAGCGCGCGGCGATGCGGCGCGGCTGAGTGTGCCCGACCTGACCGGTGACACCCCCGCGCCCGAGCTCGAGGCACATCTTCGGCAGCTGGGTCGTCTTGCCCGAGCCGGTCTCGCCGGCGATGACGACGACCTGGTGGTCGCGGATCGCCGCGAGGATCTCCTCGCGCGCCTCGACGACGGGCAGGTGCTCCGGGTACCGCAGCCGGGCAGGGTCGACGGTGTCGACGGGCTGGGTGGGCACGGGTCACAGGATAGGTCGGGTGGTCGGTGGCCCCCGAGGGGGTTTCCCGACGTCCGCGCGGCCGCCGCCGCCCCGCAGCGCGACGCGCCGGCGCGTCATCGTGGGTCGCGGTCGCTTCAGCGCGTCATCGTGGGTCGCGGTCGCGCTCGGCGGGCGGGTCGCCCGCGACGGACGGGGTGACGGCTCGCGACGCTCCCTCGAGCGTCATCCCCGCGACGTACATGCGCCGCGCACCGGGGCCGTTCGCGCTGGCCAGCCGCCAGTCGTCGAGGACCTTCCGCCGCACCGCGTCCTCGGCAGACGCGCGCGCCCGGTGCGCCGCGTCCCGCGCGGAGGCAGCCGCCCTGTCACGCACCGACGCCCCGGGCGGGTGGACGAGCCGCGGCACCGGTGGGCCGCCGAGCAGGGCGCTCGGCGTCCCGCGCTCGGGCACCCCCGCGAGGGCCGTGCGCACGGCCTCGCGCCTGGCCCGGACGGAGGCGGTGACCCCCGCGGCCACGCGCTGGCCGGACGTGAGGCCGCCGGAGGTGCGGACGCCCGCGGCGGTGAGCTCGGCGCCCGCGGTGGCCCCCCGCTTGAGGACCCGCCCCACGCCCCCGGTCGAGGCCAGGGCAGCCCGGGTGGCGAGTGCGCGGGCGTCGCCCTCGCCGTAGGCCAGGAGGAGGAGCGCGTCGGCTCCGGTGCCCACCCAGTCGCCGGCGACGGCGACGGGCGCCAGCTCAGGCGCCGCGAGGGCGACGGGGGCCAGCTCCGCGACGTGGGCCCCGCCCGTGCTGAGCCGGGCGAGCAGGCGGTAGGGCCCCGGGTCCCTGAGCGCGTCCTCGGCGAGCGCGCGCACGACGCGGGCGACCCGGGCGTCGACCGCGCGGAACCGTTCGAGCGCCGCGGCGTGCCGGTCGCGGGCCCGCTGCTGCGCGCCGACCTGCTCGCGCTGCAGGTGCCGGACGACGAGGAGCGCGGGGTCGTCCTCGGTGGCGCCGGCCGCCACGAGCGCGGCGGCACGGTCCTCGAGCAGGACGTAGGCGCCGGCGGCGGTGTCGTCGTCGCGCACGGCCGGACCGATGACGGCCTGCGCCGCCCCCATCGCCTCCGCGAGCTCGTCGAGGGCGGCGACCGCTCCGACGAACCGCTCGGCGACCGCGCGGAGCACCACCGGGACCTCCCCGACCCGGGCCCCGAACGCGTCCCCGGCGCACCCCTGCCACGCCGCGTCGTCGCGGAGGCGCACGAGGGTTTCGGCCATCGCGAGCAGCCGACCACCGGTGCCAGCCAGCGCACGGGCGAGCAGGTGCACGGCAGCCGGGTTCCCGGGCAGCGGGTGCAGCGGCGGGCTCACCATGAGCCTCCGCGGAGCGCCCGCTCGGTGGCGTCCTCGACGTCGAGGTAGGCGTCCCCCGCCGCGAGCGCCGCCTCGCCCAGCGCGACGAGCGACTCGGCGAGCGCGAGCCGGGACCGCCGCCACCCGCCGAGCAGCTCCTCGACCGCGGGACCCGTCTCCCCCGGCCCGAGCGCCCAGCGCTCGGCGGAGACGTCACCGACCTGCGCGAGGTGGAGCCCGGCCTCGTGCAGCGCCACCCCGAGCGCGGCGACCTCCTCGGCGTCGACCCGGTACCTCGTCATCACCCCACGCTAGGTGGCCGGTCCGACCCGGCCGACCGGTTGTCCACAGCCCCGAAGGGCGACGGTGAGGGCCGATGGGCCCGCGGTCCCCCACGCCGAGCGAACGTGGGTGGAGATCGTCGGCCGGCCGACGATCTCCACCCACGTTGCGGGATGCGGCCGGGGGCCGCCCGCGTGCCGTCAGACGGACTGGCCCGCGAGGTCGGCGGGCTGCTCGGCACCGAGGTCACCGCTCGACGACCCGTCGCCGGCGGCAGCCGCGAAGCCGGCATCGAGGTCGGCGATGATGTCGGGCAGCGACTCGATGCCGACCGCCAGCCGGACCAGGCCCGGCGTCACCCCGGCGGCGAGGCGGTCCTCGTCACCGCCCTGGCTGTGGGTGGTGGACGCCGGGTGGATCGCCAGCGAGCGGACGTCGCCGATGTTGGCGACGTGGCTGTGCAGCGAGAGCCCCTCGACGAAGCGCTGCCCGGCCTCGAGGCCACCCGCGATCTCGAACGCGAGCACCGCACCGGCGCCCTTGGGCGCGTACTTGTCAGCGAGCACCTTGCCCGGCTGGTCGTCGAGCGAGGCCCACCGCACGGCCTCCACCTGCGGGTGCGCCTGGAGGTACGCGGCGACGTGGTGGGCGTTCTCGACGTGACG
Organism: Oryzobacter faecalis; assembly: GCF_046764005.1. Lineage (NCBI taxonomy): Bacteria > Bacillati > Actinomycetota > Actinomycetes > Micrococcales > Intrasporangiaceae > Oryzobacter > Oryzobacter faecalis. The sequence goes on along the minus strand of NZ_JBKOFW010000001.1, from coordinate 523,982 downwards.
CTCGACCCGAAGGCTCAGGGTCTCCAGACCCTGCGCGATGAGGAAGGCGTTGAACGGCGAGATGGCCGACCCGAGGTCGCGGAGGAGCTGGACCCGCGCCTTGAGGATGTAGGCGAGGTTCGCGCCGAGGATGCCGCCCACGCCGAGGTCGCGCGCGAACACCAGCCCGTGGTAGCTCTCCTCGGGGGTGTTGTAGTTCGGGAACCGCTCGGGGTCCTTGCCGTAGTCGAAGGTGCCGGCGTCGACGATGACGCCCGCGATCGACGTGCCGTGGCCACCGAGGTACTTCGTCGCGGAGTGGATGACGACGTCGGCGCCCCACTCGATCGGGCGGATGAGGTACGGCGTCGCGATCGTGTTGTCGACGACGAGCGGGACCCCGACCTCGTGCGCGACCCCGGCCACGCCCTCGATGTCGAGGAGCTCGGCCTTGGGGTTGGCGATCGTCTCGCCGAAGAAGGCCTTCGTGTTGGGGCGCACCGCCGCTCGCCACGCGTCGAGGTTCGTGTGGTCCTCGACGAACGTGACGTCGATCCCGAGCTTCCGGAAGGTGAACTTCAGCAGGTTGACGGTGCCGCCGTAGAGGGCGGCGCTGGAGACGATGTGGTCCCCGGCCTCCGCGACGTTGAGCAGCCCGATCGTCGTGGCCGCCTGCCCCGACGACACCAGGAGGGCGGCCACGCCACCCTCCAGCGCCGCGATCCGCTGCTCGACGGCGTCCTGCGTCGGGTTCATGATCCGCGTGTAGATGTTGCCGAACTCCTTGAGCGCGAACAGGTTCGCGGCATGCGTCGTGTCGTTGAAGACGTACGACGTCGTCTGGTAGATCGGCAGGGCGCGGGCGCCCGTGGCGCTGTCGGGGATCTGCCCCGCGTGCACCTGCCTGGTCTCGAAGCCCCACTGCGAGGGGTCGGTCATGGTTCTCTCCCAAGTCTCGGGTGGCCGGGCCGCGGCCCGACGCACGCACTGTCGTGTCGGTGCGGGCCTCCCGGGGCGGAGTCCCGCGCTTGCGCGCGACGGGTGTCGCGCGCCAGGTCCTCACCCGGGGCACCCCACCGCGGGAGGAGGGTTGCCGGCCAGCGAGCCGGGGCTTGGCGCTGGCGCTCATGACCTGCACCGAGGATACGTCGGCCGCCGAGGGCGGTCACCGGGGTCCGGTCGGACGTCTCACGCTGCGGGCGTCCTCCGCCGGCCCGGGTCCCGGGACGACGCCCCACGAGCACCTGGGCACCCGACACCGGCGTCCGGGGTGTTGGATGGAGGGCATGACGTTCCACGCTGACGAGTACAAGGCGGCCGCGGGCCGCTACCGCGCCGGGATGCCGTACCGCCGGGTCGGCCGCTCCGGGCTCGACCTGCCCGCGGTGTCGCTGGGCCTGTGGCACAACTTCGGCGACGACGTCCCCCTCGAGCGGCAGCAGGCGACGCTGCGGCGGGCCTTCGACCGCGGTGTCACGCACTTCGACCTCGCGAACAACTACGGCCCGCCCTACGGGTCCGCCGAACGCAACTTCGGCACGATCTTCGCCCGCGACTTCCGCCCCTACCGCGATGAGCTCGTCATCTCCTCCAAGGCCGGGTACGACATGTGGCCCGGCCCGTACGGCCAGGGCGGCGGCTCACGGAAATACGTCATCGCCTCGGCCGACCAGTCCCTGAAGCGGATGGGCCTGGACTACGTCGACATCTTCTACTCGCACCGCTTCGACGAGACGACCCCCCTCGAGGAGACGATGGGCGCGCTCGACTCCCTCGTCCGCGCGGGCAAGGCCCTCTACGTCGGGATCTCGTCGTACTCGGGCGCCCGCACCCGCGAGGCCGTCGCCATCCTCCGTGAGATGGGCACGCCGCTGCTCATCCACCAGCCGTCCTACTCGATGCTCAACCGCTGGATCGAGGAGGACCTGCTCGACGTCGTCGGCGCCGAGGGCGTCGGCCTCATCGCGTTCTCGCCGCTCGCGCAGGGGATGCTCACCAACAAGTACCTCAAGGGCATCCCCGAGGGTTCCCGTGCGGCACAGGGGAAGTCGCTCGACCCGAAGCTGCTCACCGACGAGTCGCTCAAGCACGTCCGCGCCCTCGACCGGATGGCGAAGGCCCGCGGCCAGTCCCTCGCGCAGATGGCGCTGGCCTGGGCGCTGCGCGACGAGCGCGTCACGTCCGTGCTCATCGGGGCCAGCTCGGTCGCCCAGCTCGACGACTCCCTCGACGCGGTGAAGAACCTCAGGTTCTCGGCCGAGGAGCTCGCGAAGATCGACAAGCACGCGGTCGAGGCCGGCATCAACCTGTGGAAGACCTCGAGCAGCAGGTGAGTTGCACCCCGACATGAGCGAGAACGACACCGACTACCGTCCGAGCCCCACCGGCTGGGTCCGCCGGCAGGTCGAGGCCATCGAGGCCGCCGGCGACACCGGCGTGGTTAACGTCATGGACCGTCCGGTCGTCATGCTGACGATGCGCGGCGTGAAGACCGGCGCCGTGCGCAAGGTCCCCCTGATGCGCGTCGAGCACGACGGGGTCTACGCGGCCGTCGCCAGCAAGGGCGGGGCCGCGGAGCACCCGCTCTGGTACGGCAACCTGCGCGCCGACCCGCGGATCACCCTCCAGGACGGGACCCGCTCGTGGCGGGCCGTCGCCCGCGAGATCAGCGGCGAGGAGCGCGCCGCGTGGTGGGAGCGGTGCGTGGCGGCCTACCCGCCCTACGCCGACTACCAGGAGAAGACCGACCGCCTCATCCCGGTCCTCCTGCTCGAGCCGACCGACGCCTGACCCCATCTGCACCAGCTTTCCCGCCTGATGCCGGAACCTTCGGTGGGGCACCCCGAACGTCGGGGTGTCCCACCGAAGGTTCACGTGTCGAGGGCGGGCCGGACCTGCCCTCAGGCGCCGCGGTCGACCCTCCGGAGCCACAGCAGCCCCAGGACGGGGAGGACGAGGGGCACGAAGCCGTACCCCTGCCCGAAGTGCGACCACACCGTCTTGTCCGGGAACGCCTCGGGGACCACGAACGACGCCGCCCCCACGGCGAGGACGCCGACGAGCTCCACGGTGCACGCGGCGATGCCGACCCGCACCCACCCCCCGCCCCTCGCGAGGCACCAGGTGGCGAGCAGGTAGACGACGGCCGCGAGCGCGGAGAGCAGGTACGCGAGCGGCGCGCGCTCGAAGTAGCTGAGCAGCTGGAGCACCGACCGGCCGGTCGCCGCGAGCGCGAGCACGCCGTAGGCGACGACGAGCACGACACCCGGACCGCCGAGGGCCCGGCGCGAGGCCTCAGGCATGCAGGGTCCAGATCTGGAGGCAGCGGGCCGTCATGACGGCGACGGCGAAGGCGCCGACCGCGAGCGATCCCATGGCCCAGCGCGTCTTCTCCTTGATCGCGAGCAGGCCCGTCCCGACCGGGATGAGCGGCAGGCTGACCAGGTAGGCCGCGAACGTCGCCTGCTCGGTGTCCTCGTCGACCTGGCCGAGGCCGAAGAGGCCGACGACGAGCTGGACGACGAGCCCGAGCTCGATGAGGGCGAGCAGGAGGAGGAGCCGGTCGTCGATGAGGCGGTCGCGCCAGGCGTAGACGACGGCGACGACGAACAGCAGTGCCGACAGGCCCACCACGGTCCACGTCACGGGCTCGATCACGCCGACCACCCTAACGGGGCGCGGCGGGCCCGTCCCGGCGGGCCCGGCGCGGGTGCGAGACTGCGCCCATGACCAGTGCCGAGCTCGCCGACCTCACCATCGAGTACGAGGTCGACGGACCGGAGGACGGCGCGCCGATGCTCCTCGTCATGGGGCTGGGCACCCAGCTGGTGGCGTGGCCCGAGGACCTCGTCTCCGCCCTCGTCGACCACGGGTTCCGCGTCATCCGCCTCGACAACCGCGACATCGGGCTCTCGACGAAGACCGAGGGGCCGGCACCCACGCGCGGCGCGCTGGTGCGCGCGTTCGCGCACCGGCGGTACGCCCGCTCCGACTACCTCATCGCCGACATGGCCGCCGACGCGGTCGCCCTCCTCGACCACCTCGGCATCGAGCAGGCGCACGTCGTCGGGGTGTCGATGGGCGGGATGATCGTCCAGCAGCTGACGATCGACCACCCGGAGCGCGTCCTCAGCCTCTGCTCGATCATGTCGAACACGGGCAACCGTCGGCACGGTGCGGTGTCGCCGCGCCTGCTGCCGACGATGGCCCGGGCGCTGTCCACCCCGCGCCCGGACGACCCCGAGGAGGCTGCGCGGCTGGGGCTCGAGGGGTTCCGCCTCATCGCGGGCCCGCACTTCGACGCGGACGAGGTCGGGGCGGCGGTCCGGCTCGCCGTCTCGCGCAACATCAACCCGTTCGGCACCCTGCGGCAGCTGCTCGCCATCCAGGCCAGCCCTGACCGCACCCCGGGGCTGCGCCGGGTGACCGTGCCGACCCTCGTCGTCCACGGGCTGCTCGACCAGCTGGTCCTCCCGGGCGGGGGCATCGCCACGGCGCGAGCCGTCCCGGGGTCGAAGCTCGTCATGTTCCCCGACATGGCCCACGACCTGCCCAAGCCGCACCGGGCCGAGATCGCCCACGAGATCGCGCGCAACGCGGCCCGGGCGCGCTCGGGCCGGGCGGCGGACGTCGGCTGAAGCCCCCCTTCGGCGGGCGGGGCTCAGTCCTCGGCGGCGAGGGCGTCCTCGAGGGTGTCGACGAGGAGGTCGATGTCGTCGCGGGTCGCGACCAGCGGCGGCGCGAGCCGGACCGTCGAGCCGTGGGTGTCCTTGGCGAGGACGCCCCGCGCCATGAGCCGTTCGCACAGCTCGCGCCCGCTCGGCCCGGCGGCGACGACGTCGAGGCCGGCCCACAGCCCCCGCACGCGCACCGCACGCAGGCCGCGGTCGGCCTCCGGGTCGGTGACGAGGGGGCGCAGCCGCTCCGCGAGGTGGTCGCCGAGGCTCGCCGCGTGCCGCTGGACCTCGCCCTCCTCGAGCATCGTCACGACCTCGTGCCCGATGGCGGCGGCGAGGGGGTTGCCGCCGAACGTCGAGCCGTGCGACCCGGGGGTGATGACGCCGAGGACGGCGGCGTCCGCGGCGATCGCCGACACGGGGTAGAGGCCCCCGCCCAGCGCCTTGCCGAGGACGTAGACGTCGGGGGCCACGTCCTCGTGGTCGCAGGCGAAGGTCCGGCCGGTCCGGCCGAGCCCGCTCTGGATCTCGTCGGCGACCATGAGCGCCCCGGCGTCGTCGCAGATGCCTCGCACGTCGCGCAGGAAGCCCTCCGGGGGGATGACGACCCCGCCCTCCCCCTGGATGGGCTCGAGGAGGACGGCGACCGTGGTGTCGTCGACGGCGGCGCGGAGGGCGTCGGCGTCACCGTACGGGACCGAGCGGAATCCCGGTGTGTAGGGGCCGTAGTCGTCGCGTGCGACCTTGTCGTCGGAGAAGCTGACGATCGTCGTCGTGCGCCCGTGGAAGTTGCCCTCCATGACGACGACGGTGGCGGCGTCCTCCGGGACCCCCTTGACGCGGTACCCCCACTTGCGGCTCACCTTGATGGCCGTCTCGACCGCCTCGGCACCGGTGTTCATCGGGAGCACCATCTCGGTGCGGGTGAGCCCGGCGAGCGCCTCGGCGAAGGGGCCGAGCTGGTCGTTGTGGAACGCGCGGCTCGTCAGCGTCAGCCGGTGCAGCTGCTCCTGGGCGCGGGCGACGAGCCGGGGGTGGCCGTGGCCGAAGTTGAGGGCTGAGTAGCCGGCGAGGCAGTCGAGGTAGCGGCGCCCCTCGACGTCGGTGACCCACGCCCCCTCGCCGTGGCTGAGGACGACGGGCAGCGGGTGGTAGTTGTGCGCGGCGTAGCGCTCGACCTGCTCGATGAACGCGGTCGTGCGTGACGGCGGCGTCGGGTTCGTCATCGGACCTCCTCCGCGCCGAGCGTAGCGAGCGGAGGGCGCGGCCCGGCTCAGGCGGTGGTCGTGGCGGCCGGCGCGAGGAGGAGGTAGCCCTGCGCAGCGAGGATGACGACGATCGCGGCCATCTTGTCGGCGGGCAGGGTCGCGCCGAACCACAGCCGGTCGATGAGGACGATCCCCACCTGCAGCAGGACGATCCAGCCCATCGTCACGACGGCGAGCTCGGCGTACTGGAGCGAGGACGCGTAGACCCAGAACAGGACGAGGAAGGCGAGGGCACCCACGCCGAGCGCCACGGTGTTGCGCTGCTCGGCCCACTCCTTGGCCGCGTAGGCGCCGAGCAGGTCCAGCCCTGCGAGCGCGGCCATCGCGAGGGTCGCGACGAGCGGCAGCGGCCACGACTCGGGCAGCCGGATGAGCGGCAGCGACTCGAGCATCGCCATCGGTGCGTCCTCCCTCGGGCCACCGGGCGGTGGCCGTGTGGGTGAGGAGCGCGGCGAGGCGCGCGCTGATACCCGGGCGGCGGTGGGTCAGCCGTGCCAGACGTCGCCGACGCGCTCGGCGATCCGTCGCCCGTGCTCGCGGGCCGCGTCGAAGGTCCTCTCGCCGCGGCGCATGTCGAGCGGGTTGGTCCCCATGGCGCGCAGGTCCCTGGCGTCGGGGACGACGAGGGCGGTACGGGCCCGCGGCTTGAGGCGCCGCAGCTGGACGGGCGGGAGGTCGCGGACGTGCGAGCCGACGGGGTAGGGCGCGAGCGCGACGACGCGTCGGTGGCCCGCGGCGAGGTCGATGTTGGCGATGGTCCGCAGTCCACCGTCGACGTAGCGTCTGCCGCCGACCTCGACCGCGGGGAAGACGCCGGGGACGGCGCAGCTCGCGGCGACGGCGCGCTCGAGCGGGACGCCGCTGTCGCGGTCGAAGACGACGGCCGTGCCGGTGCGGGCGTCGACGGCGGTGACGAGGAGGCGGGCCTGCGGCCACGGCTGGCCCACGAGGCCCAGGCCGATCGTGTCGAGCCACTCCTGCTCGGTGGCGGTGCGCGCACCGAGGGCGGCGCGGCCGACGAGGGCACGGCCACGGCGCGCGTCGAGGTGCAGCTGGGCGCGCAGGTAGCGGGTGGCGTCGGCGGCCCCGAGCCGGCCGTAGGAGGCCAGGGGTGCGCCCTCGCGGATCCGTTCGAAGGCGACGGTCTCCTCGGTGCCGAGCCGGACGTGGGCGGCGACCATCGACCCTGCGGAGGTGCCGATCATCGTGTCGGCCTCGCGGACGTCGACCCCGCCGTCGCGCAGGCCGATGATGACGCCGGCCTCCCACGCGATGCCGGTGGCCCCGCCGCCCGCGAGGACGAAGGCGCGCTCGGTGCCCTCGGTCGGGGTGCGCCAGGGGGTGAAGCCGTCGTCGCCGGTGTCGGCGTGCTCGACGGGGCGCGTGGGGTCAGCGGTCTGGGCGCTGCGCGGGGTGTTCGCGGTGGCCGAAGGCTGCGTTGTCGCGGTCGCGAGTGCCGTCGTGGGTGCCGGGCCACCCGGGGTGGTCCGGCCCGGGGCGTCGACGTCCGGCGCCGCGACGAGGTCGTCGGCTGCGGCGTGTTCGGTGCGCTGGTCGGTCACGTCCTCCATTCTCCCCGCAACGTACCGGCGAGTAGCAATCCTGCGGGCGTGAGGGTGCTCACCCCTCAGGCAGGCTGTCGCCGTGCTGCGCTGGGTGCCGCGCGGCGGACGGCGTCGAGCGGGAGGCTGACCAGCTCGTCGTCGACCCGGACCTGGCAGCGGACCGCCCCGACGAGCTCGACCTCGCCGACGAGCCCCCGCCAGGGCCCGGGCGCGACCACCTCCACCTCCTGTCCAACCTCGAGGACGGCGCCTTGGGTCGGTCGCTCGATGACGCGCAGCGCCGCGAGCTGGGCGGCGTAACTGGGCGGGAGGGAGGCGGGCCGCCCCCGGTAGGACCAGGTGAAGAGGTAACGGGCGTCGAAGCGCCGCGAGCACTGGCCGCACGACATCAGCCGCGTGGGCGCGCGGTGGCGGCTCTTCTCGTGACCTGCGGGGCAACGCCCCACCCAGTCGCCGGGGACGCGGGGCGAGTCGGTGGACACGCACCGCTCCCCCGAGCAGCCGATCTCGAGCGCCTTGGCCCGCCACACGCCGTCGTGGCCGTGCTCGGGGCCGACGAGGGCGTGCGCGATCTCGTGGAGGATCGTGTCGAGCACCTCGGACTCGTCGTGGAGGGTGGTGATCGGCGCGCTGATGCCGATCTGCCGCCGGCCGAACCGACACACCCCGGCACGGGTCTTGGCGCGGTCCGCGACGATGGTCCAGTCGTCGAGCCCGTGCTCGCGCAGCAGCCGCCGACCGAGCGTGAGCGCCCTCGTCACCTCCACCGGCCACCTCCTCGCGACGAGCCGGGCCCCGCCGCCCGGAGCGCCACCGTGTCGAATCTAGGTGTCCGTGTACTCATCGTCGTGCTCCCCCTGTCCCCCGCGCGCGCCGCAGCCTCCGCGCTGCGACCGCTCGTTGCTGCCATGAACCGAACGTACATTCGACCTCTGACAGAGGGTCCGGAGCTCGTTCTGAAGGATCAGCCGGGCGTGTAGAGCCGTGACCTCGCCTCGCGCACGGTGAGCGTGACCGGCGCGCCGGTGAGGTCGACCTCGCCGGGGATGTCGATCCAGCCGCTGCCACCGACGCGGAACTGTCCGGTGTAGACGACGTCCACGCGTACCTGGCGGGTGCCGGGACGGGTGTAGGTCGCCGTGATGTCGCCCGTCGGGTGCGGCCCGCCGAGCGAGGTCGTGGGACCGACGGTCTGCTCCCCCAGGTGGTACGTGACCGACTTCAACCGTGGACGGATCTCGACGGTGTGCCCGAGCAGGAGGCTCGGATCGGGCGTGTCCACCTCGTCCGGCCCGAAGCCCGCCTCGGGGAAGCGGACCTCGAAGTACGTGGGCAGGTTGACCAGCGTGACGTCGCCCTCCGGCTGAATGTTCACCGTGGGACGCGTGAAGTCCGTCTCACGAAATGCATGGCGAATCATGGCCATGCTCAAGACCCGGCCCGCGCCAGGGACGGCTTCAGGAAAGCAAGTGAGGTGAACGGGAGTCCAAGAACCGGGTGCTCCCGTCAACGGCGAACCGGAACTAGACACCTCGCGGCGGAAGATGCGCACGGCGGGTCCATCGCCTCCACCAGAAGCAACGCGGCAGATCCCCCAGGACAAGGGGCAAACGTTGTCGGCATTCTCGTCACCCGGTTCGGGGTCGCCGCACACGGAGACGCCTGCATAGTCATAGAACGGAGGTTCTGCGAGAGCACTCTTGTAGTACGAGTTGGTGAGCGCCTTCACCGACTCCAACCCGAGAGTGTTAATGACGGTCCCCTCGTCGACCACGGAGCCGGACACTGTGTGCCCAGGCTTGTGGTGCATCGGCATCGCCCACCCCGACTCGAGTTGAACAAGTCCGACGATCAATGCGGCAAGGGCCGCGACGATGATGCGCTGCATGTCAAGGTGCCTTTTCCACTTCCTTGAGGGACCACCCCTTGCCTCCCCACTGCAGAACTGCGAAGTAGCGATCCTCTTTCTCCGGATCCGTGGCGATGGCCGCCCCTGAAGCGTCGAGAATGTCGACCTTGCGTTGCAGAAGCGTGATCTCAACGAACTGCTGACCTGATGGGGCACCCATGAAGGCCTGAGTTGCCTTTAGCTCCGTCGGATCAGCTGCGTAGCGCTGCTTGTTCTTCGCCAGGTAGCTCGCCGTCTCTTCGGTGCTCCGGCAGAAATCGCAATCGGGCGCGCTCAACCGGGCGATGACGCCGGCCTCAGGCTTGGTCCATGCGAAGTTAAAGCGCTGAAAGAAGTGCTTGACAAACGCTTCGGCGCCTTCTTCTGATTGGACTCTGGCGGCGGGGGGGATCTCGCCTTCGGTGGGTGACGGGCTCGGGCTGGGGCTCGCCGTGGGCGAGGCGCTGCTCGACGAGACCGACGGCGACGGGCTGGGCGACTGTGCGCCCTCCGACTGGCAGCCGGCCACGACCAGCGCACCCGCCAACGCGCCGACCAGTGCCAGCGTCGGCGCGAGCGAGCGCCGCCGCGCAGTGCGTCCTGTCATGCGTCCCTTCCCCGGCCGTCCCACGTCGGCCCCGCACAGCCACCGTAGCCAACTCGCCGGATCCCGCCACTCGAGTTGTCCACAGCCCGCCCCCACGGCCCGGGCCCCCGCGCACCCCTACCGGGCGCGGCCCACGATCTCGTCGGCGTGGTCGACGACCCAGCCGAACAGCGGCAGCAGGTGCGCGACGAGCTCCTCCCCACGAGGGGTCAGGGAGTAGTCGACCCGCGGTGGGATGACGGGCTGCGCCTCGCGGTGGACGAGGCCGTCGCCCTCGAGCGTGCGCAGGGTCTGCGCCAGCATCTTCTCGCTGATGCCCTCGGCCCGACGTCGCAGGTCGCTCCACCGCTGGGTCCCGTCGGCGAGGGCCACGAGGACGAGCACGCCCCATTTGCTCGTCACGTGGTCGAGGACGACCCGGCTCGGGCACGCCGCCGCGAACACCTCGCCCGGGCCCGCCCGCCGGGCACCGTCCGACCGTCCACCATCGCGTCCGACACCGTCGCCACGCGGCCCGTCCAGAGCCGTCGCCAGCGCCGCCGAACCGTTGACCTCGTGACTTACCTCCACGTGCGTACCTTACTCCAAAGTGCGTACCAACCATCCGGAAGGGTTCAGGGACGCGGCCGGTTGGCGGGGACACCACCACCTCCCGGGCTCCGTCCAGCAAGCCCGGGACCCACCACCCGAAGGGACGCACCACCATGACCATCGTCGTCACCGGAGCCACCGGCCAGCTCGGCCGCCTCGCCGTCGAGGCCCTCCTCCGCCGCGGGGCCGACCCGCGCGACGTCCTCGCCACCGGTCGCGACACCGCCAGGCTGGCGGACCTCGCGTCGCTCGGCGTCCGGACCGCTGTCGTCGACTACGACGACCGCGCCACCCTCGACACCGCCTTCGAGGGCGCCGACCGCGTCCTCTTCGTCTCCGGGAGCGAGGTCGGCAGGCGGATTGCCCAGCACACCACCGTCGTCGCCGCGGCGAAGGCGGCGGGCGTCTCCCTCCTCGTGTACACGAGCATCCCGAAGGCCGACACCAGCGGCCTCGTCCTCGCGGCCGACCACCTCGCCACGGAGCGCCTCATCCGCGAGTCCGGCGTGCCGTTCTCCCTCCTGCGCAACAGCTGGTACCTCGAGAACTACCTCCCCCAGATCCCGACCTACCTCGAGCACGGGGTGGTGGGTTCGGCGGGCGAGGGTCGGGTCAGCGCGGCCACCCGTGCCGACTACGCCGACGCCGCGGCGGTCGTCCTCCTCGCCGACGACTCCGCCGGCACGGTCCACGAGCTCGGTGGCGAGTCCTTCACCCTGGCCGAGCTCGCCGCAGCCGTGGCCGACGCGTCCGGACGCGAGGTCACCTACACCGACGTCCCCGCCGAGCAGCTGACCGAGATCCTCGTCGGCGCCGGGCTCCCCCGGGGATACGCCGAGGTCCTCGCGGATGCCGACACCGGGCTCGCGCGCGGCGACCTCGAGGTGACCTCCGGGGACCTCGAGCGCCTCATCGGCCGGCGCCCGACCTCCTACCGCGAGGCCGTCGCCGAGGCCGTCCGCGACCTGGCGCCGTCGGCCCGCTGATGCACGCACACCACAGGTCACCCGCCCCGGGGCGCGGCCGCTGCGCCACCGAGCCTGTCCGAAACCGCACGCCCACGGCATCCTGAGGGGCATGGCGATGCTCCCCAGCCTTGCGGTCACCGGGTCCACCGGGGGGCTCGGCGGTCTCGTCGCACGCGACCTGGCGAACCGCGGGCACGCGCAGCGCCTCGTCGTCCGTTCCGCCGACCGCGCCCCAGGGCTCGAGGGTGCCTCGGTCGTCGTGGCCGAGTACGGGGACCGCGCCGCCATGGCCCGGGCCCTCGACGGCGTCGAGACCCTGTTCCTCGTCTCGGCCTCGGAGTCCGCGGACCGGATGGAGCGGCACCGGACGGCGGTGGCGGCTGCAGCGGAGGCGGGGGTGCGGCACGTCGTCTACACCTCCTTCCTCGGTGCCGCCCCGGACTGCACCTTCACCCTCGGGCGCGACCACTGGGCGACCGAGCAGCTGGTCCGCGAGGCCGGGCTCGGGTTCACGTTCCTCCGGGACAGCCTCTACCTCGACTTCCTGCCCCACCTCCCCGGTGAGGACGGCGTCATCCGCGGGCCGGCCGGCGACGGTCGCCTCGCCGGGGTGGCGCGCGCGGACATCGCGCGGGTCGCGGTCGAGGTGCTGCTCGACCCGGCCGCGCACGCGGGGGCGACGTACGACCTCACCGGTCCCGAGGCCTTCACTCTCGAGGAGGCGGCCGCCGTCCTCAGCGAGGTGACGGGGCGCGACATCACCTTCCACGACGAGACGGTCGAGGAGGCCTACGCGTCACGGGCGCCGTACGACGCCCCGCCGTGGCAGCTCGACGCATGGGTCTCGACGTACACCGCGATCAGGACCGGAGAGCTCGAACGGGTCACCGACGACGTCCGCCGCCTCACGGGACGGGAGCCGCTCTCCCTGCGAGAGGTGCTCTCCCGCGGCTGACCCGTGCGCCGGCACTTGCCAGTGCGTAAACGCTTTCTCTACGCTGCTCCGCAACCTGCTCGCACCGTCGCGAGGGCTGCCGGTGCCCGGCGCGACCCCCCCGACGGCCGTCACCACCGTTGGAGGCCCCCGGTGACCGTCCGCGCCCGCTCCGCCCTCGTCGGCCTGCTCGCCCTCGTCCTGGCGGTGGCCGTGCCCTCGGCCACCCCGGCCGGGGCGGCGACCGCCACGAACAACCCGGCGTTCACCGCCAACGTCATGGCCCCGCTGTGGGTCGACAGCTCCCAGATGGCGACCTTCGAGGCGCAGATCCAGAGCGCCAAGGAGTACGGCGCCGACGCCGTGAGCGTCGACGTGTGGTGGGGCAAGGTCGAGACCTCGGACCAGGTCTTCGACTGGAGCTACTACGACACCCTCTTCTCCAGGATCAAAGCGCGCGGCCTGAAGATCGTCCCGATCCTGTCGTTCCACCAGTGCGGCGGGAACGTCGGCGACACGTGCAACTTCCCTCTCCCGGGCTGGATCTGGGGCAAGTACCAGGACCAGACGCTGAACGGCGTTACCCTCGACGCGAACGGCCTCAAGCACAGGAGCGAGCAGGGCAACCACAGCGTCGAGACGATCCAGGGCTGGGCCGACGGCCTCGTCTCCGGCGAGTACGGCGCCTTCGCCACGGCCTTCAAGAACCGCTACGGCACGACCTACGCGAACGACCTGCAGGAGATCAACGTCTCCCTCGGCCCCGCCGGCGAGCTGCGCTACCCCTCGTACAACAGCCACGACAGCGGCACGGGTTACCCGACTCGCGGTGCGCTGCAGGCGTACTCGCCCCTGGCGGTCAAGTCCTGGCAGACGGCCGCCGTCGCGAAGTACGGCAGCCTCGCCGGGGTCAACAGCGCCTGGGGCACGAGCCTGACGAGCACCACCCAGATCCAGCCGCCCTCGAACGCGGGCTTCTTCTTCACCTCCGGCGACTACCGGAACATCACCTACGGCAAGGACTTCATCGACTGGTACAACCAGTCGCTCGTCACCCACGGCAGGACGATGCTCGATGCCGTCGCCGGGGCCCTCGGGACCTCGTTCGCCGGTGTGCCCCTCGGCTACAAGATCCCCGGCGTCCACTGGGCGATGACGAACCCGTCGTACCCGCGCGCCGCCGAGGTCGCCGCCGGCCTCGTCCAGACGAGCATCGACATGAACGCCGGCGCCACCGGGCACGGCTACACCAAGGTCGTCTCGCTGGCGACGCAGGTGAACACGACGCGTCAGGTCATCCTCCACTTCACCTGCCTCGAGATGTCGAACGAGTACTCCTCCCCGGCGTACTCGGGAGCGCAGGACCTCGTGTTCTGGGTGGCGCAGCACGCGCAGTCCAAGGGGGTCGCCATCAAGGGTGAGAACGCCCTTGCCGGTGGCGTCGCGACCAGCGCCGGCTGGGACAACATCGTCAACGCCTTCGACTACGCCCCCTACGTCGGTCTCACCGTCCTGCGCGTCGGCGACGTGGCGTCCGGTCTCGGGATGTCGCGGTTCGCCTCGTTCATCGCGCGGTACCGGCAGCAGGTGACGGTCCACTACGCCGAGCCCGCGTCGGCCTCCGGCTACACGCTGCACCCGTGGAACGGCCTCACCGGCGACCGCCCGATGACCTACGAGGGCTACCTCAACGGTCGCCACTGGTGGACGGTGACGATCACCCCCAACCCGACCTTCAGCTTCTGCTTCGTCAGCAGCGGCGGGGTCTGGGACGGCGCCAACCGCTGGTACCCGGCCAGCTCGACGCACGTCTACGTGCTGCCGTCCTCGACGAACGTCGCGATCACCCGGCCCTGACCTGCGGGGCCGCCGCTGGGCGCGGCCCGGTCCGCGATGCCCGCGGTCGGGGTCGTTCCCGGTGTTACGGTGAAGGTCCACCCACCCACAGGTATCTTGCCGCCCCGGGACTCCGAGCCGTCACGACATCACACCCCTCGAAGGGATCGCGACATGGCTCTCATCTCGTGCTCTGCGTGCTCGTCCGACAACGACATCCACCTCGACGGCGCGACGCCCGACGGGGCACGCAGGCTGCGCTGCGGCGACTGCGGGCACCAGTGGTCCTTGTCGCTCGTCGCGAGCCGGCCGGCCTCGACGCGAAGCCCGTTCGCCATGGCCAAGGGTCGCTTCGCGACCTCCGAGATGGTCTCCGCCGACCGGCGGCAGCGCGTCGCCCGCCTGAAGAAGCAGTACCTCAAGGCGGACACCGTCCCGGCCCCGTCACCGACGCGCCCGTGGAGCGACTTCCGGCCGATCCTCAGTCGTGAGGGCCTGCCCGTCTCGGCGCCCGAGGAGCTGCGCGAGCTCGCCACAGGAACGGGGGTCCGCGGGGGCTCGATGATGGTCTTCAACCGCGCGTGGCGCCACCTCGGCGACGACGAGGCCGCCGCGCGCACCCGCACCTCGCTCGCGTACCTCCTCCACGGTCCCGAGGACGTCCCGCTCGAGGACCGCCTCACCGTCCTCCTCGACGGCGAGCTCGCGGGCGGCATGACCGGGCTGTCCGAGGTCTTCTACACCAAGGTGCTGCACATCGCGCACCCGGAACGCTTCCTCCCGATCCTCAGCTACGGCGCCGAGGGGGTCGGCAAGCGCGACCTCGCGCTCACCGTCTTCGGCCTGCACCTGCCCAAGGCCGACCTCACCGCCATGCGGATCGGCCGGCTCGCGACGTGGTCCAACGACCTCCTCCTCGAGCTCGCCGGTCCCGGGTTCCGCGACACGCACCACGTGGCGACCTTCCTCGGCTGGGCCAAGGACCGGGTCGCGCGCACGCGCGTCGCGGCCGTTCGGTAGCCGCGCCCGCGCCCTCGCCCTCCCCCTTCCCCGTGTGACGCACCGAACAGCCCTACCGCCTGACTACTAAGTTGCGTAGTACTACAGTGGGTCGTGCCAGAGAAGAACACGAAGGGGCACCTCCCCCGGGCCCCGTGGGAAGGACACGAGAACCATGCGCAGCGCATTCGACAAGCTCATCTCCTGGACCGGCGTCATCCTCGCCGCCGTCCTCCTCGTCGCCGGTGGCCTGCTGACGTGGGCCTCGTCGTTCGCGTCGACCAACGTGCACGACCAGCTCGCGGCGCAGCAGATCACGATGCCGGCCGCCGCGGCCCTCACGACGCCGGACATGAAGGAGCACCTGGCCCAGTACGCCGGCCAGCCGCTCACCACCGGCGCCCAGGCCAAGGCCTACGCCGACTACTACATCCAGGCCCACATGGACGAGTCGTCCGGCGGCCGCACCTACGCCCAGGTCTCCACCGAGTACCGCAAGGCTCTCGAGGCGGCCCCTGAGGCCGAGGCCACCGCCGAGCTCGGGCAGCTGCGCCAGTCGCTCTTCATGGGCACGACGCTGCGCGGGATGCTCCTCAACGCCTACGCGTTCGGGACCATCGCCACCATCGCGATGTGGGCAGCGGTCGCCGCCTTCGTCGGCGCAGCGGTCCTCCTCGTCCTCGGGGCCCTCGGCCTGCGGCACGGCCGCCAGGCAGCCCTGGTCAACGCACCGGCGATCGAGCGGATCCCCGCCACCGCCTGACCACACGAGGCGCGGTCACACCGCACGAGCTCCGCTCCGAGGCCCCGGTCGAGAGACCGGGGCCTCACCTCGTGCGCGGCCTCACGGGTACTCGGCGACGTACTGCGGAACCCCGACGGCGTCGGTGTCGACCTGGCCGCCGGTGTCGTTGACGACGTGGCGGATCGTGCCGGCCCCGAGGTTGACGGTGAGCACGTGGTGCAGCCGCACCCCCTCTGTCGTCGGGACCTGGAAGCCGTGCTGGGTGACGATCGTGGGGTCGTTGCGGTTGTAGACGTACGACCCGCCGCCCCACAGCTCGTGGGTGCGGACGTGCGGCGCGACGACGTAGCCCGCGTAGCCGAGCGTCCCGTCGGGCCGGGTCCACTCGGCCTGCGAGGGCGGGTCGTAGGGCAGCTCGTTCTGGTAGAGCACCGTGCGGCCGCGCTCACCGTTCCAGATCGTGTTGTGCTCCTGGAAGTGCTCGACGAACAGGCCTGTCGCGGTGACGTCGTCGCCGTTGACGATGACGCCGTGGGTGCCCGTGTTGGTCGCCCAGCGCTCGTCGTCGCCGAGGACGCCGCCGGTGAAGTCCTCGACGCCGTGGTCGGCTCGCCACACCCAGGTGTGGTCGACGAGGACGTGGTCGGCGTCGACCTGCAGCGAGACGCTCGCCTTGCCGACGTGCGGCCCGCCGACGCGGAAGTACACGTCACTGAGCGTCAGGGGGTCAGCGGCGCTCGACCCGCGACCGGAGGCCGCCCCACCCTGTCCCACCGATGGGCCGCCGACGCTCATGAGGAGGGGCGAGAGCCGCTCCCCCGCGTCGACCGTGACCCCGGCGACGACCGTCCCGGCGCCGTCGGCGACCTTGAGCGGCGTCGACCCTCGTCGCGCCGTCAGCGTCGCGTGGCCGAGCCCGAGGACGACCGTGCCGGGCCGCCGGACCTGGATGCTGCTTGCGACGTCGTACAGACCCGGGGTGAGGAGCAGGTGCTTGCCGCGCGCCAGCTGCGCGTTGATCGCCGTGACCGAGTCACCGGGGCGGGCGATGTGGAAGTCGGACAGCGGCACGGTACGTCCGGGCGTCATCGCGTCGGCCCAGCTCGTGCCGCGGGTGTCGGTGTGGGCGGAGGGCACCCGCACGGCCCACTGACCGCCGTCGAGGAACAGGTACGGCTTCTCCCGGCTCACCGGCGTCGTGTCGAGCGTGGTGTAGGGCGGGTTCGGGAAGGTGCTGTCGTCGGGGGCGCCTTCGACGCCGGCGAACACCTGGTTCCACACGGCGTTGCTCCAGCCGCCGACGGTGCTGTTGCGGGTGAGCCACTGCTGCTGCGAGCCGTTGATGACGAAGCCGGCCCGCGAGTCGGCGATGAAGCCACCGCTGGCGAACTGCGGCCCGGCGGTGCAGTAGTCCATGAGCGAGAGGTTCCCGCCGGTGACCTCGACCCGGCGCATCGAGACGGCCTGGCTGACCGCCCAGAAGTTCGCCGAGGCGCGGCAGCCGTCCTGCCCGGCGCCGTTGACCTGGATCGTCAGGTTGCTGAGCGTGCGCCAGAAGTTGTTGAGGGCGATGCAGTTGCTCGTGCCGCCGTTGTCGAGGCAGCGGTTGTAGACCTCGACCTTGCCGTTGATCCGGACGTCGCCCGGGTCGGCCCCGAGCCCGGCGACCTCGGTGTAGTAGCCGACCTTGATCTGCAGCGGGTCCTCGGAGGTGCCGTACGTGCCGGGCTTGAACAGGATGCTCCAGCGCTCGGTGCCCATCTCGTCGTCGGTTTGCGCAGCGGCGATGCCGTTGACGGCGGTCTCGATCTGCTCGGTCCCCATGCTCGGGTCGAGGACGAGGACGCGCGGGCCCAGGACCGTGTCGGTGCCGGGAAGGGCCGCGAGTGCGGCGGCCGGCACGGCTGCTGTGGGCGCCGACGCCACGGCCGCCGACGAGGCCGATGCCGTCGCCGTCCCGGCGGCCACCGCCACGCCGGTGAGGGTCAGGGCCGCCGCTGCGCCTGCGATCGAGACACGGTGTCGGGTCATGGGGGCGCCCTTCTGCCGGCTCCCTCGCCGATGAGGGAGCTCTCGCCTTCGCGAGACAACCACAGGGCCCGACGGCTGACAACCGGTGACCGGTTGGCGCTGCACGCTGTCCAAGGTTGGGAGGTGGAGGTGGTCCGACGGGTGGCCAAGGATCGCCGGTCCCCTCCCTGGAGTGGCTGCCACTCGGCCCACCCATCGCCCGGCAGCCGCGGCTCGTCACGCCGGTTCGGCCAGGTCCATCAGCGACAGCCGAGCAACGTCGTCACCGACCTCGGTCCAGGGCGGTCCGCCATCGTCCTCGGACCAGGGCGCTGCGACATCGTCCGCGACCCGGGGCGACCCGTCATGGCCCTCGGCCCAGGCGCGCTCCTCGGCCTCGATCGCGGCGTGGTGGAGCTCGTGGTCGGCCCAGAGGGCCTCGATCCTGTCGTCACCGCCGACCGCGGCGAGCAGCCCTCGCAGTCGTCCGGGGGTCATCGGCTCCGGGTCGGCGGCCCGGCGTTCGCGCGCCAGCCGTTCGAGGTGCCGGTCGTAGCTGCCCCGGCTGAGGTCCCAGACCACGTACCGGCCGCGTTCGTCGGGTCGTCGCCGGACCTCGGCCATCAGCCGCCGCTGGTGCACGAGGGTGTGGTGCCGCTGGCACAGGGAGGCGGCGTTGTCGAGGTCGGACCAGCCGCCGTCGGCCCAGTGCTGCACGTGATGGGCGCGGGTCCAGGAGGCCGGCGCGGAACATCCCGAATACGTACAGCCGCGGTCGCGACGGCGCAGCGCCCGTCGCTGCGCCCGGGTGAACAGGCGCACCACCCGGCCGAGGTCGAGGTCCTCACCTGCCGTACCCAGCACGTGAGGGATGAGGTCGGCCTCGCAGCACAGCCGACGCAGCACCTCGGGCGAGAGCACGACGCCGGTGGCCGTCGACCCCAGCACCTCACCGCATCCGGAGCGCGTCTCGAGGTCGGTCAGGGCGATCGTCACGTGGACGGCAGCCGAGGCGGCGGCCGCCCCGTCAGCGCCACCGCTGGACTCGGCGTCCAGTGCACTCGAGCGGCGGCACACCTCCGCGAGCGCCTCGACACGCCGCTGCCCTGCCGGCCGGAGGTCGCGTTCACCGGTCTCCTCGTTCGGGGCGGGTGCCGACAGCGGGCCGATCGCGGCCTCCATCGCCACGGCCTGCTCGGGCGTCATCCGCAGCTGGTACTCGGTGACGTCCCCCGACGCCACCACCGGCGCCGAGAGGCAGGCCGCCGGCGCGAGCCGCGACTGCATGTCGTCGAACGCTCCCCGGGCGCCGTACTCGGCGAGCAGCCGCGGGCGCAGGCGTCGCATCTGCCCCACTCCCCACGACAGGCCGAGCTCGAGCAACGCCCGCGTGACGGTGGGGCGGGCCTCGTCGCGCAGCAGCGGGTCGAGCCGGACGTGCTCGCGAAGGACGGCGGTCGCCATCGCCGGAGCGACGGAACCGTCGACGACACCCGCCCACACGATGCCCAGGGTCGACTCGTCGTCGACACCTCCACCCACTGCGCCCTCCAGACGCCGCCCCGCGGAGGCGACCGCCTGTGCCAGCACGGCCACGTCCCCGGCGCCGCCCTGGCGCAGCGACGGCGCATGCGCGCGCACCCACGAGAGCACGCTCTCTCCCGACTCGGCCACCACCCCGCGAGCCACGGCCTCCGCTGCGATCGACACGCGCGCGGCTGCGGCCAGCGCCTCGAGCCGGTCGACGACGGTCATCGACTCGGCCAGCTCCGCCGAGCCCGCCTGCCACAGGTCGTCCCCGAGCCCCGCGAGCGCAGCCGACGCCGCGGCCACGGCCTCGCGCCGCTCCCCCAGACCCGTTCCCCCTGTCATGCCATAATCGTACACACGTGCACCGACAGGCCACTGCCGTCATCCACAGGGCGCCGGCCCGGTACGTTGCGGGAGTGGCCGGCGACGAACCCATCGACCCGCTGGAGGACCCCCTCGCTCGAGAGCGGGACCGGGGCCTCGGCGACATCCCGCTCCGGGCGAGCGCCGCCCTCGCGCCGTTCAGCGAGACCCAGCAGGAGGCCGCGGCGAACCTGCTCGAGAAGGCGCTGCTCGCCATCGACGACGGGGACGACGCCAGGGCTCGCCGGATGGTCGAGCGTGCCGTCGCCCTCCCCTACGACGAGCGCGAGCAGGCGCACCCCGCCGCGCTGGTGGCCGAGCAGGCCATGTACGACGCCGTCACGGACGCCATCGAGGAGGACCCGGACGAGGACTGGCTCGACGCGGCCGTCGGCACGCTCACCCATGGGCCCGAGGAGGGACGCCTCGCCATGCGCGACGCCCTCCTCGCCGTGCTCCAGGACTACGACCTGTCGGAGCCCGAGCGCAGACGGCTCCGTCAGGCGATGGCGCGGGTGCCGGAACGATCCGAGCTGCACACGCTGGAGCTGACCCCGGCACAACTGACGGACACCGTGCTCGGGGTCCTCGACGGCGTCCTGTACTTCGAGGACGGTTACGAGGAGCTGGGCCGCCTCCACTGACTCCAAGCGCGTGAGCTCCTGTGCTGGCTCGTGCCGACAGGGGAGGACGACACCACCGCGGGCTCAGGTCGTCGCCCAGCGCGACCGTTACCGCAGGTGACCCGTCCCCCTCCGGCGCCTGGTGCCCCCGCCCGGGCCGGACAGGGGCACCAGCTGCGAGGTCACTTCTTGAGCGCGACCTCGACGCCGCCGGAGAACATCGAGTCGTGCAGCTCGACCGTCACGAGCTTGGTGCCCTTCGGGACGTCGAAGTAGATCCGGCCGTCGACCGTGTTCCCTGGGTTGATCTCCTCCCAGAGCACCTGGGACTTCTCGTCGTAGAACGAGGCCTCCGAGCTCGCCGAGAACTCACGCTTCTTGGCGTCGAAGGCGAGCTGGTTGTCCGCGAACATCGACTGCGCCTTGTCGCCGATGTTGGTGATCTTCACCGCCAGGCGGCAGAACTCGCCCTGGGCCTTCGTGTTCAGGTACTGCGAACCAACCGTCGTGATGCCACACTTCACGCCGGTCACGACGAACTCGAACTTGCCGTCGCGCGCCTTGCTCCCGATCTTCGGGCCGGCCGGAGCCGGCTTGGCCGCGGTCTTCGTCGGCGTGGGCGTGGGCGTGGGCGAGTCCGCGACCGCGGGCTCGGCGGATGCCTCGGTCGACGCCTCCGCGCTCGGCGAGGACGACGCAAGCGCGACGCTGGTGCTCGGGGTGTCGGCACCGCCCATCGCGGAGCCGAGGATTATCAGACCGACGAGGGCACCGGGGATGATGAAGCGCTTCTTCTTGAACCAGGGCCGCTCGGTGCTCACCGGGCCCGCGGCGCCCACGGCGCCCGCGGCGCCCGCGGCAGCGGACTGACCTGCCCCACCGGGCGCGAAGTGCTCGGTCCACTGGGTCCCGTCCCAGTAGCGCTGGCGGCCGTCGGCCTGGGGGTACCAGCCGGCAGGGGTGTTGGTCATGGCATGTCTCCTCGGTGAGTGTGTTCGGGCGCAACGGAGCCCCCCGGTGTTTTCACATGGGCCCCGGGGAAACCGTAGGGCGTGCCGCTGACCTGCGTGTTCGCTTTCGCTCAGCCGTTCGGCCACCGAGTTCGGGCCGATCGGGCGGGTTTCTCCCTGGACCGTGCGACCCGCGCGTCACCCAGGAGCGCGCCGGACCATCTGGCGGGTTGCCTGCTTCTACCGGACCCACTGGAGGCTGGCGTCGCGGGCCGCCTCCACCTGCGATCCCGTCTGGCGGCGCGACATCCGGCGGAGCACCCGCGGTGTGACCAGCCACCCCACGACGGCCCAGACCCCCAGGACGACGAGGGTCTCGCCAGTGCGCCACGACCCGCCGACCTCGAGCGCCGCGGCCTCGCCGGGCAGGAACGCCGAGCGCATCCCGAGGGCGATCCAGTACATCGGGAAGACGTGCGCGACGACCTGCACCCACGTCCACAGCACCTGGATCGGGTAGAAGATCCCGGAGATGCCGGCCAGGACCATGACCGGCAGCATCCCCCACGTGCCGACCTTCTGCGTGCTCGGCACGAGGCTGCCGATCACCATGCCGATCGGCATGGTCGCGAGCAGCCCCAGCACGAGCACCCAGACCACCGTGAGCCAGCCGGACGCCTCCGCCATGAGGTCGTCGAAGAGGAGGAAGCTCGGCACGAGGATGACGACCATCTGCGGCAGCAGCGACAGCGACTGGAACAGCAGCTGTCCGGTGAAGTAGCCGCGCAGTCCATGGGGAACTGCCTTGTGCCGCAGGAGGGTTCCGTCCTCCTTCTCCATCGCGAGGGCGTACGCCGGGCCGATGACGACGCCGAACGCGATGAGCGCGCCGAGGATGCTCGGCAGGGCCACCGACGGGAGCAGCAGGTCGGTACCCTCGACCTCGCTGTTGCGCCGAAGGAAGAGGTAGCCGACCGTGATCGCGGCCGTGAACAGGTAGAACCCCTGGTCCTGGGTGCTGCGGATGCTCTGGCTGAACTCGGTCCACCCGCGCTGCAGGCCGAGCCCGACCGCGTGCCGTGCCGGGCTGGATGAGGACGTGGCGCGCGTGGGGTCGGGCGCGGACGTCGTGCCACCCGGGGTCGTCATCGGGTCACCTCCGCGAAGAGCCTGGCAGCGGCCTCGCCGTGACCGGCCTCGTGCTGCTGGACGAGGGCGAGGTAGGCGTCCTCGAGGCTGGCGCGCCGCACCTCCAGGTCGTGGACGTCGTCACCGTGCTCGGCGAACAGCCGCCGGACGAATCCCGTTGCATCAGAGACCGACTCGGTGTGCCGCACCCCGTCGGTCGTCCACCGCACCTGCGACTCCCCCTCGAGCCGCTGCGACAGCCCGTCGACCGTGTCGTCGGCGACGATCCGCCCGGCCGCGAGGACGAGGACGCGGTCGGCGAGCTTCTCGGCCTCGTCGAGGTCGTGGGTGGTGAGGAGGATCGTGGTGCCCTCCGTCCGCGCGAGGTTGCGGACGAGCTCGTGGAACTCGCGCCGCGCCTGCGGATCGAACCCGGCGGTGGGCTCGTCGAGGAAGAGCAGCTCGGGTCGCCCGACGATGCCGACGGCGACGTCGAGCCGCCGTCGCTGGCCGCCCGACAGCGTGGCGATCTTGCGGTCGGCGAGCTCGGTGAGGCCGACCGTCTCGAGGAGCAGGTCGATGTCGTGGGGGCGGCGCCGCTCCGGCGTGGAGTACGGCGCGAAGTAGCCGCCGAGCTGGGTGAGCAGCCGCCGAGGGGTCCAGCGCGGGTGGTCGCGCCACGACTGGAGGACGACGCCGGTGCGGGCCCGCCAGTCCTCGTCGGCCCTGGCGGGGTCCTGGCCGAGGACGTCCACGTCGCCGGCCGACCGGATCCGGAACCCCTCGAGGATCTCGATGGTCGTCGTCTTCCCCGCACCGTTCGGACCGAGGAGGCACACGACCTGCCCGCCCGCGATGTCGAAGTCGACGCCGGTGAGCACGTCGGTGTCCCCGTACCGCATCCGCAGGTCGCGGACGCTCACCACCGGCTCCATCCTGTGACCTCCCGGTGCGCCACCCGAAGCCAGCAGCGTAGGGGCGCCGACATCCGACCCGCCAGAGCCACGGAGTCGGTGACCCCGAACGCCCTGGCGTGCCGCGACCGACTGACAGCGGACCGTCGCCCGCCCTACGGTCGGACGCATCCACGACAGAGGGGACGGGGAGCTGTGGAGGCAGACGTCAAGGTCATGAGGCTGCGGTACGCCGGTCGCTGCTCCTGCGGGACCGAGCTGCCGCGGGGTGAGCGTGCGGCCTACGACCGACGCAGCCGGACGGTCAGCTGCCTGCCCTGCCACTCGGGGCGTGCGGCGCCGGCAGACCCGACGGTGGACGACGCACCGGCACCACCGACGCTGGACGTCGGGACCGCCGGCGCGGGGGCACGGCGCGAGTACGAGCGACGCAGGGCGAAGGACGACGCGGCCAGGGCCGAGCGCTCGCGCGTCTGGCGGGCGCTCAACGCGTTCTTCTACCCCGACGGTCGGCAGAGCACCCATGCGTGGCGCGTCGGTGCGGCGGGCGAGGAACGCGTCGCCCAGGCGCTGACCGTGCTCGTCGACGCCGGCGAGGGATACGCGCTCCACGACCGGCGCGTCCCCGGGCGCCGCTCCAACATCGACCACCTCTTCGTCGGGGCGAGCGGGGTCTTCGTCATCGATGCCAAGCGGTACCAGAACGCTGACGTGAAGGTCGAGCGGACCGGAGGCCTATTCGGGCCGACCAAGGAGACGCTCCGCGTCGGCGGCCGACGCAAGAACGACCTCGTGGAGGCCGTCATCCGGCAGTGCGACGTCGTGCGGACCGCCTTGGCGTCAGCGGGCCACGATGACGTCGCGGTCGTTCCCGTCCTCTGCTTCGTCGACGCCTACCTCCCGATGATGAAGCGGAGCCGGCGAGTCGGCACGGTGCACCTGTCCGGCCCGCGGAAGCTCGGCGAGGTCGTCGCGGCCCCCGGCGAGCTGGATGACGCGCGCCGGTTCGCCATCGCAATGGCCTTGTCCACGGCACTCCCCTCGATGACCTGAGGCCGCCGCCCACCCCCCTGCTCGGGGTGGGCGGCGGCCCGAGGTGGGCGGCGGTCAGGCGACGCGCGTCTGAGGGGCGTTCGCGGCGGTGAGTCCCGGATCGGGTTCGTTCACGCGTGAAGTGGCCCGGGAGCGAGCTCCCGGGCCACTTCGTTGCTGGTCGCTCAGCTGCAGCCGGAGGTGCTTCCGCAGCCCTCGCAGACGTAGCAGGAGCCAGCGGGGCGCATCTTCGTGCCGCAGGTCATGCACATCGGGGCGTCGGCGGCCTTGGAGTCGCCGAACATCGCGAGCAGGTCCGCGGACGAGTGGATCTCCGACCCGACCTCACGAGCCGAGGCCGCACCGGCCCCGGACGTGACCGTCGAGGCGTCGATCGCCGTCCCCGGCTCGGCAGCCGGGGCCGAAGGAGCAGCAGCGACGGGCGCCGCGGCCTCATCCGACTTCTTCGACGAGGCGCCGATGCCCTGGCTGAAGGACTCGATCTCCTCCTCGAGGTCCTCGCCGGTCTCCTCGTCGACCACCGGGGCGTACGAGCCGGTCTCGAGCTGGCGGGCCCGCTCCTCGGCCGTGTGGATGCCCATGAATGACCGGGTGTCGAAGTCGAGGTAGTCGAGGGCCAGCCGGCGGAACACGTAGTCCATGAGCGACTGCGCCATCCGGACGTCGGGGTCGTCGGTCATGCCGGCCGGCTCGAAGCGCATGTTCGTGAACTTCTCGACGAACGTCTCGAGCGGCACGCCGTACTGGAGCGCGACCGAGGTGACGATCGAGAAGGCGTCCATGACACCGGCGAGCGTGGAGCCCTGCTTGCCGAACTTGAGGAACACCTCGCCGAGGCGACCGTCGTCGTAGGTGCCGGCGGTGAGGTAGCCCTCGGCGCCACCCACGGCGAACGACGTCGTGTGCGAGACGCGGCGCTTGGGGAGGCGCTCACGGGTCGGCCGGTAGACGACCTTCTCGACGATCTCGGTGGTCGCAGCGGAAACCGCGGCGGACGCCTTGTCGGCGGCCGCGTCCTTCGCGGTCGAGCCACCGTCGGACAGCGGCTGGCCGACCTTGCAGTTGTCGCGGTAGACGGCGAGCGCCTTCAGGCCCAGCTTCCAGCCCTGGATGTAGACGTCCTCGATCTCCTCGACCGTCGCGGTCTCGGGCAGGTTGACCGTCTTGGAGATGGCGCCGGACAGGAACGGCTGGACGGCCGCCATCATCCGCACGTGGCCCATCGCGGAGATGGCGCGCGCACCCATCGCGGTGTCGAAGACCTCGTAGTGCTCGGGCTTCAGGCCCGGGGCGTCGACGACGTGGCCCTTGTCGGCGATGTACTCGACGATCGCCTCGACGGTCTCCTCGGTGTAGCCGAGCTTGCGCAGGGCCCGCGGGATCGTGAGGTTGACGATCTGCATCGAGCCGCCACCGACGAGCTTCTTGAACTTCACGAGCGAGAAGTCGGGCTCGATGCCGGTGGTGTCGCAGTCCATCATGAAGCCGATGGTCCCGGTGGGGGCGAGCACCGACGCCTGGGCGTTGCGGTAGCCGTTCTTCTCGCCGACCTTGACGACGGCGTCCCACGCCTTGGTGGCGACGCGGTGGATGTCCTTGTCCATCGTGTGGATGGTGCGGATCGCGTCGTTGGCGGCGGCGTGCTTGCGCATGACCCGCTTGTGGGCGTCGGCGTTGCGGGCGTAGCCGGCGTACGGGCCGACGACACCGGCGAGCTCGGCGGAGCGCTTGTAGGCGGCACCGGTGAGCAGCGAGGTGATCGTCGCGGCGAGCGCGCGGCCACCCTCGGAGTCGTAGCCGTGACCGGTCGCCATCAGCAGGGCGCCGAGGTTGGCGTAGCCGATGCCGAGCTGGCGGTAGTCGCGGGTGGTGATGCCGATCGACTCGGTCGGGAAGTCCGCGAAGCAGATCGAGATGTCCATCGCGGTGATGACGAGCTCGGCGACCTTCTGGAAGGTGACCGCGTCGAAGGTGTCGTCGTCGCGGAGGAACTTCAGCAGGTTGAGCGAGGCCAGGTTGCACGAGGAGTTGTCGAGCGACATGTACTCCGAGCACGGGTTGGACGCGGTGATGCGGCCGGTCTCGGGGTTGGTGTGCCAGTCGTTGATCGTGCCGTCGTACTGGATGCCCGGGTCGGCGCACTCCCACGCGGCCTTGGCCAGCTTGCCCATGAGCTCGCGGGCGTCGACGGTCTCGATGACCGACCCGTCCTTGCGCGAGGTGAGGCCGAACTCGCGGCCCTCCTCGACGGCGCGCATGAACTCGTCGGTGACGCGCACCGAGTTGTTGGCGTTCTGGTACTGGACCGAGGTGATGTCCTTGCCGCCGAGGTCCATGTCGAAGCCGGCGTCGCGCAGCGCGCGGATCTTGTCCTCCTCGCGCGCCTTGGTCTCGATGAACTCCTCGATGTCGGGGTGGTCGACGTCGAGGACGACCATCTTCGCCGCGCGGCGGGTGGCGCCACCGGACTTGATGGTGCCCGCGGACGCGTCGGCGCCGCGCATGAACGACACCGGGCCGGAGGCCGTGCCACCGGAGGACAGCAGCTCCTTCGAGGAGCGGATGCGCGAGAGGTTCAGGCCCGCGCCCGAGCCGCCCTTGAAGATGAAGCCCTCCTCCTTGTACCAGTTGAGGATCGAGTCCATCGAGTCGTCGACCGAGAGGATGAAGCAGGCCGAGACCTGCTGCGGGCTCTTCGTGCCGACGTTGAACCAGACCGGCGAGTTGAAGCTGAAGACCTGGTGCAGCAGGGCGTACGTCAGCTCGTGCTCGAAGATCTCGGCGTCCTCGTCGGACGCGAAGTACCCGTGGTCCTTGCCGGCCTTGACGTAGGTGAGGACGACGCGGTCGATGAGCTGCTTCAGCCCGGTCTCGCGCTCCGGGGTGCCGACGGCGCCGCGGAAGTACTTCGTCGTGACGATCGTGGAGGCGTTGACGCTCCAGAAGTCGGGGAACTCGACGCCGCGCTGGTCGAAGATCGTCTCGCCCGTCTTCCAGTTCTGCTGGACGACGTCGCGCTTCTCCCAGGTCACCTCGTCGTAGGGGTGGACGCCGGGCGTGGTGTAGATGCGCTCGACGATGACCCCCTTGCCCTTGGGGGCCTTGCGGGCACCTGCACGTGCTCCGGCGGTCTCGGTCATTCCTGTTCCCTCTCTTCTGCCCCCCGGGGGGCCTGGTGACCTGGTCTGGTTCTGTTCTACTGCTGGGGTCCGACAGAGCTGTCGGGGCGCGTCCTCGCCGGCTCCTCGCCCGTCGCGTCGCGTTCGGCGCGCAGGAGGGTGATGGCGCCCTCGAAGTCCTCGAGGGAGTCGAACGCCTGGTACACGCTCGCGAAGCGCAGGTACGCGACCTCGTCGAGCTCGCGCAGCGGCTCGAGGACGGCGAGGCCGACCTCGTGGGCGTCGATCTCGGCGCTGCCCGCGCTGCGGATCGACTCCTCGACCTTCTGGGCGAGGAGGGCGAGGTCGTCCTCGGTGACCGGCCGGCCCTGGCAGGCCTTGCGGACGCCGACGAGGACCTTCGCGCGGCTGAACGGCTCGGTGGCGCCCGAGCGCTTGACGACCGACAGGCTGGCGGTCTCGACCGTCGTGAACCGGCGCCCGCACTCGGGGCACTGGCGGCGGCGACGGATGCTCGAGCCGTCGTCGGTGGCGCGGCTGTCCATGACCCGCGAGTCGGTGTGGCGGCAGAACGGGCAGTGCATCTGCGCTCCTCCTCAGGGGCTGCGAGGACCCGCCCCTGTGGACGGACCCGTGGACACCGGTGTGAACAACGTGTGGAGAACCGTCATTTCGTGTGCACAAGATGTGGACGAACTACAACGGTGTAACCACTAGATCTAGATCATGCGCTGGTTCGGGGCGTGACGCAAGCGACACGCGCCGACATCGACCGAACGGCCGATACGGGGGTGCCCAGCAGGCCCGATGACGCCCGCCCGCCCCGCCGCCTCGCGCGGCCAATGCCCCGACCGGGCTATGGACGAGCGCCCCGGAGGGTCGCGATACTCACCTGCAGCGGCGGCTCGGTCCTCGGCGCGCGGCGAGGTCGGCTCACGGAGGGGGTTCCCTGACAGATGCAGGCCCAGCGGACGAGCGCGCCCAGCCGGCCCACCCCGACCACTCCCCGGACGGCCTCCTGACATGGTCGACGCCTCGGGGGTGCTGCTGCGCGCGGCGACCTCGTACGCCGTCGCCCGCCTGCGCAGCGTCCTCACCCCCGACACGCTCGCCGCCGCCCTCGGGCAGCCCGCTCCCCCGGACCCGACCGCCGTCGCCGCCCAGCTCGCCGCCGCACAGGGACACGTCGACGCCGCGGCCTCGGCCGCCGCCCTCGACCCACCCGACGTGGCGAGCGTCGGCGGCCGGTTGTGGTTCGCGCTGGGCGCGGTCCGCTCGGCCGCCGGGCTGCTCGGCGTCCCCGACCCCTCCCCCCACGTGGTCACCCTCCTCGGCGCGACCGCCCCGGGCGGCATCGTGTCCCGGCTCGGCCTCGGCTCGCCCCGCGTGCGGTGGACCGGTGAGTCGTTCACGGTCGGCTGGTCGACCGGCTCCCCGTCCTCGCTCGTCCCGGGCACGACGCTGCGACGGGCCGACCTCCAGGTCACGATCGCACCGGGCGGCCTCAGCGCCACCGTCGGCCTCGGGGACCTCGGGCTCGACCTCGCCGCCGGGCTCGGCGGGGCGGCCGACGCCGTCCTCAGCGGCATCCTCGGCGCGGCCTCGAAGGTCACCGCCGACGTCTCCCTCACCGCGAGCCGGCGCGGGCTGACCGTCGGCGGGTCCGCCGGCCCGGTGAGCATCCCCGGTCGCGCCGACGCGGGCATCGCCGCGCTGGAGGACCTCCGGCTCGGCGTCCGGCCCGACGGCGACCGCATCGCCGTCGTCCTGTCCGCGCGGCTCACCGGCGAGCTCGGGCCCCTCGCCGCCGTCGTCGACGGCCTCGAGGCCGTCCTGCGCGTCGACCCGCGGGCCCTCGTCGGCGGTGGCGGCGCCGTGGCCCAGCCGGCGGCGGGCGGGGCCGTCCGGGGCATCGGCCTCTCGCTCGACACCGGCGTCGCCAAGGGCGGCGGCTACCTCACGCGCTCGGTCGGGGGGCAGCCCGGCTACGGCGGCGTCCTCCAGCTGCGGCTCGGCCCGGTCGACGTCAAGGCGTTCGGGATCCTGCGCGAGAGGGACGGCGCGACCTCGTTCGTCGCCGTCATGTCCGTCGAGCTCGACCCCGCCGTCGAGCTCGGCCTCGGGTTCACCCTCAACGGCGTCGGGGGCCTGCTGGGGCAGGGCGTCACCGTCGACACGACCGCCCTCGCCGCCGGGCTCAAGGACGGCGCGGTCTCCCGCATCCTCTTCCCGCCCGACCCCGTCGCGGCCGCCCCCCAGGTGCTCGGCACCCTCGCCACGGTCTTCCCGACGCGGGAGGACGGGTTCGTCATCGGGCCCATGGTCGCCCTCGGCTGGGGCCGGCCCACGCTCGCCCGCCTCGACGTCGCCGTCGTGCTGGCGCTGCCGGACCCCGTCGTCGTCATCCTCGGGCGGGCCCGCGCCGCCTTCCCGTCCCCGGAGGCGGCCGTCATCGACCTCAGGGCGAGCCTGCTCGCGCAGTTCGGGGGCGGCATCATCCTCGTGCGGGTCCAGCTCGAGGCGTCGCGCGTCGGGTTCGCCACCGTGCAGGGCGGGTTCGGGCTGCTTGCCCGGTTCGGGGGCAGCCCCACGTTCGTCGTCTCCGCCGGTGGGTTCCACCCGCGCTACACGCGGGTCCCGCCCGAGCTCGCCGGGCTCGACCGCATCTCCGCCGAGCTCGCCCCGCCCATCGGGTTCCAGATGCGGATCTCGGGCTACGTGGCGCTGACGCCCAACACCCTCCAGCTCGGCGGCTCGGTCGAGATCGGGTACTCGATCGCCGTCGCGGCGGTGCGGGGCAGCCTCACGCTCGACGCCCTCGTCGAGTTCGACCCCTTCGGCCTCGAGGTCGACCTCGGCCTGCGGGTCGACGTCGAGGCGCTCGGGCAGTCGGTGGCCGGCGTCGACCTCCGGCTCAACCTCCGCGGGCCCGCGCCGTGGCGGGTACAGGGCACCGGGAAGGTCCGGCTCCCCTGGCCGCTGCCCGACCCGAGCATCTCGGTCGGGCCGATCGAGTTCGGCGAGAGGGCGTCCGCGCCCTCCGAGCCGCCCGTCTCGCCGCTTGACGTCGCCGCGCGCGCCCTGTCCGCGCCCGGGGCCTGGGTGCCCCGGCCCCGCCCGGGCGTGCTGCCGCCGGTCGTCCTCGCGCCGGTCGCTGCGCGCCGACCCGGGGACCCGCCCGGCCCCGACCCGGCCGAGCCGTGGGCGCTGCTCCAGGCGACCCAGCGGGCCGTGCCGCTCTTCATGCGGGTCGACCGGATCGGGGCGCGCCGCGCCTCCCCCGGCCCGTGCACGGTCGTCGTGTCGGCCGACCCGACGGTCGGCGGCGAGGAGGGCGCCCGGTGGTCGCAGGTGCGCGAGGCGTTCGCCACCTCCCAGTACGTCGACCTCTCCGACGACGAGGCGCTCGGCGCCCCCGACTTCGAGGACCGGGCGTCGGGCCTCGCCCTGGATGTCGGCGGCGTGAGCACGACCCCCGCCGGGCGCGAGGCGGTGCTGATGTACGAGGACTTCCACCCCTTCGAGTCGTTCGCCCGCCCGCCGCGGCGGCCGTGGTGGGTGCTGCGCGACGACTCGCTCGTCGTCGCGCTGTCGAACACCGCGACCGCGACCTCCGGCCTACGGGCCCGCGACCGCTACGCCGTGGACCCGCGGCCCCTCGCCGTCCGGTCGCCGTCCGCCGTGCGGGTCGCCGACCTCGACACCGCGGCGACGCTGGTCGCGGACTCCCCCGAGCACTCGGGCCTCGACGGCGGCTTCGCGGCGTGGACCGACGCCGCCGCGACGGCCCGCGCCGCCGGCCTGTCGACGCTGCACCTCACGAGGACAGGGGTCACCGGGTGAGCGTCTTCGAGCACCACGTGGCCGACGTCCTCACCGCCGCGCCGCCCGTCCCGCTCGCCTCGACCCCGCTCGGCACCTACACCCTTCTCCCCCACCACCGGGCCGGCGCCGCGGCCGGGTACCGCACGCCGTTCTCGACCGCCGCTCCCGCCCGCGCCGTCATCGAGGTGCGCGTGCCACTCGCCGACGGGACCGGCGGGACCGACGCCGCGGTCGGGCAGGTGGGCCTGCGCGGACCGGGTGACGTCCTCGGCCTCGACCCGCGACAGGTCGTGCGGCGGTACCCGACGCCCGGCACGCGCGACGCCGAGCCGAGCGACCTCGTCCACTGCGAGCTCGACCAGCCGGACCTGCCGTGGATGTTCACCCCGTGCGCCCCCGACGGCGCCGGGCACCTCGCCCCGTGGCTGCGGCTCGTCGTCGTCGCTGACACCGGCGGGGTGGTGCGGCCACCGTCGCGTCCCGGCCTGCCGTCGTGGGCCGAGGTGCCGGCGGCCGAGCTGCCCCCGCCCGAGGAGGCCTGGGCGTGGGCCCACGCGCAGGTCATCGGCCCGGTCGCCACCGCCGCCGGCCGCCTCGGCCCCGAGAACCCGGCCCTCAACGTCGCGCGCCTCCTCTGCCCCCGCCACCTCGAGCCGAACCGGCGGTGGGTGGCCCTCGTCGTGCCGACGTTCGAGGTGGGACGCCGGGCCGGGCTCGGCGACGACCGGGAACCGAGGGTCACCGACCTGCGGTGGGCCTGGGGCTCGACCCCCGACGCCGTGCCCCTCCCCGTCTACGACCACTGGACGTTCAGCACCGGCGACGACGCCGACTTCGAGGCCCTCGCCCGCCGGATCCGCCCGGTCGCGCCACCGCCGGGCACCGGGCGGCGCCTCGTCGACACGACGAACCCCGGGCTGGGGATCACGGTGACGGCCGAGGACGGGCCGCGGCCGGTCCACGGCGCCCTCGTCCGCCCCGTCCCCGCGGGTGAGCCCGACACCGCCGCAGCCGTCCCCCCGCCCGGCACGGCCGGGACGTGGGACGCCACCTCCACCACCGCCCTCGTCGAGCGGGTCGAGCACCCCGACCGCGTGCGCTTCGACCCCGACGAGACCGACCCGGAGGTCGCGCCGCCCCTCTACGCGGGCACCCACCTCGCGACCGGCACCGTGCCCGCCGACGGCGCCGAGCCCGCGTGGCTGCGCCAGCTGAACCTCGACCCCGCGCACCGGGTCGCCGCGAGCCTCGGCGCGGCGGTGGCGCGGATGGACCAGGAGGACCTCATGGCCTCCGCCTGGGCCCAGCTGCCCTCGGTCCTCGAGGCCAACGCCGCCCTGCGCGCGGCCCAGCTCGCCCGGTTCGCCGGCGACCGGCTGCACGCCCGCCACCTCGCCCGCCTCGACCCGGGCGCCCTCCTCGCGGTGACCGCGCGCAGCCACGCCCGCACCGTGCCGACGCCCGGGACCACCACCCGCGGCGCCGTCGGGGCGAGCGCCACCCCGACCGCGGCCACCTCCACGACGCTGCGCCGCCTCGCCCGTCCCGCCGGCCCGCTGCGCCGGTTCACGGATGACGAGGACGTCCGCGGGTCCGGAGCCCTCCTCGCCGACGGCGACGTCGGGCACGACTGGGTGCACCGGTACCGCGCTCCCGACGGCGCCCGCGGCATCGGCGAGGACGCGTCGGACCTGTTGCGCGAGAACGGGATCGACCCCGTGCGGGTCGGGTCGCTGCTCGGTGAGCGGTCCGCCCTCGACGCCCTGGCCGCGGGCGAGCCGCAGCCGGTGGACCCCTCGCTCGTCGCGCGGCTGGGGCGTGGGCGGCTCCTCGAGCAGCTCCTCGACGCCCTCCCCACCCCGGTCGAGATCGAGACCCCCGAGGCCGACGCCGAGGCGGGGCACGAGGACCTCCTGCGGGTGGGCCACGTCCTCGTGAGCCTGATGGCGCTGCTCCAGACCCATGGCGAGTGGCTCCTCTCCCGGCGGGTGGTCGAGCGCCACCGGCTCGACGGCCACGAGGTGCACGAGGCGCCCGGCCGCCTCCTCGTCCCGGGCGACGTCGTCCGGGACAACGTCGTCGGCCCGCTCTCCGACCTGCTCCGCAACGCGCAGATCGAGGTGCCCCGCGAGCCCGACCCAGCGTCCTCCGGCCTGGCCGCCGCGCTCGTCGAGGCGTTCGCGGCCCAGGCCGACGCCCTCGCCGAGGCCCAGGAGCGGGTCGCCGAGGAGGCCTACATCGGCACCGACGACCTGAGGGAGGCCGCGCGCGAGCGCCTCACCGTGGGGGTGCTGCGCCTCCCCGAGCTGCTCCTGCCGCGCCGCACCCTCGGCCGCCGGCTGCGCGAGCGCGTGCCCGGCCTCGAGCTGCACTTCCCCGGCTGGCTCGACAACGACCGCTTCGACCCGGTGATGGCGGCGCCGCGCTTCACGCACCCGATGTACGAGGCGCTGCACCGCCTCGACCCCGAGTGGCTGCTGCCGGGGGTCGCGGCGATCAGCCCGCACGAGATGATGACCGCGCTCGAGACCAACCCGGTGTTCGTCGAGGCGTTCCTCCTCGGGCTCAACCACGAGTTCGCCCGCGAGCTCGTGTGGCGCGGCTACCCCACCGACGGGCGCGGCACGAGCTTCCGCTCCTTCTGGACCGCCCGCGACGAGCTGACCCAGCCCGTGCACCGGCTCCGCACCGGCGCCCTCGGCACCCACCTGGACCGCACGGCCACCGGCACCCTCGTCATCCTCCTGCGCGGCGAGCTGGTCCGGCGGTACCCGCACCTCCTCGGGCACGCGGTGCGGCAGAAGGGCGACACCGCGCCGATCGCGTACGCGGCCGAGCCGGCGCGCACCCTGTTCCAGATGCGGATCGGGGCCGACCTCCTCCTCACCGGCGTCGACCTCTCCGCGGACACGGCGCTCGCCGACGACGCGCCCGGCGCCGACGGGCGGCTGGCACCCGTCCCGCCCGACGGCGCGTGGTGGTTCACCGTGTCCGAGCACGTCGGTGAGCCGCGGTTCGGCCTCGACGTCGCCGAGGGGGCCCTGCCCGCGTGGACCGGCAAGCGCGACGACCTGCACTGGGGGCACTGGCCGATGACGGGCAGCCACCTCTCCGCCGCGGGGGCGCCCACCGTCACCGGTGAGGCCCCGCCGCGCACCGCGGCCGACGTCGCGTGGCAGCTCTTCCAGCAGCCCGCGCGGGCCGGGTACCGCCTCGGCCGGATGCTGCGACCCTCCTCGGACCAGGAGCCGTCGTGGCCGTGATCGACTGGAGCGCCCTCGACACCGAGGTGCCCGTGCTCTTCCTCCCCGTCCGGATCGAGACGCAGACCGAGGCGGTGCCGGAGGACGCCCCCGAGGACACCCCGGTGCGCCTGCGCGTGCGGGTCATGCCGGACGACCTCGGCATCGACCCGACGTCGGGGCGGCCGCTGCTCCTGCCCGACGCCTTCGTCGTCGTGGCCCGGGTCGGGGGCACCTGGCTGCCCGCCGTCGAGGGCGCGCCCGTCCGGCTCGACCACCTCGGCCTCGGGACCGCCGGCGGCACCACCGAGGACCGGTTCGCCGCCCTCGCCACCTCGATGCGCGGGCTGACCCGCCACGACGACCCGGCGACCGAGTGGCTGTGGTCGTACGAGCGGGCGATCGAGGTCGGGATGGCCGTGACGGTCGAGCTGCCCGCCGGGACCACGGAGGTCGAGATGCTCGCCGTCCTCGGCGCACGGGTGGGCCGCGTCCCGGAGGAGGAGTCGGAGGCCGTCGCCCTCGCCCTCGCGGCACACGAGGACGCGGGCTTCCTCCGGCCCGGTGACGCGACGAACTCGACGGAGGAGGGACGGTCGGCCTGGGCGCGGCCCTCCGCCACCGGCGAGGTCCCGGCCCCCGAGGTGGTCGAGCACGACGCCGCGGCCCGCGTCCTCGCCCGGGCCCTCGGCACCGCCGACGCCGTCCTCGCCGGCCGCCCCGGGGCCGGCCACCGCGGCGAGCGCTGGGCCGGGGCGATGGCGACCGCGCTCTGGCCGGTGACCTGGGGGCACTTCCTCGACCGCGGCCTCGCTCCCGGGGCGGTCGGACCGGACGCCGCCGAGGACGTGCGCCGACACCACGCAGCCGCGGTCCGGGGCCGCGGGCCCCTCCCCCTGCTGCGCGTCGCGCGGCAGCCGTACGGCGTCCTCCCCGTCACGCCGTTGTCCCGGTTCCGCGACGACGACCGCGTCCTCGACCGGCTGGGCGCGCTGCTGCGCTCGTCGGCCCGGCTGTGGGACATCGGGTCCCGGTCGGTGCCCACCGTGGGGCGCGGCGGGGTGCGCGCCCTGCCGGCCGTCCTCGGGCAGTCGCCGGTGTCGTGGGGCCTGCGGCTGCGCCGGCTGCTCGGCACGGGCGGTCCGTTCGCGTCGGTCGTCGCGGCGCAGTCCTACGAGCAGGCCCAGGCGCGCGCCGACCTCACGGCCGTGCTCGAGTCGCTCGCCGGGCTCCCCCGCGGCACCTTCGCCGACCCGGACCTGCTCGGGGTCGACCGCACCCTCGGCCTCCCCCTCGTCGCCGACGACGACCCCGTGGCCCTCGCCGCGCTGGCCGACGGCGGTGTCCCCGGTGACGCGAGCGTCCTCCAGGTGCTGCTCGGGCTGGCGGTGTCGACGACGCGGGCCGACCTCGACGCGCGGCTCGGACGCGAGCGCGGGTCCGTCCTCCTCGCCGAGCTGCGCGACGGCGACCTCGGCCGGTGGGTCGGCGACGAGGCCACGGCCTATGCGGCCGAGGTCATCGAGCGGGTGCTCGGAGGCGAGCCGGACGCGCCGGCCGCCCGCAAGGCCCTCGAGCTCATCGGCGACGCCACGGGTACGTGGAGCAGGTCGCCCTGGGCGTGGCGGTTCCAGGCCCTGCCCCCCGAGCTGCGGCCCCCTGACGTGCGCGGCCCCCTCGACGAGCTGCGCGGCCTGCTGCGGGCCGTCGTCGTCGCGGGCGAGGTCCGCGCGGCCGTGCGGGTGCTCGCCGAGGTCGGCGACCCCGACGAGCGGCGCGGGCTGCTCGCCGAGACCCTCGACTGCGCGTCGCACCGGCACGACGCGTGGGTCACCTCGCTCGCGACGTCCCGGCTCGCGCGGCTACGGGCACAGCGCTCCACCGGGCTGACCGTCGGGGCCTACGGCTGGGTCGAGGACGTCCGGCTGGTCCGGCGCACCCGGCCGGCCGACCCGGCGGAACCGGTGCGCCAGCCGGCGGGACCGGGCGGCGTCGTCCACGCGCCCAGCCTCGCCCACGCGGCCACGGCGGCCGTGCTGCGCGGGGCCCGGCTCGCGCACGCACCGGGTGACGAGGCCGACCGGGCCCTCGAGATGGACCTGTCGAGCACGCGGGTCCGTGAGGCGCGCGAGGTTCTCGGCGGGATGCGTGCCGGCCAGGAGCTCGGCGCCCTCCTCGGCTACCGGTTCGAGCGGTGGCTGGAGGACGCCGACCCCGTCCTCAACCGGTTCGTCGCCGGGCTGCGCGCGCTCGCCCCGACGGTGGCCGCGAAGGAGGTCGACCGCGTCGCCGAGGGGCTCGTCGAGCTCGGGGTCGAGGTCGTCGCGGCCTCACAGGTCGTCGACGGGGTGCGGCTGCTCGAGGTCGCGACGCGTCCCGACGGCTCGGTCGACGCCGCGCCGGTCCTCACGGCGCTCGCCACGGCACCGGCCGCGCTCGCGACCTACGCCGCACCGTGGACCGCGCCGACGCCGGGCGAGAGCGAGCACCTCACCGCGGCCCTGCGGCGCCTGGGGTCGCTGCTCGACGCGGTCGGCGACCTCCTGCTCGCCGAGGGCGTCCACCAGCTCGTCGCGGGCAACCCCGCCCGTGCGGCCGCCGCCATGGACGCGCTCTCCGGCGACGGGCTGCCCCCCGACCCCGAGGTGTCCGCACCGCCCGTCGACCGGTCCGGCCTGACCCACCGGCTCACCGTCCTCCTCCCTGCGGCCGGCACCGTCACCGCGACCGCCGGCTGGGCCGTCACGCCACGCGCACAGGCGAACCCGCGCCTGGAGGCGTGGTGCCGCATCGTCCTCGGACCGGCGTCGAGGGTCGTCGTGACGGCAGACGGCCGCACGCTCGAGTCGCTCCACGTCGCTGCACTCGACGTCGTCGAGGCCGCCGGCGGCGACCGCCTCGGCCTCGAGGCGTTCTGGGCACGGGCCCGCAGGACGACCCGCGGCCTGGCCGCCGCCCCGCTGCTCGACCGCCCGCGCGACCTCGCCCCCCGGCGGAGCACGCTCGGGGAGACGTGGCTGCTCGCCGCGACACTGCGGTCACTCCTCGTCTCCGCGCGTCCCCTCGGACCGGTCGACCTCGTCCACGAGCCGCGCGAGGACGTCCTGCGCGACGAGCCCGCGCTGCCGCCGGCGGGCGACCCGTGGGTCGCGTCGCTGCGCACGCTGGTCGACCGGCTCAGTGGCCTGGCAGCCGCTGCCGTCCCCACCGAGAACCGTCGGCTCGCCCCCGCGCTCGACGCCCTCGCCGCCTTCGGTCTCGGGGACGGGACCGCGACCGACGACCCCACGCTGCTGCGGGCCCAGCTCTCGGCCGTGCTGGAGCAGGCGAAGGCGCGGGCCGCCGACCTCGACGCCCGACTCGTCTCTGCCGCAACGGTGTCCGAGGTCGCGGCGATCGCGAGCGAGCTCACCGGCTCCGAGCTGCCCGTGCCGCTGCCGCTGGCCGCCGCCGGGCCGCCCGAGCCGCTCTCGGTCGCCTGGGACGCCTGGGACGCCGGTGGTGGAAGCCAGCGCCACGCCATCCGCCCCTGGCTGGCCCGCCACGCGCGAGTGCGGACGGCGGTGCGCGACTGGACCGGGGCCGCGATGCTGCGGTCCGCGGCCGAGCGCCCCGCGCGGTTGCGGGCCGTGACCCTCGGCGCCGCCGCGTGGCTCGGCGAGACGCTGCCCGACGGGGCGGCGCCCCAGTCCGCGCACACCTCGCTCGTCGTCGAGGCCGCTCCCGGGGTACACCCCGGCGACGACCTCAGCGGGCTCGTCCTCGACGGCTGGCACGAGACGATGCCGCGGCGCCGGTCGGTCCGTGACGACACGAGCACGGTCGTGGAGGACGGGGCGCCGGACCCGCCGCCCGAGGAGGTCGTCGCGACGGGGCTCGCCGTGCACGCCAACGGCCCCGACGCGCGGGCGCCGCAGACCCTGCTGCTCGGCGTGCCCCCGGACCGCGAGCCGTGGAGCCTCCGAACCGTGCTCGACCTCGTCGTCGAGACCCGCGACCAGGCGCGTCGCCGGATGGTGTCGCTGGAACGGCTCCCGCTGGCCGGGTCGGTGCTGCCGGCGCTGACGGTCGAGCACTGGTCGCTCCAGGGCGAACGGGTGCTGGACCCGCGACTGCTCTCCACGGTCGCCGACGCGTCCACCACCCCGCGTTTCGTGCGGTTCGAGGACTGAGGAGCAGCGGTGGCGGACTTCTTCCGGACGGACCCGTTCCCCCTCCAGGCGACCCTGGGCCCGCCGATGTCGACGCGCCTCGAGCCGCAGTCGGTGAGCGGCGACCCCGCCACGGGCCTGCGGGCCCAGGTGTGGGACCCGCTGTGGCTCGTCGGGCGGCAGTGGCAGCTCGGCGAGCTCGTCGGCGAGGACACCGGGACGCCCCTGACGGTCCGGGTGCGGGCGAGTGCCGAGCCGCTCGTGGCGTGGCGACCGGGTCCGTCGGTCGACGCGGGCAGCTGGCGCGCGCTCCCGGCGGGCACCGCCCTCGACGAGCTCGTCGACGCCGAGGCGGGGGCGCCGGCCCGGTCCCGTGACCTCGCGCTGGCGGGCTGGGCCCTCCTCGACACCCTGGAGGACCTCGGGGAGGCCCGCGCCGCCGACGTCCTCCGCCGCCGGTTCCCGGCCGCGGTCCCCGCCTCGGGTGGGGGTGCCGGTGGGGGCGGTGGTGGGGGCGCCGGTGCGGCGGCGCCGCGCACGGCGACGGTCCCGGACACCTGGTCACCGGTCGCGGCGAGCCTCGCCGGCCGCGGCATCGACCCGCTCGCCGTCCTCGAGGCGCTCGACGGTCCCGGTCCGGTCCCCGGCTGGTGGCGGGCCGCGCTACGGCGGGGGACGGCCTCGCGCGACCGCGCCGACAAGGCTCTCGCACAGTGGATCTCGTGGGTCCGGGCCGAGGTCCTCCCCGACCCGGAGGCGACGAGCTCGTGGCTGGCGCCCCGCCTGGAGCACGAGTTCGCCGTGGCGACGGCGACACGGGTCCTGCGCGCCCCGGCGCACCCGGCGGGTGAGGTGTCCTGGGCCACGTTCGACGTCGAGACCCGGTCCGGCGCGGACACGCCCCCGCCATCCGATGCCCCCGCCCGCGCCCTCGACCGCACCCTCCTCGCGACCCCGCTCGGCTTCCCCGGGATGCCGACGAGCCGGTTCTGGGAGCTGGAGGACGCGCGCGTGGACCTCGGCTCGGTGTGGGCCGACCCGCACGAGCTGGCCCGGCTGCTCGTCGTCGAGTGCGCCGTCGTCCACGGCGGGGACTGGGTCGTGGTCCCGGTCGACGTCCCGGCCGGAAGCGTCGTGAGCGTGGAGTCGGTCGAGTACACCGACACCTTCGGCACGGTGTGGACCGTCGACACCTCGGCCGCGGCGACGCCGCGGTGGCGGATGTTCACGGTGACGCCGGGTGCGTCCTCGTCGGCCCCGCTCGACGGGCTCGTCGTCCCCCCGGCGTCGGCCGGTCGGCTCGTCGGCGCCCCGCTGGAGGACGTCGGGTTCGTCCGCGACGAGTCGGCCAACCTCGTGTGGGCGGTCGAGCACGTCGTTCCGGGTCCGGGTGGCGACCCGGTCGTCCCGCGCAGCTCACCACCCGCCGCGCGCCCCGCCCCGGCCGCCGTCGACGGCGAGGCCGTCCTCGACTACGTCCTCATGACCGAGGTCCCCGAGACGTGGGTCCCCTACCTGCCGCGGCTGGGGTCGGTCGACGGTGACGACGACCGCGCCGTCTCGCTCGTCCGGGGCGTCGTGGCCCGGTACGACGGTGACGAGCGCGTCGACGTCGAGCCCGCGGGCACCCTCCTCACCGGCCCGGCGCACCGCGCCGTCGAGTCCGCGGAGGTCCCCCGCGAGGGCGTGCGGGTGCAGCGGGTCCCGGTCGTCGCGCGCCGCGGCGACGGGTCGTGGGCCACGTGGGTCGCCCGCCGGGTCCTCGTCGGTCGGGGTGAGGCCGAGTCGGGGCTGCGCACCGACCTCGCGGTCCGCCGCCGCGGCTGAGCGCCGCCCGGGCTCCCGGGTCGGGGCGCTCCGGCCTCACTCGCCGGGACAGGCGCCCTGGTGGACGAGGGCCGCGGTCACCATCCAGTGCCAGTCCGTCGCCGAGGAGCCAGCGCGCGCCCCGGCGCCGCACTGGCACTCCCAGTGCCAGCGGCCGAACGCGTCACAGGTGACGGCCGGGTGGTGGCTGCGGCGGGCGGTCCGCCGGCGGATGGTGGTCCTCATGTCGCAGAGGAGGCGGCGGCCGCACGCGGTGATACGCGCCCCAGACGGCCCGGTCACCCGAGAAGCTCAAGCCGCTTGATCAATCGCTCCAGCAGGTTGACGACCCCGGGCACGCGAGGAGTTCAAGGCGCTTGATCAATCGCTCCAGCGAGTTGACGACCTCTGGCAAGCGCGAGTTCAAGGCGCTTGATCAATCGCTCCAGCAGGTTGACGACCTCTGGCCGTGGCGGGGTTTTGAGGCCGCGGCGAGGCAGGTCGGACCGAGCGGCTGGACCCTCGATGCCGTGGACCGCGAGCGCCTCCGGGTCGAGGAGGACGGCGCCGCCCTCGTCGTCGGCGCTCACCCGGTGACGGTGAACGGGGTGTCCGCCGACTTCACCGGGTTGCGGCCCTCGGCGACCAGGCTCAGCTGCTGGGGTGCGAACGCCGAGAAGTCGCCCGGCACCGTCACCGTGACGTTCGAGAACGCGCCGGCCTCGTTGGCCGTGGTCTCGCCGAGCTGGACGGTGTGCAGGCGGATGGTGATGCGGTCACCCGGCCCGAAGCCCTCGCCACTCACGGTGACCGTCGTTCCCTCGGCGCCGCTCGTCGGGTTGGCGAAGACCGACGCCGGCGCCTGCATGACGTCGATGCTCCTCCGGATGTCGGCGCCGCCACCGCCGCTGCCGCCTGCGCCGGGGGTCCAGTCGGGCAGGGCTGGGAACAGTCCGAGCAGTGCCGCGGCAAGCCCCACGAGCGCCGTGACGAGGCCGATCGCGGCGGCCGCCGTTCCGGCAGAGCCGCGTTCCCTGGCGTGGGTTCTGGTCACGGGACACCTCCTCGGGCCGGTCGCGGCGCGCTCGACCGCCGCTCGGGGAGCCGGCCCTCGCGTCGGAAGGAGGCGCGCGTCATCCGCCCTGATACGCGGAAGGGAGGACGCCCGGCACCGGGTGCCTCGTATCCGGCACGACGACCCGGACCGCCCCCTTGTCGGCTCTCCCGGAGCCTGCCAGCATCGTTGCGTGGCGCCGCCACGCAGCCCCCGGAGCCGACCATGCCGAACACCACCAGCCCCCGCCGCCAGCGCCGCGTCCTCGCCGCTGCCGCCGCGACCACCGCGGCCGTCCTGAGCGCCGGCGTCCTCGGCGGCGCCGCCACCGCCCACGACGGCGACCCCCACGACGGAACCGCCTACACCCCGCCGCCGGTCGTCGACGCCGGCCCGGTCACCGGCTCGTTCCGCAACACGCCGGCGAGCGCCCGCCACGAGGTGTGGCTGGTCGACCAGTCCGACACGCGCCGCGACGGCGACGCCGCGGCGAACGTCTTCGCGAGCTAC
Organism: Oryzobacter faecalis; assembly: GCF_046764005.1. NCBI lineage: Bacteria > Bacillati > Actinomycetota > Actinomycetes > Micrococcales > Intrasporangiaceae > Oryzobacter > Oryzobacter faecalis. The sequence continues at coordinate 481,648 of NZ_JBKOFW010000001.1, read as the reverse complement.
GGCGGCACCGTCCACGTCTACGACGGCGCCGACCTGCGCCGCGACGCCACCACGGCACCCGCCGAGCGGGTCGACCTCGGTGGGGCCACCGCAGCGCTGTGCCGGGCGAGCACCGGCGCCAACCCGGTGCGCCCGCACATGCTCAGCTTCAGCCCCGACGACTCGCACGCGATCCTCGCGTTCGTCACGAGCGGCCACGTCGTCGTGTTCGACGCGGCGGCCCGGGAGCCGGTCGCCTGCTTCCGCACCGAGCCCGGTGCCGGCGGTGCCCGGCAGGCACACGCGGCGCTGCCCACGCCCGACGGCCGGTACGTGCTCGTCGCGAACCAGAACGGCAAGAAGCTCGAGCGGATCCGCACCGACTACGCGGCCGGCGTCTTCACCCAGGAGCCCGAGGCGACCCTCGACCTCACGGCCGGGACGACCCCGAACGGGATGCCCATGCAGACGCCGGGCGACCCGACCGTGCGGCCGGACAACGCGCCGATCTGCCCCTTCGTCCCGTCGACCGGCTACCCGGCGTTCGTGTCGCTGCGCGGAGGCGGGCTGTTCGCCGTCGACCCGTACGCCGAGCGGCTGCGCGTGGTCGCCGAGTACCCGGCGACCGAGGTGGCCCGCGACGGCTGCGGCTTCACCGAGGCGGCCGGGTGGGTGTACGGAAACGGTGGCAGCAACCCGGGCAACCTCTCGGGCTGGTTCCAGTACCGGCTGCCCGTCGGCGAGGCCGGGACGTACAGCGCGGCCAACCCGCCGTCCATGCCCGCGGTCGACGTCGTCGACCACGACACCCGCGGCCCACGCGACGCCCACGGCGTGGCGACCGTCGCGCGGAAGTACGTCTGGGCCTTCGACCGCGCCGCCCACGTCGTGCAGGTGTACGACGCGTCCACGGCCGAGACGGTCGTCACGGTCAACCTCCGCACGGCCGGCTCGCAGCGCCCGGCCCCCGACATCGCCGACGTCTCCCCCGACGGGCGGGCCGTCTACGCCTCGACCCGAGGCCCCAACCCGCTGACCGGCACGCACGCCGCCGTCGGCGACGCCCCGGGGGTGCTGGTCCTCGAGGCCGGTCTCGACGGCCGGACCCCGGCGGTGCGCGGCCACGCCGGCATCAGCAACGTCGTCGCCGGCGTGGAGCGGGCCGACCCGCACGGGCTGGCGGTCCGCGTCATCCGCTGACCGGGTGGAGGACGCCCGCCAGTTCCTCGACCCCGTCGACGAGCCGCGGTCCCGGGCGCGCCCACATCCCGTCGGCGTCGACGGCGTGGACCCGCACCCCCGGTGGCAGCGCACCGGCCGCGACGAGGGCGTCGGCCTGCGCCTGCGCGCCGGCGCGGTCGTACCCGCAGGGAGCCACGACGACGAGGTCCGGGCGGGCGGCGGCGACGTCCTCGAACGTCGTTCTCGCAGAACGCTCCCCCGGGCGCCCGAGGACGCACACGCCGCCGGCCAGCTCGACCATCTCGGGGATCCAGTGGCCCGGGAGGTACGGCGGGTCGGTCCACTCGAGGACGGCGACGCGGGGGCGGGTCCGGCCGGCCACCCGGGACCGCACGGCATCGAGGCGGGCCCGAAGGCCGGCGACGAGGGAGGACGCGGCCTCCTCGCGCCCGACCGCGCTGCCGATCGTGGTGACCGACTCGAGGACCTCCTCGAGGGTGTGGGGGTCGACGGTGAGGACGTCGGCCGTGCAGCCGAGGTGGGTGAGCGCGTCGTCGACGGTGGCGACGTCGACCGCGCAGACGGCGCAGAGGTCCTGGGTGACGACGAGGTCGGCGTCGAGACCGGCCAGCACCCCGGCGTCGAGGCGGTACAGGTCCTCGCCGTTCGCGACGGCCGCAGCGACGGCGTCGTCGATCTCCCTCGGGGACAGCCCCTCTCGCAAGGTCGAGGTCGACACGATCGTGCGGGTCCGGGCCTCCGCGGGCGCGTCGCACTCGAAGGTGACGCCGACGACCTCGTCGCCGGCGCCCACCGCGAAGAGGATCTCCGTCGTCGACGGCAGGAGGCTGAAGATGCGCACCCGTCGACCCTACGTGCCTCGCTCGCCCCCACACCGTCGGTGCCGGGTGGTTGGCTGGGAGGACGCTGCAGCCGAGGAAGGGGACGACGGATGGCGGGCACTCCCAGGGAGGCCGGCACACGCCGGGTCGCGGGGCACTCGCAGGTGACGGATGACGACGGGGTGCGGTGGGAGACGCACCCCGTGACGCCTGACCGGTTCGAGGACTTCGCCGACGTCATCAACCCGAACCGCCGCACGGAGTCGTGCTGGTGCCTGTCACACCGGGTTCGCCAGGCCGACATCCGCGAGCTCGGCGACGGTGACCGCGAGGCGACGATGCGGGCGCTGTGCGAGCAGCGGTACCCGCCCGGGGTGGTCACCTACCGCGACGGGACGGCGGTGGGGTGGGTCAACATCGGGCCGCGAGCCGACATCCCGCGCCTGTCGGGGTCGAAGCTCATCCGTCCGGTCGACGACGTGCCCGTGTGGAGCATCGTCTGCGTCGTCGTGCGCGGCGGTCACCGGCGGCAGGGGGTGACCCGCCACCTCGTCGACGGGGCCGTCGAGTACGCCAGGGCCAACGGGGCACCGGCGGTGGAGGTCTACCCCGTCGAGCCGCAGGGCCGGATGGACACGACGATGGCGTTCGTCGGGACCAGGTCGATGTTCGAGCCGGCCGGCTTCGAGAAGGTGGGGACGACCGACGCGGTGGCCAGCAGGATGCCGCGCATCGTCATGCGCCGCACCCTCTGACCCCGCGCGGTCGCCGTCAGAGCTCGGGGCCCTTCGCACGCAGCTTGTCGACCTCGGCCATGGCCTCGCGCAGCTCACCGAGCCAGCTGTCGGCGTGCTCGCCGACCAGACGCACCGACCACGCGAGGGCGTCGCTGCGCGAGCGGGCGACGCCGGCGTCGACGAGCGTGTCGAGGACGGCCCGCTCCGGCTGGCGCAGCCGCGTCATGACCGGGACGGCGAGGTGGGTGAACAAGGCGGTGGTGTCGCCGACGCGGGCGCCCCAGGAGACGGTGCGCTCGTAACGGGCCTGCGCCTCCTGGGCGATGCCGATCCGCTGCTCGCGCGTCTCGGCGCGGAAGCGGCCGATCCGCCCCTCGACCTCGGCGGCGTCGGTGCCGGCGTCGATGCCGGCGAGGGTGCCGATGACGGTGATCTCCTCGCGGTCGACGGTCACGTCGACGTCGTCGAACCAGCCGTCGGGCAGCCGTCCGGCGAACCACTTCTCGGCGTCGTCGGCGCTCGGCAGGTCGCCCTGCTGCCAGCCGCCGGGGCGGCCGAACCCTCGGCCGCGACCGGGGCCGCCGCCGGGTCCGGGTCGACCGCCGCCGGGGCCACGGCCCCAGTGCGGGCCACGGCCACGGGGGCCCTCGTGCGGGGGGGCAGACGTGTCGCCCGGGGTGGGGGTGCGGTGGGGGTGCCTCATGGTCCCTGCTCCTTCTGCAAGTGTGATTACTTCATTACATCACTGCAAAACGCGCGACGTCCACCATGGATTCCCGGCGCTTCCGGCTGCCCGCACGGGGCGGGCAGAGGCCGAACGTGAGCAGGCCGAACGTGGGTGAAGATCGTCGCCCCACCGACGCCTTTCACCCACGTCCCGAGTGAGCAGGCCGAACGTGGGTGAAGATCGTCGCCCCACCGACGCTTTTCACCCACGTTCCGGGGAGGAAGGACGGCAGGGGCGCGCGGGGTGCGGCGTGCGGACCGGGGCCGGACGTGCGGACGGGGCCGCGACCGCTCAGCCGGTCACGACCCCGTCGCCTGTCGTCGGTCGGGCACCGCCCGGCGAGAGCTGGCGCCGCCAGCTGACGACAGCACGGTCCGGGAACCCTCTGTGTGTTCCCGGGCCGTCGTCTCGTGGGCCTACTCCCCCGGGACCTGGCTGGTGTGGACGAGCGCCGCGGTGAGCGCACCGTGCCAGCCGCCCGGGGTCGAGGACCCGCGCGCGCCGCAGCCGCACGACCAGAGCCACTTGCCGGTGTCACAGTGGACGACCGGGTGGTGGCTCAGCCGGGCCGAGCGTCGGCGGCGGTTCCTCATGCGCCCGAGTCTGCTCCCGTGCACCGACACCTCGTGGGACATCGGGCCCTGACCGGCCGAGCGTCGCCGGAAGGGTGCCGTGTCGGTCGATGAGGTCATCGGCCGTTCGGCCCACGCGGCCGGCGCCCGCGGTCGCTGCGAGGATGAGGCCGTGCCCCACGCCTCGCTCCCCGACGTCCGCCGTCGTCGTCTCGCGAGCCAGCGCCTGACCGCCGCCGGCCTCGCCCGCGGCGCCGACGTCGTGCGGCTCCTCACGTGCGTCCAGTCTCAGGACGCCGCGCTCGCGGCGTGGTCGCTCGGCCAGCGGATGCGCCCGGGCGTCAGGTACGCCGACGTCCTGCGTGAACAGTCGTCGGGGGGCTGGGTGCGCACCCACATCCTGCGCCCGACGTGGCACTTCGTCGCTCCCGAGGACCTGCGCTGGGTGCAGGCGGCCACCGGGTCGCGCATCGAGTCCTCCCTCGCCGGGCGGCACCGCCAGCTCGACCTCCCGCCGGCGGCGATCGAGCGCGCCCTCGAGAGCCTGCGCGAGCTCCTCACCGGCCCGGCCCCGATGACCCGCGCCGAGCTGACCGCGGCCTTCGCCGCCCGGGGACTGCCCTCGGGCGGTGAGCAGATGGCGCACCAGCTGGTCGTCGCCGAGCTGCGCGCCGTCATCTGCTCGGGCCCGCCGCGCGGGACGACGCACACCTACGTGCTCGCCGACGAGACCGTCCCGCCGGCGCCCCTCGACGGCCTCGGCGTCGACGATGCCCGCCGCGAGCTGACCCGCCGGTTCGTCGCCGGCCACGGACCCGCCTCGGAGCGCGACCTCGCGCGGTGGGCGACCCTCACCCTGGGCCAGGTCCGCGCCGCCCTCGCCGACCTCGCGGGAGAGCTGGAGCAGGTCGAGGTCGGCGGGGAGACGCTGTGGGTCGACCCTGCCACGCCCTCACGGACGACCCGGCCGGTGCGCGCCTTCCTGCTCCAGACGTTCGACGAGGTCTGCCTCACCTACCCCACGACGGGCTTCCCACGGCGTGCGCCCGACACGACACGCACCCGCCTGCTCTCCGAGGCCGGCGGCGGCATCGTGGTCCTCGACGGGGAGGACGTCGGCACATGGAAGCGGACCGTCGGACGCGAGTCGGTGGCCGTCGACCTGCGCCCCGACCTGCCCCTGTCCGCCGACGACGACGCACAGGTGGGCGAGGCCGCGGAAAGGCTGGCCATGTTCATCGGCCGCCCCCTGGACCTGCGCCTCCACCCCCCCGGCCTGAGCCCGGCGGCGCCGGACGGCACGAAGGGCGTCGCGTCCTCTGCACGGGACACGACGCCCTCCGGCGTTCCTGAGGCGGGTCGAGGGCCTCAGCTCTGGGGTCGCCGCGGCGGCCGGCTGGGGCGGTCCGCGGCGAGGGGCGACCTCAGCCGCGGGGGATGACGAGGCGCTGGCCCGCGCTGATCTGCGCGGTGCTCAGCCCGTTCTCGAGCTGGATCGCGACGATGGCGTTGCCGACCGAGAGGTCGGGCAGCTGCGCCGCGGCGATCTCGGACAGGGTCTGGCCCGGGGCGACGGTGACGACGGGACCAGGCTCGACCGCACCGGCGCCACCGAGCCCCGACACCCCGGACGCGACGGCGGCCGTGAGGGCCAGCGCGAGCAGCGCCAGGCGCCCGCGCCGGGTGATGCGCAGCGCGCCGGACGACGGCGCCGCGCCACCCTCGCCGCCGCCGGGGAGGACGACGAGCCGGGGCCTGCGCGGCACCGAGGGGTCGGCGTACCCGAGGTCTGCGGGGTTCCACGCGACTGCACTCATGCTGGCCTCCATCCCGGCGGCCAGTGCGGCCGTCGAACCGGTGTTCGATAGAACGTCTGTACGAGTTGTAGCACGGATGTTCGACCCGGACAAGACACGCCTCGAAGAAATGTTTGAAACGTGTGTACGATCCGCGTACGCTGCCGTCATGGGAAGAAGCCTGTCGGATCCCACCGACAGAGCACCTGACCTGCGACAACGCCGGGATCGAGGCGACCCGGCGCCGTTGGACCAGACCGAAGGGGTCGACATGGCACGTCCGAGGAACGCCGACATCCACGAGATGCCCGACCGCGGCGACGGCGGGGCGCTCACCCACCGGCAGCGCAAGGTCCTCGAGGTCATCCGCAACTCCATCGACCGGCGCGGCTACCCGCCGAGCATGCGCGAGATCGGGGAGGCCGTCGGGCTCACCTCGCCCAGCTCGGTCGCGCACCAGCTGTCCGCGCTCGAGCGCAAGGGGTTCCTGCGCCGCGACCCCAACCGGCCGCGCGCCATCGAGGTGATCTCGCCGGACACCGCGAACGACGAGCCCGGCTACCGCGGCAGCGCCGAGCACGACGACGAGGACGTCACCGGCATCAACGACCACCGGCCGGAGGCGTCCTACGTCCCGGTGCTCGGCCAGATCGCGGCCGGCGTGCCGATCACGGCCGAGGAGGTCGTCGAGGACGTCTTCCCCCTCCCCCGCCAGATCGTCGGCGAGGGCTCCCTGTTCCTCCTCAAGGTCGTCGGCGACTCGATGGTCGACGCCGCGATCTGCGACGGCGACTGGGTCGTCGTCCGCCAGCAGCCCACCGCCGACAACGGCGACATCGTCGCGGCGATGCTCGACAACGAGGCCACCGTCAAGACCTTCAAGCGCAAGGACGGCAAGGTCTGGCTGCTCCCCCACAACGAGGCGTTCTCGCCCATCGACGGCGACCACGCGACCATCCTCGGCAAGGTCACGGCCGTCCTGCGCCGCATCTGACCATCCGCGGACGGCGCCTCAGTCGCGCCTCAGTCGCGCCTTGGCCCGGCCGCGTCCTCGGACCCGGCCGGGCCGAGGCGCTGCCAGAGGGCGGTGTCGACCCAGGCCCCGAACTTGTGGCCCACCTCGCGCAGCAGCCCGACCCGTTCGAACCCGGTCGCCGCGTGGAGCGCCTCGCTCGCCGGGTTCGGCTGGGCGATGACCGCGAGGCAGGTGTGGATGCCGTCGGCGTCGACCCTGGCGAGCAGCGCGTCGTAGAGCTCGCGCCCCAGCCCGCGCCCGCGGGCATCCTCGGCGAGGTAGACGGACACCTCGCGGGTCCCGTCGTAGGCAGGGCGCGGGCGGTAGGTCGACGCGTGGGCGAAGCCGAGGACGGTGCCGTGGTCCCCCTCGATGACCAGCAGGTGGTCGCCGGGCCGGGTCGAGGCGACGCGGTCGGCGAAGTGCTCGGGAGGACGGTGCTCGGTGTCGAACGTGGACACGGCGGTGTCGACGGTGACGTTGTAGATGCCGGCGATGGCGGGAAGGTCGGCCTCGGTGGCCGGGCGGATCGTCGTCACCGGTGAGGGTCCTCAGGCGGCGAGGGCGCCGCGGACGACGGCTCCGAGGGTCGGGGCGAGGGGTGCGTCGAGGCGCAGCGTCATGAGGTCGTCGCCGCGGGTGGGGCCACGGGTCACGGCCACCACGGGGATGCCGCGCTTCGCGCCGTGGCGCACGAACCGCAGACCGGACATCACGGCGAGCGAGGAGCCGAGGACGAGGAGGGCGGGCGCGGCATCGGTGAGCGCGTAGCAGGCGTCGACCCGGTCGCGCGGGACCGAGCCCCCGAAGAACACGACGTCGGGCTTGAGGGTGTCCGCGCCGCAGGCCAGGCACCGGGGCAGCACGAAGCCGGTGACGAGCTGCTCGTCGAGGACGATGTCGCCGTCGGGGCGGATCTGGCTGCTGACCCGGGAGCCGTCGTGCGCCTCACCGGTCGCGAGGAGCTCGAACCCGGGGTTGGCCTCCACCATCCGGGCCTGCAGCAGGTCGCGGTCGGAGCGGTCCTCGCAGGTGAGGCAGACGACGTCGGCGAGGGTGCCGTGGAGCTCGGTGACGTCGCGGCTGCCGGCCTGCTGGTGCAGCCCGTCGACGTTCTGGGTGATGACCGGTCCGAGGACGCCGCGCGCCTGCAGGGTGGCGACCGCCTCGTGGGACGCGTTGGGCTCGGCGCGTCGGAAGCGCTGCCACCCGATGAACGAGCGCGCCCAGTAGCGCCGCCGCGCCTCGCTCGTGGCGACGAACTCCCCGTGCTGCATCGGCGTGACCCGGCGCGTCCCGTCGGGGCCGCGGTAGTCGGGGATGCCGCTGTCGGTCGACATGCCCGCTCCGGTCAGGACGAGCGTGCCCGGGTGCGCCGCGAGGAGGCGCGTGAGGGCGGCGACGTCGTCCGTGGTGGGGGTCGAGGCAGCGGGCCGTGGGGTGGCCGCCGGCGGGGGTGCGACGGCATCCGGCATGCGCTGATTCTCGCACCCGCCACTGCATCACGCGGCGTGTCGAACGGATGGAGGTCGATAACCGGGCGTTATAGGATGCGCCCATGATCGACGCCGCGGGACTCCGGGTCATGAAGGCCATCGCCGACGAGGGCAGCTTCACCGCTGCTGCAGCAGCCCTCGGGTACACCCAGCCGGCCATCTCGCAGATGGTCCGCCGCCTCGAGCAGCGCACCGGCACCGTGCTCGTCGAGCGCGTCGGTCGCAACGTGCGCCTCACCGAGGCCGGCCAGGTGCTGGCCCGCCACGCGACGCCCGTCCTCGCCGCCCTCGACGCCGCCGAGGAGGAGGTCGCCGCGATCGCGGGGCTGCGCAGCGGCCGGGTTCGCCTCATGGCGTTCCCCTCCGCGTCGGCGACGCTCGTGCCGCGGGCCCTCGCGCTCGTCAAGAGGCGCTTCCCCGACGTCCAGATCTCGTTCACCGAGGCCGAGCCGCCGGAGAGCCTCGCCGCCCTCAAGGCAGGCGAGTGCGACCTGGCGGTGGCCTTCGCCTACGAGGGCACCGACCTCGGCCGCGGCGAGGAGGACCTCGACCAGTTCGTCATCACCCCCCTCCTCGACGACGAGGTCAGGCTCGCGGTGCCCGAGGGCCACGCGGTCGCCGGGCAGGAGACGGTCGACCTCGCCGACCTCTCCGCGGAACCGTGGATCGCCGGGTGCCCGCGCTGCCGCGGCCACCTGCTCCAGCTGACCCACGACGCCGGCTTCCGCCCCGACGTCGCCTACGAGACCGAGGACTACGTCGCCGTCATGGGCCTCGTCGCCGAGGGGCTCGGGGTCGCCCTGATCCCCGACCTCATCCTGCGCACGGTGCACCACCGCGACGTCGTCGCCCTCCCCATGACGCCGGCCTCGCGGCGCTCGATCATGGCGGTGACGACGCCGGACCTCCAGCGGGTCCCCGCCGTCCAGGCCACCCTCGACGCCCTCGCCGAGTCGGCGCGCTCGCAGTCGCAGGCGCCCACGGTCCGCTCCCCCGAGCCCGCCTGGTCGATCTGACCGACGGTCCGAGGCTCGCGCTCTGGCCCCGTGCGGTGACGTCACCCTCAGGGGTGTTCGTCGCGTCGGAGGGCGGCCAGAACGGCGAGGACGCGGCGGTTGACGTCGGGCGACGGCTCCAGCCCCAGCTTGCGGAACACCTGGGAGCACGCGGCCTCCACGGTCCGCTCGCTCAACCCGAGGTCGGCGGCGATGCCCGCGTTGGACCGGCCCTCGGTGACGAGGCCGAGCACGGTGCGTTCCCGCGCGCTCAGCCGGTGCACCGGTGAGGACGGGTCCTGGCCCCGCACCAGGCGCGCGACGATCGTCGGGTCGAGGACGCACTCCCCCTCGTGAACCCGGCGCAGGGCATCGACGAGGACCACCACGTCGAACACACGCTCCTTGAGGAGGTAGGCCAGCCCCGCGGGCTGGTCGGCGAGCAGCCTCCTCGCGTACACCGGCTCGAGGTGCTGGCTCAGGACGACCACGCCGACATCGGGCCACTGCGCCCGAATACGGCGGGCGGCCACGAGCCCCTCGTCCGTCTGGGTCGGCGGCATGCGGATGTCGACCAACGCAACGTCGGGGCGCTCGAGGGCGACGAGCCGGAGCAGCTCGTCGGCATCGGCCGCCTCACCGACGACGTCGACCCCCTCATCCTTGAGCAGCCGTGCGATGCCAGACCGGATGAGCATCACGTCGTCGGCGATCACGACTCGCACGGGAGCACCACCTCGACGCTGACGGCGCTCCCCCGGGCGACCGCCTCGACGCCGCCCCCCACGGCCTCCACCCGGTCGGTCACCTCCCGCAGGGCCGCACGCACCACCTCCGGATCGGCGACGACTCGCAGCTCGAGGGTGAGGCTCCCGCCGGTCACCGCCACCTCGACCGCCTCGATGCTGCGCACCCCCGCCACCCCACTCCCGCCCGGGGCCACGAGCTCGTCGACGACGTGCTGGACGACGGCGTACACCGTGAACCGCACCTGGTCCGTCGCCGCCTCCGCGGACGGGTCGACCGTGAGCACGGCGCCGACCGGGTGGACGAGCTCGCCCAACGCGGTGGCCAAGCCCTCGGTCGTGAGCACCTGCGGGTAGAGGCCGTGCGAGATGTCGCGCAGCGCCCTGAGGGCCCCAAGGGTCGCCGCCTCGGCGTCCCGCAGCGCGTCCCCAGCGGCCGCGGGCGTGCCCTTGACGGCCAGCGCGAGGTGCAGCCCCGCGGAGACCAGTCGCTGCTGCACACCGTCGTGCAGGTCGCGCTCGATGCGGCGCCGCTCCCGGTCACCACGGAGGACGACCTCCCGGGAGGATGCCTCGACCTCCCGGCGGTCCGCCTGGACCAGCGCGGCCGCCCGAAGGTTGTCGAGGAGGACGCGGTCGATGGGCGAGCACTCCCGCGCGCTCAGGGGCGCGCCAGGCGGAAGCCACCCCGGCTCGCCCAGGACCCTGACCCACGGGCGACCGAGGTCATCGTTGAGGACCAGCGCCGGCGCGGTGACAGCGTCGACGCGGCAGCCCCGGGAGTCCACCCAGCCCGTGCCCCCGGCCACGGGCGCGTGCACCTCCGGGCGCGGGTCCCGGGTGGGGACGTCGACGTCGAGCCGGCGCAGACGCGACACGAGGGCCGCAAGCCGCCGTCGCGCGCGCCGCACCTGCCGGAGGTGGGCCAGGATCCCGAGCGCCAGAGCCGCCGGCGGCAGGAAGGACCACACGGACCGCGTCGGCGGTCCCGCGCTCGGCCCCCACGCGACAGTTCGGGTCATCCAGAGCACGACGACCAACGACGACGCCAGTCCGACGGCGAGCAGGACCGGCCCGGGAACGTCGGCGCGGACCAGGAGAGTCACGCCAAGAGCCGCGAGAGCGCCCACCGCCACCAGAGCGCTCGCCGCAGCACCGACGAGGCTCGCTGCACCACCGGCCGTCCACGGACCCAGCCCTTCGGCACACCGCCAGCTGCAGCGCGGATCCGCGATGGGTGCGTACCCGACAAGAAGGGCCGTTCCCGCCGCCGCGACCGGCACCCACACCGTGGCACCCGCGGCCCGGTCGCCTCGGTCCGACCACCCACACCCCGCCCACAACAGACCCACCGGCCCGGCGCAGGCGAGGGCGAGCAGACCCGCCGCCATGACCGAGGGCACGGAGGAGGAGGCGGCGACCGTCGGCCCCGACGCGGCGAGGAGCACGAGTCCGAGTCCTTGGCGGACCCGCCGAGGAAGGGGGCTGACGCTCGGGGTGCCGCCGGCGACGAACCCGGTCACGGCCGCGCCCACCACGAGCACCGCAGTCGCGACGACGGCGGCCCCGGTCGGCGAAGAGACGTCGGCGCCGCGCACCCCGGCCACCAGCACGAACAGCACCACCGCTGCAGGGACGAGCCACCACACCAACCGGATGGTCGAGGGCGTCGTCGTCGCCCGGGACACCGCGGGAGCCATACGTGCATTGTGCTCGCCCTCCCCGCAGCGACCACCGTGTTTCCCGCACGGGGCACCGTGCCGACCCGCTGTCGTCGTGGCCGCGGGTCCGCGACGGTGGGGGGACCAGACACCGACCAAGGAGGCCGACATGGCGCCCACCGGTTCCCACCACCTCTCCTTCGGCCGTCGACGCGGCGCCTCGCTCGCGACGGTCGCGGCCCTCGTCTCGGCGGCACTCCTCCTCGGAGGAGGCACCGCCAGCGCCGGCGATTCCCCCACCCCGGCGTCCGCGGACGGGCCCGTCGACCGCCTCGTCGACGTCGGTGGCCACTCGTTGTACCTCAGCTGCCGCGGGGCGGGCTCGCCGACTGTCATCTACCTGCACGGCGCCATCTGGTCCGAGCAGATCGTGCCGCACCGCAACGCCATCGCGATCCGTGACCGGCTCCAGGACGAGGTTCGGGTGTGCCTGTACGACCGCCGGAACACCGGTCTCAGCGACACGGTCGACGCGATCCAGAAACCGAAGGACGCGATGCGCGACCTCGAGGCACTCCTCTCCGCCGCCGGGGTCGAGCCGCCGTACGTCCTCCTGGGGGCATCCGCGGGTGGGCTGCTGTCGTACCTCTACGCGAACGAGCACCCCGACGAGGTCGTCGGCATGGTCCTGCTCGACGCCATGTTCCCGGACGAACTGTCCCTCGAGAAGTACTGGCCCCGCGAGGACTGGTACCAGAGCTTCCACGCCGACGACCAGTGCTGCACCCTGGAACGGCTGAGCCACTGGAAGGTCATGCAGGAGAGCCAGCGCCACATCGGGCGGGAGCCGGAGATCCCGGTCACCTACCTCACGGCCGGACAGGACCCCCGCGACCAGACGGGCATCGCGGAGTACGACGCGCGCATCATGTCGGTCCTCGCAGGCTACGTCTCAAGGTTCGCACCCGGCGAGGTCATCGAGGTCGACGCCCCCCACTTCATGGAGCCGGTCGTCCCGGACGAGATCGCGGCCGCCGTTCGAGAGGTCGTGGACCGCGCCGCCTGACGGGGGTGGCCGCTCTGGCCACCCCTCGTTCCGTCCCGCCACAATGGCCCGAGGAGCCGATATGCCCACGACCTCTTCCCTCCGCGGACGGCTGACCAGCACCCTCGGCGTCATCCTGCTCGGGGTCCTGCCGGCCGGATGCTCCGGCCTTCCCACGGCGCAGGACAAGGCGGGCAACGCGACGATCACGCTGCGGCTGGCCTCGATCGATGCGGTCGACTCCAACGGCCAGGCCTTCGGACCGGAGACCTTCGTCCGCGCGCTCGAGGAGGTCTCGGGAGGAAGGGTCCGTGTCGAGGTGGACACGACGACCTTCGCGGGGCCGGAGCCCGACGCGGAGAGCCGGCTCGTCGACGCGCTCGAGGCGGGCGAGGTCGACGGCGGGTGGCCGTCGACGCGGGCTTTCGCCGAGGCCGGGATCCCGGGCCTCGAGGTCGTCGAGGCACCGTTCGTCCTCACGAGCCACGAGGCTGTGGCGGACCTGGTCACCTCCCCGGCCGCATCCGTCCTCCTGGCACGGCTGGATGCGACCGGCGTCGTGGGGCTCGGGCTGGCAGCCGGCCCGCTGCGCCGCCCCTTCGCGACGACGGCGCCGCTGCTCGGTGCCGACGACTGGCGCGGCCAGACCTTTCGGTCGTACAACTCCCCGACCCAGGACGCCACGATCCTGGCCCTCGGCGCCACTCCGGTCCGGGTCACCCACGAGTGGGACGGCCTCGCCCGCGCGGGACGGCTCAGGGGCGTGGAGATCGACGTCCCGCAGTACGAGGCCAACGGCCTGACCACCGAGGCCGGGCACGTCACCGGGAACGTGGTGCTCTGGCCCAAGGTGTTCGTCCTGTCGATCTCCCGTCGCACGTGGGAGGGGCTCCACGAGAGGCAGCGGGGCTGGGTGCGCGAGGCCGCCGCGCGGGCGGTCGCCGCCTCGGTCGCAGGTCCTCACGACGACCACGGGCCGCTCGTCCGGATCTGCCGCGACGGCGCGAGGGCACACCTGGCGTCCGAGGCCGAGCTGCGGTCGCTCGAGGAGGCCGTGGCGCCGGTGCTGGCCCGGATGGCGGAGGATCCCCTGTTCGACGAGATCGCGACGATCGCCGCGAGGCATCCGGACACCGGCTCCCTCGACCCCGCCCGGTGTCGAGCACCCGTCAGCACCAGGCGGGTCGAGCACCTCGACGTCCCTACGACCCCCGCCGACCTCCCCTCGGGGGTGTACCGGGTCGAGATCGACCGGTCGGCCGTCGAGGCCTCGGGGATCGGGAGCCCCGCCGAGGGCATCACCGGCGTCTGGACGCTCACCGTGGACGGTCAGGAGTACGCCGTCGACTGCACCCCGCTGCGCGACTCGACGGGGATCGACTGCACGTACGGCGAGGAGCTGCCGCCGGACTTCGACTACAACCCGCGAGAGGTCGGCCGGATCGCCGGCGGCGGGAGCACCGTCTACTTCACCCACGACATGGCCCTCGAGGCCAGGTTGACCGACTGTGACCCCACCAGGACGGACGGACCCACGTCGTGCTTCCCGACGAGCACCAACCGCCTGACGTGGCAGCTGGACGGGGACGTCCTGACCTTTGGTGACCTCGTGGCCGAGGAGCCGGCGTACTACTTCGTCGCCGCGCCCTGGCGGCGCATCTCGTGACGGGCCCGGCTCCTTGCCTGTCGGGAGGCGGCGTCAGGCGGTGGAGTCATCGGGCGGCATCGAGCCCGTGGCGGATCGGCGACCGGCGAGCGGTGACGCACTGCCCGGGTCCTCCCGCGCGGCGGACCCGGCCCGGGGAAGCTCGGCGCTGACCACGGTCCCGCCGCCGCGTGCCTCCCGGACGAGCAGGGTTCCTCCCACGGCCTCGGTCCGGTCACGAAGCCCTCGAAGCCCGGACCCCCCGGGGTCCGCCCCTCCGCGACCGCGGTCGGCGACCGTCACGATCAGGTGCTCGCCCTCCACGACGAGGTGGACGTCGACTGCCTGCACCCCGGCGTGCTTGACGACGTTCGTGAGGGCCTCCGTGCACAGGTAGTAGCACGCCGCCTCGACCTCCTCCGCACCGCTGAAGGCGCCCCGGACCGTGACGGTGACGGCGAGCGGCGCGGACCGTGCGAGGTCGTTCACGGCATTGACGACGCGCCCGTCGCCCAGCGGGGTCGCCGACACCCCCCGGAGGACGTCCTCGATCTCGGACAGGGCCCGCCCCAGCTCGGCGCGCACCACCTCGAGCTCGATGGCAGGCGTCCCGGGGATCGCATCGACCGCGCAGATGGCCAGGTCGAGCGCCGGCACGACCTCGGACTCCAGGCGCCGGCCGAGTCTGGACCGCTCGCGCGAGGCCGCGTGGAGCAGCCGCTCACGGGCGGCGCGCAGGGCCGCCAGCTGGCGTTCGCGCTCGTCGGCCAACCGGATGGACCGCGCCATCAGGGCGACGACGCCATCGACCGTCGCCGACGCCGCTGCATCGCGGGAGGTCGGGCCCCGCGTCCACACGCCCGCGACGACTTCCCCCTCGCGGGTCACGGCGCGGGCCCCCTCGGGGAGGCGAGGCGCCCGGATGCCGCTCCCGTCGGTGAACCCGTGGACCGGATCGGCGACCCAGACCCGGACCGAGGGGTCCTCGAGCGTCTCGGCCAGGAGGCGCTCGAGGGCGCGATGGCGCTCGCGGCTGGACCGCGCCGGAGCGTCGGAGAGCACGCTCGCCACCTGACGTGTGGGCACCGCCGCGAGCGCGCGGGTCGTGAGGACGTGCCCTGCCGCGACGCCGAGCAGTCCGAGTGCCAAGGATGCCGTCACCCGATCCGGATCGGCCCACCCCGGCCAGAGGAGGTCCCCGAGACCGACGCAGACCAGCCCGCCACCGACCGCGACGCCGCACACCACGGGGAACCACTGCACGCGGGCGGCCGTAGACGCCCGTGCGCCGACCAGGCCGGCAATCATCACGAGCGTTCCCGCCGCGATCTGCCCCCCGATTCCGACGGCGACCATCGTTCCGCCGAGCAGGAGGAGGCCGGCGACCGGCAGCCGTGGGCGACCGCGGGGGAAGGACGCGAGGACGGCTGCAAGCAGGGACAGGTGAACCAGGGGGACGTGCAGGAGCGGCGCGGCCAGCCACGCGACGCCGACCGCGCCCACGAGGACGCGTTGGGCGCGCGGCACCGGCGAGAGCCCGGCCGCCACGAGCATGGCCACCCCCGCGGCGACGTCCAACCCTCGCATCCAGGGGTCGACGGAGGAAGGAGCGGCGAGACCTGCGACGACGCCCACGCCGGCGACGAGCGCGGTGCCTGCGGGGACTGCCGCCACCCTCGGCAACCGCGTGAGCAGGTCGGTCATGAGGCAGTGTCCCCTGCCGGGGCTCGCGCGTCACGTCCCCCGGTGCTGGTCCGGGGACGGTGGGCCGCGCACACAGCGGTTCGCCGACAATGCCACGATCATCGCGACGTCACCGCCCTGACGTCTCCCCCGCGCTCGACGACGGCGACATCGCCGTGGAGGTCGGTGCGCAGCACCACGGACCCGCCGCGGCGGAGCACCTCGAGGTGGCGCGCCGCCGGGTGGCCGTAGTCGTTGTCGGCCCCCACGCTGATCACGGCGAGCGGTGAGCGGACGGCGGCCATCAGCTCCTCGTCGAGGTTGGCGCTGCCGTGGTGCGGGGTCTTGACGACCTCGAACCCGCGCGCCGCCGCCGCCATAGACGGCTCCCTCCGCATCCGGAGGAGGAGGTCGCGGGCGGCCTCCCGCTCGACGTCGCCGAGGAGCAGCGCGTCGACGCTGCCGCTGCGCGCGGCCAGGACGAGGCTGGCGTTGTTCGGCACCGACCCAGCGGCGATCCGGCGGACGGGGGACCACACGGCGACGTCGACCTCACCGACCCTCAGCCGGTCGCCCGCCCGCACGACGACGACGGGGATCCCCCGGGCCGCCGCAGTCCGCCGGATGCGTGCGTCGGCCTCCGCGGGCTCGGCGACCGGCCCGACGAGGACGCGTCCGACGGCCCGCCCGGCCAGGGCGCCCGTGAGGCCGTCGACGTGGTCGGCGTGCAGGTGGGTGAGGAGGACCGCGTCGAGGACCTCGACACCGAACCGGTCGAGACACCGGTCGACCGCCGGCGGGTCGGGGCCGGCGTCGACGAGGACGGCGCGCCCCTCCCCGCTGCGCAGGATGACGGCGTCGCCCTGGCCGACGTCGCACACGACGACCCGCCAGCCCTCAGGGGTTCCGGTGACCGTGGCCGTCGGGACGAGCGCCGCCGCGAGGAGGACGGCCGTCCCCACCGCCAGGGCCGGGTGCGCCGCGACGCCGCCCACGAGCGCCCGGCCGGTGAGGACGACGAGCAGGGTGAGGCCCGCGAGCAGCAGGGCGCCCGGTGGGCCGTCGGGCCACGGGAGCGTCCCACCGGGCACCTCGGCGAAGCGGCGGGCGACCTCGGCGATCACGGCCGTCGGGACGATGCCGGCCCAGGCGAGGACCGTTGCGGCGTCGAGCCACACGACGGAGGCCAGGGCGGCGGCGACACCGGCCACCGTCGCGAGGGGGACGAGTGGAGCCGCGACGAGGTTGGCGAGCACGCCCACGACGCTCACCGACCCCTGGAGGAGCACGACGACCGGGGCGGTCATCGCCTGCGCCGCGACGGGCACCGCGACGGCCGGCCCGAGGACGGCGACCCGACGCGGGAGCCGGCGGCCGATCGCGTCGCCCCACGGCCTGGTGAACAGGAGCAGCCCGAGCGTCGCGAGCGCGGAGAGCGCGAACCCGTAGGACCTCGCGAGCCACGGGTCGAGGACGAGCACGACGACGATCGCCGCACCGAGGAGCGGTGGTCCGGCCGACCGTCGCGACCGGCTGAGCCCGAGGAGCCCGATCGCCCCCATGACGGCGGCGCGCACCACGCTCGGTTCCGGGCGCGCGAGGACGACGAACCCCGCGAGGGCGAGCAGGGCGAGCCACGGCCGCAGCACCCGCGGCACCCCGACGAGGACGCACAGCCCGAGGACGAGCCCGGTGACGACGGCGACGTTGCTCCCCTTAAACGTTGCCGATGGGTTGTAGTCTAGCGGGCATGAGAGCCGGCGTCTACGCGAGAGTGAGTGAGGACCAGCGCGGCGAGGGACGCTCGGTCGCTGAGCAGGTGGCCGAGTGCCGCGCCTGGGCTGACCGGGAGGGCTGGACCGTCGTCGACGTGATCGAGGAGACCGGCTCGGCGTCACGGTTCGCCCGGGGCGCCCGGGCCCGGGCCCGCTGGGACGACGTCGTCGCCTTGGTGCGGTCCGGGTCGATCGACGTGCTCCTGACGTGGGAGCACTCGCGCGCAACACGGCAGCTGTCGGAGTACTCCGACCTGGCCGCGGTGTGCTCGGCGGCCGGCGTGCTGTGGGGCTACTCGGGGACGGTGTACGACCTGACCAAGCGCGAGGATCGGTTCCGCACCGGCCTCGACGCCCTCCTCGCCGAGGACGAGTCGGCCCGGACCTCGGAGCGGGTGAGCCGCGCCGTGCGCGCCCGCGCCGCGCAGGGCGCCCCGCACGGGAAGCTGCCCTACGGGTACCGCCGCGAGTACGACCCGGCGACCGGCGCGCTCGTCCGCCAGGTCCCCGACGAGGAGACCGCCCCCGTGGTCCGCGAGATCGTCCAGCGCGTCGCCGACGGCGAGACGCTGATGGCCGTCGCCGCCGACCTCACCCGCCGCGGCGTGCCGATCCCGCGACCGGCCCGCGGCCGCGACCTCGACCAGGCATGGATCCCGATGACGGTGCGCCGGATCGCAGCCTCCCCCACCTACGCCGGCCGCCGCATCCACCGCGGCGTCGACGTCGGCCCAGCCGCGTGGGACCCGATCGTCGACACCGCCCTCCACGAGCGGGCGCTCGCGGCCCTGGACGAGATCGCCTCGAGGCGCCGGCCGAACCCCGATCGCAAGGTCAAGCACCTGCTCTCCGGGATCGCGCGCTGCGCCCGCTGCGACACCCGCATGCATGCACAGAAGAACCGTTCCTCGATGGCGTACACGTGCGAGACGTTCTGCACCACCAGGCGCATGGACCGCGTCGACGACGTCGTCGTCCAGCGGCTCCTCGAGCTGCTCGTCGCGGTCCGCGACGGCAAGGTCGTCGTCGACGTCACCCCCGCCCTGGCCGAGGCCCGCGCCGACGTCGACGCCCTCCACGCCCGCCTCGCGTCGTTCATCGACCAGGCCGCAGACGGCGACCTCACGGCGGCCTCGCTGGCGCGCGTGGAGGCCCGCCTCCGCCCCAAGATCGAGGAGGCCGAGCGTCGAGCCCGCGCGCTCGCGAAGGAGCCCGTGCTGGCCCGCTACGACCTCTCGGACCCCGACGCGCTGTGGAGCCGGCTGGGGATCCTCGAGCGGCGGGACCTGCTGGCGCGGACGGTGGCCATCACCATCCACCCGGTCGGGAAGGGCAACCGCGTGTTCGACCCTCGCGCGATCGAGGTCAGGCCGACATGGTGACCCGGCTCCAGCGCCGCGGATGCTGAGCAGCGCGCCGGCGCTGCAGGATCCGGGTCGTCACCGGATCCTCCTGGAGCGCCTCGACCGAGTCGACCACCTGGCGCACCAGCTGGTAGTACCGCGTCGTGCTCAACCCGAACGTCTCGCGGACGGCGGTGAGCTTGGCCCCGCTGTCCTGCCTGCGGTTGAGCCACTCCCGCTCGAACGCGAGCACGACCTTCACGATGTCCGAATGTTCGGACGGCATCCCCTGCACACTGCGCACCATACGAGGCGGTCCCGACACGCCTTCTATCTGGCCGACCCATTGAGTCGCCTCTCTGATGGCTACAGGAGGTGCTACCGGGTGGGGAGAACGCCTAGACGACCCCCTTCTGCGAGGCCTTCTGCTCGAGCGCCTTGAGCCTATCGAGGCAGGCCCTCGCTCGCCCCAGCGCCGACCGTTGCTGGGTAGTCAAGACCACCCCGTCCCCCGAGATCTCCTGCTCCCTCGTCGGGGGCTGGGTGCCTCGCACCGTGACCAGCTCATCGTTCAGCACCTTGAGCTCAGATCGAAAGCGTCGGTACGGGATCGCCCCCCGATGCGCCGCCAGGTCGTCGAGCGCGGTCTGGACCTGGATGCCCCAAAGGCTGAGCATCGCTTGCGGGCTGGCCCCCGGGTCGACCGCGGAGTCCAGTTCCTCGAGGGACACCTGAATGAGGCGGATGCTGGCGTGGCGACGTCGCCAAAGGCCCCGCCGATCCCAGCCGAAGTAGCTGATGGCTAGCCCTGCCACCCCGGTGATCGCGCCGATCCCGCCGATCCAGCGGGCGAAGACGTCCACCGTCTCCGCAGTCGCCGCCGGATCCGTCGCCCACCTCATGAGCCCCACCAGTCACACGGATGTACGGCTTGGAGGGGCGCCGCTCCGATAGGCTCGTAGCCGTGAGAGACGGAGAAATCAGGCACGTCCTCATTGAGGGTCTCCGGGCCGAACATGCGGGCCAAAGCGACGTCCGGGTGTGGCCCGAGATGAGCGTCTGCCTCGGCGCCTCCCGTGTCGACGTCGGTCTCGTCAACGGCGCTCTGAGCGGATACGAGATCAAGTCCGACCGCGACAACCTCGGCCGGCTGCCCTCGCAGATCGAGCACTACAGCCAGTGCCTGGACTTCGCCTCCCTCGTGGTCGGCCAACGTCACCTCTCCACTGCGAGAAGCCTCGTCCCCCGGTGGTGGGGCATCGTCTTGGCCAGACCGACCGAGGGCGACAGCGTGGCGTTGGTGACAAAGCGCAAGGCCCGACGGAACCCTGCACTGAGCCCATTTCACGTGGCTCAATTGATGTGGCGTGAAGAGGCGATGGCCGTCCTGCGCAACCGCGGGCTTCATCACGGGCTGTCCAAGGCGACCCGGTGGGACCTGTGGGACTTGCTGGCGACGCTCCCGATCGACGAACTGCGGTCGGAGGTCAGGAGCGCACTCACGGCGCGTCCCCTGCTGCCAACTGCCTAGTTACCTGGGCGATGTGCTGACTGGTTCCGATCGCTCTCCAGATCGAGGCGTTGCCGGGGCCCTTGGTCGATGTCGGACTGGCCGCGGTGTGGATGTAGGCGTCTCCCCAGGACGCATACGGGTTGGCGACGACGCCGGGGTACTGGGCAAGAAGCTGACGGCAGAGGTCGAAGAACTGCGCGTGACCGCGGCGGTCGGTGCGACGGCCCTTCACGACCAGCCACTCGGTCTTGGAGGTGTACCGGAGCTGTGGTGGCGCAGCGAAGGCGGTGCCCATCTGCAGGGCCGGATGTGTCACCGCATAGTCGCCGTAGTCCAACCGGCGGCCAATGTTGAAGCCGACGACGCTCATCCACAGATCGCGATCGAGCCTGGGTAGCTGGCCGAACTGAAACGCGGAGACGTCCGCGAGGTTGGCTGGGAACGCTCCGCTGACCAAGGCAAAGGAGCGCCAGTCGGCGACGTCCGTCAGTGGCGGCAGGACAAACCGCGCGAGGCGGCTGTAGAGAGCCAGCGCATCCGCGGCTGGAATCGCACCGAAGTCGAGGACAAGGTCGACGTCCCCGGCGCTCAACTGCATCTGCTTCGCTAGAGCGTGCACGTTGACGTGCAGAGGTGTCACGGCGTCGTCAAGGTCCTCGGCCGTGACTCTGATGCAAGCGCCGCGACCATCGCGGTGGGCAGCCTGACCCGCCTCGTTCACCAGCGCGTCGCTGTCAGAGAGGTGCGTCACCGGGATGGCCGGCACACGGGCTTCGCGGAGACCATTGAGGACTCGGCTGAGGACTGAGGCACCGAGCTGTTGGTCGCTCTCAGGGTCCGCTTCGGCGTACGTCGTGTCGATCATCACCGGCCGCGGCCTGTTGTCCGCCCACGCCTTGCCAACAGAGCGCGTCGCCTTCTCGGCGAACGCTTGGAGCTCGTCTTCGTTGTACACCTCGTCGGCTCGCGTCACCTCCACGAGCGGCTGCATGAGCTCCAGGTGCGGCATCGTCGACGCCTCCTCGAGCGCCCTCATTTCGCCGGCCTTGTTCTTCAGGATCGGTACATACAGCATGGCCGCGCCTCTCTGTCAGTGACTCCTGAAGCAAGATCGTGTCCGAGACGCGCCCCTTCTCGGTCACCCCGCTCCCCCATCATCGCCGCCAGGTGATGGCGTCAACCATGCCTTCGGCTTGGTACCGCGCGCTGACGATCTTGGTGCCGGAGGGGACGTCGAAGAACATCCAGCCCTTGGCGCACTCGCCTTCCTTGAAGATGCCGTCCTGCTCACCGTTGGGGTAGATCGGCCTCGGGGAGCTCCCGTAGACGGTGCCGTTGTCTGGGTAGCGCCCGCCGTCGGCGTCGTACAGCGCCCACGGGCCCCAGCCGAGCCAGAACCCGTTCTTGTACTCGGGGGGCGTGGTGTGCACGCACGTCTTGACTAGGGCGCCGCTGTAGAGCTGATCGGAGCTGTCGCGCTTGTTGACCACGATCTGCTGCACGGTGACGTTGACCTCGGGGCCCTTGTAGGTCTGGCCGACCTTGAACGTCGTCTTGGGGCTCGGGGTTGGGGTCGGCGTGGGTGTCGCGCTCGGCGCGGTGCTCGACGCGGACGGGCTCGGCGACGTCGAAGAGGGGGCAGCGACGGGTGCCGCCCCTCCCCCACAGCCAGTGAGCACGAGCCCTGCACAGACAGCCGTGATCTGCAACTTCACGTTGATCCCCTCCACCTTGCGTGGAGCACAATCGTGCCAGCCGTAGGGGCCATCGCGCAGGAGGTTGACCTTCGGCGCTCGGAGAGGGTCAGGGGTGGTGGTGTTCTCGAGCCTCGTCTACGAGGTGGCGCTCGCCGTCTGTGAGGCCGTCGAGGCGGGCGTGGAGGGTGTCGATGTCGACCCACAGCTCGTCGGCGAGCTCGACCTCGTCGCGGGCCCACTTGAGCCCGATCAGTAGCCGCTCGAAGGGGATGAGCCGGCGCGCGACGACGCGGTGGACGTCGGCTTCGACCGCTGGTGGCTGGCAGCCCTGGTGGCCGCGGCGGGTGTGCTCGAGCTCGTGAGCGAGGGTGCAGCGGCGCTCGACCTGCAGGAGCCGGCTGTCGAGGTAGATCCAGTCGCCGGCGGTCAGGCCCCACACGCCGGGCTCGAGGTCGACGAACGCGACGGTGAGGTGCTCCTGGCGGCGTAGCTCTCGCCACGGGTGGTGGTGGTCGTCCCCCTGCATGCCACGCGACCGTAGCCGCGGCCTCCGACAGGGCTCAGGCTTCGCCCTGTCGGTCCTGGTCGTCGCGGACCAGCTGGCCTTGGCTCTTGCGGCCGGTGCGGCGGGCGGCCGCGTCGAGCGGCACCGGCCTCAGCGTGGTGGTCTCATCATGACTCTCGCTCATGCGCCGGCGGACGAGGTCGAGCAGGTCGTCGTTCGAGAGCTGGGAGTAGTCGGGGGCGGCCGCCGGCCGAACCTTGGCCTCCTCGGGCGTGAGGAACCCCGCCGCGACTAGGGCCTCGATGGCCGGCCTGCCGTAGGCGCGTGCGAACTGCGTCGCCATCTCCGCCTTGGGCACGTGGCCTTGCTTCCACCTCGAGAAGTTCGGTCCGTCGATCCCCGTCGTCGCGCTCATGGCCTTCGGGGACTCAGTGCCAGAGGTGCGAGTGACGTACTCCCACCAGCTCATGGCGAGACCGTAGTGCGCGTCTGCGAGGTATCCACGCCGTCAAGGGTACTTGCGTTCGCGCAACGTGCGAGGTCAACGCATTACACGCGTGTGTTTCCGCACCTCTCCCCCACACCAACCCACCCTTTGCACCCCGTTACCCATTCGTTACAGTTCTGTATTGCGTTATTGCACACGCTGCGCTTACGGTAAGGCATCGCCGCAAAGCAGCAGGTGGAGCGGCTCTACCCGAGGAACGATGACGATGACCGCGACTCTCCGGCTCAAGGTCGAGCAGCTCGCGAAGATCCGCCGCTGGACTGGCCTGACGACCGACACCGCGCTCGCCACCGCGATGCAGATCGACCCGGGCAACCTCTCACGCGTCCTGCGCGGGAAGCAGCAGCCGGGCCCCCGGTTCATCGCCGCCTTGTGCCTCGCCCTCAACGCCGAGCTGAGCGACCTGTTCGAGGTCGTCGACGGCGCCGACGAGCTGGAGCGGGTGGGATGACCGCCGCGGCGTGTGTCGGCGCCCTGGTCCTGGCGCTGCTCCTCGCGATCCTCACGGCCGTCCTGATCGCGGTCCCCGCAGTGCCCGTGATGGTGCCCGCGGTGACGGCCGTCCTCACGGTCGCGGTCGTGACGTACGCACTGTCGTTCGTGGTGCCGCTGGCGGTGGCCGAGGTCGAGGCGGCGGACCGGTGACCCGCCGCCGCGAAGTGGTCGAGGAGCGTCCGGTCGAGACGCCGTCGCAGTGGTGCAAGCGGGTCCTCGCCGAGCACGGCCCTCCCCCGCAGGAGCTGGTCGACCACTACCACGGCCTGGTCTCGCGGGTCACCGCCCGTGAGGCGCTCGCCGGTGAGCGGGGTGCGTCGTGAGGTTCGAGCCGTGGCTGGACGGCGTCCCGTCGGGGCTGACCGTGATTGTGTCCCGCGAGCTGCCGCTGGCCCCGTCGCCGGGTGAGGTTGCGCGCCGCATCGTGCGCCACGGCATGGCCGAGATCCTCGCCTGGCTGGGCGAGGACGTCGGTCCGCGCCCTGACGATGTCACGCACGCGCTGCGCGCCGGCCACAACCTCCTGGTCTCGGGGCAGTACGCGGCCCTCCTCCTCGGCGGTGTCGTCGACGTCGCCGCCCGCCACACCCGCCTCCCGGGAGGTGACGGAGCGTGACGACCGCTACCCGCCGCCGCGCCGAGTCCCGGATCGAGCAGGGCTGGATCCGCTGCCCCGCCTGCCGGCAGCTGTTCAAGGACTCTCACTCGTGCCACGCCTCCGCGCTCGGGCGGGCGACGACCGGCCGCCGCCCGGCCGGGTTCGCCGAGCAGGTGGACCAGGCCCGCGCTCAGGCGCGCGCCGACGCGGCCGCGGCCGCGCAGCTGGCCTTGGACGAGCTCACGAACCCGTGCGCCGACTGCGGCCGCACCGACCTCGACGTCGACACCGAGACCGGCCGGTGCGCCTCCTGCATGTACGCGGCCGCGCTCGCGGCCGCCGGCCTGTCGAACCGTGGCGGCACGATCGCCGCCCGCGAGCCCGGGAGGGCTCCCCCGTAGACGGGGGCGGCCGCCGCGCGTCTCCCCCCACGCGTCGTCCTCGCGCTCCCAGCGGCGTTCCCCCCGACGCCGGCGAGGACCGCGGCCGCCCCTCCACCAGTCCCCCGACCGCGGAGACCGGCACCCCGCGCACCTCGCCGGCTGCGAGCCGCACGACACGGGCCACGCCTCTCCCCGGTCGGGGGACCACACCTCAACATCCCGCACCAGCAGCGAAGGAGGTCCCTCGTGGACTCCACCAGCACCGCCACCGCAACCCCCACACCGCGAGACGTCGCCGCCGCCACCGGCCAGCCACTCCCCCAGCCGGCCGGCCCCCCGGCCGCGGCTCCCGCTGCGGACGCGGACGACATCCCGGCACACCTGGCCGCCGCCGACCACGTGGAGGACATCCTCGACGTCGTCGGCGAGCACGCCCACCGGCAGGCGAAGCCCGTGGTCACGATCAAGCTCGCCGACCTGCCGCGGGAACGGCAGAGGGCCACGTTCGCCGAGCTCGCCACCCGGCCCGACGTCGAGATCAAGATCCCCGTCGACGGCGGCCGCATGGTGACCCTCCGGTTCGCCCGCATGTCCCAGGTGCTCGTGACGTTCGCGCTCGACGCCGTCGCCCACCGCGACGTCGTGCGCGTGCCGTCGACCCGCGTCGAGTGGGTCATCGACCAGGACCTGCTCCGGTGACCACCACCACCCTCCCGGCGGTGCAGGCCCGCCGCGACGACGTCCGCGACGCGCTCGAGCGCCGCTTCACCCGCCTCACCCGCCGCCTCTCCTCCGGCTCCCTGACGCTGCGCGAGGCCGTCACCGAGGTCCACATCCTCCACCTGCGCGCCGCCGTCCTCGACGCCGCCGCGGAGGTCGCCGACTGGCCGCAGGGCGCACGGGACCTCTACATCGCTGCCGAGGCCACCCGCGCCCGCCTCGAGGTCGAGCTCGACGCGCTCGCCGGCGAGGACGTCCTGCGCAGGACCGAGCGCCGCCTCGGGCAGGTCGTCGTCCTCACCGACGGCACCCGACTCGGCCCGCCCCGGCCGGTCCCGGTCGAGGACCGGGAGCCGATCACGGGAAGGAGCCTGTGGTGAGCGAGCAGCCGACCATCCCACCGATGCACCCGTCCGGCCTCCCCGGCCCTGACAGCCCCGGCGTGCCGATCGCGCAGATCACGTTCCTCGCCACGACAGGCGGCATGACGGCGGCGATCGAGCACCACCCCGGCGTCCGCAACGAGGCCCTCGCCGCGCTGCTCGAGCAGGCGGCACGCAACGTCCGCGACGGCACCGTCATCATCGACCCGTTCGGCACACCAGGCCCGCACGGCGGCCCGTCGTGCTGAGGCTCGAGGTCACCACCGAGCGCGAGCTCCGGGTCGTCGAGATCCTCGCCCGCCCGGGCAGCCTCGCCTCCGCGGCCGAGCACACCGGCCTGACGTTCAACCAGGTCCAGCAGGTCGCGACCAGGCACGGGTACCCGGACGTCGCGAAGCTCCGTGCCGCGGTCCCCGCCCTCAAGGACGCGGCGAAGGCTCCCGACGTCGTCCAGGCCCTCGAGGACGGCCACGACCCGGCGGCCGCGCTCGCCGGCCGCGAGCTGCGCACCGTCCCGGTCGCGGCCCTGCACCCGGACCCGGACAACCCCCGCGTCGACGTCGGCGACGTCTCCGAGCTGGCCGAGTCGATCCGCCAGAGCGGGCTGCTGCAGCCGATCGTGGTCCGCGACCGCGCCGGCGCCCTCATCATCGTCGCCGGCCACCGCCGCCACGCCGCCTTGACCTACCTCGGCGTGGTCGAGACCGAGGTCCTCGTCGGACGCGACATGCGCGCCGACGACGCCCTCGCCGCGATGCTCATCGAGAACGGCCACCGCCGCGACCTCGACCCGATCGAGGAGGCACGCGCGATCGCCAAGATCAAGGCGTCGAAGGGCTGGTCCGGCCGGGAGATCGGCGTTCGCATCGGCCGCTCGCAGGCGTTCGTCGACGGCCGCCTCGCGCTCCTCGCGCTCCCGGCCGACCAGCAGGACCAGGTCCGTGACGGCGCGATCGGCATCACCCACGCGGTGCAGCTGGGCCGGATCCGCACCGGCACCGTTCGCACCCACTCGACGTACGGCTTCCACCTCGGCGCGACCCACCCGCTCGCCGGCAAGGCGCGCGCCCGCTGCACCCAGGTCCACAAGCTCAAGGCCCGGATCGTCGGCACCACCGCCTGCGGTGAGTGCTGGGAGTCGGTGATCCGCGCCGACGAGCAGCGCACCAGCCTCGCCCGCTCGATCGACTCCGGCGTCTGCCCGACGTGCGAGCAGCCCGTCGACGTCGAGGGCCTCGCCGGCGACCTCGAGGAGGTGGCGACCGGATGAGGGTCCTCGAGATCGAGTACGAGCCCGGCGACGCCCGCCAGCGGCTCCTGGACGCGCTGACGGTCGAGCGGTTCACCGTCTACCGGCCACAGACGCCCGAGGCCGGCGACGTGGTCCGGCTGGCGGCGATCGACGCCGGCCGGAACCAGTGGCTCCTGCGCCAGGCGATCCGCGACCACGACGCCGCCCCGGAGCCGATCCGGGTCGTCCTGGGCCGCCCACCCCACGCCGTCTGACGGCACCCCCCACACGTGGTGGCACCTCCCCGGCAGGGGCCGGGAGGTGCCGCCCACATCGCAACAGCATCCGACCTTCGAGGAGCCGCTCATGAACCCGGTTCGCCGGCACCACCGCCAGGTCCCGATCCCGGACCCGGCCGCGCTCCCGGCCTTGACGCCCCCGCCGCCGGCGACGTCGGGCCCGCCCCCGGAGAACCCGCCGGCCGACGAGTTCACCGGCCTCTTCCAGTACGGCGTCCTCGTCGGCCTGCAGCGCAAGCACATCTACGCGGGCACCGTCCCGCCCCAGGTGGTCGCCCGCCGGCGCCGCCGCAACAAGCAGGCGCGGCTCTCCCGCCGCGCCAACCGTCGCTGAACCCCAACCCCGGAAGGAACCACCGTCATGACCGCCGCCGTCAAGCAGCCCACCCTCGCGACGAGCCAGCTCGCCGCCCACCCGAACAACCCCCGCCGCGCCGTCGGCAACGTCGACGACATCGTCGCCTCCGCGAAGCAGCTCGGGATCCTCGAGCCCCTCGTCGTCGCCCCGCCACCCACCGACGGCTGGGACAAGGTCAAGGCCGACTACGTCGTCCTGTGCGGGAACCGCCGCTTCGCCGCCGCGAAGAAGGCCCGCCTCAAGGAGGTCCCCGTCGTCATCCGCGCCGACGCGACCACCCTCGCCGCCCAGCTCGAGATCATGCTCGTCGAGAACCTCCACCGCGCCGACCTCACCCCGGTCGAGGAGGGCGACGCCTACCAGCAGGTGATGGACCTCGAGGGCCTCACCCAGAAGGCACTCGCCGACAAGATCGGCCAGCCCCGAGCCCGCATCAGCGAGCGGGTCCGCCTCGCCAGGACCCCCGACGCCGTCCGTGACGCCGCCCACTCCGGCCAGATCTCGATCGCCGACGCGCTCGCGGTCGCCGAGTTCCGGGGCGACCCGGAGGTCGAGAAGCAGCTGCTCGACGCGATCGGCACCGACGAGCTCTCGTTCGCCCTCAACCGGGCCCGCCGCGACCGCGACCAGGTCAAGGCCCGCAAGGAGCGAGCCGCGGAGATCCTCGAGCAGGGCGGCCCGAAGGTCCTCGACGAGCCGACCGACGGAGCGATCGCCCTCGGCAACCTCTGGCTCGACGGCGCCTGGGGCGACACCTGGAACGTCGAGCAGGAGAAGGCGCAGCACGCGGGGTGCGCCGGCCGCACCGCGTGGTGGTCGCACGGGACGACGCCGGCGTTCGGCTGCACCGAGCCGGCGCTGCACGAGCGCCCCGCCGTCCGCCCGAAGGACCCCGTCGTCGACGAGCTCGCCGTGGAGCGGGAGAAGGCTCAGTCCGAGCGCACCGCCAACCTGGCGGCCGCCGCGGACACCCGGCGGGAGTTCGTCAACGAGCTCCTCGCGAAGGGCATCGGCCTCACCGACGCCCTCGTCCGCGCCCGGCTGGTCGAGCTGGTCATCGAGGCGTCGCGCCTCGAGGACCGGTTCGAGCGAGACCTCGAGGCCGGCAAGCTCCTGATGCACTGGTTCGGCGTCCCGAAGAAGCGGATTGAGGACCTCGACAGCGCCCAGGCGATGGCCGACGAGATCCGCAGCAGGCTCGCCGACTGCACCAAGCTGCCGTACCTGGTCGCCTGCCTCGACGTCGCGTGGCACGTCCACCTCGAGCGCTCGATGGCGGTGTCGACGAGCGTCGACGAGTGGGAGCGGCCGTGGCTCGACGCCCTCAACACGTACGGCTACCGCTGGTCGGACTTCGAGCGGGAGACCTACCGGTTCGCCCTCACCGACGAGGATGGCGACGCCACCGGCCGCACCTGGACCGTCGACGGCATCGTCGGCCAGCCGGACGACAGCGGCGACGGCGAGGACGGTGAAGGGTCGTGACCGCCACCCGGCTCCTCGTCGTCGCCTCTACCGCCCCGACCGCGTCCGCCTGGTGCGAGCGCAACGCCCGCTTCACGGTCGGGTTCGACCGCGTCGTGCAGCTGGCCGCGACCGAGGTCGAGATCGGCCTCGCCGGCGTCGACCCGTTCGACGGGGTCGTCATCGTCCGCGACCTCGGCCCCGCCCGGACCGAGCGGTCGGGCCGGCTGCTGTCCGCGCTGCGACACGTCACCCCGGAGGCCGCGATCGTGGTCGCCCCCGCGCCGCGGGACGCGCTCACGGCCGCAGCCCCGCCGGAGGGGATGACCCGCACGGTGGCCGAGGACGGCTGGGGCGGGGTGATGCGCACCGGCGAGGACCTCACCCTCGTCGTCGACGGACAGGTCATGCCGGTGGTGCGCTGGGACCTGCCCCTGTACCGGGCCGACGCCCTGCTCCTCGCGCTCGAGGTCCTCGACGAGATCGGCGACCTCCTGCACGCCCACTCCGGCGAGGGCCCGAACGGCTGGGCCGACGAGCGCAAGGCCCTCGGCCAGCTCCTCGACTCCCTGGTCGACCTCGGCCGCGCCCGACGCGACGAGCGCGGCGACATCGCCGCGTCGGCGGCGCACACGTGACCGCAGGCGACACCGCGCCCTCGCCGGCCGTGCCGATGGACGCTCTCCCCAGCGACCAGGTGGTGCTGTGCATCGACGGGCCTCTGCGGCAGCAGGCGTTCTGGGCCGGCGACCTCGCCGCCCGGCAGCGCGCCGCCGCACGCGTGCGCAACGAGCACACCCCGCTCGTCGCGCTCGGCTCACTGCACTACCGCCCGACCGAGCGCGACCAGTCCCGCGAGATCCGGTTCAAGCGCGACGGCAAGCCGATCACCTACACCGCCCGGGCCGTCACCTACCGGCCCCTGGAGGTGGTCCGGTGATCACCATCGTCACCCCGCCCGGCACGAGCGGCGTCTACGCGGCGGAGGGCCACCACCCGCCGCGCGCGTTCCTCGCCGCCGTCGCCCGCCACCTCGCCGCCACCGCCGCCGACGCCATCCCGCTGTGGGCCGACGACGAGGTCCGGCACGAGTGGCGCGCCCCGGACGACACGACCCCGACCCCGCTCGGCGACGACCTCCTCATCCGCTGCTCCCCCGCCGACCCCGGCGCCGTCGCCTTCACCGTCGTCTACGAGGACGACGAGGACGCCCTCGCCGAGGACCCGGCATGAGCGTGTTCGAGCCCGCCAGGCCGCCACCACGACCGCCGTAGCCCCTGCACCCCGCCTCTCTACCCCTTGGAGATCTCCGACCTCATGGCCTGGCTCCGCAACGGCGACAACGCCGCCACCCACCCGCTCGTCATGGCGCTCGCGACCGTCCGCGACGCCGACGACCGCCTCCAGAACGAGGCGTTCGGGTGGGTGCAGCGGTGCGCGATGCAGTCGGCCGGGCACATGACGGACGGCCTGATCGACCTGGGCACGATGCAGCTGCTGGCGCCGACCCGGTGGGAGCCGCTGCTGGCCGCCGCGGTCGAGGCCGGCCTGCTGATCCCGCGGGCGAAGGGCCGGAAGCCGACGTGGGCGATCCCGCCGGACGCGGACTTCATCCACATCCGCCCTCGCGCGGAGATCGAGTGGGAGCGGCAGCGGAAGCGCGACATCGCGAACCCCGACCTCGTGGTGCCCGTCCGCGAACGCGACGGCGACGGCTGCCGCTACTGCGGGGCCATCGTGAATTGGCGCCAGCGCAAGGGCCCCCGGCGCGGCACGTACGACCACCGCGAGCCGGGGAAGGCCGCCACGGTCGACACCCTCGTTGTGGCCTGCTTCCAGTGCAACAGCGAGCGCTCGAACGACCCCAGGGCCGATGAGCGCAAGCCCCTGCGGCCCGCACCGCTCCACCCGTTCTACGGGGCCGACACCGTCGAGCTGCTCGCGCGGCACGGCCGGATCGTCCAGCCCTCCGACCCCTCAGCGCGACCCGCCACCCAGGCGGACACCGCGCCGGCGCAGCCCGCCGAGCAGCCCGGACCCCGCGCACCCGCGCGACCCGCGAGCGCCGGCGAGGCAGCGCCACCGGAGTGGGCGCGACCCGCCACCCAGGCGGACACCGCGCCGGCGCAGCCCGCCGAGCAGCCCGGACCCCGCGCACCCGCGCGACCCGCGAGCGCCGGCGAGGCAGCGCCACCGGAGTGGGCGCGACCCGCCACCCAGGCGGACACCGCGCCGGCGCAGCCCGCCGAGCAGCCCGGACCCCGCGCACCCGCGCGACCCGCGAGCGCCGGCGAGAGCGCGCCACCACGCGAGGATCTGCAGATTCCAGCAGATCCCAGCAGATCCGAGGTCTACGGCCCGGGTCGGGTCGGGACGGGTAGGGGCGGGCCGGTGCGGGGCAGGCCGGGTCTGGACGGTGACGGGAGCGGGAGCCCACCAGGGCGGTCTGGCCGTGCTCGTGGTCGTCGAGGTCGTCGAGGGAAGGGCGGGGGCAGGTGAGCCGCGAGAAGGTGCCGGCGGTGCCCTGCCCAGGTCCGTGCAACCGGGCCTACCGGAAGTCGGACGCGCCGGCGCTGTGGGCGCGGGTCGTCGCCGAGGTCCGCTACGAGACCGAGCAGGAGTGGTTCGACGTCCTCGAGCCGGTCCCGGTGACGTGGGGTGACCCGGTGTGGTGCGCCGCTGACGGGCAGGAGGTCGGGGTCTCGATCGGCCGGCTGCCCGAGCTCGCGGCCGCGGCGTGGTCGATCGGGCACGACCCGGCGACCCCGGTCACCCGGATGGTCCTCGAGCGGCGCGTCGAGTCTCGGCTGTCGCTGGGGGTGCACGTCCCGGTCGCGTTCGTCGAGCGGCTGGGGTGCGGGCACCCGAAGCGGGTCCCGTGGTCCTCGGCGCCGCAGCCGGCGATCCGGCAGTGCTCGCAGTGCGCGGTGTCGGCGGCGACGTCCATGGGTCAGCTCGCGCCGTCAGCGCCGTCCGCGCGCCGAGGCGGTGGCGGGTTCGTCGGCTCGCCGTCGGGGTCGGCGTCGTGGGACCAGGTCGACGAGATTGTCGAGTGGCTCACCGCGACCGAGACGTGGCTGCGGGGGCACCTGGGCGACCGGCGTGTGCGCACAGCCCGAGGGTTCACCACGGCCGCGGCCCGGTCCAAGGTCGCGACGGCGTCGATGCGCTATCTCACCCGGAACCTCGCCCAGCTGCTCGAGCACGACCGCGGCGGCCGCGTCGGCCTCGAGGCGATCCGCCTGGCCCGGCGGGCGACCCGGGCGTCAGGCACCGACGACCGCTGGCGCACGACGACGCCGTGCCCGATCTGCGACCTCCGCGCGATCGAGCGCGAGGACGGCACCTCCACCGTGCGGTGCACCTACTGCAAGGCGTCCTGGACGCGCACCGACTTCGACCTCCTCGTGCGCGACCGCGCCGAGGCCACCTCCTGACAGGAGCCCACCATGACCGCCACGAGCACGACGCCGCGCCGCGGCCAGCACGTCCGCGTCACCACGAACGAGGGCGGCTGGCGCGGCCTCATCGGCCGCGTCACCGACGTCTCGGCCGACGGGTCCGCCCTGACCGTGGCCGGCAGCAACGGCCGCGCGGTGTTCCCGGTCTACGTCTCCACCCGCAACGTCGAGGTCGTCACCTTCGACCGCGAGACCGGCTCGTGGATGACGGTGCAGTGACGTACACGCCCTCGCTCGACGATGGGGCCTTGCTCACCTACTCCGAGGCCGCCGCGAGAACCGGAGTCCAGGCCTCGACGGTCCGTAAGTGGGCCGATCGGGGGCACGTGCCCAAGGTGCTGGTCGACGGGGTCACGTTGGTGCCGGAGCGGCAGCTGCTCGAGTGCGAACGGGACCGTCGACGATCAGGGCGTCGGCGCGTGTCGCACGCTGGTGTGACCAGCGGTGGTGTGTCACACTGAGAGCCGACGGACGACGTATGTCCACAGGGCCTCGAACCTCATCTGGTTCGGGGCCTTCGCGGTGTCCGGGGGTGGTCGTGGTGGCCTTCGTCGAGAAGCGCGTCTACGGGCGACAGCACCGGGCGTTGCGGGCCGAGTGGGACCCGATCGTGCAGACCGGAGGGGTGTCGTGCGCCCGGTGCGGGAAGCGGATCCGGCCGGGCTCCAAGTGGGAGCTCGGGCACACCGACGACTGGACGGCCTACTCAGGACCTGAGCACCGGCGCTGCAACCGCAAGGCGGCCGGCGAGAAGCGGATGAGGCTCGAGAAGATCCGGCACCGAACGGAGCCGGCGTCGAGGAGTTGGTGAGCATGGGCAACGTCCTCGTGGCCGGCCCGCCGTGCGCCGGCAAGACCACCTACGTCCGTGACCACGCCCCGGCCGCCGCGACCGTCGTCTGCTTCGACGCCATCGCCCGCCGGATCGGGTGGCCCTCGACGATGCCGCGGCCTCCGTTCCCCGTCGCTCGCGCCGCCGAGCGCGAGGTCCAGCTGCTCCTGGACGACGTCGCCGACAGCCTCATCACGGACGCGTGGGTCATCCGCACCATGGCCGGCCCGACCCGGCGCGCTGAGCTCGCGGCCCGGATCCACGCCGACGTCGTGCTCCTCGTCCCGCCGATGGCCGAGCTGGTCGCTCGGGCACGCCGGCGCCCGTCCTTCGACCGCACGGTCCGAGACATCAACCGCTGGTTCGAGCGCGAGCGGCTCGGCTGACCGAGGAGGAGGCGCCCGTGTCCTGGTCCGTCCCGACCATCCGTGTCGCCGAGGGGGACGACGTCGCCGAGGTGCTCGACGCGGCGACGCTCGAGGCGCGCGCCAAGCTCGACGTCGACGCGGCCCTGCAGGTGCAGGCAGCCACTGCCGCCGTGGTGGCGCTCGTAGAGAGCGGCCAGCTGGGCCAGTCCCCGTACGCGGTGACCCTGTGGGGTCACTGCAGCCCAGGCCACATCGACCACGCCGGGTGGGCGGCTGACTCGGTCGGCATCACGGTCACCCGGCTTCGTCGCTCGCCCGCGCCGTTCGTGGCCACGTGCGGCAGCTGCGGCCGGGGCATCAACGCCGGCGACCCGCTGTGCTGCTCGACCCCGCGCACCGTGAACCACGAGGCCCGCTCGTGACCCTCGCCGTCCACTCCCCCGACGACGGCGCATGGTTCGTCACACCCGACGGGAAGCTGCCGCGCTCCCGGGCCAAGGCACAGCGGTTCGCGCTCGTCGACGCCGACGTCGTCGAGCGGCGCGACCACTGCCTCGCCGTCGCGGCCGCGGCGTTCGACGCGCTCACCTCGATCGAGTCCGTGCTCGCCGAGATCGAGGACCGGGCGGCCCGACCGCACGACCCCGACCGTCCCGAGGACCTGCCACCGACCCTCGACGAGCTGTTCGGCCTGCTCGGGCCGCTGCGCGCCGACGTCGCACGCCTGCACGGCCGGCGCGCCGACGCCGGTTTTTAGCACAGCGGCTGCGCGAGCCACACCTATGGCGCGCTCCACCCCCCGAGCCTCGCGAGTCAGGTAGCGCACCCCGTCGGGCCGCTGAATAACGTTGTGGCGCAACGCTTCTCAGACCTTACGTACTTAGCGCACGGGGCGGCGCCCGATGGAGGTGATGGCCCGTGCCGGTGATCAAGCGTCCCTGCGACCACTGTGGCGCCGAGTACGAGGCAGCGCGCAGGACCTCGCGATACTGCTCGGCCGGCTGCCGCTCAGCAGCCTCACGAGCTCGCCGAGCGGCCCAACCCGACACCGCCGAGGCGCTTAAGGCCTCGCCGGCGGAGCAGCTGCCGTCCCGGGTGTACGCGATGACGCTGCGCGACCTCGAGAAGGCCGGCCGACTCGACACCGTCGACGGGCAGGCGGCGCTGGCACTGGCCCGACAGATCGACACCGGCAACGAGAGTGGTTCCGCCCTGACCTCCCTAGTGCGAGGGGTGCGGGAGGCGCTCGACCTGGCACTGATCGGCGCGGCCCCCGAGCGCCCCGCGCCGGAGGGCGACACCGCGCCGGACCCGATCGACCTGGCGAAGGAGCGCAGTGAGCGTCGTCGAGCTGCCGAGTGACATCCTCGAGCCGGCGTTCTTCTCGATCACCGACCACTTCGGCACCGCCGGCGGGGAGGCGGCCGACTTCGCGGCGTCGTGCGGGATCCACCTCGACGCGGCCCAGCGGTTCTGCCTGGACGTGCAGTACGCCGAGACGAAGGCCCCGCACGGCTGGGACTGGGCCGCGTTCGAGTTCGCGCTGATCGCGACCCGGCAGAACCTCAAGACGTACACCCTCCTGGCCGGCGCGCTCGCCGACGCCTTCCTCTTCGACCAGGGGTGCGTGTGGACCGCACACCGGATGAGGACCACCGGCAAGGCGTTCAACCTGATCCTCGGCCTGGTCGAGAACTACGACCACCTGCGGCGCCGCGTGAAGGCCGTGAGCCGGGAGAACGGCAACGAGTGGATCCAGCTGCGGACCGTGCCCGGACGCGACGAGGGTGCACTGATCGAGTTCATGGCCCGCACCGCGCTCGGCGGCCGCGGGTTCACCAGCCCCAACGTCATCTTCGACGAGGCACTCGCCCTGACCGTGCCGATGATGGACTCCCTGATGCCGGTCATCCTGGCCACGCAGAACCCCCAGATCCGCTACGCGTCCTCCGCCGGGCTCGGCGAGTCCCGCATCCTGCGCGACGTCCGCGACCGCGGCCGCGTCGGGGAGCACGGCCTGTCCTACATCGAGTGGGCGGACAAGCAGCCGCCGACGTGCCAGCGAGACGACTGCTCGCACGCGCGCAACACCCCCGGGTGTTCGCTCGATGACCGTGAGCGTTGGCGCCGGGCGAACGTCGCCTTGACCACGGGGCGGATCACCATCGCGAAGCTGGCCAACCTGCGGAAGTCGATGACCCCGGAGGGCTTCGCACGCGAGTGCCTCGGCTGGTGGGACGACCCGACCGGCGAGTCGGCGATCACCCCGGCCGTGTGGGCGGAGAACCTGGTCGACGACTCCCGGATCAAGGGCGCCGAGCACTTCGCTCTCGAGGTCGCCCCCAGCCGCTCGTCCGCGTCGATCGCCGTCGCCGGCGTCGGCTCGGCGCGCCACTGGCACGTCGAGGTCACCAGCCGCAAGCGGCGCAACAGCGACGGCGTCACCGAGCGGGTCCTGGACAACCGCACCGGCACTGACTGGGTGGTCCCCCGCTTCGTCCAGCTCAAGAAGCGGTTCCCCGACCTGGTCGTCCACGTCCGGGCCAGCTCGGCCGCGGAGTCCCTCATCCCGGCGCTCGAGGCCGCGGGCATCGACGTCGAGGTGATGTCGGCGACCAAGGCCGCGGCCGCTTGCGGGTTCTTCTACGACACGGCCTCGGCGCGCCAGCTCGCGCACCTCGGGCAGGCGACCCTCACCGCGGCGGTCCAGGCGACCGGGTGGCGGGAGATCGCCGAGAAGGCCCGCGTCTGGACCCGCCGCATCACCCGCGTGGACACGACGCCGATGTGGGCGGCGACCGTCGCGCTGTACGCCGCGTACGAGGCCGAGACGGCCGACTACGACGTCCTGGACTCGGTCCACTGAGAGGAGGCCTCGTGCGCGCCCTGCGACAGCACCTGACGACCGTTCTCGAGCTCGCCGGCGTCGCCTTCCTCGTGACCTTCGCCGGGCTCGTGTGGTGGCCCGCCGCCGTCGGCGTCGCAGGCGTCGCGTGCATCGTCCTGGCGTGGGCGCTCGAGCGCCGCCCCGCGGCACCGTCCGAGGCCGGGGGCGACGTCGCGTGAGCCTGTTCTTCACCCGCAGCGTCGGGGCCACCGCGCAGCAGCTGCTCTCCGAGCGGCTGACCGAGCGCACCGGCGTCGTCGGCAAGGTCCGCATCAAGGACGCCCGCAGCAACTCCGCCTGGTGGGCCTCGGGCCGGCTGCGCGCCGACCTCATCTCGACGATGCCGATCGACGTGTTCAAGCGGTTCGACGGAACCCAGGTCGAGCAGGTGAAGCCGCCCGTGCTCATCACCCCCGAGGGCAGCAACTCCCTCATGACGGACTGGATGTACTGCACCACCGTCGACCTCGACGACGTCGGCAACACGGTCGGCATCATCCGGGCGTTCGACGGCGCCGGGCGACCGGCCGTGATCGAGCTGCAGCCGATCGACGAGGTCGTCGTCCGGCGCGACCGGAAGGGCGTCGTGACGTACAAGATCGGCGGGACCACCTACCAGCAGCACGAGGTCTGGCACGAGCGGCAGTTCCCGATCTCCGGCTCCCCGGTCGGCCTGTCCCCCCTCGCGCACGCCGCGATGTCCCTGAACACGGCGATGTCGGCGCAGCGGTTCGCCGTCGAGTGGTTCGGCAACTCGGCCGTGCCGGCCTCCCACCTCAAGAACGTCGACAAGACGGTCAGCCCAAAGGAGGCCCGGGTCGTCAAGGACCGGTTCAAGGCCGCGGTGAGCAACGGCGACGTGTTCGTCACCGGCAAGGACTGGGAGTACCACATGCTCGCCGCGAAGGAGAACGAGCAGACCTGGGTTGGGTCGCAGGAGCTGTCGAGCGCCGACATCGCCCGGTTCCGCGGGGTGCCCGGCGACATGATCGACGTCGCCACCAAGGGCTCCTCGGTCACCTACGCCAACATCACCCAGCGGAACCTGCAGCTGTTCATCATCAACGTCGGCCCGGCCGTCTACCGGCGCGAGCAGGCGTTCTCGGCGCGGCTCCTGCCCCAGCCGCGCTACGCGAAGCTCAACACCGGCGCGCTGCTCCGCATGGACCTGGCCGGCCGGTACGAGGCGTACAAGACGGCGATCGGCGCCCGGTTCCTCACCCCCAACCACGCCCGCGAGCTGGAGGACTGGCCGCGGCTCACCCCCGAGGACGAGGCCGAGTTCGCCCGGCTCTTCCCGACCAACAGCAACCCCCAGCGGGCCAACTCAGGAGGTCAGTGATGAGCGACGCCATCCAGCGCGTGTACGAGGCCGCGGCGCAGGCGCGCGCCGACCAGGTCCGCTCCGCCGGCGACCGCCCCTCCCAGCGCCGCGGCGGCGAGCTGCCCGGCACGACCCCGCTGGTCCGGGTCAAGGCCGAGCGGATCGAGCTCCGCGCCGCCGACGGCGACGGCAAGCTGCTGCACTTCAACGGGTTCGCCTCGGTCTACAACCGCGGCTACGAGATGTGGGACATGTTCGGCCCGTACACCGAGCAGGTCTCCTCCGGCGCCGGCGCCGAGTCACTGGCCAAGCCCGACCTCGACGTGCCCCTGGTCCTGCAGCACGAGTCGCTGCGGCGGATCGCGCGCACCACGAACGGCACCCTCACCCTCGCCGAGACCACCGTCGACGACGTCGAGGGCCTGCTCACCGACGCGCCCGCCCTCGACCCCCGCGACGCCGACGTCGCGTACATCGTGCCCAAGCTCGAGTCCGGGCTCATCGACGAGATGTCGTTCCGGTTCATGATCACCAAGGGCTCCTGGTCCCCGGACTGGATGGAGTACCACATCGAGGGCTACGACATCCACCGCGGCGACGTCGCGATCGTCGGCTACGGCGCCAATCCCCACACGCAGGGCGCCGGCCTGCGCACCAAGCAACTGCCGCTGGCCGAGCGCACCGAGGCCGACCTGCGCCAGCTCGAGCGAGACGTCAAGGCCGAGCTGTACCGCCGCGGCCACCTGGCCGGCCTCGACCCGGCCACGGCGCCGGCAATGTCCCGCGAGGAGCTGGAGCGGATCGCCCGCTCGACGCTCATCGCGCCCCGGGCCTGACCGACCCCCCACCGACCCACCATCGGCGCGAGCCGACGGTGCCGCCCCACCCGCTTCGCGTAGGAGCCTGCTCGCCGCCGTTGTGCGCTGACTGGGCCACCGCCTGCTGCCTCGGGGCTCACCCCCATCAACCCTCCATGGAAGGAGACGACGGTGAAGATCAAGGATCTCATCGCCAAGGTGCGGGCCACGCAGGCAGCGAAGCTGACCGAGCGCGCCCAGCACCGCAAGGTCATCGACGACGTGCGCCAGGCGTGCTACGGCGGCGACGAGCAGCGCGACCCCACCGCCGAGGAGGCGGAGCAGGTCCGGGCCGCCGAGAAGGCGATCCGCGACATCGACGCCGACCTCGCCGCCGGTGACCAGCGCGTCAAGGAGCTCGAGGACGAGCAGGCCCGCGACGAGGCGGCCGACCGCCTCGCCCGCGAGGTCAGCCCCGGCGCCCCGGCCCCGACGAGCCGCGAGGCGAGCACCCGGGTCACGAGCGAGCCGCGCACCTACAGCCGCGAGGAGGACCCCAAGGGTGTCCAGTTCCTCAAGGACGTCGCCGGGCAGTTCCTCCGCACCGACGTCGGCGCGTCCGAGCGCCTCGCCCGTCACATGGTCGAGGAGCGCACGGAGCGCGGCGAGCAGCTCGAGCGTGCCGTCGGGACGGGCGCCTTCACCGGCCTCGTCGTCCCGCAGTACCTCGTCGACCAGTTCGCGCCGATCGCGCGGGCCGGTCGCCCGTTCGCCGACGCGTGCCGCCACCACGACCTCCCCGAGACGGGCATGACCGCCTACATCGGGCGGCTCACCACCGGCACCTCGGTGGACGAGCAGGCCGTGGAGAACACCAACGTGACCGAGCAGGACGCGGACGACACCCTCATCACGGTGCCGATCCTCACGAACGCCGGCCAGCAGACAGTGTCCCGTCAGGGCGTCGAGCGCGGGGTCGGTGTCGACGACACCCTCGCGCAGGACCTCCTGAGCGCGTACGCGACCACGCTCGACAACAAGCTGCTCAACCGGGCGACGATCGGTCTGACGAACGTCGCGACGGCGATCAGCTACACCGACGCCACCCCGACCGCCCCGGAGCTGTACCCCAAGCTCCTGCAGGCGCCGGCGGCCGTGGAGGCTTCGCTGCTCAACCAGCAGCTCGGCGCCGACACGATCTCGGTCATGCACTCGCGGCGCTGGTACTGGCTGCAGTCGCAGCTGACGTCCACGTGGCCGATGTTCGGGCAGCCGGGCTCGGCGGCGCAGCAGGCCGGCGTGAACTACGGCGAGAAGTACGGGTCCGGCTTCCGCGGCATCCTGCCGTCGGGGGTCCCGGTGATCGTCGACAACAACGTCGCCATCAACAAGGGCGCCGGCGTGAACGAGGACGAGATCTACTTCGGGTCGCAGTCCGAGTTCCACCTCTGGGAGGACCCGAACGCCCCGATGTTCATCCGGGCCGAGGAGGCGAAGGTCGCGAGCCTGTCGATCCTCCTCGTGGTGTACGGCTACTACGCCTTCCTGGCGAACCGCCGCGACCACGCCCAGAAGATCAACGGCACCGGTCTCATCACCCCGACCTTCTGACCGGTCCCCACCACCTGACGCGGGGCCCTCGCCTGCTCGAGGGCCCCGCGCCCGGAACCCGGCCCACCGACAGAAGGAGACACCGTGGCCACCCCCGAGAAGAAGCTCAGCAAGGCCGAGCTCGCCGACGCCGCCCGCAACCGCGAGGACTACCTCCGCGCCCTCAACGAGGAGCTCGTGGCCGTCACCGCCCAGGGCAAGAACGACCGGATCAAGGCCGTCAAGGCCGAGATCGACCGGGTCGAGGGCAAGCCGAAGGGCCGCTCCGCGCCCGCGAAGCAGACCGCCGCGGCCAAGCAGACGGCCGCCGCGGAGAAGGAGGCGGACAAGCACGCCGAGGCCGCGAAGGAGGCAGCCGCGCAGCAGCGCGCCGCGGCCGCCGACCAGGCCGGCTCGACCAGCTGAACCCCGCCGTCGCGCGCCGGGCGGTGCTTCCCCGCCGCCCGGCCCACGACGCTCTGCCCCGAGAGGAGGTGACCCGTGGCGCTCGAGGACTTGATCACCAAGGCCGAGGCACGCAAGCAGTTGCGCTGGCCGGCCTCGTTCACCAGCGACGACGCCGAGCTCGAGCAGGACTACATCCCGGCGGCGACCCCGGTCGTCGAGGACGTCGTCGGGCCGGTGGTGCAGCGTGCCTTCACCGAGACCCTGCCCGGCGGTGCACGCGCCGTGCTCCTCTCCCGCGCCGCTTCCTCGATCACGTCCGTGGTCGTCGACGGCGCGGCGTTCACCGACTTCACCGCGGACCTGGGCGCCGGCATCGTCTACGGCGGCGGCGTCCTCACCCCACGCACCTTCGACGGCGGCGTCGGCTCAGTCGTCGTGACCTACGTCGCCGGCAAGGTCGCCAACACCGCCGCGGTCCCGAAGAACATCAAGCTCGCGGCCCGCATCATCGTCGCCCGCGCGTGGCAGGCCGACCACCAGGGCTTCACCTCCGACGACGACCAGGCGCCGCGCATGGTGCGCACCCCCTCCGGGTTCGAGATCCCCGCGGACGCGCTCGCGTTCCTCGCCGACGACGGCGACGTGATGCCGGGGTTCGCCTGATGTCGCTCTCCGGCAAGGACGTCAAGGCCGCCCTGCACATCCTCTTCGCGAACACCCTCTACCCAGGCACCCACGTCTGCTACGGCGACCCCGGCTCGTTCCTGCCGGACACGCTGATCTCGATCGGGGACCAGCGCCTCGAGTTCGAGCCCGGCCCGATGTCGACGGCGCGCCCGCGCGAGGAGTCCGTCGACACCGACGTGGTGTTCATGTGCTTCGTCGCCGGCGACGTCGAGGCGCAGAAGGCCGCCACCGACGCCGTGTACGACCTCGCGGACGTCCTCGGCGAGCACCTGCGGGTCAAGCCGAACGAGACCCTCGGCGGCGCCTGCCGCTCCGCCACGATCACCGCCGGCGCCCTCGTCGAGGCCAAGGCCAAGCCGCGAGGCGGCGGCGTCGCCGGCCGCCTCGCCGCCCTGTCCATCACCGTCACCACCCAGGCCCGACGGCCCTGACCCGAAGGGGAACCCCCGTGAAGCTCCGAAACATCAACCCGCTCGGCGCGGTGGACCTGCCCCTGGTCGGGCGGGTGCTCGAGCCGGGTGAGGTGTTCGAGGTCGACGACACCCTCGCCGGCCGAGCGCCCTCGACCAGCGTCGACGAGGACTCCGGCGAGGAGGTGCACGACCTCGGCTCCGGGCTCCTGGCCCAGGTCGGCAACTTCGAGCAGGCCGGCGCCAAGGACCCGCTCGGTCCGCCGGTGCCCACCGAGGAGTGGTCGAAGGCGCAGCTGCTCGAGGCGGCCACCCGCCGCGGCATCGACGTCGCACCCACGGCCAAGAAGGCCGACATCGTCGCGGCCCTCACCGCCGACGCCACCCCCGCCCCTGAGGAGGACCAGTGACCACGTTCCAGGACTGCTCGGTCGGTGCCGCGGTCGAGTCGACCTACGCCACCCCGGTCACGGTCACCCGCTGGTTCGAGTTCCTCGAGGAGTCCCTCGACTTCTCCAAGAACATCGTCCAGGGCAAGGGCCTGCGCGTCTCCTCGCGCGTGGCCCGCTCCGCACGCCGGGTCGTCACCACCGCCGACGCCGGCGGCGACCTGTCGATGGAGTGCCTCAGCAAGGGCATGGGCATCCTGTGGCAGGCGTGCCTGGGGTCCGGGTCCTCGGCGCTGGTGTCCGGGACGACCTACCAGCAGCTGTTCACCCTCGGCGACGTCCTGCCGTCGCTGACGGTGCAGAAGGGCCTGCCCCGCGTCGACGGCACCGTCGACGCGTACACCCTCAGCGGCACCACGGTCGACTCGTGGGAGCTCGAGGCCGGCAACGCCGACATCGCCAAGCTGACCATGACGATGGACGCCAAGGACGTCACCACCGCCACCGCGTACGCCGCCCCCTCCTACGCCTCCGGCGCGAACCTGTTCCACTTCGCGAACGGCTCCCTGTCCACGGGCGCGTTCACCGCCCCGACCTCCACCGCGCTCGCAGCCGGCGGGACCGCGCTGGCGAACATCCGCTCCGCAGCGGTGAAGCTGACGCACAACCCGGACACGGAGCGGTACAACTTCGGCGC
Organism: Oryzobacter faecalis; assembly: GCF_046764005.1. Taxonomy (NCBI): domain Bacteria; kingdom Bacillati; phylum Actinomycetota; class Actinomycetes; order Micrococcales; family Intrasporangiaceae; genus Oryzobacter; species Oryzobacter faecalis. Next base: position 438,405 of record NZ_JBKOFW010000001.1, on the reverse strand, counting down.
CGGCGGCCGCAAGGCCAAGCCGTCCACGGGCACGCGCGAGATCACCGGCTCCCTCGAGGCCGAGTACGACTCCGCCACGTTCCGTGACGCCGTGCTCAACGAGACCCCGATGTGCCTGATCCTGAACTACACCGGCGGCGCCCTCTCCACCGGCACCGAGCAGCTGCAGATCGTGCTCCCCGAGATCAAGCTCGACGGGAAACTGCCCAACGCCAACGGCGGCCAGCTCATCACGCAGTCGCTCGAGTTCACGGCGCTGGACAACCTGACCGCGGCCCAGCCGATCTGGGTCGTGGTCCGAACCGCGGACACCGCCCTGTGACGGCCACGCTGCGGGTCGAGGGCGCCGACGGGTTCGCCCGCCTCGCCCAGGCGCTGCGCGCCGCGAACCGGCCGCTGCGGCGCGCAGTGGAGCGCGCGTTCGGCGACGTCGCGCCCGGGCTGCTGCGGGCCATGCGCGCCGGCGGCGCGGACGCCGCCCCGGCCGGGGGCGGGCTCGCCGCCCGGGTCGAGCGGGCCGTCATGTCCCACCAGGTCACCGACCGCGGCGGCGACGTGCACGCCGAGCTGCGTCTGCGCATGGCGGAGGGGTACGACCTCGGCGAGCTCGACGCGGGCCGGCTGCACCACCCGACGTTCGGGCGCGCCCCGTGGGTCACCCAGCAGATACAGCCGGGCGGGTTCTCCCGGCCCGTCCGCGACGCCACCCGCGACGTCGACGAGGCGCTACGCCGACGCGTCGATGCTGTCCTGGACGAGATCGGAGCCGCGCCGTGAAGTTCTCCATCGCGGGGAAGGTCTACGAGACCGAGAGCGTCGACCGGCTGACGCTGCGCCACTGGATGCGCATCGAGACCGAGACCGCAGAGCTGGGCCGCCCGATGAAGTGGGGGCAGGTGCGGGCGATGGTCGAGCGCGCGCAGGGCCTTGGGGCGAAGGTCGAGGAGGACGACGACTTCCCGTGGTTCATCGGCATCGTCATCTGGGCGTCACGGTTCACCGCCGGCGAGTCGCAGATCAGCCTCGCCCAGGCCGTCGACTTCCCGCTCTCCGACCTCGAGTTCCTCCAGGACGAGGAGCCGCCCCTGCGGACCCCGGGGGGCGGAACCCGCCCTCGGCGGCCCCGACCGGGTTCCGGTCGGGGCGAGTCCACGGCAGCGGCCGCACGCCGGACGACGAGCCGCTCCGCGACTCCGTCGAGCGGCGCCTGACCACCGTCTGTCACCACTGGCCGGGGATCACCCCGTTCAACATCTGGGACCTGCCGCTGGCCACGTGGCTGATGTTCGCCGCGGTCGCTGACGAGATCGAGCGCCGCGCCACCGAGCAGGCCTCCGAGGCAGCCCGCCGGCGTCGCCGGCCGGTGCGCCGCTGACCGCCCTCGACCTGGGAGGAGGCCGCGATGAGCAGCACCACCACCCTCAAGGCCGTCCTCCTCGGGCAGGACCGGTCGATGGGAAAGACCTTCGACTCCGCCGGCCGGGACGCCGAGCGCGCCGGGAAGAAGGTCGGAGGCCTCGGGTCGGTGTTCGCTGGGCTCGGCGGACCCGTGGGCATCGGCCTCGCGGCCGTCGCCGGCGCCGGGGTCGCGGTGGCCAAGCTGTCGGGGTTCCTCGGCGACGCCGTCGCCGAGGGCCGGGAGGCTGCCCGCGTCGGCAAGACCACGAACGCGATCATCACCTCCACCGGCGGCGCCGCCAAGGTCACCGCGGAACAGGTCGGCGACCTCTCCGAGCGGCTCAGCGAGAAGGCCGGCATCGACGACGAGGTCATCCAGACCGGCGCGAACCTCCTGCTGACCTTCAAGAACGTCCGCAACGAGGTCGGCAAGGGCAACCAGGTGTTCGACCGGGCGACCGCGGCCGCGGTCGACCTGTCCGCCGCCGGGTTCGGCTCGGTCGACTCCGCGTCGAAGATGCTCGGCAAGGCCCTCAACGACCCCCTCAAGGGGCTCTCCGCGCTCGGCCGGGCCGGGGTGACGTTCACCTCCCAGCAGAAGGAGCAGATCAAGACCCTCGTCGAGAGCGGCGACGTCCTCGGCGCGCAGAAGCTCATCCTCGCCGAGGTCGAGTCCCAGGTCGGCGGCGTCGCCGCCGCCTCGGCCGACATGGGCGACAAGGTCGCCGTCTCGTGGGGCAACCTCAAGGAGGACCTCGGCGCCAAGCTGCTGCCCGTCCTCGACCGCCTGGGCGGCTGGTTCCTCGAGGAGGGCATCCCGGCGCTCGAGAAGTTCGGCGGCTGGGTGAGCGACGAGGTGTGGCCGGCGCTCAAGGAGGGCTACCAGACGATCCTGCCCGGGGTGAAGGAGGCGCTCGCGATCCTCACCGGCGGCGTCGACGGCAACGGCATCAGCTGGAAGAAGATGGGTGAGGTTCTCACCCAGAAGGTGATCCCGTTCGTCTCGACGCTGTTCCGGGTGTACCTGCCCGCGCTCGCGGCCCAGCTGCGCACCGTCATCGAGGGCGTCAAGATCGCGTGGCGGTACTTCGAGATCTGGCGGGACGTCGCCGGCCGGGTCCTCTCGTTCATCATCGGCGCCTTCAACGCCGTGACGCGCGTGTGGGCTGGGGTGCTGCGCGCTCTCGGGAACGTGCCCGGCTTCGGGTGGGCCCGCGACGCTGCGAACAAGCTCGACCGGGCCGCGGACCAGGCGGGCCGCGTCGCGGACAACCTGAGCCGGATCAAGTCCAAGAGCGTCACCGTGTCGATCCACTACAAGGCGACCCACTCCGGCCGGTTCGAGGAGGCCCCGACCGGCTACACCCCGGGCAAGGCGGCCGGCGGACCCACCGTCCGCGGCGCGACCTACCTCGTCGGCGAGAACGGCCCCGAGCTCCTCACCATGGGCGGCTCCGGGCACATCACCCCGGCCCGGCAGACCGCGGCCGTGCTCGCCGGCCGCTCCGCGACGGACGCCCGGCGCGACCAGGAGCGGGAGGTGCTCCAGCCGATCCAGCTCCTCCTCGACGGTCGCGTCGTCTGGCAGTCCTTCCTGCGTCTCAAGGCGTCCGGCGTGAACCTCGGGCTGGCCTGATCGTGGGGGTGCTCGACGACGTCCGGGTCGAGGTCGCGTTCGACGCCGACCCGATGACCACGACGCCGGCGTTCCGAGACCTGTCGTCCAGGGCTCGCCTCGACGCCGGGATCACGATCAGCCGCGGCCGCCTCGACCAGTACGAGGCGGTGCAGCCCGGGTCGTGCACCCTCGCCTTCGACAACGACGACGGCGCACTCACCCCCGGCTACGCCGGCGCGGTGCTGCGCACGAACCTGTGCACCAACCCTTCGATCGAGGTCAACACGACCGGGTACACCCCGACCAACGCGACACTGGTCCGGGACAACCCGGCCGGGTTCGGCGCTCAGGGAGCGTGGAGCCTGCGGGTGGTCCCGACCGGCGCCTCGACCTCCTCTTACGCCTCGCTCGTCCCGTCCGGTGGGTGGGGCCCGCTCGTGGGCCAGCAGGTCACCGTCAGCGCGTGGGTGTACACCGGCACCGCCCAGGGTGGAGCCACGGACGCGCTGGCCCGCCGCATCGTCTCGCTGAGCAGGGTCGCGGCCGAGCCGTACACCGTCACCCAGAGCGCCGCCGGCACAAACGGCCCGGTGGCCGGCGGCGAGCGGGTGAGCATGACGTTCACGGTCCTGAGCGCCGACACGGTGCTGCGGCTGTACAACGGGTCGGCCACCACGGACGCGAAGTGGGTCCACTGGGACGGCGTCCTCGTCGAGGCCGGGGTCGACCTGCGCGACTACTTCGACGGTGACACGGCAGACACGGCCGGGATCGACTACCGCTGGACCGGCACCTCCGGCCTGTCGAGCTCGCAGCAGTGGCGCGTGGCCATCTACGCGAACCTCAAGGCGCAGAACCGGATCCGCGTCTCCTACCGCGACCCTGCCGTCCCGGGGAACCTCCTCGACGCCGAGTCCGCCGGCTTCGAGGGCGGCACCGTCGGTGGCTGGACGGGGACCTCCGGCGCGGCCGTCGCCTCCTCGACGACCCGGGCGTTCTCGGGGACGCGCTCGCTGCTGGTGACGTGGCCGACCGCGGCCGCGAACGGTTCCTCGGCTCGGTGGGCGACCACACCGGAGTTCGTGATCGGCCGCCAGTACACGGTTCGCGCCCGGGTGTGGGTGCCTGCCGGGCACCCGCCGGTGCGCATCGCGTTCGTCTCCCAGACCTTCCCCTTCTATGGGGCGCAGACGAGCACCACCGGCGCGTGGGAGTGGATCTCCTCGACGTTCACCGCCGGCAGCAACGAGGTGGTCATCGTCATCCGTGCCAACGCGGCAACGACGGCCGGGCAGCAGGTGTGGGTCGACGAGGTCCGCATCGACGAGGCGGCCGCCCCGGCGACGTTCACCACGAGCCCAATGGTCTCGGGGGCGGTCGGCGGGGTCGTCAAGTACCGGTTCGACGGGTTCGTGCACGAGTGGCCGACGGCATGGCCGAAGGGCGGCCAGGAGTCGGCGGTGTCGACGGTGACGGCGTACGACCTCGCGTCACGGCTCGCCCGGACCCGGCAGCTGACGTCGGTGATCGAGGAGACCTGGCGCCTGTCGTCGCCGTCGTGGTACTTCCCTCTCGACGAGTCCGAGGGCGCGACCTCGGTCGGAGACCGCATCGGCACCGGCGCCACCCTCGCACCGACCCAGCTCGGGACCGGCGGCGAGCTCGTGTTCGGTGGGGCGACCGGGCCGCCGACCGACGGCCGCTCCGCCCCGAAGTTCACGCCGGCGTCCGCGACTGACGGGCTTTACCTGACCGGGCGGGTCCCGCAGGCGGGATGGGCCTGGATCACGACCGGGATCAGCCTCGAGGCGACGATCAACACCACCACGTCGGGGCGGGTCATCGCCCGCCTCACGGACCCGTGGGGCACCTACCTCGAGCTGTCCGTGACGAACACCGGCACCATCCGGGCGACGTTCGCGGACTCGTGGACGACGGCGGTCTCGGTGACCTCTCCGCTGTCGTACGCCGACGGCCGCACGCACACCGTCGCCCTGACCTTCACCGGGGTCGGCACCGCCCTCACGCTGCGGCTGTACGTCGACGGTGTCGAGCGGGGCACCCCCGGGAACATCACGACCTGGGTGTTCCTGCCCGGCCTGTCGCACCTGCTGTACGTCGGCGGCCGCCCCGGCGGGGACCTGTTCTCCGGGACGATCTCCCACGTCGCGGTGTTCGGGTCGACCCTGTCGGCCGGCACGCTCGCCGACCACCACACGGCAGCGTCGACCGGGTTCGCCGGCGAACGCACGGACCAGCGGATCGCGCGCGTCCTGGACTGGGTCGGCGTGCCGTCGACGTTCCGGTCCCTCGACGTCGGCAAGGCCCTGGCCGGGCACATCGACCCCACCGGCAAGGACCCGTGGGCCTTCCTCGGGATCCTGTCCACCACCGAGGCCGGCGCGGTGTTCGCAGGCGCAGACGGCCGGCTCACCTTCCACGCCCGCACCCGCTCCTACGACACCGCGGCAGCGGCCGCGGTGACCGTCGACGCGGACAGCCTCGACCCGTCGACCATGCTGCGCCACTCGGTCGAGGACCTGGTCAACAGCGCCGTGGTCACCCGCGCTGACGGCGCCACCGTCCGTGCGATGAACGCCGCCTCGGTCGCCACGTACGGCACCTTCGAGAAGTCGGTGGAGATCGCGTCGGCCACCGACGCCGACGTGTTCGACCGCGCCAACTGGCTCGTCAACGAGCGGTCCCAGCCGCGCACCCTGCTCCCCGAGCTCGCCCTCGATGCGCTCTCCGGGTCGGCCGCGGCGCGCGGGCTCGACCTCGGCGGCCGCGTCCTGGTGACGTCGATGCCGGCGCAGTCGGCGACGTCGACCTTCGACCTGCGGGCGCAGGGCTACACGGAGACGATCTCGCGCGGCGGGTGGGTCGTGCGGGTCAACGCGACCCCGTTCCTGCTGCTGCCCCCGCTGATCCTCGACGACCCGGTGTACGGGGTCCTCGACTCGACCAACCGCATCGTCTACTGAGGGGAGCCGAGCAACCGTGGGCACCATCCCGACCTACCCGGCGTTCGTCGCCGGGTCCGTGCTGACCGCGGCCCAGCTGAACCTGGCCCGCGACGTGGACACCTTCTGGGCCCTGACGCCGCGCTGCTCGGTGTACCAGGCGGTGGCGACGTCGGTGGTGCACTCGGCCGCGGTGACCACCGGCACCGTGATCGCGTTCGACACCGAGCTGTTCGACATCGTCCAGTCCGGCGACACCGAGATGCACTCGACCTCGAGCAACACCTCCCGGCTGGTGATCCGCACCCCCGGCAAGTACGAGATCGCCGGCCAGGTCCAGTTCGTCACCAACGCGACCGGCATCCGCGTCGCCCAGATCGCCCTCAACGCCGCCGGCGTCTACGGCGCGGGAACCCTGCTGGTCCAGAACAGCCAGGGCGCGCTCTCCACCGGGTCGACGTCGTGCGCCACCGGCGTCGTCGAGGCGCAGCTGGTCGCCGGCGACTACCTCGAGCTGTTCGGTGCGCAGTCCTCCGGTGCCGCCCTCAACACCTCGATCGGGCGGGCGAACACGTGGCTGCGCTGCAAGCTGGTCGCGCAGTGAGGTGCCAGTGGTGACCTGGCTCGGCCACATCAACGACGTCGCCCTCACCATCACCGCGGTCCTCGCCTGCCTCACGGCCATCGGTGTCGCCGCGAAGAGGACCCGCCGCTGGTGGAAGCAGACCGCACGGCCGTTCGCCGAGAAGGTCGACATGGTCCTCGACCTCGCGGCCTACGAGCTGCAGCAGAACGGCGGCGGGTCCATCAAGGACGCCGCGGCCCGGATCGGTCCGCTCGAGGAGAAGGTCGACGCCCACATCGAGCAGTCCCGCGAGCTCGTCGAGCAGGGCCGCGAGGTCCGGTCGGCGATCGAGAAGCGCCTCGGCGACCTCGAGTCCCAGCACGCCGACACCGTCGCCCACCTTGCCGAGGCGCTCCCGGTCATCGCGCGGGCCGTGCCGCACCCGGTCGACGCGCACCTGCCCACCACCCCCGACCCCGCACAGGAGGCGTCGTGACCCAGCACCTGATCACCCGCAAGGAGTGGGGCGCAGTCGAGCAGGACGGCACCCGCGACCGGGCACTGCCGATCTCCGAGTGGTGGGCCCACCACTCCGTCACCGTCGCACCCGACCTGCTCCCCCCGTTCGACGACGACGACGCCGCGATCCGCACCCTCGAGCGGATCGGCGAGCAGCGGTTCGGCACCGGCATCTCCTACACGTTCCCGGTCACCCCGGTCGGGCGCTGCTACCAGGGCCACTCCATGCACCGGGTCGGCTCGCACACCCGCGGCCACAACACGGTCGCCGCGGCGATCGTGTTCGTCGGCGACTACTCGACCAGGCGTCCCTCTGCGGCAGCTCAGGAGGCCGCGGCGCAGCGGATGGTCATCGAGCACCGCGCCGGCCGAGCCCGGACCCACCGGTTCGACGGCGGCCACACGCAGGCACCGGTCCCCGAGGGCGGCACCGCCCAGACCGCCTGCCCGGGCGCCGGAGTCCTCGCCGTCCTCCCCGCCATCAACGCCCGCGCCGACGCCCTGTGGGCCGCCGGCTTCCCCAACACCCCCACCGAAGGAGAGTTCATCATGGCCACCCAGGAGCAGCTCGTCGCGACCCTCACCTCCCCCGAGGTCCTCGCCGCGCTGCGGCACGCGATCGTCGGCGGACCGGTCTGCAAGAACCCGCTCGACCCGACGAGCAAGGACAAGGTCGCGCTCGGCTTCGTCGCCGAGCTCGGCGCCACCACCGCCCTCAAGGCCGACGCGCGCATCGCCGCCCTCGAGGGCGTCGTCGCCAAGCTCGTCGAGAACGGCGAGCTCACCGCCGACGAGGTCCGCGCCGCAGCCCAGGCAGGCGCGCAGGCCGCGCTCGACGCCACCATCGACGAGGCGAAGGTCGTCCTCGAGGTCGCCGCCGGCGAGGAGGCCTCATGACCCGCGCGAGCATCGGCCGCGTCGTCGACGTCGCCGTCGCCTGGCTCACCCCCGCCCGCCGCAAGGCCATCTACGCCGTCATCGCGGCTGTCGGCCTCTTCCTGTCCGTCGCCGGCGTCGTCGATCCCGCGCTCGCGGCCTCGGTCGGCGGCCTGATCGTCTCCGTCGTCGAGGTGGCCGCGATGCTCCTCGGCTCGGTGAAGGCCCGCCGCTGGGACTGGAAGGCGATCTACGCCGCGCTTGCCGCGGTCGTGACGGCCCTGAAGGTCCTCGGCTGGCTCACGCCCGGGCAGGAGTCCTACATCCTCGACGTCCTCGCCCACGGCATCGCCGTCCTCCCGCTCGTCGCGCTCGTGATCCGCACCGACCCCTCGACCGCCACCGGGGAGCCGGCCGGCGAGGTCGTCGCCGCCACCGTGCTGCCGATCCAGCGCGCCGGCGAGGACTGACCTCCGGTGACCCGGCGGGACGAGGTGATCCTGCTGCTCTCGCTCGCCGGCCTCGCTCTCAGTGGGGCCGGCCTGATGCACGTCGGGCGACGCGCCCTGCGCTGAACCGGCCCTCCCGGCCCATGAAGCCGCCCCCGCCGCCGAGAGGCGACGGGGGCGGCTTCGTCGCGCAACCGAACAGGTGGCATCGCCGCGCGCGGCGCTACCCTGAGCCGGTCCGAGGGGAAGGGAGTCCGGGGCGTGGGCCGTCGAACCAACGAGGTGCACCGCATCATCGACCGAGCTAGGTACGAGGCCTTCGTTCGGGCTGACTGGAGCACCAGGCGGGCCACGGTCCGGGGCATGTTCACGGCTTTGGTCGGGGCTGCTGCACTGGCTGCTCTGATCTTCCTTCTCACGGGCGGCGTTCTGCTGCTGCCGGTGGGCCTGGGCGGAGAGCCGGATGAGTTCTGGCCCCGGGCTACCGTCGCGGCGTTGACCGCCATTGGGATCGCGCTCGCCTACCTCGCGGCCGCGGCGCAGCGTCAGGTGGGCGTGCTCGAGCAGGCGCTCATCGACATCGACCGTGTCACCCGTGAGCCCTAGCGTCACGACATGACCCCCGGCTGGACGTACCTCGTGCACGACTTCGACCCCGCAGGCTCGGAGACCGAGGACGAGTGGGCCGCCCGCGTCGCCGGCGAAGGCTGGCGCACGTGGGCCCCGGGAGCTGGCCCCTGGGTCACCATCAACCGACGGCGCGTGCGCCGCTGGTCATTGCGCCGCTGGGTGGCCCCAGCCGAGTTCGGCGACGCAGGGGGTCAGCGGTAGAGCACCTCACTGCGGGAACCGTTGACCCAGATCGACACGTTGCCCGAGCATGGCCTAACGACGTCTGTCACACTGCTCGGACCGATTGCTGCAGCGAGTGAAGGAGGGCCACCGCATGCCGGACGACTCGACGTTCCGACTCCCGGAGTTGCCCGAGTACTACACCGATGCAACCAAGATCGGTGTGTCCCCCTACGGCTTCGTGTTTGAGTTTGGCCTCATGACGCAGAGCCCGGGCGAGGCGAAGGCCCAAGCCATCGTGAGAATGAGCCCGCAGCACACGTTCGTGTTCTACCAACTACTGAAGAAGAACCTTCGCGAGTATCAAAAGAACATGGGGGGCATCTCCCTACCAGAGGAGATGCTGAAGGATCTAGGGATCGAAGAGGAGGTCTGATGGGCTTGTTCGCCACCGCCACCACCGAGCGGCCGCTGATGGACTCGGCCGACGTTCGGCTGGGGCGCCCGAGCGACTACCACGCGGCCGACACGTCAGAGGCACTCCTGGGCACGGAGCAGAGCACCGAGGCGTTCACCTACCGCACTGCCGTTCTGCCTCTGTCAGGCGGGCGAGGCCTGCAGATGCCGCTGCCCGTTGAGGTCCGTCGTACCCGGACCTACGTGTCTGTGTTGGAGCCCGTCACCGGTATCCATGGCGTCGGTGCCACGACGGCAGAGGCCATGGCCGACTTCCGTGAGGCACTTCAGGACTTCCGGGAGGTCCTCGACTCCGCCCCCCAGCTTGCACCGGCCTTGCGTCGTCTCCAGGCGCAGCTGGTCCTTCTCACCGGCGAGTAACACCTACGTGGGGGCGGTTCTAAGGGCCGGCGACGTCGCAGCCGCACTGGTGGCAAAGGGGATGACCCCGAAGGACAACCACCACAAGATGTTTCGGCTCGACGTTGAGGGTGTGACCACGCTGGTCACGCGGGTGTCTCATGGCAGTGGGGGCGAGATCGACGATCATTTGGCGAAGTTGATGGCCAACCAGTGCTGCCTCAAGGTCAGCGAGTTTCGCGAACTTGTCGCCTGCCCTTTGACGCAGGAGCAGTGGTTGGCGCTCATCAAGGAACGGTGCGCGGGAGGCAAGAACCCGTTCATGCCGGGCTAAGTCCCTCATCGGTAGAGCGCTCGCACCGCCGCGACGTCGACCTTGGTGACGGTCGGTGAGAGGTTGTCGCTGAGCTCGGTCCAGTACATGACGGCCGGGCCGTCGACGAGGTGGCCCAGGCCGAGGCAGTGGCCGAGCTCGTGGGTGAGGACGTCGGTCATGTCCTTGCCGGCGTGCTTGGCCGGCAGGTCGACGCGGCAGCCCGTGATGGTCGAGCCCTCGGTGGCGGTGCGGGCGGTGGCGCCGACGTCGCCGGTCCGGGCCGGGCCGGTGGTGAGGACGACGTCGGCGTCGGCCTGGTCGACGAGGGTCATCGGGAAGGCGGCGGCCCACTGGTCGATCGCCGCGGCGACGTCGGTCCCTGCCCACGCGTCCTGGTCGCCGACGTGGACGGTGAGGGCGGGTTTGTCCCAGCGGGCCGGCCCGTGGATGCTGGCGCCGTGCGCGGTGATCGCGCTCGCGGTCAGCAGCACGAAGGCCAGAGTCGCGACCCGACCGAAGCGACTTCCACCTGTTGCGAACATTGCTCCCGCTCACCGCGGTGAGGTGCGTCATCCCGGTGGCGCGCATCGCCTCGGTGAGGTCGTCCGGGGTGCGGCTGGTGTCGCCGATGACGAGCCCGGGGAGCAGGCCGCGCGGGTCCTCCGGGGCGTCCTCGACGGCGGCCCTGAGCCCGGCACGGAGCCGCTCGGCCCCAGCGGCCACCGCGCCGGGCGGCTCGAGCGGGGTCGGTGCGGAGGTGACGGCGAGGGTGGCCGCGCGGTCGTCGGCCCGGTCGGTGGGCCCGAGCCGGCCGGTGACCCGCACGGTCGAGCGCCAGGCGAGCCCGACGAGCCGCTGGTCGCCCGTGAGCAGCACCGGCGCCGAGGTCCCGCGGACCCCACCGCGGGCGTCGAGGCGGTGCATCCTCGCCTCGAGGAGGACCCGCTGCCCCTCGCCCCGCCCGGCGAGGACCAGCGCGTCGCCGGTGACGACGACGTCGGCGACGACCACGGCCCGGTCCCGGGCGAGCGCCTCCACCCCGCCACGGTCGCGCAGGGTCAGCTGCCCGGCGGCCGCGACCTGGAGCGCGGCGACGAGGAGCCCGGCGACGACGAGCACCCAGCGCGCTGCTCCGGCGACGCGCCGACGGGGTGCTCGACCGGGGGGCGGCGGCCGCACGCCGGCGGCGGTGAGCGCCCGCCGCCTCGTGGGGAGCCTGCTGCGGGCCAGGACCCCGGCGAGGCTCCCCGCGGCCGCCACGGACCCGGCGACGACCGCGATGAGGAGGTGCGCCCTCGGCGACAGGTCCAGCGCCCCGGCGGCCACGACCCAGGCGGGCACAGCGGGCGCGAGGAGGCGCAGGTCGGTGGGCCCTCGCCCGACGAGGCGCCTCACAGCGTCACCAGCGGGCGCAGGTTCTCGAGGACCTTCTCGCCGATGCCGCTGACCTCGCCGAGCTCGTCGACGCTGGTGAACCGGCCGTGCGCCGACCGCCAGTCGAGGATCCGCTGGGCGAGGACCGGCCCCACCCCGGGCAGGGTGTCGAGGCCGGCGAGGTCGGCCGTGTTGATCGAGACCTTCCCTCCGCCCGAGGGCACGCCCGCGCTCCCGCCGGCGGCAGCCGCCCCCGGCGGGTCGGGGTCACCCGGCGCCGGGACGAGGACCTGCTCGCCGTCGACGAGGACGCGCGCCAGGTTGACGCGCGCGAGGTCGGCCCGGCTCGTCGCCCCGCCGGCCGCCTCGACGGCATCCGCGACCCGGGAGCCCGGCGGCAGTCGCTGGAGCCCGGGACGCCGCACCTGCCCGACGACGTGGACGACGACCCCTCCTGCCGTTCCCGGTGCTCCCGAGGGCGACGGCACACCCGTCGGCGACGCCCCCGCGCCCGCCGCCGACCCGGCGTCCGCGCCCACGGGCACCGACCCCGCGGACAGCCCGCTCGGCCCGGCCCGCGAGCCGCCACCGGGCGCCAGGACCGTCCCCTCGGACGAGGCCCAGCCCACGCGCAGCCCGAAGAGCAGGACCGCCACGGCCACCGCGAGCGCCAGGCCGAGGACGGCCCGCCCGCTCGGCTCCCACCGCGCGCCCACGAACGCCACCGGCAGCCGGAACCACCGCGCCGGCCCCCGACGGGGCGAGGCGTCGAACCCGTCGTCGTGGTCGCCCGGGAGGTCGACGTCGCCCTCGCGGTCGCTCCCGACCTCGACGTCGTCCTCCGGCCGGTGCGGCCCGGCGCGGGCCCACGGCGGCCCCTCACCCCCGACGCCGTCGGAAGGGTCCTGAGGACGCGGGCCGTGGCTCGCCGGCCCGAGCTCGCGGGCGGGAGGGCCGTGGCCCGCCGGCCCGAGCTCGCGGACGCTCGGCACCCACCCGCCGCGGGGCGTCCTCAGCCGGGCAGCAGCGCGCGGCGAGAGCGGCTCGGTACGAGGTCGACGGGGCATGGCCCGACGCTAGGCAGGGCCTGCGGACCGGTCAGCGCCCCGACCGGATCTGTGGACGGCGCCACCCGCGAGGCCCGCCTGTGGACGGGCGAGCCGCACTGCGCCCCACGGCCACCGAACCTCCGGCTGGACCCCCGATATCGGGCGCCACGACGGAGGTTCGGTGCCCGACCGCCCGACCGCCCGACTGCCCGACCGCCCGAACCTCGTCAGCGGTGCCCGCGCAGCCGGTCCCACCAGGCGAGGATGTTGCGCCGGTGCCGCCGCAGGACGATCGCCGACAGCAGCACGAGCCACACCCCCACGACGACCCCGACACCCGGCACCAGCCCGACCGCCCCGAGAACCCCGACGACGCCGATCCCCAGGACCGCGACGACCGACGCCTCCCCCACGAACGGCACGAACGCCTTCGTCACGGCGAAGACGACGACGGCCCCCAGCGCGACGAACGGCTCGACGGCGAGCACGGCCCCGAACGCGCACGCCACGCCCTTCCCCCCGCGCCCGCGCAGAAACGGGCTGTACACGTGCCCGAGGACGACCCCCAGCCCGGCGACGAGCGCCGGCACCGTCCCCATCGACCGCAGGACCAGCCACGTCGGCAGCCACGCCTTCGCGACGTCGAGGACCAGCACGAGGACGCCCCACCTCGCCCCGAGCACCCGTCCGGCGTTCGTCGCCCCGGGGTTGCCCGAGCCGGATGCCCGCAGGTCACGGCCGAGGGTGCGGGCCAGCAGGGTGGCCGGGTTGACCGACCCCACGAGGAAGCTCACGACCGCGACGAGCGCGACCTGCACGGCGAGGGCCCACGACATCGGTCAGTGCGCCGCCCCCGGCGCGTCCGCAGCCGCGGCCGCGTCCACCGGCACGAACCGCGGCACCACCGCGACCGCCAGCGTCCCGGGTCCGACGTGCGCCCCGACGACGGCGCCCAGCTCGACGACCGACACGTCCACCCGGCCCCCGAGCCGCGCCCCGAGCCGCTCCGCGAGCCTGTCGGCCCGCTCGCGCGAGTCGAGGTGGTGCACGGCGACGTCGACCCCGCACGCCCCCTCGGGGGGCGAGGAGGCGGCCTCGACCGCCATCTCCTCGATGCGCGCGATGGCCCGGGTCGACGTGCGGACCCGCTCCAGCGGCACGATGTGCCCGTCGCGCAGCCCGAGGATCGGCTTGATGGCGAGGGCCGAGCCGAGGAGGGCGCCGGCCTTCCCGATCCGCCCGCCGCGGCGCAGGTACTCGAGGGTGTCGACGTAGAACACGACGGTCGCGGCCTCGCAGGTGCGCCGCACGACGGCCGCCACGTCCTCGGCCGAGCCGCCCGCCGCCGCGAGCCGCGCCCCGGCGAGCACGGCGTGGCCCATCGCCATCCCGAGCGAGCGCGAGTCGACGACGGTCACGGGCACCGGGGAGGACGCCGCCGCCAGCTCGGCGCCGCCGATCGTGCTCGACATCTCGCCGGAGATGTGGACCGACACCACGGAGGTCGCCCCGGCGGCCGCCGCGGCCTCGTACCGCTCGAGGAAGGCGGCGGGCGCCGGCCGCGAGGTCGACACCGGGACGAACGAGCGCAGCGCCGAGGCGACGGCGGCCGCGTCGATGTCGACGCCCTCGGAGTGCTCGGTGCCGCCGATGACGACGTGGAGCGGCACGACACCGACGCCGAGGCCGGCCACGAGGTCGGCGGGCAGGTAGGACGTGGAGTCGGTGACGAGGGCGGTGCTCACGCGAGCAGGCTAGTGGCTCGCCCTCACGCGTTCTGGCGCGCGGCGAGCTTGGCCGCCCGCTCCTCGCGCTTCTCGACGAAGCGGGCGGCCTCGGCGTCGAGCGCCTTGACGGCCGCCGCGAGCTCGTCGCGCGCCGTCTCGCCCTCGGTGCCGAGCCCCTCGAGCTCCCAGATCCCCCACTGGCGCAGGATGGGCGCGACGATGTCGTCGTGGTGGATGCGCAGGTCGTAGATCCCCGCCAGCGCGATCTGCACGGACTTGCGCGCGAACCCCGGGATGATCGACCCGGGCATCTGGAACGACTTCACCTCGTCGGTGATGGCCCGCATCGTCTGGTCCGGGGACAGCTCGAGGGCCGCCTCGATGAGGTTCCGGTAGAAGATCATGTGGAGGTTCTCGTCCTTGGCGACGCGCGTGAGGAGCTTCTCCGCGATCGGCTCGTCGGCGTACTTGCCGGTGTTCCGGTGCGACACCCGGGTCGCGAGCTCCTGGAAGGTCACGTAGGCGCAGACGCTGAGCAGCGACTTGTCGCCGGAGTCGTAGCCGGTCGTCATCGTGTCCATCCGGGCGCGCTCGAGCTCGTCGGGGTCCACCCCGCGCGTCACGAGCAGGTAGTCGCGGATGCAGAAGGCGTGCCGCCCCTCCTCGGCGGTCCACCGGTTGACCCACTCCCCCCAGGCGCTCTCCTTGCCGAAGGCTCGGTCGATCTCGCGGTGGTAGCTCGGGAGGTTGTCCTCAGTGAGGAGGTTCACCTCCAGCGCCGTGCGCGCGATCGGTGACAGCTGGCTCTGCTCGACCGACCACGGCTCGCCGCCGAGGTCCTTGAAGTCACGGCCGAGGGACCACGGGACGTACTCGTGCGGCATCCACTCCTGCGCGGCCTTGAGGTGCCGGTCGAGGTTCTCCTCGACGACGGGCTCGAGCGCGGACAGCAGCTGGGTGGTGTCGAGCGCGGTCATCCGGACCTCCTCGTCGCGGCCGCCCGGGAGGCGGACGGCCTCAGGCCCCCAGCCTGCACCCTCCGACCCGGCGGGACCACCCCTGCGGACGCGGTGATGCCGCGGCGGTCCCGTGGGACCGTCCGCGGCATCACGGCGTGCGGGTCACCTCAGGGGGATGTTCTTCCCCGGGGCCACCTCCGGTGCGGACCTCTCCGCCGGCATCTGCCGGGCGGTGATCGTCGTCTGGAGCTGGGCCTTGACGGCGTCGGAGACGGCACCGGTGCCGCCGACGATGGTCAGCTGCGGGTCGAGCGAGCCGTCGACGAGGCGCTGGATCTGCGTCATGACGACCGCCGGGACCGAGCCGGGCCTGCTGAGCGCGACGCCGTAGTCCGTGCGGCCCGCGACGGGGACGGCGGCGAGGGCGTCCGGGAACTCCTGGCCGGTCGCGATGAAGGCGCCGCCCTGCGCGGGGAACTTGGCGAGGACCTTGGCCGAGGTGTCGTACCGGTCGGTGCCGGAGAACCGGGTGAGGTCGGCCCCGGTCAGCGCAGCGGCCTCGGTGGCCACGGCGGTGGAGACGGCACCGGTGCCACCGGCCACGTACAGGTCGTCGGCCGCGGCGCCCTCGAGGAAGGTCTTGACCGAGGGAGCGAGCCTGGTGCCGTCCGTCAGGACGAGCGGCGCGTTCTCCCGGGCCGCGTAGGCGCCGAGGACGAGGCCGTCCGCGAAGCTCTTGCCGGTCGCGAGCATGACCTGCTTCGAGCTGTCCTGGGTGATCTTCGCCGCGATCTTCGCCGACGTCTGGTACCGGTCGGAGCCGGCGATGCGCTCGATGGTCGCACCCGGGACGAGGGCCTGGATCTGCGCCTGGACTCCCGAGGAGACCGCACCGGTGCCGCCGACGATGATGATCGCCGTCGGGGCGAGGCGGGTCAGCTCGCCCTTGGTCTTGGCGGGGAGGACGGTCGGCTTCGTGAGGAGCATCGGCCCGGCGACCTGGTCGGCGAGCGGGGTGGCCGCGAGGGCGTCGGCGAAGACGTCCGAGGTCGCCACGAGGACCGTCGTCGCGGAGATGAAGCGCTGCGAGAGCAGGGCCGCGGTGTCGAAGCGGTCGACACCGCCGATGCGCTCGACGCCGATCTCGCACGGCCCGGCGACGTCCGGCGGGGTGAACGGGTCGGTGTAGGACAACGAGGTGATGTCGTTGCCCGCGCCGTCGATGTCGACGATGTCGATGCCGACGCCGGCGGCGCCGGTCCCGAACGTGCCGGTGAAGGTGAGGAACGCGGTGACGTCCTTCGTCGTGCCGACGGCCACCTCGGCGATGCGCTCGTCCTTCATCGTCCCGTCGTCCCAGACACGGAACGCGACGCGGTCGAAGCCACCCACGTCGTTCGTCGTGCCGGTGATGTTCGCGTCGATGCGGTACTCGTTGCGAGCGCAGCTCGCGTTGACGAACTGCTTGCCCTCGATGTGGTGCGTGTTGAGCGTCGCGGCGAGCACGGGTGCCGCGCCGGCCACCGTCACCGCAGCGGCCGCGACGCCGGCCAGAGCCGCCGTCCTCGCCCGCGTGATCCCTGAGTGCGCCATGAGTCGCCTCTTCCTCCGGCCCTGCGTCCGGATCCCCGGGGTGGCCCTGCACCACCCACGTGGCACCAAGGAGTCCCGGGACCGGGCGCGTGATACCGGCCGGAAGGGTCTCGACGCGGGCGCGCGGCCCTACCAGGGGAGGGCGGGGTCCAGCTCGCGCGGGTCGTCGACGGGGACCCAGCCCTCGCCCTCGACCTCGACGTACTCCGCGCCCGGGCCCTCCGCCGCGAGCTGTGCGACCGCCCGGACCAGCCGCTCGACGTGCTCCTCGGTCGTCGCGAGCCCGGCGCTCGCGCGGACCGCGGTGGCGTGCGGGAGGTCGGCGTCGTCCTCCTCGAGGAGGGCGTCGACGAGCAGGTGCGCGCAGAACTTGCCGGCGCGCACGCCGATGCCGTGCTCGGCCGACAGGGCCGCCGCGACGAGGTGGCTGTCGAGCCCCTCGACGGTGAAGGTGACGACGGGGCCACGCTCGTGGTCCTCGCCGAACAGGCTGTAGGTCGTGACGCCGTCGACCGCGCGCAGGCCGGTCAGGAGGGCCTCGGTGAGCCGCTCCTCGTGGTCGGCGATGACGGCGCGGTGCTCGCGGATCGTGGCGCAGGCGGCCGCGAGGGCGACGGCTCCGAGGACGTTGGGGCTGCCCGCCTCGTGGCGCGCGGCTCCGGTCGTCCACCGGGTGCCCCGCTCGCTGACGGCGGCCGTGGCGCCCCCGCCGGCGAGGTAGGGCCTGGCGGCGTCCAGCCAGTCCCGGCGGCCGGCGAGGACGCCGGTGCCGTAGGGGGCGTGCACCTTGTGCCCGGAGAACGCGACCCAGTCGACGCCGAGGGCGCCGAGGTCGATGACGCGGTGCGCGGCGGACTGCGCGGCGTCGAGGACGACGCGCGCCCCGTGCCGCTTCGCGACGGTGGTGAGGCGCTCGACCGGCCAGAGCTCGCCGGTCACGTTCGAGGCCGCCGTGAGAACGACGAGCGCCTGGCGCGGGCGGCGGGCGGTGCCGCGCGGCAGGTGGCGCAGCGCGTCCTCGAGCAGGGCCTCGGCGTCGGCGGGGGTGGCCGGGACCGGGAGGCGGTGGGTGTCACGGGCGCGCCACGGCAGGAGCGTCGCGTGGTGCTCGGAGGAGAAGACGACGACGTCGGTGTCGCGCGGGAGGGCCCGGGCGAGGAGGTTGAGCGAGTCGGTGGTGTTGCGGGTGAAGACGACGAGGTCGTCCTCGCGGGCGCCGACGAAGCGGGCGACCTCCTCGCGGGCGGCCTCGTAGTGCGCGCTCGTCACCCGGCTGAGCCAGCCGGTGCCGCGGTGGACGCTGCTGTAGGTGGCCGAGGCGGTCTCGACGGCGCGGGCGACCCGCTGCAGCGCCGGCGTGGAGGCGGCGTGGTCGAGGTTGGCGTGGTCGAGGTGGTCACCGCTGAGGGTCGGGACGAGGTCGGCCCGGACCACGGCGGGCAGGCGGTCCGGGACGGCGTGCAGCCACGGGCGGCGGTGGAACGAGGGAGGGGTGCTGGCGATCGACACGGTGTGCTCCGACGGTCTCGGTGGACCTCGGGTGCTCCCGGGATCCGCGCTTGCCGGCGCCGAAGGGTCGCCGACCAGGTCGTCACCCGGAGCACCCCACCGCGGAGGAGGGTTGCTGGCCAGCGAGCCGGGGCTTGTCACTGGCACTCATGACCTACGCCGACGAGTGTAGGAGCGCGGGCCGCACGGGCCCCATCCGGGGTCCACGACCCGAGACGCGGCCGGGGAGCCGGTCCCCCACCGTCGTGGGGAGGCCGGCCCGGGTCATGACCCGGGCCGGCCTCCCCACGGCGAGCCGTTCCGTCAGGCGGGCACGACGTTGACGAGCTTCGGGGCGCGGACGATGACGGTGCGCACCCCGTTCTCCAGCGCGGCCTGCACCTTCGGGCTGGCGAGGGCCAGCTCGCGCAGCGCGTCCTCGGTGATGTCGGACGGCACCTCGAGGCGGTCGCGCACCTTGCCCCGGACCTGGACGACGCACGTCACGGTGTCCTCGACGAGCAGCGCCGGGTCGGCCACGGGGAACGCCTCGTGGACGAGCGACTCCTCGTGCCCGAGCCGCGCCCACAGCTCCTCCGCGATGTGCGGCGCGAGCGGGGCGACCATGAGGACGAGCGTCTCGGCGGCCTCGCGCGGCACCCCGCCCTCGCGCTTGGTGAGGGCGTTGTTGAGCTCGGTGAGGCGGGCGATCGCCGTGTTGAAGCCGAGCGAGCCGTAGTCCGTGCGGACGGCGTCGATGGTGCGGTGCAGGATGCCGGCGGTCGCGTCGTCGAGCGGCTCGTCGACGACCGTGACGGCACCGGTCTCCTCGTCGACGACGTTGCGCCACAGCCGCTGCAGGAAGCGCTGGCTGCCGACGACGGCACGGGTGTCCCAGGGCTTGCTCTGCTCCAGCGGGCCCAGGCCCATCTCGTAGAGGCGGAACGTGTCGGCCCCGTACGCCGCGTACATCTCGTCGGGACTGACCATGTTCTTCAGGCTCTTGCCGATCTTCCCGAACTCGCGGGTCACCGGCTGCCCCTGCCACGTGAAGGTGCCGTCGGCGCCCTCCTCGACCTCCCTGGCCTCGACCGGCTGGCCGCGGTCGTCGCGGTAGGCGGCGGCCTGGATGTAGCCCTGGCTGAAGTAGGTGCGGAACGGCTCGTCGGAGCTCAGGTGCCCCAGGTCGTGCAGGACCTTGTGCCAGAACCGCGCGTAGAGCAGGTGGAGCACGGCGTGCTCGACACCGCCGACGTAGAGGTCGACGCCGCCGGGGTCGCGGGTACCGGGGGCGGCGGTGGCGACGGGCTCGGGGCGCGGGCCCATCCAGTAGGACTCGTTCTCGGGGTCGACGAGGGCGTCGGCGTTGTCGGGGTCGAGGTAGCGCAGGTAGTACCAGCAGGACCCCGCCCAGTTGGGCATCGTGTTCGTCTCGCGGCGGTACCGGCGCCGGCCCCGGCCGTCACCGAGGTCGAGCTCGACCTCGACCCACTCCTCCACCCGCGACAGCGGCGGCTCGGGCTCGCTGTGCGCGTCCTCGGGGTCGTAGGTCTTCGGGCTGTAGTCGGGCACGTCGGGCAGCTCGACCGGCAGCATCGACTCCGGCACGGCGTGCGCGACGCCGTCCTCGTCGAAGACCACGGGGAACGGCTCGCCCCAGTAGCGCTGCCGGGAGAACAGCCAGTCGCGCAGCTTGTAGCTGACCGTGGCGTCGCCGATGCCCGTGGCGGAGAGCCACTCGGTGATGGCCGCCTTGGCGTCGGTGACCCCGAGCCCGTCGAGGCTGAGCTGCGCGTTGGCGGAGTTGACGGCGGGGCCGTCGCCGGTGAAGGCGGTCGTCTCGTCGTGTCCCTCGCTCGGCTGGACCGTGCGGATGATCGGCAGGTCGAAGGCGGTGGCGAAGTCCCAGTCGCGCTCGTCCTGGCCGGGGACGGCCATGATCGCGCCGGTGCCGTAGCCCATGAGGACGTAGTCGGCGACGAACACCGGGATGGTCGTGCCGGTCACCGGGTTGACCGCCCAGCCGCCGGTGAAGACCCCCGTCTTGTCCTTGCCCTCGGTCTGCCGCTCGACGTCGCTCTTGCGGGAGGCGGCGCGGCGGTAGGCGTCGACGGCCTCGGCCGGGGTGGCTGCGCTGCCGGTCCAGGCGTCCTTCGTGCCCTCGGGCCAGCCGTCGGCCGGGACGAGCTCGTCGACGAGCGGGTGCTCGGGCGCGAGGACCATGAAGGTCGCGCCGAACAGGGTGTCGGGACGGGTCGTGAAGACCTCGATGCCGGTGCCAGGCGCGGCGGGGACGCCCACGGCCTCCTCGCCGGTCGGCACGCCCTGCGCGGCGATCGGGAACGTCACGCGGGCGCCGTGGCTGCGGCCGATCCAGTTGCGCTGCATCAGCTTGACCTTCTCGGGCCAGTCGACCCGGTCGAGGTCGTCGGCGAGGCGGTCGGAGTAGGCGGTGATGCGCATCATCCACTGGCGCAGGTTGCGCCGGAACACCGGGAAGTTGCCGCGCTCGGAGCGGCCCTCGTTGGTGACCTCCTCGTTGGAGAGCACCGTGCCCAGGCCCGGGCACCAGTTGACCGGCGCCTCGCTCGTGTAGGCCAGGCGCTGCCCGTCGATGATCGCGGCTCGCTCGGCGTCGGACAGGTCGTCCCAGCCGCGGCCGTCCTCGTTGGGCAGGGCGCGCCGGCCGCTGCGGTACTCGTCGACCAGCTCGGTGACGGGGCGGGCGCGGCCGGTGCCGCCGTCGGGGCGGACGGCGTCCGTGTCGTACCAGCTGTTGAAGATCTGGAGGAAGATCCACTGGGTCCAGCGGTAGTAGTCGGGGTCGATCGTCCGGATGGAGCGGCGGTCGTCGTGGCCGAGTCCCAGGCGGCGCAGCTGGCGCGCCATGATGACGATGTTGTCCTCGGTGGTCTTGCGGGGGTGCTGGCCGGTCTGGACGGCGTACTGCTCGGCGGGCAGGCCGAAGGCGTCGTAGCCCAGGCAGTGCAGGACGTTCTTGCCGAGCATCCGGTGGTAGCGGGCGAAGACGTCGGTCGCGATGTAGCCCAGCGGGTGGCCGACGTGCAGGCCGGCGCCGCTCGGGTACGGGAACATGTCGAGGACGAGCAGGTGCCCGCCGGAGTGGGCGGCCACGGCCTCGGGGTCGGCCCACGGGCCGGCGGGGTTGGGCGCGTGGTAGGTCCCGCGCTCCTCCCAGCGGTCCTGCCAGGCCACCTCGATCTCGCCGGCCAGCTCGGCGGTGTACCGGTGCGGGGTCTCGCTCATCGTGTCCTCGTCGTCTCGTCGGTCTGCGCCCATGAAAAAGCCCCTCGCTCAGGAGGGGCTGCCGCGACGGCCCGGGGGGCCGGCGCGGCTACGGAAGGAGCAGGCTCGTCACCTCGTCAGGGTAGCGCAGCCGCCTCGCCCGGCGCCCGGGAGGTCGGGCGCCGGACGGGGCGGGGACGGGGCCGCGGACGGGCACGCGGACGGGCACGTCGGGGTCAGTGGAACGCGTGGACCACCGCGTGGCCACGGCCGCGCTCGATGAGCCAGCGGTTGACCGGCACGGTGAGGACGAAGGCGACGGCGAGCGCGAACGCCAGCGCGCCCCAGAACAGCCCGGACGCGAGGCCGGCGCCCATGGCGCCCGGGACGACGAGCATGACGCCGTTGTCGACGAGCTCCATCACCGTGATGGAGACCGTGTCGGCCGCGAGGGTGACACCGAGGGCGCGGCGGAACGGGATGCCGGCCCGCAGGATCGGGGTGATGGTCAGCAGGTACCCGAAGAAGAAGGCGAGGGCGACGGCGAGGGCGATCGTCGCGCCGGTCGAGAACCCGAGGGCGGTGCCGATGACGAGGCCGAGCACCTCGCCGATGGCACAGCCGGTGAGGCAGTGCAGGGTGGCCCGGGCGGCCTGTGACCAGGAGCCGGAGGCCGCTCGGTGGTCGTGGTGCGCATCGTGCGCGGCGGCGCTGGTCGCGTGGCCGGCGTGGTCGTGGTCGTGCGTCGCGTGGTCCATGGCGGTCCCAACCATACCCCTGCGGGGTATGTTCCCGCCGCGTGCCGGAAGCTCTCAGGCGAGGAGCCCGGCCACGAGGAGCGCCTGCGCGAGGTGGTAGGTCACGATGACGAGCGGCCGCGACCCCCGCCCCTCCCGGACGAACTTCGCGAGGGCGAGCACGGTGTCGCTGACGACGAACAGCGTGGCGCCCAGCCCCACGAGGAGGTGACCGGTCGCCCACCCGAGCACCGCCATCCCCCCGATGACCGCCATGTACACGGCCACCGGGACCGCCAGCGCCGGACCGCCCTCCGCGAGGGCCGCGGGCAGGATGCGGCGCCCGACGACGAGGGCCGCGGCGAGCACCGCCGCACCGACCCAGCCCAGTGCCGGACGGTCGAGCCCCGTGGCGACGAAGGCCCCGACCCACGCGAGGTGCCCCACGAGGAAGGCCGCGAGGCCGCCGAGGAAGCGCGGCCGGGTGTCCTCGAGGAGGAGGACGTCGCCGACCATGCCGAGGACGAGGGCGAGGAGGACGAGCCGTCCGGTCGTCGTGCCGGCCGCCCCGAGGGCGAGCGCGACCGCGAGCAGCCCCACCATCACGGCGGGCTTCGCCCAGCGCTCGGTGCGGTGGTCGTCGCGAGCCACGGCCAGCCAGTCGGTGACGGCGATCGTGAGGGTCGCCAGGACGGCCGCGGACAGGGCGAGGTCGGCGCTCATCCGGCCGATCCTGCCGCCGGCGCCGGGAGTCCGGGCCGCGCCCGTGGCCGAGGTCACGCGACCACCGCCCGGCCCGCTGGGGGCCACGAACCACACCTGCCCCGACTCCTTCAACCTCCTTGACGAATTGCTCCAGCAGGGTGAGGACCTTCGGCGACGCCCGGCCCAAGGTCGTCAACCCGCTGGATCAACACGTCCAGCAGGGTGAGGACCTTGGGCGACGCCCGGCCCAAGGTCGTCAACCCGCTGGATCAAAACGTCCAGCAGGTTGCGGAAGTCCCGCCGCACCTGTGTGTGTGGCCGACCCGTCGGCCGGGCCACCGGCCCCACCGCCACCGGTCCCGGCGGACGAGCCGACGGCACCGCCACCCTCCCCGGCGGACGAACGGCCGCGCCGTCGACCGCGGGTGCCTGTGGATGACCGGCCGGCCGGCCCGCCGCCCTCCGTCATGCTCGGGAGACGGCCCGCGCCCGCCGCGGGAACGCTCGACCAGGGGGGAACCCGGCAATGGCAGAACGAGCCGACTCGTGGATGCGGCGCCGCGGCATCCCCGCGAGCGAGCGCGAGTGGTGCAGCCCCTGGCAGCGCCTCCACGAGCACCTCGCCCAGCGCTACGCCATCCACGTCGCCCTGAGCCGCCGCTGGGAGCGCCCGGACGCCGACGACCGCACCAACCTCCCGCTCCTCCTGCGACAGGCGAGCGCCGCCATCGACGCCGACGTCGCCCGGGCGGGCCGCGCGCTCAGCCCGCCGCTGTCCCCCGTCGAGTGCGACGTCCTGCGGCGGGTCCGCTCGAAGCCCTCGGCCGGCGCGAACCTCTCGGAGTACCTGCGCGTCAGCCCGCAGCGGGTCTCCCAGATCGTCCGCAGGCTGGAGGACCGAGGGCTGCTGCGCAAGGAGGAGTCCGCCCGGGACGCCCGCGTTCGCGCGCTCTCCGTCACCGATCGAGGCGCCGAGCTGGCGCGGGTCCTCGACGTGCACCTCCGCGAGCTCGCGGACCTCTGGCTCGAGGAGGCCGACGACGAGGGCGAGGACGCCAAGGACTGCGCGCTGCGACTGGTCGCCGTGCTGGCCGACCTCACCTGAGCTCGAGGTGCCCGTCGTCGTACCGGCCCAGCCGCATGACGGCGAGGTCGTACGGGTAGCTCTGCACGACCCGCCACGGCCGGCGGCGGCCCTGCCTGGGCAGCAGGTGAGCCCCGCGCAGGACATACCCCGACGTGAGGTCGAGCAGTGGCCGGTCCGACGTCCCGACCCGCTCCTCGTCGAACCGCGGCGTCGCCACCGAGAGCCCCTTGCGGTCGAGGTAGCGCACGAGCCCGCAGAACCACCGGGCCGAGACGTCGGCCCGCAGCGTCCAGCTCGCGTTCGAGTACCCGACCGCCATCGCGAGGTTCGGCACGTCCGAGAGCATCAGCCCCTTGTAGACGTGCCCGGCCGCGATGTCGACCGCTCGCCCGTCGACGACCGCCTCCGCTCCCCCGCCGAGCCGCAGCACGAGCCCGGTCGCGGTGACGACGACGTCCGCCGGCACCAGCTCGCCGGACCCCAGCCGCACACCCTCCCGCTCGAAGCGCTCCACCGTGTCGGTGACGACCGAGGCCGTCCCGGCCGCGAGATCGTCGAGGAGGTCACCGTCCGGGGCGACCGTGAGTCGCTGGTCCCACGGGTCGTACCGGGGCGTGAAGTGGGTCCCCACGTCGTACCCCTCGGGCAGGCGCTCGGCCACCCGCTTCCGCAGCAGACGCGCCCCGGCCCGGGGCCAGCGCCGCAGCGCCTGGTACGCGAGGACCGACAGCGCGACGTTCTTCGCCCGCACCGCGTGGTGGGCGGCCCGGTCCGGGAGGACGCGGTGCAGCGCGTCGGCCACGACGTCGCGGTCGGGCAGGGCCGCCACGTAGCTCGGCGAGCGCTGGAGCATCGTCACGTGCGCCGCGCCCTCGCGCACGAGGGCCGGCACGAGGGTCACCGCGGTCGCCCCGCTGCCGATGACGACCACCCGGGCACCCCTCACGTCGAGGTCCTCGGGCCACTCTTGCGGGTGGACGACCGGACCCGCGAAGTCGTCGAGGCCCGCGAAGGGCACGACGTGCCCGGCGTCGTAGTCGTAGTAGCCGGTGGCGAGGTAGACGAGGCGGGCGCGGTGCTCGACGACCCCGGATGACGTCCGTGCGGTCACCGTCCAGCGCGCGTCCTGCGACGACCACTCCAGGCGTTCGACGCGCTGCCCGAGGTGGAGCCGCTCGGTGACACCGAACTCGTCGGCCGTCTCGCGCACGTACCGCCTGATCTCGCCGGCGGTCGCGAACGAGCCGTTGCCCCGCCACGGGCGGAACGGGAAGCCCAGGGTGTACATGTCGGAGTCCGAGCGCACCCCCGGGTAGCGGAACAGGTCCCAGGTCCCCCCGATGGCGTCGCGCGCCTCGAGCACGGCCCACACGGTGTCGGGGCAGTGCTTCGCGAGGCGGCAGGCGGCGTCGACCCCGGAGAGGCCGGCACCGACGACGAGGACGTCGACGTCGAGCGGCACGGGGGCGGTCACCCCCTCAGGCTAGGACGCGCCCTGTCGAACCTCGCCCCGCCCCCGGCCGCCCGGAGCGGGCGTTGTCCGGCCCGCGTGTGACGATGAGCGCATGACGTCCCTCTCCGACTTCTCCGCGACCACCCTCTCCGGCCAGGAGGTCTCCCTCTCCGAGTACGCCGGCCACGTCGTCCTCGTCGTCAACACGGCGAGCAACTGCGGCTACACCCCCCAGTACGCCGGCCTCGAGGAGCTCCACCGCGAGCTGAAGGACGACGGCCTCGTCGTCCTCGGCTTCCCCTGCAACCAGTTCGGCGCCCAGGAGCCCGGCACCGAGGACGAGATCGGCCAGTTCTGCCAGGTCAACTACGGCGTGACCTTCCCGATGTTCGCCAAGGTCGACGTCAACGGCGACGACGCCCACCCCCTCTTCAGCTGGCTGAAGAGCGAGAAGGGCGGCCTGCTCGGCAGCTCGATCAAGTGGAACTTCACGAAGTTCCTCGTCGGGCGCGACGGCCAGGTCATCAGGCGCTACGGCCCCACCACCGAGCCGGCGGCCCTCGCCGACGACGTGCGGGAGGCCCTGCGCGACGCAGCCGCATGAGCGGCTGGCTCGTCCTCGTCCCGATCGCGGTCCTCGTCGGGTTCCTCGTCTTCCTCTGGCACCGGCTCGCGGTCGCCCCGGGGTGGCCCTGGTGGGTCCGCGGGCTGATCGCCCTGCTCCTCGCCGCGCTCGCCTCGCTCGTCCTCGCCGCGTTCGACGCCTGGGGCGGGGCGTTCACCCCTGCCGAGATGCGCCCGTTCGTGTGGGTCGGCATGGCCTTCATGGCCAGCTGCCTCTACCTCTTCCTCGGGCTGGTCCCCGTGTGGCTGGCGAGCATTCTCATCTGGCTGGTCCGCTGGCGCCACGACCACGGCGCCGCCGCTCGACGCCGGCTCAACCGGGTCGCCGCCCCCCTCGTCACCGCCGTCGCGGTCGCCGCCACCGGGTACGGGGCGTGGGAGGCCGCGAACCCCCGCATCACGACCGTCGAGATGTCCTCACCCGAGCTGCCCGCCGAGCTCGACGGTCTGCGGGTCGCCCTCGTCGCCGACATCCACGCCGGGGCGGTGCGCAGCGCCGACTTCACCCGCCGAGCCGTCGAGCTCGTCAACGCCCAGCGACCCGACCTCGTCGTCATCGCCGGCGACCTCGTCGACGGCCAGTCGGCCCGCTACGCCCCCGAGATCGCCCCGCTGGCCGACCTCGAGGCGCCACTCGGCGTGTTCGCCACGACGGGCAACCACGAGATGTACCGGGACACGCAGGGCTGGATGGCCGCCTTCGACGCCCTCGGGCTGCAGATGCTTACGAACCGCTCGGTGCCGCTCGAGCGTGACGGGGCCACCGTGACCCTTGCCGGGGTCCACGACCTCGAGGGCGACGGCGAGTGGGCCCCCGACGTCGACGCCGCCCTCGAGGGCGTCGACCCCGCCGGCTTCACGATGTTCGTCGCGCACCAGCCCCGACAGGCCCTGGCGCTCGAGGGGCTGGGGGTCGACCTCCAGCTCTCCGGGCACACCCACGGCGGCCAGATGTGGCCGCTGCGCTACCTCGTCCCGCTCCAGCAGCCCACCGTCGACGGCCTCGCCACGGTGGCCGGCACCCCGGTGCTCACCTCTCGCGGCGTCGGGGCGTGGGGGCCTGCCATCCGGGTGCTCGCCAGCCCGGAGGTCCCCGTCATCACCCTGAGGCGCGGATGACGACCCGCGTGGCGGCGTGAGCGAGCCCGGCAGCGTGGGCGAGCCCGGCAGCGTGGGCGACCCCGGCAGCGTGGGCGACCCCGGCCTCGTCGTCGGGGAGGACGGCCTGGCCCGGCCGGTGTGGGCCTCGGTCGACCCGATGCTGCGCGACTACTACGACACCGAGTGGGGCATGCCGGTCCGCGACGAACAGGGACTCTTCGAGCGGCTCTCGCTCGAGGCGTTCCAGTCGGGGCTGTCCTGGGCGACGATCCTGCGCAAGCGCCCGGCCTTCCGCACCGCGTTCGACGGCTTCGACCCCGAGGCGGTCGCGCGGTACGACGAGCGCGACGTCGAGCGCCTCATGGCCGACGCCGGCATCGTCCGCAACCGCGCGAAGGTGCTCGCCACCATCCGCAACGCCGGGGCCACGCTCGCCCTGCGCGAGGACCCCGACGGCGACCTCGCCCGGTTCGTCTGGTCCTTCCGCCCGGCCGACACCCCGCGCCCCCGCACGTACGCCGACGTGCCCACGACCTCGGCCGAGTCCGTCGCGCTGTCCAAGGCGCTGAAGCGGAAGGGGTTCGCCTTCGTCGGCCCCACGACGATGTACGCGCTCATGGAGGCGGTCGGCATCGTCGACACCCACCTCCTCGGGTCCCACCGCCGCGGCACGAGCGGCGTCTGGCCCGCCTGACGCGCCGCACGACGACCGCGGCCCGGGTCCCCTGGAGGGGCCCGGGCCGCGGTGGTGTCGGACCGGCTGTCAGCGGTGCAGGTCGAAGCGGTCGAGCTCCATGACCTTGGTCCACGCCGCGACGAAGTCGCGGACGAACTTCTCCTCGGCGTCGTCGCTGGCGTACACCTCGGCGATCGCGCGGAGCTGAGCGTGCGAGCCGAACACGAGGTCCACGGCGGAGGCGGTCCAGCGGGTCTCGCCGGTCGCGGTGTCCTTGCCGTCGTAGACGTTCTCGTCGGACTGCGAGGGGCTCCACTCCGTGCCGGGCGCGAGCAGGGTCCGGAAGAAGTCGCCCGTCAGCTGCCCCTTGCGCTCGGTGAACACGCCGAGCGGGGAGTCGCCGACGTTGGCGCCGAGGACGCGCAGGCCGCCCACGAGGACGCTCGCCTCGGGCGCGGTGAGGGTCAGCAGGTTCGCGCGGTCCAGCCACAGCGTCTCCGGCGAGAGCTTCTCGCCGGGGCGCAGGTAGCTGCGGAACCCGTCGGCGCGCGGCTGGAGGACGCGGAACGACTCGACGTCGGTCTGCTCCTGCGTGGCGTCGGTGCGGCCCGGGTGGAACGGCACGGTGACGTCGTGGCCGGCGTCTCGGGCCGCCCTCTCGACCGCGGCAGTGCCGCCGAGGACGATGAGGTCGGCGAGGGACACCGAGGCGCCGCCGCGGCCGTCGAAGTCGCGCTTGACCTGCTCGAGGGCGCTGACGACGGCGTCGATCTCGGCGGCGTCGTTGGACTCCCACGAGCGCTGCGGCTCGAGGCGGATGCGGGCGCCGTTCGCGCCACCGCGCTTGTCGGTGCCGCGGAAGCTGGCCGCGGACGCCCACGCGGTGCGGATGAGCGCCTCGCGGCTCACCCCGCTGGCGAGGACCGCCTCCTTGAGGTCCGCGACGTCGGCGTCGGACACGAGCTCGCCCTCGCGCGCGGGCACCGGGTCCTGCCAGGGCTGGGCCTCGGGCACCCACGGGCCGAGGAAGCGCTCGACCGGGCCCATGTCGCGGTGGAGCAGCTTGTACCAGGCCTTGCCGAAGGCCTCCGTGAACGCGTCGAAGTCCTCGAGGAAGCGGCGCGAGATCGCCTCGTAGGCGGGGTCGGCCCGCAGCGCGAGGTCGGTCGTCAGCATGGTCGGCGGCCTTGTCAGCGAGCCGTCCTCGGGGTCGGGGAAGGTGTTCGCGCCGGCGCCGTCCTTGGCCTGCCACTGGTGGGCCCCCGCCGGGCTCTTGACGAGCTCCCACTCGAAGCCGAAGAGGTTCTCGAAGAACTTGTTGCTCCACTGCGTGGGGGTCTGGGACCAGGTGACCTCGAGGCCGGAGGTGATGGCGTCGCGTCCCTTGCCGGAGCCGTGCAGGCTCTTCCAGCCCAGGCCCTGCGCGTGCACCGGGCAACCCTCCGGCTCGGGGCCGACGAGGTCGGGGTCACCGGCCCCGTGGGTCTTGCCGAAGGAGTGGCCGCCCGCGATGAGGGCGACGGTCTCCTCGTCGTTCATCGCCATCCGCTTGAACGTCTCGCGGATGTCGCGCGCCGCCTTGAGCGGGTCGGGCTCGCCGTTGGGCCCCTCGGGGTTGACGTAGATCAGGCCCATCTGGACCGCGCCGAGGCTCTCGCCGAGCTCGCGGTCACCGCTGTAGCGCTCGTCGCCGAGCCAGGTGTCCTCGGGACCCCAGAAGACCTCCTCCGGCTCCCAGACGTCGGTGCGGCCGAAGGCGAAGCCGAAGGTCGGGAAGCCCATGTCCTCGAGGGCGACGTTCCCGGCGAGGACGAGCAGGTCGGCCCAGGAGAGCTTCTGGCCGTACTTCTGCTTGACCGGCCACAGCAGGCGCCGGGCCTTGTCGAGGTTGGCGTTGTCGGGCCAGGAGTTCAGCGGGGCGAAGCGCTGCTGGCCGTCGCCCGCGCCGCCGCGGCCGTCCTCGATGCGGTACGTGCCGGCCGCGTGCCAGCTCAGCCGGATGAAGAGCCCGCCGTAGTGGCCGAAGTCGGCCGGCCACCAGTCCTGCGAGGTGCGCATGACCTGGACGATGTCGGCCTTGACGGCGTCGACGTCGAGGGTCTGGACCGCCGCGGCGTAGTCGAAGTCCGGGTCGAGCGGGTTGCCCTTCGACCCGTGCGTGTGGAGCACCGACAGGTCGAGCTGGTCGGGCCACCAGTCCTTGTTGGTGCGGGGCCGGTGGGGCTTGGGGGTCGGCGCGTCGATCGCCGGGTTCTCGCTCTCGCTGCCCTGTGCGGTCACGCCGTCATGGGTGTCGGTCACGGTCGTCCATCTCCTGTTCGGTGGTGCGGGTCGTGGTCGTGCCGGTCCGGGCGGGACCGGGCGGGTCAGGTGGTCGTCGCGGCGGCGAGGCAGTCGGGGCAGCGGCCCCAGTAGACAACCTCGGCCTCCTCGATGGCGAAGCCGTGGTCGTCCGAGGCGTGGAGGCAGGGCGCCGCGCCCGTGGCGCAGTCGACGTCGGCGATGGCCCCACAGGCCCGGCACACGACGTGGTGGTGGTTGTCGGCGACGCGCGCCTCGTAGCGGGCGACCGAGCCCATCGGCTGGATGCGCCGGACGATCCCCGCGCGGTTGAAGGCCGCGAGGCAGTCGTAGACCGCCTGGTGGCTCACCGCCGGCAGCGCGCGCCGGACCGTGCCGATGACGGTGTCGGTGTCGGCGTGCGGCGTCTGGTGCACCGCGGCGAGGACGGCGAGCCGCGGCTGGGTGACCCGCAGCCCGGCGGAGCGGAGCAGCTGCTCGAGCTCGGCCGTCGGGGTCATGTCGGCGACCCTGCCACCGTTACTTGAACGAGTCAAGACAGGGAGGCGTCATGGGTGTGAGGCGATCTGGTGGGGTCGCTGAGGGGAACCGTCGGTCGCTCGTCCCTCACGACCTCCGCCCGTGTGACCACGGGACCCGCCGAATCCCCGCCGTTCCGTTTCGCAAACGACAGAACGACCAGACGAAAAGCGTGTCTGGTCGTTCTGTCGTTTGTGGAGCTGAGGGGATTCGAACCCCTGACCCCCTCCATGCCATGGAGGTGCGCTACCAACTGCGCTACAGCCCCGGGTGGGACACCCCCGAAGGGGCGACCGCGAGTTTACGCAGCCACTCGCCCGGCGACCAAATCGGCTCAGGGAGGCGGGGTCCCCGGCACCGACTCGGCCCCCGACGAGGCGTTCCACGTGTGCAGACGCCAGCCCTCGCGCCCCTCGACGAGCTCGGCCCAGTGGCAGTTGCCCAAGGGTGCGAGGACCCGCCAGGCCACGTCCTGGTCGAGCCCGAGGAGCCACGCGACCCCGGCCCGACCCGCCGCACCGTGCGTCGCGACGACGAGGCACTCCCCCGGCCCGATGTCGGCGAGGTGCTCCTCGAGGGCCTCGCCGAAACGGGCGGTGACCTCCGCGAGCGTCTCGCCGTCGTCGCCCCGGCGGGCGTCCTCCCCGCGCCCCAGCGCGTCCAGGACCTCCGCCCAGCCGGCCCGCACCTCCTCGGTCCGCAGTCCCTGCCAGGCGCCGACGTGGATCTCGCGGAACCGCGCGTCGGTCTCGACGGGCAGCCCGATGACCCGTGACACCGCCTCCGCCGTCGAGCGGGCTCGCGTGAGGTCGCTGGAGACGAGGTGGGTCGGGTTGAGGGCCGCGATCGCCGGTCCCGCGGCCTCCGCCTGGCGCACGCCGCGCTCGGAGAGCGTCGAGTCGAGCTGGCCCTGCCAGACGCCACCGGCGTTGTGGTCGGTCTCGCCGTGACGCAGGACGACGACGCGGCGCGGCCCGGGCGACGCCATGGGGTCGGGGCTCACCGACCGCCCTGCTCGGTGCCGACGACGCCGAGGTCGAGCGCCGGGCAGTCCTTCCACAGCCGCTCGAGCTCGTAGAAGGCCCGCTCCTCGTCGTGCTGGACGTGGACGACGATGTCGACGAAGTCGATGAGGACCCAGCGACCCTCGCGCTGCCCCTCGCGCCGGACCGGCTTCGAGCCGAGGGCGCGCAGGACGTCCTCGACCTCGTCGACGATCGAGCCGACCTGGCGCTCGGACTCGGCCGAGACGATGACGAAGACGTCGGTCAGCGCGAGCTGTTCCGAGACGTCGATGCCGCTGATGGTCGTGGCGAGCTTGTCGGCGGCGGCGCCGGCGGCGGCGCGAGCCAGCTCGAGAGAACGGTCGGTGGCGGTCACGCTGCTCCTTGCGGTGGTGGTGCGTCGGCGTCGCCAGACGCCGTGTAGAGGCGGTGCTTGTTGATGTACTGGACGACGCCGTCGGGCACGAGGTACCAGACGGGCTCGCCGTCGCGGACCCGGTCACGGCAGTCGGTCGAGCTGATCGCCATCGCCGGGACCTCCATGAGGTCGACCCGGTCGGCGGGCAGCCCGGTCTCGGACAGCTCGTAGCCGGGGCGGGTCACCCCGATGAACTGGGCGAGCTCGAACAGCTCGTCGGCGTCCTTCCACGACAGGATCTGGGCGAGGGCGTCGGCGCCGGTGATGAAGAACAGCTCGGCGTCCGGGTGCTGCGCGTGCAGGTCGCGCAGGGTGTCGATCGTGTAGGTCGGCCCCTCCCGGTCGATGTCGACGCGGGAGACGGTGAACCGGGGGTTCGAGGCGGTCGCGACGACGGTCATGAGGTACCGGTGCTCGGCGGGGGCGACGTCACGCCCCTCCTTCTGCCACGGCTGGCCGGTGGGGACGAAGACGACCTCGTCGAGGTGGAGCGCGGCCTGGACCTCGGACGCCGCGACGAGGTGACCGTGGTGGACGGGGTCGAAGGTCCCGCCCATCACCCCGAGCCGGCGGCGTGCCTTGTTCAGTGCTGGTGCCCCGGGTGCTCGGGCCAGTGCGGGTCGGCGTCGCCGGTGGAGACCTCGTTGGGCCCGATGTGGGACTCCCCGTGCCGCGCCCCCGAGGTGTTGGGGCGGACGTACTTCTGCGCGGTGCCACGGAAGGACCAGGTGACGCCGAGGAGGAAGGCGAACGCGACGAGCGCGAGGACCCCGAAGACCCACGGGGGCATCGGCAGCTCGGAGTGTGCGGCCTCGGCGACGAGGAAGCGGGAGGTCATGGGCTCCACCCTAGCGGTTCGTCTGTCCACGGCTTTCGTCCACACCCCTGTGCACGGAGGGGTGCGTCCCGCACGATGGTTGTGGACGACACGCCGCGTCCTGAGATAGCACATCTTTTCTTCCCGATGCGCTTGCGGGGCAGTGTGATTCGGCACTAGAAAGGGCGTCACGCCCGAACGGGTCGACACCGGCGGGAGACTGTCGGGGTGGGCACGGGAGGGCAGGTCGTACGGATAACGGCACACCGGTCTCTCCGGGTCCACTCAGCAGGGCTCGCCCCGCGAGGGGGAGGACACACGCGCGCGACGGCGCTGGTGCCGCGGCCGACGGCCTGAGTCGAAGTCCGTCCCCTCGGGGACGGCGCCATCGTCGCGTGGCAGACCGACGCGGGAGACCGCGCGGACCGACCGGCTCGACACGTGGCGCGCAGCGCCGACGGAGGGCCCCCGATCTCATACTCGGGGGCCCTCGGTCGCGTCCGGGTCCGGCCGAGTCACCCGCCCGGGGAGGCGGGGCGACCTATCCTTGGCGCCATGCCCGACGCCGACGTCGACCTGACGGTCGTCATCCCCATGTACGAGGAGGAGGAGGTCCTCCCCCTCCTCGTCGAGCGGCTCCGACCGGTGGCCGACTCGTGGGGCGTCACCTACGAGGTCCTCTGCGTCGACGACGGCTCGACCGACGCGACCCCCGTCATCCTCCAGCGGCTTCGGCGCGAGTGGCCCCAGGTGCGCGTCGTCCGGCTGCGGGCCAACGCCGGCCACCAGGCCGCCATCTCCGCGGGGCTGGCTCGGGCCCGCGGACGCTGGGTCGTGACGATCGACGCCGACCTGCAGGACCCGCCCGAGGTCATCGGCGAGATGCTCGCCGTCGCCCGGGGGCAGCGGGTCGACGTCGTCTACGGGGTCCGTGAGGACCGCTCGAGCGACACCCCCTTCAAGCGGGTCACCGCCCGGGCGTTCTACCGCTCGATCCGACGGCTCTCCGACGTCGACGCCCACGTCGACGCGGGCGACTTCCGGCTGATGTCCCGCGCCACGGTCGACGCCGTCAACGCCCTCCCCGAGCACCACCGCGTGCTGCGGCTCGTCGTGCCGGCGCTCGGCTTCCCGAGCGCGTCGGTCGGCTACCGCCGCGCACCGCGGGCCGCCGGGGACTCCAAGTACCCGCTCGGCAAGATGCTGCGCCTGTCCATCGACGGGGTCACGGGGTTCTCGACCGCGCCCCTGCGGTTCGCGACGTGGCTCGGGCTGCTCGGCGGGGTCGCCGCGATCATCGTCCTCGCCTATGCGCTCGTGGCGATGCTCATGGGCAACACGCTGCCCGGCTGGACGTCGACGGTCGTCATCGTCTCGGCCGTCGGGGCGGTGCAGCTGCTCGCGCTCGGGATCCTCGGCGAGTACGTCGGGCGCACGTACAGCGCCCTGCAGGGGCGGCCGTCGTACTTCGTCGCGCACGACTCGCTCGAGGCGGTCGGAGGCGTCGGCGGCGACGCGGTCGGCGACACCCTCGGCGGCCCGGCGGGTGGCGCCGGGGTCGACGCCCCGGTCGAGGACCGCGGCGGGCCTCAGACGCGGACCTGACCGTCCCCTTCGACGACCCACTTCGTCGTCGTCAGCTCGGGCAGGGCCATCGGGCCGCGGGCGTGCAGCTTCTGGGTCGAGATGCCGATCTCGGCACCGAACCCGAACTCGCCGCCATCGGTGAACCGGGTGCTGGCGTTGACCATGACGGCCGCGGCGTCGACCTCGGCGGTGAAGCGGCGGGCGGCGGCGCGGTCCTCGGTGACGATCGCCTCGGTGTGGCCGGAGCCGTGGCGGCGGATGTGCTCGAGCGCCTGGTCGAGGCCGTCGACGACACCGACCGCCATCTCGAGGCCGTGGAACTCGGTGTCGTAGTGCTCCTGCGTGACCGCGTCGTGCGGGACGCCGGCGGTGTCGGCCTGCGCCCCGGCCTCGTCGTCGGTGTGGAGCGCGACGCCCTCACCGCTGAGGGCGGCGAGCGCCTTCGGGAGGAACTCGGTGGCGACGGCGCGGTGGACGAGGAGGGTCTCGGCCGCGTTGCACACGCTCGGGCGGTGCGTCTTGGAGTTGACGGCGATGGCGAGCGCCTTGTCGAGGTCGGCGGCGGCGTCGACGTACACGTGGCAGTTGCCGACGCCGGTCTCGATGACGGGCACGGTCGACTCGGTGACGACGCTGCGGATGAGGTCGGCTCCCCCGCGCGGGATGAGGAGGTCGACGAGGCCACGGGCCGTCATGAGCGCGCGGACCGCGCCGTGGCCGCCCTCGAGGAGGCCGACCGCGTCGGCCGGGAGGCCCTGCTCGGCGAGGGCGGCGCGCAGGACGGCGACCGTGGCCCGGTTGGTCTCGGCGGCGGCGCTTCCCCCGCGCAGGATCACGGCGTTGCCGGACTTCAGGCCCAGTCCGGCGGCGTCGACCGTGACGTTGGGGCGCGCCTCGTAGATCATCCCGACGACACCCATCGGGACGCGGACCTGGCGGATCTGGAGGCCGTTGGCGAGCGTGGAGCCGCGGACGACCTCACCGACCGGGTCCGGCAGCGCCGCGATGTCGCGCAGGGCCTGCGCGACGGCCGCGACGCGGGTGGCGTCGAGGCGCAGGCGGTCCTGGAGGCTCTCGGGCATGCCGGTCTCGCGGCCGCGGGCGAGGTCGCGCTCGTTGGCCTCGACGACCGTGTCGGTGGCGGCGTCGAGGGCGTCGGCGAGGGCGCGCAGGGCGGCGTCCTTCTCGGCGCGGCTGAGGAGGGCGAGCCGGCGGGCGGCGACGCGGGCGGCCTCGGCGAGGACGCGGACCTGCTCGACGTCGGCCGGGTCGATGCCGGTGGTGCGGTCGGACATGGTCCAAGCGTAAGTCCGCGCCCGGCCGCCCCGTTCCCGCCTCCCGACCCGCGAACGGGCCGGAGCCTCCCGACCCGCGAACGTGGGTGAAGATCGTCGGCGGGGCGACGATCTTCACCCACGTTCGCCGCGGAGCGGGGCGAGGGGCGGGAGCGGCGCGGACCGGCGCGGCGCGGCGCGGTGCGAGGATGGGCGATGTGACGACGATCCTGTCCATCCAGTCCTCGGTGGCCTACGGCCACGTCGGCAACTCCGCCGCCGTCTTCCCGCTCCAGCGCCTCGGCGTCGAGGTGTGGCCGGTCCACACGGTCCACTTCTCCAACCACACCGGCTACGGCCAGTGGCGCGGGCCGCTCATGCCGCCCGAGGACGTCCGCGAGGTCGTCACCGGCATCGAGGAGCGCGAGGCGCTCACCGACGTCGACGCCGTCCTCTCCGGCTACCAGGGCGGAGAGCAGATCGGCGACGTCATCCTCGACGCCGTCGCCCGCACGAAGGCCGCCAACCCCGACGCGATCTACGCGTGCGACCCGGTCATGGGCAACGCGAAGAGCGGCTGCTTCGTCCACCCGGCGATCCCCGTGCTCCTGCGCGAGAAGGTGGTCCCCCGCGCCGACCTCATCACCCCGAACCAGTTCGAGCTGGGCTTCCTCACCGAGACCGAGCCGGACGACCTCGACTCCACGCTCGCCGCGGTCGAGCAGGCCCGGGCGATGGGCCCGCAGACGGTGCTCGTCACCAGCGTCCTGCGCCCGGACCGTCCCGAGGGCACCATCGAGATGCTCGCCGTCCACGGCGACGGCGCCTGGATCGTCCAGACCCCGCACCTGCCGATGAAGGCGAACGGGTCCGGTGACGTCACGGCCGCCCTGTTCACCGCCCACCTGCTCGACACGCAGGACGCCGCGGTCGCCCTGGGCCGCACCGTCAGCAGCGTCTTCGACCTCCTCGACCGTACCCACACCTCGGGGCGCCGCGAGCTCCAGCTCGTGCAGAGCCAGGACGAGATCGCCAACCCGCGGATGCAGTTCGAGGTGCAGCAGATCCGCTGACTCGGAACCCTCGCACCAGAAGGTCGACGCAGGCGGGGGCGAGGGTCAGAGGACGACGAGGTCGTCGCGGTGGATGACCTCGCGCTCGTACGCCTTGCCCAGCTCGGCGGCGAGGTCGTGCGTCGAGCGACCCAGCAGCCGGGGCAGCTCCCCCGACGCGTACGTGACGAGACCCCGCGCGATGACCTGCCCGTCGGGCCCGCACACGTCGACCGGGTCGCCGGCCGCGAACGACCCCGTGACCGCGGTGATCCCCGCGGCCAGCAGGGACTTCCGCCGCTCGGTCACCGCCGCCACCGCACCCTCGTCGAGGATGAGGCTCCCGCGAGAGGTCGTCGCGTGCGCCAGCCACCGCTTGCGCGAGGCGCGGGTCGCGGCCGCCGGGGCGAACACCGTGCCGACGTCGGCACCCGCCAGGGCGCGGGAGACGTCGACGAGACGGGTCAGCAGCGTCGGGATGCCCGCCGCGCCGGCGATCCCGGCGGCCTCGACCTTCGTCACCATGCCACCGGACCCGACCGAGGACCCCGTGCCGCCGATCGTCACGGCGTCGAGGTCGTCCGTCGTCGCGACGAGCGGCACCCGCCGCGAACCCCCGCGCGACGGTGGCCCGTCGTAGAGGGCGTCGACGTCGGTGAGGAGCACCAGCCCCTGTGCGGCGACGAGGTCGGCGACGAGCGCGGCGAGCCGGTCGTTGTCCCCGAAGCGGATCTCCTGGGTCGCCACGGTGTCGTTCTCGTTGACGATCGGCACGATGCCGAGCTCGAGCAGCCGATCGAGGGTGCGCCGTGCGTTCGTGTAGTGCGAGCGCCGGGTCGTGTCGTCGGCGGTGAGCAGCACCTGCCCGACGGTCAGGCCGTAGGCGCCGAACGCCGCCTGGTACGCGGCGACGAGCGCTCCCTGCCCCACCGACGCCGCGGCCTGCTGGGTCGCGAGGTCGCTGGGACGGGTCGCCAGCCCCAGCGGGCCGATGCCGGCGGCGATGGCACCAGAGGACACGAGGACGACCTGGCGCCCCTCCCCCCGGCGCGCGGCGAGGACGTCGACGAGCGCGCGGAGCGCGACCTCGTCCAGGTGTCCCCCGTCAGCGGACGTCAGCGAGGACGACCCCACCTTGACGACGAGGCGCTGGGCGTCGCCCACCGCCTCGCGCAACCGCGCGGCGAGGTCGTCGGACATCACTGGTCCTCGTCGTCCGCGTGCGCCCAGTGGCCGGCGCGCCGCTCCGTGGCGAGCTCGTCGCGCGCGGCGGTCTGGGCGTCCTTGCGGGCGTGGAAGTCCTCGCGCTTCTCCGCGCGCGTCCGCCGGCCCTCCGGCTCGAGGCGCAGGTCGGTCCCGCGCGGCCCGGCGAGCAGCTCGGCCCCGGCGGACATCGTCGGCTCCCAGTCGAAGACGACCGCGTCGTCCTCGGGGCCGATGAGGACCGTCGAGCCCGCCACGGCACCGGCCTTGAGCAGGGCCTCCTCGACACCGAGGCGGCTGAGCCGGTCGGCGAGGTAGCCGACGGCCTCGTCGTTGGAGAAGTCGGTCTGGCGCACCCACCGGGTCGGGCGCTCGCCGAGGACGCGGAAGACCTCGCCGTCGGACGTGCCCTCGCGCCGCACGTGGAAGCCGCTGTCGTCGACGGCCCTGGGCCGGATGACGACGCGAGGGCGCTCGACGACCGCCGCCTCCAGCTCGGCCCGGGCTGCGGCCACGTGCCGGGCCAGCGCGAAGGTCAGCTCCTTGAGGCCGAGGTGGGCCACCGCGGACACGATGAACACCTCGAGCCCGCGCTCCTCCAGCATCGGCTTGACCATCTCCGCGAGGTCGCGCGCCTCGGGCACGTCCGCCTTGTTGAGGACGACGACGCGCGTGCGCTCCGACAGCGGGCGTCCTCCAAGGGAGTCGTCGGTGACGTAGGCGGCGAGCTCGGCCTCGATGACCTCGAGGTCGGTCATCGGGTCGCGGTTCGGCTCGAGGGTGGCGCAGTCGACGACGTGGACGAGCACGGAGCAGCGCTCGACGTGGCGGAGGAACTCCAGGCCGAGCCCCTTGCCCTCGCTCGCGCCGGGGATGAGGCCGGGCACGTCGGCGACGGTGTACCGCTCCGACCCCGCGGTGACGACACCGAGGTTCGGCACGAGGGTCGTGAACGGGTAGTCGGCGATCTTCGGCCGCGCCGCCGACAGCACCGACACGAGAGAGGACTTGCCCGCGCTCGGGAACCCGATGAGGGCGACGTCGGCGAGCGACTTCAGCTCGAGGACGACCTCGAGGGTCTCCCCCGGCTCCCCGAGGAGGGCGAAGCCGGGCGCCTTGCGGCGCGCGCTGGCGAGGGCCTTGTTGCCCAGGCCGCCTCGCCCGCCGCGGGCCGCGACGAAGGTCGAGTCGAAGCCGACGAGGTCGGCGAGGACGGTGCCGTCGCGGTCCTTGACGACGGTCCCCGCCGGGACCGGGAGGACGAGGTCGTCACCGTCGGCGCCGTTGCGCTCGTCGCCCGCGCCGGGCTTGCCGTTCGTCGCCTTGCGGTGCGGGGTGTGGTGGTAGTCGAGCAGCGTCGTCGACTGCGGGTCGACGGCGAGGATCACCGAGCCGCCCTTGCCGCCGTTGCCGCCGTCGGGGCCGCCGAGGGGCTTGAACTTCTCGCGTTTGACCGAGGCCACGCCGTGGCCGCCGTTCCCGGCGGCGACGTGCAGGACGACGCGGTCGACGAAGGTCGTCATGCCTGTCGCTCCTTGCGTGTGCCGGCCCGGACGGGCCGTGGGGTGGGATGCATGAGGGGCGGGCCCGGTGTCAGGCCCGCCCCTCACGAGTGTGGTGCGTGGGTGCCGGGAGCGTGTCCCGGCGACGCGTCACTCGGCGGCGGTGGCCGCCGGGACGATGTTGACGGTCTTCTTGCCGCGCTTGGCGCCGAACTTCACCGCACCCGCGACGAGCGCGAAGAGGGTGTCGTCGCCGCCGCGGCCGACGCCGTCACCGGGGTGGAAGTGCGTGCCGCGCTGGCGGACGAGGATCTCGCCGGCCTTGACGGCCTGGCCGCCGTAGCGCTTGACGCCGAGGTACTGGGCGTTGCTGTCGCGACCGTTGCGGGTCGAGGACGCACCCTTCTTGTGTGCCATCTCAGGAGTCCTTCGTGAGTTCCGGGATCAGGCGTCGATCGCCGTGATCTTGACCTGCGTGAGCGGCTGGCGGTGGCCCTGGCGCTTCCGGTAGCCGGTCTTGTTCTTGTACTTGAGGATGGTGATCTTCGGGCCCTTCGCGGCCTTGACCACCTCGGCCGTGACCTTCACCTTGGCGAGCTTGCTCGCGTCGGAGGTGACGGTGCCCCCGTCGACGACGAGCAGCGGCTGGAGCTGCACCTTGTCGCCGGCCTGGCCGACCTTGTCGATGAGCAGGACGTCGCCGACGGAGACCTTCTCCTGGCGACCACCTGCGCGCACAATCGCGTACACAGTCGTACTCACTCTCACTCGTTGTGCGCCTCCTGGAACCGGCCGACAGCGACCCCGTGGACGACACGGGACGTCAGCGCGGTGGGCGCACCAAGGGTCAAGACTACCGGTGCCCCGGCGGAACCCGAAATCACTCGGCGGCGGCCTCGGGGGTGGGCTGGGCGGTGGGCTCGGTGGGCCCGTCGCCGGAGGACGAACCGGCCCCGCTGCGCGGGGGTCCGGCCGGGGACACGACCCGGCCGCGGCGACGGCGACCGCGACGCCCGGAGGCCGGCTGCTCGGGCTGCTCGGGCTCGCCGGCGTCGTCCGGGGTCTGCGCCTCGTCGGTAGCGGCGACCGGGCCGTCGCTGGCCACGGGCCCGACGGCCTGGGGCTCGGCGGGCACGTCCGCGAGGACGGCCTCGTCGGCCACGGCCGCCACGTCCTCCGCCGGCGCGACGTCCGCGACCTCGGGAAGGCTGTCGGGCGTGGCGTCGGCAGCGACCTCGACGGGGTCGGCGTGCTCGGTGTGGTCGTGGTGGTCGTGGTGCTCGCCCTCGGCCTTGCGCAGTGCGGCGGCATGGGCCGCGGCGGCGATCTGCGCCGCGGACGGCCCGCTGGGCCGGTGCTCCTCGACCTTCTCGGCGGTGGCCCCGCCCGAGCCGGAGCCGCCGGACCCACCGGTCCCACCGGAGCCCCCGCGACCACCCCGCCCGCGGCCGGAGCGCGAGGACCCGGACTCGGCCGGCGAGGACCCGCCACGGTCGACCGGCTCGCTGTGGACGATGATGCCGCGGCCGGCGCAGTGCTCGCACGGCTCGGAGAAGACCTCGACCAGGCCCGACCCGACCCGCTTGCGGGTCATCTGGACCAGGCCGAGCGAGGTGACCTCGGCGACCTGGTGCTTGGTCCGGTCGCGGCCGAGGCACTCGAGGAGGCGACGCACGACGAGGTCGCGGTTGGACTCCAGGACCATGTCGATGAAGTCGATGACGATGATGCCGCCGATGTCGCGCAGGCGGAGCTGGCGGACGATCTCCTCGGCGGCCTCGAGGTTGTTCTTGGTGACGGTCTCCTCGAGGTTGCCCCCGGAGCCGACGAACTTGCCGGTGTTGACGTCGACGACGGTCATCGCCTCGGTGCGGTCGATGACGAGCGAGCCGCCCGAGGGCAGCCAGACCTTGCGGTCCATCGCCTTTGCGAGGGCCTCGTCGATGCGGTGCGCGGCGAAGACGTCGTCCTCGGAGGTCCACCGGGTGAGGCGCGGCGCGAGGTCGGGGGCGACGTCCTCGACGTACTCGCTGACCTCGGCCCAGGCCTTGTCGCCCGAGATGACGAGCGAGGTGAAGTCCTCCGTGAAGACGTCGCGGATGACGCGGACGGTGAGGTCGGGCTCGCCATGCAGGAGGACGGGCGCGCCGCCCGACCCCGCCTTCTTGGCCTTCGCGGCCTCGGCCTTCTTCGAGATCTTCTCCCACGCCTTGGTGAGCCGCTCGACGTCGGCGCGCAGCTCCTCCTCCGAGGCTCCCTCCGCGGCGGTGCGGACGATCACGCCCGCGGTGTCGGGCACGACCTCCTTGAGGATGGCCTTGAGCCGCGCCCGCTCGGTGTCCGGGAGCTTGCGCGAGATGCCGGTCATCTGGCCCTCGGGCACGTAGACGAGGTAGCGGCCGGGCAGCGAGATCTGCGAGGTGAGCCGCGCGCCCTTGTGGCCGATCGGGTCCTTGGTCACCTGGACGAGGACGGTGTCGCCCGAGGACAGCGCGTTCTCGATCCGGCGCGCCTGGCCGCCCTCGAGCCCGGCGGCATCCCAGTTGACCTCGCCGGCGTAGAGCACGGCGTTGCGGCCCTTGCCGATGTCGACGAACGCGGCCTCCATCGACGGGAGGACGTTCTGGACGCGCCCGAGGTAGACGTTGCCGGCCATCGAGGCGGTCGTCTCGCGCGAGACGTAGTGCTCGACGAGCACGCCGTCCTCGAGGACGCCGATCTGCGTCCGGTCGCCACGACCGCGCACGACCATGACGCGCTCGACGCTCTCGCGGCGGGCGAGGAACTCGGCCTCGGTGATGATCGTGCGGCGGCGACCGGCCTCGCGGCCCTCGCGCCGGCGCTGCTTCTTCGCCTCGAGGCGGGTCGAGCCCTTGACCGCGGTCGGCTCGTCGCGCTGGGCGCGCGGCTCGCGGACCCGCGTGACGGTGCCGGGCGGGTCCTCGCCCTCGACGTCGGACCCGCCCCGGCGGCGACGGCGGCGCCGGCGGCTCGAGCCGCTCTCGGTCGCGTCGTCCTGCTCGGGACCGGTCGTCGCGGCGTCGGAGCGGTCCGAGGACGCGTCGTCAGCGGTGGCGGGGGCCGTGTCGTCGGCGCCCTTGTCACGACCGCGGCGGCCGCGGCCCCCGCGGCGTCGGCGGCGCGGGCCGCCGTCACCGTCGGTGTCGTCGTCGGAGCGGTCCTGCGTGCCGTCGGCCTCGCG
The DNA here is from genome assembly GCF_046764005.1 of Oryzobacter faecalis. Classification (NCBI taxonomy): domain Bacteria; kingdom Bacillati; phylum Actinomycetota; class Actinomycetes; order Micrococcales; family Intrasporangiaceae; genus Oryzobacter; species Oryzobacter faecalis. The sequence goes on along the minus strand of NZ_JBKOFW010000001.1, from coordinate 395,395 downwards.
GCCCTCTCCGCCGTCCGCGCCGTCACCCTCGGTGCGGTCCGCACGGTCCGCACGGTCGGTTCGGTCGGTGCGGCCGGCGGGCTCGGCGGGGGTGTCGCCGACCTCGTCGGCCGGGCGCTCGACGGGGGCCTGCGCGGGAGCGGTGGCCCGGCGTCGGGGCCGGACCACCGGCTCGGGTGCCTGGAACAGCAGGCCGAAGCTGGGGACGGTGGCCGCGGTCTCCTCGTCCTCGGCCTCCTCCTCGTCCTCGGCCTCGGGGGCCGCCTCGGCCTCGACGTCGAGGACCGGCAGCTGCTCCGGGGCCTCCTCGGGAGCCGGCGCCGCGTCCTCCGCAGCGGCCTCCTCCGCGGTGGTGTCGGCGGCCTTCTTCGCTGCCTTCTTCGTCGTCTTCTTCGCCGCACGCTTGCGCGTCGCCTTCGGTGCGGGCGCCTCGTCGGTGGGGGCCTCGCCATCGGCGGGCGGCGCGGCGTCGCGCTCCGGCGCGTCATCGGCGGCGGTCTCGGCGACCGGCGCGGGTGCGGAGGCCTTCTTCGTCGCGCGACGGCGCTTGGGCCTGGCGGGCACCTCGTCGGTCGCCGGCGCGGCCGGGACCTCGGTGTCGGGGGTGGTCGGGTCGTTCTCGGAAGCCACGATGGCTCCTTCCGTCACCCACGCGATGACGACCACACCGGAGGCCGGGGGACCGGCTCCTCGTCGACCGCGTGGTGTGCGATCGGATCGTGCGGGGGCGCACCCCACACGGAAGTCGACTGCTGCCCCGGAGCGGCTCGCGCGGGCGGCGCGGCACCTATCCGAGGCCGGCGGCGTCCTTGTCGGCGGCCAGTGGGTCGGCCACCCCGGCAGCTGCGCCTCGCAGAGGGCCTTGCGCCAGCCGGGTCACCAGGGGTGGGACCGGCGGCGAGAACCCGGTCACTGCGCGCAGTGCGGTCAGGATGTCGTCGGGGCGCACGGACGGTGTGGTGTGCCGTACGACCATCCGCAGTATCGCACACCCCTCCTCGTCGACCCCGTCGAGCACCAGCGACAGCACCGCGGCGCGCGTGTCGAACGTCCTCGGACCCGTCTTGAAGGTGCGGGTCGTCTCGGCGACCTCGGCGGCGAGGTAGCCGGCCACCGCCTCCTCGACCGCGGCGGGGTCCGCACCGCGCACGACGAGCTGCCACTCACTCGCCTCGAGCCGGTCGGCGAGGGCGCCGGGCCCGGCCTCGACGACCTCGAGGACGTCGAGGCCGTCGGGCAGCGCCTCGTCCAGGGCGGCGCGCACGGCCTCGGCGTCGACCCGTTCGGTGACGCGGATCTCGAAGTACTCGGCCTCGCTGGCCGTGCCGGTCGGCGCCCCGTTGGCGTAGGAGATGAGGGGGTGCGGGTGGAAGCCCGCGGAGAACGCCATCGGGACGTCGGCGCGTCGCAGGGCCCGCTCGAGGGCGCGCGAGAAGTCGCGGGTCGAGGAGAACCGGAGGCGGCCGCGCTTGGCGTACCGGATGCGGAGCTTCTGGACCGCCGGGGCGGGAGGGGGACCCTCGGGGGTGCGCTGGCGGGCCATGGGGACAAGCCTAGGAGCGGGCGCGCTCCTCCACCGAATCGGCGACCCAGCGGGCTCACGCTGCGGATTCCGAGGACGAGGCCCGCCATCCTCCACTGATCCGTGGCGGAAGCGGGGCTGACGGCGCTGCATCCGTGCCGATATCGTGCGGGCATGCCCGAGATCGACAGGTCCCGCCTCGCCGAGCTCCTCGCCGCCGAGCAGAGGACGTACACCGAGCGCCACCCGCGCAGCCGCGAGCTCTTCGAGGCGGGCGGCAACCTCTTCGGCCGCGTCCCGATGACGTGGATGAACAAGTGGAGCGGCGGCTTCCCGCTCTACCTCGACCACGCGCGCGGCAACCGCATCGCCGACGTCGACGGGCACACCTACGTCGACTTCGCCCTCGGGGACACCGGCGCGATGGCCGGCCACTCCCCCCGTGCCACCGTGGAGGCGGTGGGGCGCCGCCTCGGCGACCTCGGCGGCATCACGACGATGCTCCCGACGGAGGACGCGCAGTGGGTCGGCGCCGAGCTGACCGCCCGCTTCGGCCTGCCGCTGTGGAGCTTCACCCTGTCGGCCACCGACGCCAACCGGTGGGCGATCCGCCTCGCCCGCCTCGCCACCGGGCGACCCAAGGTCCTCGTCTTCGCGTACTGCTACCACGGGTCGGTCGACGAGGCCTTCGCGGTCCCGGGACCCGACGGCAAGGCCGAGTCGCGGCCGGGCAACGTCGCTCCCCCGGTCGACCTCGACCTCACCACCCGCGTCGCGACGTGGAACGACCTCGAGTCCGTCGAGCGCGAGCTCGCCCACGGCGACGTCGCGGTCGTCCTCACCGAGCCCGCGCTGACCAACATCGGGATCGTCCTGCCCGAGCCCGGCTTCCTCGAGGGCGTCCGCGAGCTCGCGACCCGGCACGGCTCGCTCCTGCTCATCGACGAGACGCACACCTTCTCGGCCGGATGGGGCGGCGCGACGCGCGAGTGGTCCCTCGAGCCGGACCTGTTCGTCATCGGCAAGTCGATCGGCGGCGGCATCCCCTGCGGCGCCTACGGCCTCACCGAGGAGGTCGCCGCGGCCATCACCCGGCACACCGACGGCGGGGACGCCGACATCGTCGACGTCGGCGGGGTCGGGGGAACCCTCGCCGGCAACGCGCTCTCGACGGCCGCGATGCGGGCGACGCTCGACCGGGTGCTGACGAAGGAGGCCTTCGCGCACATGACCGGGCTGGCGACGGCGTTCACCGAGGGGGTGCAGGCGACCCTCGACGAGCTGGACGTGCCGTGGTCGGTCTCGCAGCTGGGCGCGCGCAGCGAGTACCGGTTCGTGCGCCCCGCGCCGCGCTCCGGCGAGGAGTCGGCCGCCGCGCACGACGACGACCTCGACGCCTACCTGCACCTGGCGATGTGCAACCGCGGCATCCTCATGACCCCGTTCCACAACATGGCGCTCATGTGCCCGGACACCTCGCGGGCCGACGTGGACCGGCACACGGCCACCTTCCGCGAGGTCGTCACCGCGCTCGTGGGCTGACGGCGCGCCCGGACACCCGGCACCACTCCTGGGTTGTCGGGCACATGTCACCGAACCTCCGCCTGGGCACCCGATATCGGGTGCCCAGGCGGAGGTTCGGTGTCCAACGATGCCGTCTGTCAGTCGCCGAAGCGCTCGCGGATCCGGACCAGCTCGACGGCATGGGCGTCGAGGAGGCGGTCCTCGTCGGACACCGGCTCCCACCTCGGGCACGGCACCGCACGCCGCTCGTCGTCGATGCCGACGAAGATGGTCCGGCAGTAGGTCGTCAGCTCCATCCCGGAGGGCCCGGCCGTGGGGTCGCCGGACCGGACGTGGACCCCGATGTGCATCGAGGTCCGCCCCGTGTGCAGCAGCCGCGCCTCGACCTCGACGAGGTGGCCGATCCGCAGGGGCCGGTAGAACCGCACGCCGCCCGTGAAGATCGCGACGTTGGCCGCGTCGCCCGTCCACTGCGTCGCGAGGACGTGGGCGGCCTCGTCGATCCACCGCATGACGATGCCGCCGTGCACCTTGCCGCCCCAGTTGACGTCGGTGGGCGCAGCGAGGAAGCGCAGCCCGACCCGCGGGGCGGTCCCGGCGTCGGTGTACGAGACCCCCGCCATCGCCTCCTCGACCTCGGCACGCAGCTCCGCCCGGCGCACCGCCCAGGCCTGCTGCAGCTCCTCCCCCAGCGTCGACGGCGTGAACGCCCGGACCGGCGTCGAGCGCCCCTCCCCGTCGACCGCGACGAAGACCATGAGGCAACGGGTCGCGGGCGCCAGCTCGCGGGTGCGCGGCGGGCCCGAGGCGAGGTCGACCGTCACGTGCATCGAGGAGCGCCCGGTGTGGACGACGCGGGCGGTCGCCTCGACGAGGTCGCCGACCTCGACCGGACGCGTGAACCGGACGTTCCCGACGTAGGCCGTGACGCAGTACGTGCCGCTCCAGCCGGCGGCAGCGGCGTACCCGGCCTTGTCGATCCACTCCAGGACGCGCCCCGCGGACACCGAGCCCGACCGGCCGGCATCCGTCGGGGCGGCGAGGAACCGCAGGGTGATCTCGGCGGACGGGGACGCGCTCACACCGAGCAGTGTGCCCGGGTCAGGCGTGCGAGTGCTCGCGCATCGCCTCGCGGCCCGACCCGAGGACCGTGAGCGGCAGCAGCGTCTTGCCCGTGGGGCCGATCTCGATCTCGGTGTTCATCTGCGGGCAGACGCCGCAGTCGAAGCACGGGGTCCAGCGGCAGTCCTCGACCTCGGTCTCGTCGAGCGCGTCCAGCCAGTCCTGCCAGAGCCACTCCTTGTCCAGCCCGGAGTCGATGTGGTCCCAGGGCAGGACCTCGGTCTCGCCGCGCTCGCGCGTCGTGTACCAGGCCACGTCGACGCCGACGGCCGGGAGCTCGGAGGCCGCGGCCGCCATCCAGCGGTCGTACGAGAAGTGCTCGGACCAGCCGTCGAAGCGCCCACCGTCACGCCACACGGCCTCGATGACGCGACCGACCCGGCGGTCACCGCGCGAGAGGAGTCCCTCGACGATGCCGGGCTTGCCGTCGTGGTACCGGAACCCGATCGAGGAGCCGTACCGCCGGTCGGACCGGATGGCGTCGCGCAGCTTCTGCAGGCGCGCGTCGGTCTCCTCGGCGCCGAGCTGGGCGGCCCACTGGAAGGGGGTGTGCGGCTTCGGGACGAACCCGCCGATCGAGACGGTGCACCGGATGTCGCGGCGCCCGCTGACCTGGCGACCGGTCTCGATGACGCGCTTGGCGAGCTCGGCGATCTGCAGGACGTCGTCGTCGGTCTCGGTGGGGAGGCCGCACATGAAGTAGAGCTTCACCTGCCGCCAGCCCGCGCCGTAGGCGGCCGAGACGGTGCGGATCAGGTCGTCCTCGCTCACCATCTTGTTGATGACCTTGCGGATCCGCTCGGACCCGCCCTCGGGGGCGAAGGTCAGGCCGGAGCGGCGCCCGTTGCGCGTCAGCTCGTTGGCGAGGTCGATGTTGAAGGCGTCGACGCGCGTGGAGGGAAGCGACAGACCGGTGTTCGTGCCCTCGTATCGGTCGGCGAGGCCCTTGGCGACGTCGGCGATCTCGGAGTGGTCGGCACTCGACAGCGAGAGCAGCCCGACCTCCTCGAACCCCGTTGCGGCAAGGCCGCGCTCGACCATCTCGCCGATGCCGGTGATGGAGCGCTCGCGGACCGGGCGGGTGATCATCCCCGCCTGGCAGAAGCGGCAGCCACGCGTGCAGCCACGGAAGATCTCGACCGACATCCGCTCGTGGACCGACTCGGCCAGCGGCACGAGCGGCTGCTTCGGGTACGGCCAGGCGTCGAGGTCCATGACGGTGTGCTTCGAGACCCGCCACGGGATGCCGTGCTGGTTCGGAGCCACCCGCTGGATGCGCCCGTCGGGCAGGTAGGTGACGTCGAAGAACGCCGGGACGTACACGCCACCGGTGCGCGCGAGCCGGAGCAGCACCTCGTGGCGACCGCCGGGGCGGCCCTCGCGCTTCCACGCCGACACGATGTCGGTGACGGCGAGGACGGCCTCCTCGCCGTCGCCGACCACGGCCGCGTCGACGAAGTCGGCGATCGGCTCCGGGTTGAACGCGGCGTGCCCGCCGGCGACGACGATCGGGTGGCTCTCGTCGCGGTCGCGCGCGTGCAGCGGGATGCCCGCGAGGTCGAGCGCGGTGAGCATGTTCGTGTAGCCGAGCTCGGTGGAGAACGACAGGCCGAACAGGTCGAAGTCGCCGACCGGGCGGTGCGCGTCGACGGTGAACTGTGGGACGCCGTGCTGACGCATCAGCGCCTCGAGGTCCGGCCACACCGCGTAGGTGCGCTCGGCGAGGGCGTCCGGGCGCTCGTTGAGCACCTCGTAGAGGATCATGACGCCCTGGTTCGGTACCCCGACCTCGTAGGCGTCCGGGTACATCAGGGCCCAGCGGACGGTGGCGTCGCCGGCGAGGTCCCAGTCCTTGACCGTCGAGTTCAGCTCGCCGCCCACGTACTGGATGGGCTTGCTCACCTGCTCGAGCAAGGGCTCGAGGGAGCGGAAGACGGACTGACCGGGCATCCCCCAAGGGTAGGTCGGGTCGTGGCCGTCCCCCAAAACGGCCCGGAGCGCCCAAGATGGGGGCATGAGCACCGACGCGCACGTCGACCTCGTCGTCCTCGGCCTCGGGCCCGGCGGTGAGCACCTCGCCACCGAGGCCGCGAGGGCCGGCCTGACGGTCGTCGCCGTCGACGAGCGGCTCGTCGGCGGCGAGTGCCCGTACTACGGCTGCATCCCCTCGAAGATGGTGGTCCGTGCTGCGGGCACCCTCGCCGAGGCCCGCCGCGTCGGCGTGCTCGCCGGCGGCGCCGAGGTCGCACCCGACTGGTCGGTCGTCTCCCGGCGCATCCGCGAGGAGGCCACGGACGACTGGGACGACCGGGTGGCCGTCGAGCGCCTCGAGAAGGCGGGGGCCCGGTTCGTCCGCGGGCACGGACGGCTCGACGGCCCCGGGGCGGTCGTCGTCGGTGACCGGCGGTTCGTCGCGAGCCGCGGCGTCGTCCTCAACACCGGGACCGCCCCGGCCGCGCCCCCCGTCGACGGGCTCGCCGGCACCCCGTTCTGGACCAACCGGGACATCCTCGCGACCCCCGACCTGCCGGCCTCGATGGTCGTCGTCGGTGGCGGCGCCATCGGGGCCGAGCTCGCGCAGGCGTTCGCCCGGTTCGGCACCGAGGTCACCATCGTCGAGGTCGCGCCGCGGATCCTCGCGCTCGAGGAGCCCGAGGCGTCCGAGGTCGTGGCGAAGGCCTTCGCGGCCGAGGGCGTGCGCGTCCTCGCCGGCGCCGCGATCCACCGCGTGGGCCACGCCGACGGCCGGTTCACCGTGGCGGTCACCGACGCCGGCGGGACCGACCTCGACCTCACCGCCGAGCGCCTCCTCGTCGCCGCGGGCCGGCGCCCCAACCTCCACGACGTCGGCCTCGACACGGTGGGGCTCGACCCCACCGCCCGCAGCATCGACACCGACGAGCGGATGCGGGCGGGCGACCGGCTCTGGGCCGTCGGCGACATCGCCGGCCACGGAGCCTTCACCCACCTGTCGACGTACCAGGCCGGGATCGCGCTGGCCGACGTCCTCGGCGACGCCGACGGACCCGTCGCCGAGTACCACGCCGTCCCCCGGGTCACCTTCACCGACCCCGAGGTCGGCTCGGTGGGCCTGTCCGAGCAGCAGGCCCGCGACGCCGGGCTCGACGTGGCCGCCGCCTCGACCCCGATGCAGGCCTCGACCCGCGGCTGGATCCACGGTCCGGGCGGCGAGGGCGTCGTCAAGCTCGTCGCCGACCGGGAGGCAGGGCACCTCGTCGGCGCCACGGCCGTCGGCCCGAGCGGCGGTGAGGTGCTCTCGATGCTCGCCACCGCCGTGCACGCGAGGGTGCCCGTCGCCGCCCTGCGCGGCCTGGTCTTCGCCTACCCGACCTTCCACCGCGCCGTCTCGACCGCCCTGGCCGACCTGGACCTCTGATGGGGCGCAGCGAGCGGGTCGCCGCCGCACTGGCGGCCCAGCCCCGGGAGCGCTTCCTCCCCCGGGCGGTGCGCCGGGACGCCGGCTACGACGGCCCGCTGTCCATCGGGCACGGGCAGACGAACAGCCAGCCGCGCACCGTCCTCGCGATGCTCGAGCTGCTCGACGTGCGGCCCGGTCAGCACGTCCTCGACGTCGGGTCGGGGTCGGCGTGGACCACGGCCCTCCTCGCCGAGCTCACCGGCCCCACCGGGTCGGTCCTCGGGGTCGAGCGGGTGCCCGCGCTCGTCGCGGTCGGCCGCGAGAACCTCGACCGCACCGGGCTGCGCCACGCGCGCATCCGCGAGGCCGACCCCGACCGCCTCGGCGCCGCCGACGACGGCCCCTTCGACCGGATCCTCGTCTCGGCGATGGCGACGCGCCTGCCCGAGGAGCTCGTGGCCCAGCTCGCCGAGGGCGGCGTCCTCGTCCTGCCCGTCGACGGGGTGATGACGCGCGTCGTGCTCGACGCGGCCGCGCCCGGAGGACGCGTGGTCACCACCCACGGCCGCTACCGGTTCGTCCCCCTCGTCGGCGGGTGACACGACGACGCCCGGGCCGGTATGAGGACGGCCCGGGCGTCGCGGTTCGTGGCTGCTGGGGCCTAGCCCGAGTAGTGCGCGTCGAGGAGGTCCTTGTACTTCTCGGCGACGACCTTGCGCTTGAGCTTGAGCGAGGGCGTGAGCTCACCCTCCTCGACGGTGAGGTCGTGCTCGAGGATCGTGAACTTCTTGATCGTCTCCCAGCGGTTGAGGCCGGCGTTCAGCTGGTCGACGTAGCCCTGCACCATCTGCCGGCACGCGTCGGAGGAGACGATCTCCTCGTAGGACTTCCCCTCCATCCCGTTCTGCGCGGCCCAGCCCTGGATCGCGTCGGGGTCGAGGGTGATGAGGGCGGAGACGAAGTTGCGGTCGGCCCCGTAGACGACGAGCTGGCTGGCGTAGGGGCACAGGCCCTTGAAGGTCGACTCGATGATCGAGGGCGCGACGTACTTGCCACCGCTCGTCTTGAACAGGTCCTTCTTGCGGTCGGTGATCTTGAGGAAGCCGCGGTCGTCGAGCTCGCCGATGTCCCCGGTGTGCAGCCACCCGTCGGCGTCCAGAGCCTCGGACGTCGCCTCGGGGTTGTTGTGGTACCCCTCCATGATGCCGGGACCGCGCAGCAGCACCTCGCCGTCCTCGGCGATCCGGATCTCGGTCCCCGGCAGGGCCCAGCCGACCGTGCCGTACCGGTAGGCCTTGGTGCGCGCGACGAAGGAGGCGGCGCTGGACTCGGTGAGGCCGTAGCCCTCGGCGATCTGCATCCCCATCCCGTCGAACCAGCGTGCGACGTCGCCGTTGAGCGCGGCCGAGCCGGAGATGAAGAAGCGGATGTTCCCGCCGAAGCGGTCCCGGATCTTGGTGCCGATGATCTTGTCGGAGATGGCGTACTTGCGGGCGAGCATCCCCGAGGGGTTCTTGCCCTGTTCGCGCAGCTCGCTGACCTCGCGGCCGACACCGCTGGCCCACACGAAGAGCTTGTGCTTGAGGCCGCCCTCGCCGGCCATCATCGTCTGGATCCGGCCGTAGGCCTTCTCGAAGATGCGCGGGGCCGCACCCATGAAGGTGGGTCGGACGACGGCGAGGTTGTCGACGATCTTGTCGATCCGCCCGTCGATGGCCGTGGGGAAGCCGATCTGCAGGGGCAGGGTGAGCAGCACCTTGCCGAAGACGTGGGCGAGCGGCAGCCAGAGGTACTGCAGGTCGTCCTCGGCGAGGATGTTGATCGACGCGACGGCGGCCGACTCGTAGGTCCAGGCGCTGTGCCGCAGGCGGACACCCTTCGGGCGACCGGTCGTGCCCGAGGTGTAGATGATCGTCGCGAGCTGGTCGGGCTGGATGCGGTCGATGCGCGCGTCGATGGCGCCGGGGTCGCCCTCGAGGTACTCGCGGCCGAGGGTGCGGACGTCGTCGAGGCCGAGCGTCCACGCGTCGTCGTCGGACCCGCCGTCGAAGACGACGACCCGCGAGACGCCCGGGATCTGGCCGCGGATCGAGCGCAGCTTCTCGAGCTGCTCGGCGTTCTCGGCGAAGACGACCTTGGTGCCGGAGTCGGCGAGGATGAAGGCGACGTCGTCGGCGATCGTCGTCGGGTAGATCGTCGTCGTCGCACCGCCGCTCACCATGATGGCGAGGTCGGCGAGCGCCCACTCCCAGCGGGTGCTCGACGCGATGGCGACCCGGTCCTCGGGCTCGACGCCGAGGGCGACGAGGCCGGCGCCGACCTCGCGGACGACGGTGTCGACGTCACGCCAGGTCTCGGTGACCCACTCGTCGCCGGAGGGGGTGACGACGGCGTGCATGAAGGCCGGGCGGTCCGGGGTCGCGGCGACGCGGTCGCGGAAGAGGTGTCCAACGCTCGTGGCCCGCTGCTCCAGCACGGACTGGTCGACCGGCTCGTCGGCGGGAGCGTGGATCTGGGGGGAAGCAGTGAGCATCGCGGCATCGTCCTCGACATTGGGGGCGGGTGAGCGAATGCTGTCACAGGAGGGGCACAGAGGGGAACGCCTTGTTACCGGCGAGTCGGATTCGTGACCACCGGGTCGCCCGGGCGTCGCGTCACCGGTCCCGGTCGGCGCTGTGGGCGGCGTCGACGAGCCCGACCGCGAGCCACGAGACGACCATCGAGGACCCTCCGTACGACACGAACGGCAGGGGCAGGCCGGTCACCGGGAGCAGCCCGAGGTTCATCCCGACGTTCTGCACGACCTGGACCGCGAGCCAGGCCGCGACCCCCACGGCGACGAGCCTCCCGAACGGGTCCGCGACCCGCGCCGCCACGCGCAGCACGCGCAGGACGACGAAGGCGAGGAGAAGCAGCAGGCCGGTGGCGCCCACGAAGCCGAGCTCCTCCCCCGCGACCGAGAAGACGAAGTCGTTGAGCTGGTAGGGCACGTCACCGCCCTGGGTGCGCTCCCCCGCCATGAAGCCCTGCCCCCACAGACCGCCGCCGCCGATGGCGAGCCGCACCATCCGGGTCTGGTAGCCGCTGCCCTGCGGGTCGGCCGACGGGTCGGCGAACGCGGTGAGTCGGTCGCGCTGGTAGTCGCTGAGCAAGGGCGTCGTCAGCGCGGCGACGACGACCGCGACCCCGACCAGCCCCGCGACGAGGAGCCACCGCCGCGGGACCCCGGCGACCGCGACGACGACGGCGCCCATCGCGAGGACGACGGCCGCCGACCCGAGGTCGGGCTGGAGGAGGACGAGCCCCACCGGGAGCGCGACGAGGGCACCTGCAGCGAGCACCTCGCGCGTCCCCGGCGTCAGGCCGCGCTCGGCGGGGCCGGCGAGGAGCACGGCGAGGACGACGCACAGGCCGACCTTGACGAGCTCGGCCGGCTGGAGGGTGAAGCCGCCGACGAGCGGGATCCACGAGCGCGACCCGTTGACGGTCAGCCCGATCGGCGTGAGGACGAGGACGAGGGCGATGAGGGCCAGGGCGTAGACCACCGGGGCGGCGAGGCGGACCCGCGCCTGGCCGGCCCGCGAGACGAGGACGGCGAGCCCGAACCCGACGGCGGCGGCGACGAGGTGCCGGACGAGGTAGGCGCTGCCGTCGGTGCGCGCCGTGGCCGACCACACGAGCAGGCCACCGACGACGGAGGTCCCGGCGGCGGCGAGGTAGAGCCCCACGTCGTGCCGGACCCAGCTCGTCACCCGGGTGGGCTCGCCCGGCCGGGTCAGGCGGGCGGGCCCACGCGCTGACACGGTCGCTCGCGACCGGGTCAGGCGGGCGGGCCCACGCGCTGACACGGTCGCTCGCGACCGGGTCAGGCGGGGACGATCTTCGTGAGGAGCTCGCGGCACCGCGCGACGTCCTGGGTCATCGCGGCGGTCAGCTCGTCGACGCTCTCGAACCGCACGGTCGGCCGGATGTGCGCCGTGAACTCGACCATGACGGTCTCGTCGTAGAGGTCGAGGTCGTCGCGGTCGAGGACGTACGCCTCCACCGTGCGGCGGTCGTGGGTGTCGAACGTGGGGTTGGTGCCCACGCTGATGGCGCAGGGCATCGTGCGGTCGGTGTCGGCCTCGGGCCGGTCGACCCGGGTCAGCCACCCGGCGTAGACGCCCTCCTGCGGCACGAGCCCAAGGGAGTCGGCGGACAGGTTGGCCGTGGGGAACCCGAGGTCGCGGCCGCGGTGGTTGCCGTGGACGACGGTGCCGACGACGCGGTGCGGTCGGCCGAGGATCCGTGCCGCCCCGGCGACATCGCCCTCGGCGAGGAGGCGCCGGACGGTGGAGGAGGAGAAGCGCTCGCCCTCGCCGACGTCCTCGAGCGCCACGACCTCGAAGCCGTACCGGTCACCGAGCCCGACGAGCGTGGCGACGTCGCCGGAGTTGCGGTACCCGAACCGGGTGTCCCGGCCGACGACCACGGCGCGCGCGCCGAGGCCCTCGACGAAGACGGTCCGGACGAACTCCTCGGGCGACTGGTGGGCGAACTCGCGGGTGAACTCCAGGACGAGGAGCCCGTCGAGGCCGGTGTCGGCGAGGAGCTCGTCGCGCTGCTCGGCCGGGGTGATGAGCTGCGGGGCCTCGTCGGGGCGCAGGACGGCCACCGGGTGGGGGTCGAAGGTCACCGCGACGGCGGGCAGGTCGAGACGGTGGCCGGCCTCGACGAGGGCGGTGAGCACGGCCCGGTGTCCGCGGTGCACACCGTCGAAGTTGCCGAGGGTGACGACGCAGGGCGTGAGGTCTGCGGGCGTCTCGGCGGCGTCGGTCCAGCGGTGCACGGGGGACACTCTATGTAGTGGCCGGGGCGAACACGACGAGGCTGCGTGCCGTGGACCGCGACTCGTCGAGCATCGCGACGAGGGTCCCGTCCGGGGCGATGGCGGCGACCGGCTCGGCGCGTCCGGGGAGCGCCGAGGGCAGCCGCTGCCCGAAGCCGAGGGTGCGCGCCTCGGCCTCGTCGACCTCGCGCACCGCGAAGGCGGCGCGGGCGGCGTCGGCGAGGGGCGTGACGGGCATCGGCTCGCCCGCGGTGTGCCGCGCCTCGAGATCGGCGAGGGGGTGGGCGGCCTCGATCGTGAACCCACCGACCCGGGTCCGGCGCAGGGCCGTCAGGTGGCCGGCGGTGCCGAGGGCCGCCCCGAGGTCGCGGGCCAGGGCGCGGACGTAGGTGCCCGAGGACACGGTGACCTCGACGTCGACGTCGAGGACCTCGACGTCGCGGCCGCGCTGGTCGTCCCGCGCGGTGCCCCCTCGGACGTCGAGGACCTCGAACCTCGACACGGTGACGGCGCGGGCGGGGATCTCGACCGACTCCCCCGCCCGCACCCGGTGGTAGGCGCGCTCGCCCTTGACCTTGATCGCGCTCACCGCGCTCGGGACCTGCTGGATGGCGCCGGTGAGCCCGGCGACGGCCGCGCGGACGTCCTCCGCCCGGGTCGCCCCGACGCCGGGGGTCGCGGTGACCTCGCCCTCGGCGTCGTCGGTGAGCCTGGCCTGCCCGAGCCGGATCGTCGCGGTGTAGTCCTTGTCGGCACCGACGAGGAAGGTCAGCAGCTTCGTCGCGCGGCCCACACCGAGGACGAGGACGCCCGTCGCCATCGGGTCGAGGGTGCCGGCGTGGCCGACCTTGCGGGTGCCGCACAGCCGCCGCGAGCGGGCGACGACGTCGTGGCTCGTCCAGTCCTGCGGCTTGTCGACGACGAGGAGGCCGTCGGTCGCGGTCAGCGGACGTCCTGGCGCTCGTCGGCCCCGTCGAGCGCGTCGTCGAGGTCGTCGTCCTCGCGCTCCTTCTTGTACGGGTCGGCCTCACCGGCGTACCGGGCGCCCGCGGCGGACGCGGCGACCTCGGCGTCGCGCTCGCGGGCGGCGCGCAGCAGGTCGTCGATGTGGGCCGCGTTCTCGGGGATCGCGTCGGCGATGAACTCCAGGGTCGGCGTGAGCCGGATGCCGAGCTGCTTGCCGACGAACGAGCGCAGCCGCCCCTTGTGCTCCTCGAGGATGCGGGCGGTGGTCGCGCGCTGGGCCTCGTCGCCGAACACGGTGTAGAAGAGCGAGGCGTGCTGGAGGTCGCCGGTGACCCGCACGTCGGTGAGGGTGACGAAGCCGAGGTCGGGGTCCTTGACGATGCTGCCGAGGTTCGCGGCGGTGACCGTCTTGATGCGGTCGGCGATCTTCTGGGCGCGGGCGGTGTCAGCCATCGAGAACTCCTTCGTCGGGGGGACGTGGGGCGTCTCTCACTCTAGTGAGACGCGCTGGTCACGCGAGCGGGCGGCACCCCGTGAGGGGTGCCGCCCGCTCGTGCGTGCCGTGGGGAGGGCGCTCCGGGCCATGACCCGGACGAACCTCCCCGCGACGGGTCAGGCCCGGGGCTTCGCCCACGCGAAGCGTGGGGCCCGCCGCATCACGCTCGCGGCTTCTCCCGCATCTCGTACGTGGAGATGAGGTCCTCGAGCTGCAGGTCGTTGTAGGACCCGAGGTTGATGCCGCACTCGAAGCCCTCGCGGACCTCGGTGACGTCGTCCTTGAACCGGCGCAGACCGGCGATCTCGACGTTCTCGGCGACGACGACGCCCTGGCGCGTGATCCGCGCCTTGGTGCCGCGCCTGATCTCGCCGCTGCGGACGATCGAGCCGGCGATGTTGCCGAACTTGGAGGAGCGGAAGATCTCGCGGATCTCGGCGGTGCCGAGCTCGACCTCCTCGAACTCCGGCTTGAGCATGCCCTTGAGCGCCTGCTCGATCTCCTCGATCGCCTGGTAGATGACCGAGTAGTACCGGATCTCGACGCCCTCGCGCTCCGCGACCTCGGCGTTCTGGCCCTCGGCGCGGACGTTGAAGCCGATGATGATCGCCTGCGAGGCCATCGCGAGGTTGATGTTGTTCAGCGTGATGGCGCCGACACCGCGGTCGATGATCCGCAGGTCGACCTCGTCGCCGACGTCGATCTGGAGCAGGGCGTCCTCGAGCGCCTCGACCGAACCCGACACGTCACCCTTGAGGATGAGGTTGAGGGTGTCGACCTTGCCCGCCGCGAGGGCCTCGTTGAGGTCCTCGAGGGAGATGCGCTTGCGGGCCTTGGCCAGGGACGCCTGACGGTCGGCCGCCTCGCGCTTCTCGGCGATCTGGCGCGCGGTGCGGTCGTCCGGGGCGACGACGAAGGTGTCGCCGGCCCGCGGGACCGAGGACAGGCCGAGGACCTGCACCGGCCGCGACGGGAGCGCCTCCTCGACGTTGGCGCCGTGCTCGTCGAGCATCGCGCGGACGCGTCCGTGCGAGGAGCCCGCGACGATGGCGTCACCGACGCGCAGCGTGCCCGACTGGATGAGGACGGTCGCCGTGGCACCGCGGCCCTTGTCGAGGTTGGCCTCGATCGCGACACCACGGGCGTCACGGTCGGGGTTGGCCCGCAGGTCGAGCGCGGCGTCGGCGGTGAGCAGGACGGCCTCGAGCAGCTGGTCGATGTTCTGCCCCTGCTTGGCGGAGACGTCGACGAACATCGTCTCGCCGCCGTACTCCTCGGCGACGAGGTTGTACTCGGTGAGCTGCTGGCGGATCTTGCTCGGGTTCGCACCCTCGACGTCGATCTTGTTGACGGCAACGACGATCGGCACGTCCGCGGCCTGGGCGTGGTTGAGCGCCTCGATGGTCTGCGGCATGACGCCGTCGTCGGCGGCGACGACGAGGATCGCGATGTCCGTGACCTTCGCACCACGGGCACGCATGGCGGTGAACGCCTCGTGGCCCGGGGTGTCGATGAAGGTGATCGGACGGTCGACGCCCTCGTGCTCCTTGTGGATCTGGTAGGCACCGATGTGCTGGGTGATGCCGCCGGCCTCGCCCGCCGCGACCTCCGCGTTGCGGATGGCGTCGAGGAGGCGCGTCTTCCCGTGGTCGACGTGACCCATGACGGTGACGACCGGCGGGCGGGCCTCGAGGTCGTCCTCGTCCTCGCTGTCGACCCCGATCTCGAGGTCGATGTTGAACGAGTCGAAGAGCTCGCGCTCCTCCTCCTCGGGGGAGACCATCCGGATGTCGTAGCCGAGCTCGGTGCCGAGCACCTTGAAGGTGTCCTCGTCGAGGCTCTGCGTGGCCGTGGCCATCTCACCGAGGTGGAACAGCACGGTGACGAGCGACGCCGGGTTGGCGTTGATCTTGTCGGCGAAGTCGGTGAGCGAGGCGCCCTGGCGGATCTGGACGATCGTGCTGCCGTCGCCGCGGGGGACGCTGACGCCGCCGATCGAGGGAGCCTGCATCTCCTCGAACTCGAGACGCTTCGCGCGCTTGGACTTGCGGGCGCGACCGGGACGGCCACCACCGCGGCCGAAGGCACCAGCGGTGCCGCCGCGACCGGTGAAGCCACCACCACGACCGCCGCCGCCGGGACGACCGCCGAAGCCACCGCCACCACCGCCGGGGCCACCCGGACGACCGGGACCACCCGGACGGCCGGCGCCACCGCGGGCGGGGCGCTCACCGGGACGGGCGACCGCGCTGCGGTCGGGCATCATGCCCGGGCTCGGGCGCGGGCCACCGGGCCGGGGACCACCCGGACCCGCGGGGCCACCGGCGGGACGCGGCCCACCGGGACGGCTCTGCGGGCGCGGCATCCCCTGGCTCGGCGCGAACGGGTTGTTGCCCGGGCGCGCACCACCCTCGCGCTGGCGACCCATGCCCTGGCTCGGCGCGTAGGGGTTGTTGCCCGGACGCGGGGCGCCCGGACGGGGGCCGCCGGGACGCGGGGCGCCCTGTGCGGAGCCACCCTCTCGGGCAGCCGGCGCAGCCGGAGCCGCAGGGGCAGAAGGCGCCGGGGCGCTCGGGGCCGGAGCCGCGGGCGCCGGAGCCGCGGGAGCCGGCGCGGCCGGGCGCGACGGGGCCGGAGCACTCGGCGCGGGGGCCGACGCAGCCGGAGCCGGCGCGGGGGTGGCCGGCGCCGGCGGAGCGGAGGGGGCGGCGGGAGCCGCCGGGGCGGCCGGAGCAGCAGCGGCGGGGGCCGACGGGGCGGCCTCCTTCGCGGCGGCCGGCCGGGCGGGTGCCGGCTTCGCAGCAGCCTTCTTGGCCGGCGCCTCGGCCTTGGGGGCCGCTGCCGGGTACTTCTCGTTGTAGCGCCGGACCACCGGCGCCTCGATCGTCGAGCTGGCGCTCTTGACGTACTCGCCCATCTCGTTGAGGCGCTCGAGGACGATCTTGCTCGTCTCTCCGCGCTCCTTCGCGAGGGCGCTCACACGGACCTTCGACAAAACTTCTCCTTGTCCGGGTCCGTGCCGTCGTGGCGCGGACCGTCGTTACAGCTGGGGGGTGCTCATCGCTGAGTACTCATCGGGTGCTCATCAGCGTCAAACCCGCTTCCGGTCGTGGTGCTCTCCAGAGTGCTCTGGCTGGTCTTCCTGCGCGTGGGCCCTGACCCAGCCCTCGACCGCGGAGAGCTCGGGCGGCGTGCTGCTGCGCAGCGCGCGACCGAACGCCCGGCGGCGGACGGCGAGGTCGAGGCACGAGACGGTGGGGTGCAGCCATGCGCCGCGCCCCGGCCGAGCCCGCTCGGGATCCGGGACGACGACCGGACGGCCGTCCTCCGCGGGTCCGAGGACCACTCGCAGGAGTGTCGACCGGCTATCCGCCCCGCGACACCCGATGCACGTGCGCACCGGGCCTTGCGGCCGGAGTCCAGTCCGGTCGATCTGCACCAGTCTACCGCCTACCTGCGGTCGGGCGCGTCACCGGCTCCCGCCGCAGGTGCCCCACCGGCCCCACCCGGCTCGACGTCGGGGCGGATGTCGATGCGCCAGCCGGTGAGCTTCGCCGCGAGCCGCGCGTTCTGTCCCTCGCGCCCGATGGCCAGGCTCAGCTGGTAGTCCGGGACGATGACGCGGGCACTGCGCAGCTGGCGGTCGACGACCTCCACGGCGCTCACCCGGGCGGGCGAGAGGGCGGCCGCGATGAAGGTCGCAGGGTCCTCGTCGTAGTCGACGATGTCGATCTTCTCGCCGTGCAGCTCGCTCATGACGGCCCGCACGCGCGCACCCATCGGGCCGATGCAGGCGCCCTTGGCGTTGAGGCCGGGGACCTTGGTGTGGACCGCGATCTTCGTGCGGTGGCCGGCCTCGCGGGCGAGGGCCTCGATCTGGACGCTGCCGTCGGCGATCTCGGGCACCTCGAGGGCGAAGAGCTTGCGCACGAGGTTGGGGTGGGTCCGCGACAGGCCGATCTGCGGGCCACGCGGGCCGCGCTTGACCGACACGACGAAGCAGCGGATCCGCTGACCGTGCACGTACTGCTCCCCCGGCACCTGCTCGGCGAGCGGGAGGATCCCCTCGACCGAGCCGAAGTCGACGGTGACGTGGCGCGGGTCAGGGCTCTGCTGGATGATCCCTGCGACGATGTCGCCCTCACGGCCCTTGAAGTCGCCGAGGATCGCGTCGTCCTCGATGTCGCGCAGGCGCTGGACGATGACCTGGCGCGCGGTCGCGGCGGCGACGCGGCCGAAGCCGGTCGGGGTGTCGTCGAACTCGGGACCGACCTCGCGGCGCGGGCGCGCCGGGTTGCCCTCGTCGTCGACCTCGCCCTCGGCGGGCTCGACCTCGTGCTCCTCGCGGGCCCAGATGACGACGTGCCCGGTCTTGCGGTCGAGCTCGGCGCGCGCGTGGCGGTAGTGCCCCTCGGTGCGCTGGTAGGCGAGGACGAGGGCCTGCTCGATCGCGGGGATGAGGACGTCGAGGCTGATCCCCCGCTCGCGCTCCAGGGCGCGCAGGGCGCCGAGGTCGATGTCCATGTCAGCTCTCCTTGGACTCGTCGTGGCGGGCGAACTCGACCTGGACGACGGCCTTGGTCGCCGCGGCGTAGGCGATGGTCTCGGTGCGGGCGGGGGCCTTCTTCACGGCCGGCACCTCGAGGGTGGCCTCGGTGCGGCTGGCGGCGGTCAGGCGTCCGGTGGTCTCGCCGTCGGCGGTGTGCACGGCGATCAGGCGGCCGACGTTGCGGCGCCAGTGGCGCGGCTCGGTGAGCGGGCGGCCGACACCGGGCGAGGACACCTCGAGGGTGTACGGCTGCTCGCCGAGCGCGTCGGAGGCGTCGAGGGCGTCGCTGACGAGACGGGTCGCGTCGGCGACCTCGTCGAGGGAGAGGGGCTCGGTGGGAGCGGTGACGACCTCGGGGTCGTCCGGGAGCGCGCGGTCGACGAGGACCTTGACGACGCGGCGGCGTCCGGCGGGGGTGACCGTGACGTCCTCGAGGACGAGCCCGCTGGGCGCGAGCGCCTGCTCGAGGTCGGGGCGGATCTGCTCGCCGGTGGCCATGCGCTCCCAGTCCTCTCTGCAGTTAGGTGCCGGCGGCGGGCCGGCTCCCCTCACTCTAGGCCACGGCCGTGGAGGGCTCGAAACGCGTGCGACGATGGGCCCATGGCGCAGCGCGATGGGGGTGTCGGGCGCCGCGTGGTCCTCACCGCCGCCGTCGTGGCGGCCATCTCACCCGCCACCGGGTGCGGCATCCGGCTCGAGGACGACGCCCCGCGGGTGCCCCTCGTCCCGACCCGGACCCCGCTCGCCGCGGAGGACGCGCTCGTCGCCCTGACCCGCGACTGCCTCGCGCTCGCCTCGGCGGCCGAGGGGCTCCCCGGCGAGCTCGGCGCCGAGCTCGCGGCGCTGCACCGGCGCCAGCACACCGTCCTGCGGACCACCCTGGTGCGCCGGCAGGTCCCGCCCGCGGACCTCGACGCCGGGCCGTCGCCGACGGGGTCCGCCTCGGGGACACCGTCCGGCTCGGGCACACCGGCGGGGTCGGCGACCCCGACCGCCTCGCCATCGTCCGAGCGGTCACCGTCGGCCGCACCCTCGCCCTCGTCGTCGCCCGACCCGCAGGAGACCCGCACCGCCCTGGCCGCTGCCGAGGCCGCTGCTGCCGCCGCCGCCGGCACCCTCGCGGGGGTCGACGCCGACCTGCGCGCCACGGTCGCGGCCCTCCACGCCCAGCGCTACGCCGCGGCCACCCTGCTCGCCGGCCGTCCCCCCGACGTCCCGGCCGACCCCGTGACCGGCGAGGCCGTCGTCGGCCTCGTCGCCCGCACCGAGGCCGCGACGTGGTTCCTCGAGGTGGTCGTCGCGCGGTCGGCCGGTGCCCAGCGCCAACGGGCCGACGTCTCCCTCGCCGCCCTGCGGGCGCTGCGGGGCGACCTCGTGGCCGGCGGCTCGCGCGCCGAGGCGGCGATCGGCCACCCGCTCCCCTTCCCCGTCGCCACCGCCGCCGACGCGGCCCGCCTGGCCCGCGAGGTGCTGACGACCCTGCGCACCGACCTCGGCGCCGTCCTCGACCCCCTCGTCTCCGCCCACGGGGCCCTCGGCCTCGCCGCCGCGACCCGCTGGCTCGGCACCGTCGAGGTCGAGGCGCACCGGTGGGGCGTCGACCTGGCGCCGTTCCCGGGTCTGGCCTGACCGTGCCCGAGGTCCCGGTGATCCCGGCCGGGTGGCTGGCCTGGATCTCCCGGCTGCCCCCCGAGGGCGGGCCGTCGGGTGCCGACTGGGCGCTGCGTGCACCGCGCCTGCTCGCCGAGGCCTTCGAGCGGTGGGGCCTCGAGCCGGACGGCGTGGTCCGCACCGGGTGGACCGCCGTCGTGGCACCCGTCCTGCGCGACGGCGTCCCGCTGGCCCTCAAGGTGGTCAGGCGCTCGGTCGACACCGACGGGGAGCCGCTCGCCCTCCGGCACTGGGACGGGGACGGTGCGGTCCGGCTCGTCGCGGCACATCCGGCCCAGGGCCTCCTCCTGCTCGAGCGGCTCGACGCGGCGACCGACCTCACCACCCTCGATGCCGACGCGGCCGTCGAGGTGGTCGGCGGGCTCGCGGCCCGGTTGCACGTCCCCGCGCCGCCGTCCCTCCCCCGGCTGACGCCGTGGGCCGCCGGGTGGCTCGAGGAGGGGGCCCGGCGAGACACGCTGCCCCGGCGGATGGTGGCCCGCAGTGCCGGCCTGCTGCGCGACCTCGCGTCCGACCCCGGTGCCGACGCGACCCTCGTGCACGGCGACCTGCACTTCGAGAACGTCCTCGCCGGGGGACGCGAGCCGTGGCTCGCCATCGACCCGCAGCCGCGGGCCGGCCATCCCGCCTGGGACCTGCACGCCGTCCTGCGCAACCGCCGCGAGGAGCTCGGGACCGGCGCGGCCTTCCGCTGGTCGGTGCGCCACCGGACGCAGCTGTGGTGCGACGCGGCCGGGGTCGACGAGGAGGTGGCGCGCCGCTGGACCGTCGTGCGGTGCGGGGTGGAGGCCGTGTGGGCCCTCGACGACGACAACCACGACGAGATCTCGTTCAGCATCGCCCTCGCGAAGGCCCTCGACGGCTGACGCCCCGCCCGGACCCGCCCCGGCCCTCCCGGGTCGTGTGTTCGGGTGGCCGCCCGGGCAGCCAGCTCAGCACACGACCCGGCGCGGCAGTGGGAGGGTGGGGTGATGGCGAACCGGCTCGCGGCCTCCCTCTCCCCCTACCTCCTCCAGCACGCCGACAACCCCGTCGACTGGTGGGAGTGGGGCGAGGAGGCGTTCGCCGAGGCCCGACGCCGCGACGTCCCCGTCCTCCTCTCCGTCGGGTACGCGGCCTGCCACTGGTGCCATGTCATGGCGCACGAGTCCTTCGAGGACGACGAGGTGGCCGCCGCCGTCAACGACCGGTTCGTCGCGGTCAAGGTCGACCGCGAGGAGCGACCCGACGTCGACGCGGTCTACATGGCGGCGACGACCGCCCTGACCGGGCACGGCGGGTGGCCGATGACGTGCCTCCTCACGACCGGCGGCGAGCCGTTCTTCGCCGGCACCTACCTGCCCAAGCCGCAGCTCCTCCAGCTGCTCGGCCAGGCCGACCACCTCTGGCGCACCGACCGCGACCGGGTGCTGGCGTCCGGGTCGCACGTCGCCGCCCGGCTGCGCGAGGTCACGACCCCACCGCCTCCCTCGACGGTCGATGCGACGGTTTGCGACAGCGCCGTTCGGCGGCTGCGGGCCGAGTTCGACGACGCGAGAGGCGGATTCGGGACGGCGCCGAAGTTCCCCCCGTCCTCGGTGCTCGAGTTCCTCCTCCGCCACCACGCCCGCACCGGCGACCTTGACGCGCTCGCGATGGTCCGGGGCACGGCCGAGCCGATGGCGCGCGGCGGGATGTACGACCAGCTCGCCGGCGGATTCGCCCGGTACAGCGTCGACGCCGACTGGGTGGTGCCGCACTTCGAGAAGATGCTCTACGACAACGCCCAGCTGCTTCGCGTGTACGCGCACCTCTGGCGGTCCACCGGCGACCAGCTCGCCCGCCGCGTGGCCGAGGAGACGGCCGACTTCCTCGTGCGCGACCTGCGCACCGCGCAGGGCGGGTTCGCCTCCGCCCTCGACGCCGACACCGTCGTCGACGGCCACTCGCACGAGGGCCTCACCTACGCGTGGACACCGGCACAGCTCGTCGAGGTGCTCGGTACGGAGGACGGCGCACGGGCCGCCGACCTCCTCCACGTCACGGCGTCAGGGACGTTCGAGGGCGGCTCGAGCACGTTGCAGCTGCGCCGCGACCCGGAGGACCCTGCCTGGTGGGAGGACGTCCGCGGGCGACTCCTCGCGGCCCGCGACCTGCGGCCCCAGCCGGCGCGCGACGACAAGGTCGTCGCGGCGTGGAACGGCCTGGCGGTGGCCGGGCTCGCGGAGGCCGGCACCCTGCTGGGTCGGCCCGACCTCGTCGACGCGGCGCAGGAGGCGGCCGCCCTCGTCCTGGGCCTCCACGTCGTCGACGGCCGCCTGCGGCGGACCTCCAAGGATGGAGTCGTCGGCGCGAGCGAGGGGGTCCTCGACGACCACGCCGACCTCGCCGAGGGGCTGCTCGCCCTCCACCAGGCGACGATGGAGCGCCGCTGGCTGGACGCGGCGACCCTGCTGCTGGACGACGCCCTCGACCGTTTCGTCGACGGTGACGGCACCCCGCACGACACGGCCCACGACGCACCGACCCTCTTCGCCCGGCCGGCGGCGCGGACCGACCTCGCCGAGCCGAGCGGCGCCTCGGCCCTCGCCGGCGCGCTGCTCACGTCCGCGGCACTGACCGGGTCCGTGCGGTACCGGGAGGCCGCGGGGCGGGCGCTCGACGCCTGTGGGTCGGTGGCGGGGCGGGACCCCCGGTTCGGCGGCTGGTCCCTGGCCGTCGCGGAGGCCCTCGTCGCGGGTCCGCTCGAGGTGGCCGTCGTGGGGTCGGGTCCGCGTGCCGCGGCACTGCTGGAGGTGGCGCGGAGGTCGACGTCGCCGGGTCTCGTTCTCGCGCACGGCGATCCGGATGCCCCGGGCATCCCCCTGCTCGCAGACCGCCCGCTCCTGGAGGGGTCGCCGGCGGCCTACGTGTGCCGCGGGTTCGTCTGCGAGCGCCCCGTGGCGCGCGAGGACGAGCTGACCGCCCTGATCGGCTGACGGGCGTCCCCCGGACGCGGCTCCCGCACGAGGAGCCGCGACCGAGCGGGGACCGCGGCCGTGGGTCCCGGCTGGCGGCACCCACGGTCGCTGTTCACGCCCCGTGCGGATGCCGAGAGGCACAGAGGAAAGACGTCCCGGTCGGGCGTGCGTCCCGGTCGGGGCGCCGCCGTCTCGGCATCCGCCAGCCCCCCCGGGCGGCCCGAGGTCCCTGGGGACGAAGGGCAGCCCGACGGAGCTGTTGGGCGCACGCCCCGAGGGGCGTACGTCCGACCACCTGACCCTGGGTCAGGCGATGCTCATGACCGTCAGCCGGGCTGGCAGTCGCCGGTGACGTTGCCGGACGAGATGTTGCCCGACTTGATCACGACCGACCCGCTGTTCAGCCCCGCGGTGAACGAGATGAGGAGGTTCACCGTGCACGACTGCGTGTTGAGCAGGTACACCGTGATGAACCCGTTCTCGGCCGCACACTGGCCACCCTCGAAGACGATCTGCTCGATCGGCTGGCCGTTGGCGAGCTCGACGTTGGTGATGCACACCGTGTCGGTCGCCGACAGACAGTTGTTGAGGTCGACCACCTTGAGGCGGAGCTTCATGTTCTTCTTGCCGTTGTCCGTCGTGCTGCCGTCACAGCACTTGAACGAGCCCTCGAGATCCACCTGGAAGTCGGGGACACAGTTCTGGCTGGCGGCGGCGAGTGGAGCAGTGGCTCCGACGGCGATGACCGGGACCGCCCAGGCGGCTCCCGTGGCAATGGTGCGACGACTCGGTCGCCGCACCCCAATCCCCTGCGATTGAGACATGGCACTACCTATTGGCTCAACGCCGTGTTCCCCTGCTGAAACCCGGCTGAGTACTCCCGAGGGTAGAGCACCGCCCTACCACCTGCGCAAGGGCTTTCACACGCCGACGCGGGCGCGCCTGCCCTGATGGCACGGCGTGTCGCTGCGACACGCCGAGGCCCGGCGGCGTGCGGTCGTCGTGTCACGGGTCGGATCCCGCCGTGCAGGGTGTGGAAACGGTTGCGCAGTTCCGACAGAATGCGGCGTGTGAGTGCACCGGTGCCCCCTCCCCCGTCCCCGGTGTCCGCGCCCCCGAGCGCCTCGCCCCAGCCCTCCTCGTCCTCGGCTCCGCCGCCCTCCCCGCACCCGTCCTCCGACGACCGTCGCACGATGTTCGAGGCGCGGGTGGAGCGCTGGCTCCCCGACCTCGTCGACGGCCTCGCCGCCCTCTACGGCGCCGAGCGGGCCGCCGCGCTGGCGGCCGACCTCGTGGGGCTCGCCGACGAGGCGTACCGGGCCCGCCCCGACCACCTCCACCGCCGCGACCTCACCCGGATGCTCCGTCCGGACTGGCTCCAGGACCCCGCCCTCGTCGGGTACGCCGCCTACACCGAGCGGTTCGCCGGCGACCTGCACGGCGTCGCCGACCGGATCCCCTACCTCCACGAGCTCGGCGTCAGCTACCTCCACCTCATGCCGCTCCTGCGGCCGCGCGACGGCGACAACGACGGCGGGTACGCCGTCGCCGACTACCGCGCCGTCCGCGCCGACCTCGGGTCGATGGACGACCTCGAGGCGCTCGCCGGGAGGCTGCACGAGGCGGGCATCAGCCTCGTCCTCGACCTCGTCCTCAACCACGTGGCCCGCGAGCACGAGTGGGCGGTCCGCGCGCGCGGCGGCGACGCCACGTACCGCGAGTACTTCCACGTCTTCCCCGACCGCGAGATGCCCGACGCCTACGAGCGCACCCTGCCGGAGGTGTTCCCCGACTTCGCCCCGGGCAACTTCACCTGGGACGACGAGCTGGGCGGGTGGGTGTGGACGACGTTCAACGAGTTCCAGTGGGACGTCAACTGGGCCAACCCGGCGGTCCTGCGCGAGTACGCGGGCATCATCCTCGACCTCGCCAACCGCGGGGTCGACGTCTTGCGGCTCGACGCGATCGCCTTCATGTGGAAGCGCCTCGGCACCGACTGCCAGGGCGAGCCGGAGGTCCACGCGATCACGCAGGTGCTGCGGGCCGTCACCCGGATCGCCTGTCCCGCAGTCGCGTTCAAGGCCGAGGCCATCGTGGCGCCCACCAAGCTCCTCGCCTACCTGGGCACCGGTGCGCACACCGGCAAGGTCAGCGACCTCGCGTACCACAACACGCTCATGGTCCAGGTCTGGTCGATGCTCGCGACGAAGGACGTCCGGCTCGCGGCCCACACCCTCGCCGCGCTCCCGCCGAAGCCGCCGACGGCCACCTGGCTCACCTACCTCCGGTGCCACGACGACATCGGCTGGGCGATCATGGACGAGGACGCCGCCGCCCTCGGGCTGAGCGGCTTCGCCCACCGCTCCTTCCTCGCCCGCTGGTACGCCGGCGACTTCCCGGGCTCACCGGCCCGCGGCCTGGTGTTCCAGCACAACCCCGACACCGGCGACATGCGAACGAGCGGCAGCGCGGCCTCCCTGGTCGGGCTGGAGGCCGCTGCCACACCTGGCGAGGTCGACCTCGCCGTCGCCGCGCTCCGGCTCGCGCACGCCCTCGTCATCGGGTGGGGCGGCATCCCGGTCATCTGGAGCGGCGACGAGCTCGGACAGCCGAACGACCCCGACTGGGCCTCCGAACCGGGCCACGAGGACGACAACCGCTGGGCGCACCGGCCGCGGCTCGACACCGCCCGGGTGGCCACCCGGCACGACCGGACGACCGTCGCGGGGCGGGTGTTCGAGGACGTCGCGGGGCTCGTGCGCACGCGCGCCCGGCTGCCCCACCTCCACGGGTCGGTCGAGACCAGGATCGGGCCGGTTGACGACCCCGGCGTCCTCGTCACGGTGCGCGAGCACCCCGTGGGCCGGTTCGTCGGGGTGCACAACGTGACGCCGGAGCCACGCCCCTGGTACGAGCACCGGGTCCACGCGCTCGGTGTCGCAGACGCGCGCGACGAGCTGACGGGCGAGCCGCTCCCCTGGCGGCACGGCACCGTCGTCCTCCCGCCCTACGGCGTCCTCTGGCTCACCACCCCGGACACCTGAGTCCCCTCGGGCACCTCAGCTCCCTGCGGGCGAAAGGCCGAAGGGGCGAACGGGCGCCTGGGCGCCTGGGCGAAAGGACGAACGGGCGGGCGGGCGGGCTGGCGGGCTGGCGGGCGGGCGGGCGGGCGGGCTCGCGAACGTGGGTGAAAAGCGTCGGTGGGGCGACGATCTTCACCCACGTTCGCGATGCACCCCCCGCCCCCCGGCCGAACGTGGGTGAAAAGCGTCGGTGGGGCGACGATCTTCACCCACGTTCGGGGAGGGCTCAACTGGGCCTGTGGATGACGCCCGCGGCGCCCCCCGTGTGTCCACGATGCTCGGGCGATGAGCGGGAGCCAGCGCGCGGGCCGTCCGGGGCGGCGTCGAGCCGCTGCGCGCGCGGCCCGGGACTTCGAGGGCGTGCTCACGAGGAGCCGCCTGGCAGCCTTCGGGTACGACCACGCGGCGATCCGCCGCGAGGTGGAGGCCGACCGGTGGCAGGTCCTCGGGACGCACACGGTCGCCCTGCACACGGGAGTGGTGTCCGGGGCCGCTCTCCGGTGGTGTGCCGTCTGGGAGGTCGCCGAGACCGTCGCTCTCGTCGACGGTGCCAGCGCGCTGGAGGTGGCCGGATTGAGGGGGTTCGAGGAGCAGGACGTCCACGTCAGCGTCCCACGGGGCGCGCAGTGCCCCGACGTCGAGGGCGTGCGGATCCACCGGGTGACGAGACGACCGGGCGAGGCGGCACCCGGCGGGTTGCCCCGCACCCGGGTCGAGGTCGCCGCCCTGCGCGCCGCCGCGTGGGCACGGACCGACCGGCAGGCGGCGCTCGTCCTGTGTCTGGCGGTGCAGCAGCGGCTCACGACCGGGCCACGCCTGCTGACGGCGTTCCGCACCGTGCGCAACCGGGGACGCCGGCCCTTCGTGCGGCAGGTGCTGCGCGACATCGCCGACGGAGCCCACTCGCTCGGCGAGCTGGACTTCGCCGCCATGTGTCGTCGCCACGGCATCCAGGCCCCCGACCGCCAGGTCATCCGCCGCACCGCCCTGGGCAGGGTGTACCTCGACGCCCGGTGGGACGGGAGCGACGTGGTGGTGGAGATCGACGGTGCCGGCCACCGCGTCGGGCTGGCGGTCACCGACGACAACCTCCGGCAGAACGAGGTGTCGCTCGGAGGTGACCGGTTCCTGCGGATGGACCTCGTCGGGCTGCGCGTCCACGAGCTCGCCTTCATGGCCCAGCTGCACCGCGCCCTCGCCCGTCGTCGAGCGGCCTGACGCCGCGGGCGGTATCCCCTCGCCCCCAGCACGCGAACGTGGGTGAAGATCGTCGGCCTGGCGACACTTTTCACCCACGTTCGGGCAGCTCCGCGTCGGGCGCACGCGAACGTGGGTGAAGATCGTCGGCCTGGCGACAGTTTTCACCCACGTTCGCAGGACGGTGGGGAGTTCGCGGGACGGTGGGGAGTTCGCGGGACGGTGGGGAGTTCGCGTGGGTGGGGTGCTCGCGTGGGTGGGGTGCTCGCGTGGGTGGGGTGCTCGCGTGGGTGGGGTGCTCGCGTGGGTGGGGTGCTCGCGTGGCCGGCCTCGGCCGGGGGTGGGGTCACCAGAAACCGAGGAGGTCGCCGCCGATCCGGATGACGAAGGCGCCGACGATGAGGACGAAGACCGTGCGCACGAACCGGCTGCCGAGCCGCACGGCCGTCCGGGCGCCGACCCAGCCGCCGAGCAGGTTCGCCGCCGCCATGACGATCCCGACGGTCCACACCACGTGCCCGCCGGGGGCGAAGACCGTCAGGGCGCCGAGGTTCGTCGCGAGGTTGGCGATCTTCGCCTTGGCCGACGCCTCGAGGAAGGCGTACCCCATGAGGCCGACGAGGGCGAACACGAGGAAGGACCCGGTCCCCGGCCCCAGCGCCCCGTCGTAGACGCCGATGACGAAGCCGGTCAGCATCGCGGCCACGGTGTGCCGGTGCCCAGACCACCGCAGCTGCGTGGCCTCCCCCAGCGACGGCTTGAGCAGCGTGTAGGCCCCGACCGCGACGAGCAGGACGAGGATGATCGGGTTGAAGAGCGACTTCGGGATGTGGAGGCCGATCAGCGCGCCGCCGACCGCCCCGACGTAGGCGACGGCGGCCATCGGGAGGGCGGTGCGCAGGTCGGGCCGCACACGGCGCCAGTAGGTCAGCGAGGCCGTCGCGGTGCCCCACACCGAGCCGAACTTGTTCGTCGCGAGCACCTGTGCCGGGGTCGCGCCCGGCAGGCCGATGAGGAGTGCCGGCAGCTGGACGAGGCCCCCGCCGCCGACCACGGCGTCGACCCAGCCGGCGACGAACCCGGCGAGGCCGAGGAGAGCGACGACCTGGACCGACGGGTCGTCGATCACGACCGCGGCTCGCGGGCCCCGGCCTCCGCGCGCCACTGGTCGACGATGCCGAGGACGTCGAGCAGCTCGTGGGCGCGTGCGTCCGGGACCGCGTCGACCTCGACCCTCTGGTTGACGGGGATGTCGCTGTGCGGCACCCAGATCGCACGCATCCCGACCTGCTGGGGGCCGTGGACGTCCTCGAACAGCCGGTCGCCGACGTAGACCGAGCGCGACGGCTCCACCCCGAGCGCCCGGCACGCCGCGAGGAACGCCTCCGGGTGCGGCTTCACGTGGTCGATCTCGCTCGAGTAGACGTCGGCGTCGAGGAGGTCGAGCACGCCGTCGCGCTCGAAGATCCCTCGGTGGTACTCGCGCGACCAGATGGTGTTCGACAGCACGCCGACCTTGATCCCCCTCTCCCGCAACCCTTCCCACAGCGGACGGACCTGCGGGTCGGTGAGGGTGTGCGGTTCCCAGAAGCCCCGGTAGGCGGCGAGGGCGAGGTGGTGCCGGTCGTGCTCGGCGTCGACGCCGGCCTCGTCGAGGATGTCGACCAGGGCAGCGCTCGAGTGCTCGTCACGGCCGCGACGCCAGGCGGCCGACTCGACCTCGAGGATGCGGTCGGCGAGCCGGTGCGCCTCGGCGAGGTCGTCCTCCGACACCTCCGACGACCCGAACGGCACCCCGTGGACCTCGCGCGCGAACACCCGCCACTGCTCCGGCAGGTCGACGTCGTGCCAGGGCGTGAGCGTGCCTCCCCAGTCGAAGACGACGGCATCGACGGGACCGGTCACGCGCGGCCGACCTCGGCGAGGATCTCCGCGACTGCCGACCCCACCGGCACCTCACGCCGCTCGCCCGACCGACGGTCCTTGACCTCGATGACGCCGTCGGCGAGCCCACGCCCGAGGACGACGATCGTCGGGACACCGATGAGCTCGGCGTCCTTGAACTTCACTCCGGGAGAAGCCTGTCGGCGGTCGTCGAGGAGGACCTCGACCCCCGCGGCCTCGAGCTCGCGGGTCAGCTCCTCGGCCTTGGTCAGCACCGCGTCGTCCTTCCCCGTCGCGACGACGTGGACGTCGAACGGCGAGATCGCCCGCGGCCACACCAGGCCCAGCTCGTCGTGGTTGCCCTCGGCGACGCAGGCCACGGCCCGTGAGACCCCGACCCCGTACGAGCCCATGATGACGGTGCGCAGCTTGCCGTTCTCGTCGAGGACCTTGAGGTCGAGCGCCTCGGCGTACTTCGTGCCGAGCTGGAAGATGTGGCCCATCTCGATGCCGCGGGCCGACTCGAGCCCGTGCCCGCACGACGGGCAGGCGTCGCCCGGACGGACCTCGGCGGCCTCGATCGTCCCGTCGGCCGTGAAGTCGCGACCGGCGACGAGGTCGAGGACGTGCTTGCCGCTCGCGTCGGCGCCGGTGACCCAGGCCGTGCCGTCGACGACGCGCGGGTCGAGGAGGTAGCGGATGCCGGACGACTGCTCGAGCCCGAGCGCGCCGGGGCCGATGTAGCCCTTGGCGAGCATCGGGTACCGCGCGAAGTCCTTCTCCTCGAAGGCTTCCACGCGCGCCGGCTCGACCTGTGCGCCGAGCCGCTTCTCGTCGACCTCGCGGTCACCCGGGAGGCCGATGGCGAGGGGCTCGCGCGTGCCGTCGGGCTGGACGAGCATGACGACGACGTTCTTGAGGGTGTCGGCGGCCGTCCACGAGCGGCCGTCGGAGCGCGGGAACGCGGCCTCGAGGTGGTTGACGAGCGTCTCGATGGTCGGGGTGTCCGGGGTGTCCTCGACGTGCGCCGACGGCACGGCCGAGGCGTCCACGGCGTCGGGCACCGGCACCCGCACGGCCTCGACGTTGGCTGCGTAGCCGCAGCTCGCGCAGCGCACGTACGTGTCCTCGCCGTTCTCGGCGGTCGCGAGGAATTCCTCGGACTTGGAGCCCCCCATCGCGCCCGCCATCGCCTGGACGATGACGTAGTGGAAGCCGAGCCGGTCGAAGATCCGGACGTAGGCGTCGCGGTGCAGCTGGTAGCTCTTGTCGAGGCCGGCCTCGTCGATGTCGAAGGAGTAGCTGTCCTTCATGACGAACTCGCGTCCCCGGAGCACTCCCGCGCGCGGACGGGCCTCGTCGCGGTACTTGTTCTGGATCTGGTAGATCGAGAGCGGGAGGTCCTTGTACGAGTTGTACAGGTCCTTGACCGCGAGGGTGAACATCTCCTCGTGGGTCGGCCCGAGGAGGTGGTCCGCGCCCTTGCGGTCCTGGAGCCGGAAGACGTTGTCGCCGTACTCCTCCCAGCGACCGGACGCCTCGTAGGGCTCCCGCGGCAGCAGCGCCGGGAAGAGCAGCTCCTGCGCGCCGATGGCGTCCATCTCCTCGCGGACGATCGCCTCGACGCGGCGCAGGACCTTCAGGCCGAGCGGGAGCCAGGTGTAGATGCCGGGGCTGACCCGTCGGATGTAGCCGGCCCGGACGAGGAGCTGGTGGCTCGGGACCTCGGCGTCCGCCGGGTTCTCGCGAAGGGTTCGCAGGAACAGGGACGACATGCGCATGGCCACGGGGGTGCTCCAGGGGGTCGGGTGGGCAACCCGGCAAGGATAACGAGGCGAAGGACCCCACGCCGCGCCGGTCGCGGACGCTCAGCCGGCCGGCAGGCCCAGGTCGTTGCGGTAGGTCCGAATGCCGGCGATCCGCCCGTCGAGGACCGTGAACAGGAAGCAGACCATGCTCACGTGGTCGCGCCCCCGGTGGTGGATGGTCGAGCGCTGCTCGACGAGGACGTCGTCACCCGCGCGGACGACGTTGACGTTCTCGGTCGTGAGGCTGGTCCCCTGGTTGATCGGCGCCTGGAGCCGCTCGATGATCTCGTCGGCCGTGTTGTGCGCGACCCGCCACGGGTCGTGCCCCCACGCCGACGCCAGCCGGACCGACGCGTCCGGGTGGAAGAAGGCCCGCACCGCGGTGAAGTCGTCGGCATCGTGGGTCGAGCGCGCCCGCTGGGACGCCTCGATGTAGCCGGTGACGACGCTGATCGGGTCGGCTGCCTCGTCCGCCATGGGGCCATGCTCCCATCACGGGCCGTGGCCGACCAGCGGGACGCAGGTCACCGGCTGACCCTCCGGGTCAGCGCACGACCGACGAGGACGTCGCTGGCTGACCCTCCGGGTCAGCGCACGACCTCCTCGTACCTCGCGCGCAGCCCAGCGTCGCGGAACCCCACCCGCAGGTAGAGGTCGTGGGCGGGGTTGTCGACGTTGACCGTCAGCCACGCCTGCTCGCACCCGGCCTTGCGCAGCGCCCGCAGCGACCGCACGACGAGGTGGGCCCCGAGACCGCGTCCGCGCCACTGCGGGACCACGCCGACCTGGTCGACCCAGTCGTCGATGAGGTTGACGAAGCCGACCGGTTCCCCGTCGGCGTCGAGGACGACGCGCGAGGCGGACGCGCGGAACCCCTCCTCCCCGGACACGTCGGCGACCCACTGCTGCATCGGCGGGTCCGGGAAGCCCGGGCGGGCGGCGAAGGAGCGGCGGTAGGCCTCGTAGAACAGGGGCGCCGTCTCCCTGGTCCACGGCTCGGAGCGCAGTCCCGCGGGGCGCCGCACCCGCGGCACGTCGAGGAGGTCGTGGCGCATGACGTGCTCGGCGAAGGTGCGGACCAGCCCGAGCTCGGCGGCGAGCGCGTCCCACTCCCGCGAGGTCGTCTCGACGGCCACCCGCAGCAGGACCCCGCCCGACCGCTCGCGGCACCAGGCGACGAGCTCGTGTCCGTGTCCCTGGCCCCGGGCCGAGGGGTGGACCAGCCCGGTGGCGGTGCGGTGGCCGGAGCCGTCGACGAAGACCGAGGCCGCCGCGACGACCTCACCCGTCTCGTCCCGCCCGGTGATGCCGGACCCGCCGAGGAAGTACCGGCGCAGCATCGGCTCACCGGCGAGGTGCGGGAGCCCGCCGTCGTGCTCGAGGCACCGCCGGGCCAGATGGGCCAGGGCCGGGAGGTCGGCCTCGGTCACGGGCTGCCAGGCCAGGGTCGACACCGGCCGCCTCCTCAGCGGCCGGCAGCGCGCAGCGCGGTACGGACCAGCGGCCACTGGAGCGGCAGGCGGCCCAGCGTCGCGGCGAACGACGCGCGCGAGGACGCGTCGCCGCGGCGAGCAGCCCGACGGCCGTGGTCGACGCTCATCTGCACGTTCGCGGGGAAGACCGCGACGAGCACCGCGGCCGACGCCCACCCGGCCACGCGGCGGGTCGCGGGGTGCAACAGCCCGGCGGCACAGGCGATCTCGGCCACACCGCTGACGTACACCAGGGCTCGCTTGCGGGGAAGCACGTGCGGCACCATCCCCTCGTAGACGTCCGGCCGGACGAGGTGGACCACACCGGAGGTCGCGAGGAGCGTCGCCAGCCCGGCGACGTCGCGGGTCAGGGGCGGGGCGGTGGCCATGCCCGATCCAACCATCCGGCGCTCGCGACGCACAGCCCGGCCACAGGAGCAGCCTCGAGGAGGGGGTCCCACCCGCACCACCGCGGCCGGGCTCGCAGCGGGTCACGGCGGCGCGTCATTTGTTCTTCGGGTGAACCAAAGAGCCGGACGGGTCTATCGTGACGCCCATGTCGACGTCGACGCGCCGGGGCGGCTCCGGGCCCACCCTCCCCCGCGGGGGTGGCGCGGGCGCGGCGCGCCAGTCGACCCTGCGCGAGCACAACCTCGCCGTCGTCCTCGAGCGCGTCATCGGCGCCCACGCCGTGGGGACCCCCCTGTCCCGCTCCGGGATCGCCGGCGAGGTGGGACTGGCCCGCGCCACGGTCTCGGACCTCGTCGACCGCCTCATCGGGGCCCGGCTCGTCACCGAGCTCGACCCGCTGACCTCCCCCGGCGCCGGCCGGCCCGCGGTCCCCCTGGCGCCGACCGCACGATCCGTGGTCGGGCTCGGCCTGTCCGTCGGGACCGACCACCTCGCCGCCCTCGTCGTCGACCTCACCGGCCTCACGGTCACCCAGCGCGTCGTGGAGGCCGACCTGCGCGGCCGGGACCCAGCGGAGACCTTGGCCCAGCTCGCCGAGCTGGCGGCCGACGCGCGCCGGGCCGTGCTCGCCCAGGGCATGGTCGTCGCCGGCGCCTGCGTCGCGCTCCCGGGCCTCGTGAGCCGCGAGTCGGCCCGGCTGCGGTACGCACCGAACCTCGGCTGGCAGGACCTCGGCGTCGACACCGCCCTGCACGCCCACCCCGACCTGGCATCGCTGCCGGTCACGGCCGCCAACGACGCCGACCTCGCGGCGCGCACGGAGGTCGAGGAGCGCCGCCGGCGCGAGCGGGCGCCGGTCGAGGAGCAGAGCTACCTCTTCGTCTACGGCGCCGTCGGGATCGGGTCGGCCGTCGTCCTCGGCGGCCAGGTCTTCGGGGGCCTGCACGGGTGGAGCGGGGAGATCGGCCACGTCCTCGTCGACCCCAAGGGGCCCCCGTGCCACTGCGGGTCCGACGGCTGCCTCGAGCCGTACGCCGGGCGCGAGGCCCTCGCGACCTGTGCCGGGCTCCCGCTCGACACCAGCGTCCAGGCCCTCGCCCACGCCGCCGCGGCCCCCGGCCCGGTCGCGGACGCCGTCGCGGCCGCGGGTGCATCACTCGGGCAGGCCGCCGCCACCGTCGTCAACGTCGTCGACGTCGACGAGGTCGTGCTCGGAGGCATCTACGCCCCGCTCTTCGCCGGCCTCGCGCCCACGGTGCTCGCCGAGCTCGAGCGCCGGGCGCTCATCGCCCGCTGGTCCAGCATCCGCCTCACGAAGGCGGTCGGCGGCACCAACGCCGCTGCCCGGGGGGCCGCCCTCGTGGTCCTCGACGACGTCGTCGCGGACCCGAGCCGCTGGCTCGGGGGCCCGACGTGAACGCCGGGTTACCCGATCGTTACGGGACAACGGCTCGACAGGTCTTGCCACGCTCGGCCGTCTCCAATACGTTCACCCGCAGAACAATTACGTCGTGGCCCGCTCCTGCGGGCCGGACGACGACGGACCTGGTCCCTCAACGGCGAGGACGCGCATGAGCAACGACGCACCGGTGAGCACGACGCACGCCCCCCAGGCCGGCACCCACGAGGTCATCCTCGAGATGCGCGGCATCACCAAGGAGTTCCCGGGCGTCAAGGCCCTCTCCGACGTCGACATGACGGTCCGCCGCGGTGAGATCCACGCCATCTGCGGGGAGAACGGCGCGGGCAAGTCGACCCTGATGAAGGTCCTGTCGGGGGTCCACCCGACCGGCTCCTACTCCGGCGAGATCCTGTGGAACGGCGAGTCCGCCCACTTCTCCACGATCCGCGACAGCGAGCACGCCGGCATCGTCATCATCCACCAGGAGCTCGCGCTCATCCCCGAGATGTCGATCGCCGAGAACATCTTCCTCGGCAACGAGCAGACCCATCGCGGGGCCATCGACTGGGTGCTGACCCAGCGCAAGGCCGCCGAGCTGCTCGAGCGCGTCGGCCTCTCCGAGGACCCGATGACCAAGGTCAAGGACATCGGGGTCGGCAAGCAGCAGCTCGTCGAGATCGCCAAGGCGCTCTCGAAGGACGTCAAGCTGCTCATCCTCGACGAGCCGACGGCCGCGCTCAACGAGTCCGACTCCCAGCACCTGCTGCAGATCATGGACGGCCTGCGCCGGCGCGGCGTCACCTGCATCATGATCAGCCACAAGCTCAACGAGATCGAGCAGATCTCGGACGCCATCACCATCATCCGCGACGGCCGCTCGATCGAGACCCTGCGGGTGCGCGAGGACGGCGTCGACGAGAACCGGATCATCCGCGGGATGGTCGGCCGCGACCTCGAGTCCCGCTTCCCGGACCACACCCCCGAGATCGGCGAGGTCTTCTTCGAGGTCAGGAACTGGCGGGTCCAGCACCCTGTCCGTGCCGACCGCCTCGTCGTCAAGAACTCCAGCTTCTTCGTCCGCCGCGGCGAGATCGTCGGGTTCGCCGGGCTCATGGGCGCCGGGCGCACCGAGCTGATGCGCAGCATCTTCGGCCGCTCCTACGGCAACGTCCTCGGCGGGCAGATCATCAAGGACGGCAAGGAGCTGCACCTCAAGCACGTGCGCGACGCCATCGACGCCGGCCTCGCCTACGTCACCGAGGACCGCAAGTCCCTCGGCCTGAACCTCCTCGACGACATCAAGCGCACGACCGTGTCGGCGAAGCTGTCGCGAATCACCGACGGGCTCGTCGTCAACGAGGCCGAGGAGTTCCGCTACGCCGAGATGTACCGCAAGGACCTGCGCACCAAGACCCCGACGGTCGAGGAGGGCGTCGCCAAGCTCTCGGGCGGCAACCAGCAGAAGGTCGTCCTCGCCAAGTGGCTGTTCACCGAGCCCGACCTGCTGATCCTCGACGAGCCGACCCGCGGGATCGACGTCGGCGCCAAGTTCGAGATCTACGGGATCATCCAGCGCCTCGCCAGCCAGGGCAAGGGCGTCATCGTCGTCTCCTCCGAGCTGCCCGAGCTGCTCGGTCTCTCGGACCGGATCTACACGATCTTCGAGGGGACGATCACCGGCTGCCTCGACAAGGACGAGGCCGACCAGGAGTCGCTCATGCGCCTCATGACGAACACCACCACCCGGCCCGAGACGCCGGCCGCCTCCTGACCCCCACGACCCCGAGGACACCATGAACTTCCTGCGCAAGATCTTCGGCGGGGACATCCGCCAGCTCGGCATGGTCCTGGCGCTCGTCGCGCTCATCGCGTACTTCCAGGTCAAGACGGGCGGCCTGACGCTGGACCCCAACAACGTCAACAACATCATCCAGGGCAACGCCTACATCCTCGTCCTCGCGATCGGGATGGTCCTCGTCATCATCGCCGGGCACATCGACCTGTCGGTCGGGTCGATCTCGGCGTTCGTCGGGATCGTCGTCGCCATCGCGATCCGCGACTGGGGCATCCCGTGGCCGCTGGGGATCCTCCTCGGCCTCGCCCTCGGAGCGCTCGTCGGCGTCTGGCAGGGCTGGTGGGTCGCGCGGGTCGGCATCCCCGCCTTCATCGTCACCCTCTCCGGGATGCTCCTCTTCCGCGGCGCCAACCAGTACGTCGGCAAGTCCAACACCGTCCCGGTCCCCGAGGGCTTCCAGGTCATCGGCTCGGGGTCCCTGCCCGAGGTCGGCCCCGACACCGGGTACAACAACCTCACCCTCCTGCTCGGCATCGTCGGGTGCGCGGCCATCGTCTACGGCGCGCTCAGCGGGCGGGCCCGCCTGAAGAGGATCGGCGCGCAGGTCGAGGAGTCGTGGGTGCTGTGGACCCGGCTCGCCCTCGTCTGCGTGGCCATCATGGGGGCGATGCTCCTCATCGCCTCCGGGCGCAAGGGCTTCCCGGTCTCGGGCCTCATCCTCGTCGTGCTCGTCCTCGTCTACGGCTTCATCGCGAGCAAGACCGTCCTCGGCCGGCACATCTACGCGGTCGGCGGCAACCGGCACGCGGCCGAGCTCTCGGGCGTGAAGAGCCGCACCATCAACTTCTTCGTCATGGCGAACATGGCGGTGCTCTCCGCCCTCGCCGGGATGATGTTCGTGGCCCGCTCCACGGCCTCCGGCCCGTTCGACGGAGTCGGCTGGGAGCTCGACGCCATCGCCGCGGTCTTCATCGGCGGCGCGGCCGTCACCGGTGGCGTCGGCACCGTGATCGGGTCGATCGTCGGCGGCCTCGTCATGGCCGTGCTCAACAACGGCCTCCAGCTCGAGGGCGTCGGTGCCGACGCGACGCAGATGATCAAGGGCCTCGTCCTCCTCATCGCCGTCGCCTTCGACGTCTACAACAAGCGCCAGGGCAAGCCCTCGATCATCGGGCTGTTCATGAGGAACCGCGACCGCAACCGCGGCGGTGACGGCCCCGGCGAGGGCACCGCGCTCTCCGAGCAGAACCCCGCGGAGGCCGCCGTCCAGTCCACCTCCGCCACCATCCGCTCCGAGGGCTGACCGGCCCACCGGTCGGCGTCCGCCGGCCGCCCCCGACCCCGCGTCCGCAGGGACGCGCGAGCAGAAAGAAGCACAGATGCGAAACCTCACCAAGGCACTGGCCGTCACGGCGATCGCCGGCCTGGCCCTCACCGGCTGTGGCCGCTCCGACTCCGACAACACCGCCGCCACCTCCGGCAGCGGCGGCTCGGCGGCCGCGGGCTTCGCCGCCGACTCGGTCATCGGGATCTCGCTGCCGCAGAAGACCTCCGAGAACTGGGTGCTCGCCGAGCAGCTGTTCAAGGACGGCCTGACCCAGGCGGGCTTCAAGGGTGACGTCCAGTTCGCCAACGGCGGTGTCTCCGAGCAGCAGAACCAGATCCAGGCCATGGTCACCAAGGGCGCCAAGGTCATCGTCGTGGGCGCCATCGACGGCTCCCAGCTGGGCACCCAGCTCAAGGCCGCGAAGGAGTCCGGCGCGACGGTCATCGCCTACGACCGCCTGCTGACCAACACCCCGGATGTCGACTACTACGTCGCGTTCGACAACTTCAAGGTCGGCGTCCTCCAGGGCACCGCGCTCCTCGAGGGCATGGCCAAGAAGAAGCCGAACGGGCCGTACAACATCGAGCTCTTCGCCGGCTCCCCCGACGACAACAACGCCAAGGTCTTCTTCGACGGCGCGATGAGCGTCCTCCAGCCGAAGATCGACGACGGCACCCTCAAGGTCGTCTCGGGCCAGACCAAGTTCGAGCAGGCCGTCACCCAGGGCTGGGAGGCCGGCAACGCGCAGACCCGCATGGACACCCTCCTCGCGGGCTCCTACGCGAGCGCCGAGATCGACGGCGTGCTCTCGCCGAACGACAACCTCGCGCGGGCGATCATCACGGCGACCAAGCAGGCCGGCAAGGACCTCCCGGTCGTCACCGGTCAGGACTCCGAGGTCGAGTCGGTCAAGTCGATCATGGCCGGCGAGCAGTACTCGACGATCAACAAGGACACCCGCAACCTCGTCAAGGAGACCCTCGCGATGGTGTCGGCGCTCCAGAAGGGCGAGAAGCCGACCGTCAACGACGAGAAGTCCTACAACAACGGCGTCAAGGTCGTCCCGGCGAACCTCCTCGCCCCGGTCATCGTGACCAAGGACAACGCGGCCGAGGCGTACGCCAACGACCCGACGCTCGGTCCGCTGACCAAGTGACGCGCCGGGCCTGACCCCGCAGACCCCGGAGGGTCCGTCAGCATCGGCTGGCGGGCCCTTCGGCCTGCCGGGGCGCCGGCACCCTGGAGACGGTCAGAGCAGGACGGTCGTGAAGTCCCCCACCTCGCGGAAGCCGAGGCGCTCGTAGGTGGCCCGGGCCGCGAGGTTGAAGTCGTTGACGTACAGGGACACCATCGGCGCCTGCCCCACCATGACCTGCTCGACGACGGCGGCGAGCATCGGGACGGCGAGGCCCTGCCCGCGCAGGCGCGGCGCCAGCCACACGCCCTGGAGCTGGGCGCACCCGAGGGCCAGGCTGCCGACGTCGGTCTTGAACACGACCTCGCCGTCCTCGATGACGACGTAGGTGTGGCCGCGGGCCACGAGGGAGGACAACGAGCCCCGGTAGCCACGGTCGCTCCCCCGGTACGGCGGGTAGCCGATCTCGGCGGTGAACATGTGCTCGGCGGCGGGGAGGACGAGGTCGACCTCGTCGAGCCGGGCGGGCCGGACCCGCACGTCGAGCTCGACGCCGAGGGCCGAGGGCGGCCGGTCGGCGACGAGCAGCGGCTGGCGCTCGCGCACGGCGCGGGCCGGGCCCCAGTAGGGCGCGAGGTTGCGCCAGAGGCCGTCGACCTCCTCCCGCGGGCCGAAGAGCGACGCGCAGCGGCCTCGCCAGCGGCGCACCCGCTCGGCGAAGGCGGGGCGGCTCTCCTCGGTGGTGCCGACCGGGACGACGTTCGCGCTGGCCCAGCACAGGGAGGTCAGCTCGCCGTCGACCCGGTGGCCGAGCACCGACGACAGTGACCCCGTGCGAGCCCCCTCGAGGACGCGTGCGGCGACGAACACTCCCCGAGGGAGGTCGCGGGCGCACACGGCGAGGGCCTCGTCGCGGTCGGCGAGCGACAGTGGACGGACCGGGGAGCGCGTGCGCAGCACGAGGTCAGCCTAGGCCCCGGCGGCGCCGGCGACCCGGGCCTCACGGCATCCGGGTCGCCGGGGTCCCACTAGGCAGCGACCGGCACGCCCGCGGGACCGTCCAGCCGGGCGCCGGCCACCGGGGCCGGGCGCCACCGCCGGACCAGCTCGCGCGCCGCCAGCCCCTCGACGACGAGGCACCCGAGCATCACGGCGACACCGGCCCCGGACCGTGCCGAGGGCGGCCACCCGATCTCGGCGACGACGGCACCGACGGACACCGCGACGAGCACGACGCCGGGCACGGCCAGCCAGCGGCGACGGTCGGCGAGCATGACGACCCCGACGACGCCGGGCAGGAGCAGCATCCCGGCGGCGCCGAAGAGCACGACGAACGGGAGCCCGAGCAGGCGCCACCAGCGGGAGCGGCCCGACAGTCGCTGCGAGCGGACGACCGCCACGAGCGCGCCCACGACGCCCGCGGACAGGACGATCGAGAGCGTCCCGGACCACGTGAACTCCGGGGTGTCGGTGAGCAGCCGCATGAACCCGCGGGCGACGACACCCCAGAGCAGCCCGAGGACGAGCCCGACCCCTGCGGCCCGCGCGACGCGCATCACCACTCCACCGGGAGGCAGGCCAGGCGCGGGCCCGCGGCGCCGGTGTGGTGGTCGGTCGCCATCGCGTGGACCACGACCGAGCGCGCACCCGGCGTGGGGAGGAACGGCACCGAGGCGGTCGAGGTCCCCGCGCCGTCCTCGACGGTCAGGTCGAGCCACACCTCGGTGTCCTCGCTGATCTCGACCGGGGTGACCCCCGCGACGAGGTCGGTGTTGTAGTGCGGTCCTGCTGCCGCTCCGTTGCCGGCGACGCACGGCCCCGCGTGCAGGTGCGCGCCGAAGGTCGTGCCGTCCGGTGCCGCGATCCCGGTGACGCGCAGGACCGAGTGGCTGCCCCGTGCGGACGCCACGAGCTGGTACGAGGCCCAAGCACCGTCGAGGGGCCCGGCGACCGCGGGCGCGAAGTCGCTGACGGTGCCGGACGAGCGGACGACCGGGCCGCGATCGGCCGAAGCGGGCGTCGCGGGCAGGGTGGTCAGTGCCACGATGACGGTGGCGACGAGCAGGTGGCGGGAGGTGGTGGTCATGGGATTTCCTTCCGGTCGGGTCCGCCGGCGGGCGGACACGAGGAAGACGTCCGAGCCCGGCCTCCCGGGTGACCCCCGGGAGCCGCACACCCTGACGAAACGACGCGACCGAAATCGTCAGGACCACGTGTCACCCGAACCGCCGTCTCGGTCGTCCGTCCCCATGATGGAGGTCGCGTCCGCGTTCCCGGTCGACGGCGTCCTCGCCGAGGTGTCGGCGGGGCCGCCGGACGTCGCTGCGCTCTTCGATGCCGAGGCCGCCTCGCTCACCCGCCTGGCGCGCTTCTACGTCGACGACACCACGGCCGCAGAGGACCTCGTGCAGGAGGCCTTCATCCGCTTCGCGCGCAGCAGCGGTCGGCTGCGCGACACCGACCGGGCTGCCGCCTACCTCCGCTCGATCGTCATCAACCTCGCGCGCGACCACAACCGGCGCGGGTTCGTCTCGTGGCGGCACCGCCCGCCGGCCCACCCGGACGCCCCCAGCGCCGCGGAGACGGCGGAGGAGCGCGCCGAGAGGGCGGCCGTCATCGCAGCGCTGCGCGCCCTCCCCCGCCGCCAGCGCGACTGCGTGACGCTGCGCTACTACTACGACCTGCCGGTCGCGGAGATCGCCGCGACCCTGGGCCTGTCGGTCAACACGGTCAAGACCCACCTCCAGCGCGGTCTCGACACCCTCGGCACCACCCTGGAGGACCAGCGATGACCCACCTCGAGGACCGCATCACGAACGCGCTCCGCTCCTCCCCCACCCGCCCCTCGTCCGACCTCTTCGAACGCGTCGTCGACAGCATCGAGGCCGACCGCCGCCGGCGGCGCACGACCCTCGCGGTCGTGGCGGGCACGGCGGCCCTCATCGCCACGGCGACGACCGCCGTACTCACCCTCACCCCCCGCACCCCGGACGGAGACCTCGCCATGCCCTGGTGGATCCTCGAAGTCGGCACGATCGCCGTGCTCCTCGCCCTCGCGTTCTGGCTCGGGCCCTTCATCAAGCGGTTCGGCCGGGCCTACGCCGCCGACGTCTTCCACGACAACCCGATGACGGGGAAGAGCTACATCGTCCTCACCGACATCGTCTACTACCTGATCTTCGCCGCGTACATCCTCTTCTCCACCCAGGTGGCGCCGATGGAGGACTGGGCGGAGACGGTGACCCCCGGGCAGGTCACCTACGAGCTGGGCCGGATCGGCGGCATCCTGCTCGTCATCGGGGTGCTGCACGGGCTCAACATCGTCCTCATGCCCGTGCTCGGCCGGCTGTTCTCGCTCAACCGGTCGCTGTCGGGGGCTCCCCGGCGCGACCGGCACACCGACCCGGTCGACCTGGACCGCTGAGGCCGCGCCCCCCGACGGCGCGAGGGTCCGGTCAGCCGCTGACGGTGACGGTGGGGGCGCCGACCGCCTCGTCGTCCATCGGCTCGCCCATCTCCTCGGCGATCCGCATGGCCTCCTCGATGAGGGTCTCGACGATCTGGCTCTCGGGAACGGTCTTGATGACCTCGCCCTTGACGAAGATCTGGCCCTTGCCGTTGCCCGAGGCGACGCCGAGGTCGGCCTCGCGGGCCTCGCCCGGGCCGTTGACGACGCAGCCCATGACGGCGACGCGCAGCGGGACGGTCATCCCCTCGAGGCCGGCGGTGACCTCGTCGGCGAGCTTGTAGACGTCGACCTGGGCGCGGCCGCACGAGGGGCACGAGACGATCTCGAGCTTGCGGGGGCGCAGGTTCAGCGACTGGAGGATCTGGATGCCGACCTTGACCTCCTCGACCGGCGGGGCCGAGAGGGAGACACGGATCGTGTCGCCGATGCCCTGGGACAGCAGGGCCCCGAACGCGGTCGCCGACTTGATGGTCCCCTGGAACGCGGGGCCGGCCTCGGTGACGCCGAGGTGCAGGGGCCAGTCGCCCCGCTCGGCGAGGAGCTGGTAGGCGCGGACCATGACGACCGGGTCGTTGTGCTTGACCGAGATCTTGAAGTCGTGGAAGTCGTGCTCCTCGAACAGCCCTGCCTCCCAGACGGCCGACTCGACGAGTGCCTCGGCGGTC
Organism: Oryzobacter faecalis; assembly: GCF_046764005.1. Taxonomy (NCBI): domain Bacteria; kingdom Bacillati; phylum Actinomycetota; class Actinomycetes; order Micrococcales; family Intrasporangiaceae; genus Oryzobacter; species Oryzobacter faecalis. The sequence goes on along the minus strand of NZ_JBKOFW010000001.1, from coordinate 352,751 downwards.
GGCTTGCCGTACTTGTCGAGGAGCCGCTTGTCGAGGGACCCCGCGTTGACGCCGATCCGGATGGAGACCCCCGCCTCCTTCGCGCGCCGCGCGATCTCGCCGACCTGGTCGTCGAACTGCCGGATGTTGCCCGGGTTGACACGCACCGCGGCGCAGCCGGCGTCGATCGCCGCGTACACGTACTTCGGCTGGAAGTGGATGTCGGCGATGACGGGGATCTGCGACTTGCGGGCGATGGCCGGCAGTGCCTCGGCGTCGTCCTGGCTCGGGCAGGCCACCCGGACGATGTCGCAGCCCGCAGCGGTGAGCTCGGCGATCTGCTGCAGCGTCGCGTTGATGTCGGTCGTGGGGGTCGTCGTCATCGACTGCACCGACACGGGCGCGTCGCCACCGACCTCGACCTTGCCGACCCTGATCTTGCGGCTCTGGCGGCGGGGAGCGATGACGGGCGGCGGCGCGGCGGGCATACCGAGGGAGACGGACATGGAACCAAGCCTACGTGGGCCCCCTCGGAGGGCCATGATCGACGTCGTGGAGACCAGGGAGGCCCTCGACCGGGCCGTCGCCGCCGACGAGGAGGCCACGCACCTGCGAGGCCTCCTCCGTTCGCTGCGGGAGGAGGTCGAGGACGCGCGCCGGGCGCTCGACTCCCTCCGTCGCCGGCACGCCCTCGAGGAGGACGACGTGCGGCGCCTCGACGGTGTCACCGTGTCGGCGCTGCTCGCCGCCGTGCGCGGCACGCGGACCGGCGAGCTGACGCGCGAGCGCGCCGAGGAGGTCGCCGCGCGCTACGCGCTGCAGACCGGCCTGCAGGGGCTCCAGTCGGTGGAGGCGCGCCGGGAGGAGGTCGACCGGCGCCTCGCGCAGCTCGGCGACACCCGGGCGCTTCGGGAGCAGCGCACCCAGGAGCACGCCGAGGCCCTGCGCGCCGCCGGTCCGGGCGCCTCGCCCCCGGGGCTCGAGCGGGTGCTCGACGAGCTCGCCGCGGTGCGCGCGGAGGCGAGCGAGGTGGACGAAGCCCTGGGTGCCGGACGGCGCGCGGCCTCGCAGCTCGACGCTGCGTCACGACACCTGGGCTCGGCCGACTCGTGGTCGGCCTACGACACGTGGTTCGGCGGTGGCCTCGTCGCCTCGGCCGTCAAGCACGACCGGCTCGACAGCGCGGCGGGCGCGATCCGCGGCGCCCAGGAGGCGATCGCCGACTTCGCCCGCGAGCTCGCAGACGTCGCCCCGGCGCACCGGCTGCGCTCAGACCTGGGCATCAGCCCGACGACGCGGGCCTTCGACGTGTGGTTCGACAACGTCTTCAGCGACCTGTCGGTCCGCTCGCGCATCAAGGAGTCGAGCGCCGACGTCGCGGCCACGGCCGCCTCGGTGGCGGCGGCCCTCGACGGACTGACGACGCGGCGGGCCGACCTCGCCGCACGCGAGGAGGACCTCGTCGCCGAGCGCGACCGCCTCCTCGCCCCCTCGACCTGATGGCAGGGCACGCCACTGCCCGGCCGAGTCGTCATCGGCACACGTGGATCCGTGCGTCGGCCACCACCATCGGGGAGGCGCACGACGCGTTCAGGTAGTCGAGCAGCACCGTGTCCTGCGCGGGCCGGAGCGCGGACACGCCGTTGAGTACGACGACCTCGGGTCGCCGCGCGACGATCCCCCACATCTCCTGGTCCCGGGTCGTCCCACGGGCCGCGGTGTACTTCGCGCTCGTATGGTGACTCGGAAAGAAGAACCGGGTCGGTGGCTCGGCGCCGGAGAGCAGGTAGAGGTGGATGTCGCGCGTGTACATCACCCGGTCCGGACCGACGAGATCTCGAAGGGCCTCGGCAGTCCGAATGCGCGGGTCGGTGCGGTCAGGACCGAGGTCGTGCTGTCGGGCGATCGCCGTCGCACCGCGGGCCAGCCATGGAGCCGTCGGCACCAGCACACCCCAGGCGGTCACAGCCGCAGTGAGGGCAGCCACACCGACGGCGTGCGGGCGCGGCAGCTCACGCAGCTGCGCCGCGAGCAGTCCGATGAGGGCTGGCGCCAGCAGAAGGGCGTAGTGGCGGTAGAAGAACTGGTTCAGTGACACCGTTGCGACAGTGAGGGCTCCTAGGGCCCACCACGCCGCCGCGGCGCGGGTTCGCGCGTTCGGGTTCAGGACCGCCACCGCGGCGGCGACGACCAGGGCGAAACTGGACGGACCCAGGAACGCCTGCCACGCTGCGAGCAGCGCGGGTTCGGACGTCGAGGTGGGCTCGTAGCCGCTGAGGAAGTCAGCCTGCAGCCCGAAGTAGTCACCCAGGTCCGACCAGATTGCGACCGGGGCAAGGAGCGCAGCCGTGACGCTGACGAACCCCACGACCGAGGAGAACCACGCCGCCGGCAGGCTCCGGGTGCGCCAGAAGAAGGCGAGGCCGAGGGCGGCCACGACGGGTCCCACGAGGTAGTTCGTCCCCACCGAGAGCGCCATCAGGGCACCAAGGCCGAGCGCCACCGGGACGCCCGGTCGAGCGAGCAGCAGCAGCGCCAGCCCGAGCAGGTGGACATCGAGGAGGTGCTCGCTGATCATCGCCAGGCCGCCGTTGCCCACGGTGAACCATCCGTACGTCACGGCGAGGAGGACGGCAGCGACCGGCGGTGCTCCTAGCCTGCGGGCAAGCGCGTGTGCCAGCAGGTAGCCGGCGCTCGCCGTCACGAGGGCGAGCGCCCGCAGTCCCGTCACGGAGTCGCCGAACATGACGACAGCCAGAGCGAAGGGCAGGTACAGGCCGACCGGTTTGTGGTCGAAGGCCACCGAGTAGGGCCAGTTCCCTTCCGCCAGCTCCCGGCCGATGACGGCATAGGCGACCTCGTCAGGTCCGAGGCCGACCACCGGGAATGCAAGCACCCGAGGTCCCACGGTGGAGACGAGGAGACCGAGCACCACCAGCGCCAGGCCCCGCACCCGCTGCATGCCGATGCAGTGTAGGAGCATCGCGCGAGGGTGGGAACAGCCACGACGTGTGCCGCCCACCAGGGGGCGAGGATCCGGAAGACCGGGTCAGCGGCAGACCCAGATCCTCGCCTCCTCGACCCGCAGGGGCGGGTCGCACGACCGCTCCAGGTAGCCGAGGAGGACGCCGTCCTGGGCGCGTGGCACCGTGGCGACCTCGTCGAGGACGACGGCCACCGGACGCCGGGCCACGACGCCCTCCATCTCCTCGGCGAGCGTCGTGTCACGGACCGCGGTGTACCGCTCGAGCAGGTGGTGGCTCGGGAAGAAGAACCGGGTGGGGGCCTCCGTACCGGTCAGCAGGTAGTAGTGGACGTCGCGCGTGTAGACCACCTCTCCGCGGCCCACGACCTCGCGCAGGGCCAGCGCCGCCCTCATCCGCGGGTCCGTGCGGTCGGAGGCGAGGTCATGCTGTCGCGCGATGCTGCGGGCGCCCACGGTGAGGGCCGGCACGGTCGGCAGGGCCAGGCCCCACGCGGTGGCGGCGGCCACGAGTGCCGCGAGCCAGGCCGCCTCCCGTCCGGTCAGCTCGCGCAGCAGGACCGCGAAGAGCCCGACGACGACCGGCGCGAGGAGGAGCGCGTAGTGCGGGTAGAAGAACTGGTTGACCGACACCGAGACGGTCGTCAGGCCCGCGAGCGCCCACCACTTGAGCGCCGCCGCCGTGCGGGCGCGGGGGACGACCGCGACCACGGCGCCGGCGAGCGCCAGCACCGAGAGCGCCGGAGCGAGGAACCGCTGCCACGCGGAGATCCGCGCCGCCTGGGAGGCCCACTCCGGCTCGTACCCGCTGAGGAAGCTGTACTGCAGCCCCAGGTAGTCGCCCAGGTCGGACCAGAGGGCGACGGGAGCCAGCAGCGCCGCCGTCACGGCGACGAAGCCGAGCGCGGACCACGCCCACAGCGAGGGTCGCCTCCGGCTGCGCCAGAGGAAGAACAGCCCGATGGCGGCCACCACCGGGCCGATGAGGTAGTTGGTCCCGAACGCCAGGGCGACCAGGCCGCCGACCGCCGCGGCCACGACGGCGTTGACGCGGACGAGGAGCAGCCAGACGAGGGCGAGCAGGTAGACGTTCAGCAGGTGCTCGCTGAGCATCGCCAGACCGTCGATCCCGAGCGTGAACCAGCCGAAGGCCGCGGCGAGGAGCACGCTGGGGAGGACGGCCAGGCGCAGGCGACGCGCGACGGCGTAGGCCAGCGCGTAGCCGAGCACGCCGGTGACGAGGGCCAGGACCCGCAGCCCCGTCATCGAGTCCTCGAAGAGGGCGACCGCGGGGACGAAGGGCAGGTACAGGCCGACCGGCTTGTGGTCGAAGGCCACGCTGTAGGGCCAGTGGCCCTCGGCGATCCCCCGCGCGATGAGCCCGTAGGCGACCTCGTCGGGCCCGAGGTCCACGACGGGGAACGCGAGCAGCCGCGGGACGACCGTCGAGACGAGGAGGCCGAGGGCCAGCAGTACGAGTCGACCCACGGGCATGGTGCCGAAGTCTAGGCCGGGCCCGGACCGGACCCGGTGACCGGCACGTCAGCCGCCGAGGTTGACCGGCTTGACGAGGTCGGCGTAGATGAGCAGCAGGGAGGCGCCGAGCAGCACGACCGAGACGGTGTAGGCGACCGGGAGCGCCTTGGCGACGTCGACGTAGCCGGGGTCCGGTCGGCCGAGCAGGCGGGCGAGCCGGCGCTTCAGCCCCTCCCACAGGGCCCCGGCGACGTGGCCGCCGTCGAGCGGGAGCAGCGGGATGAGGTTGAAGACGAAGAGCATGAAGTTCAGCCCCGCGAGCAGGCTGACGAGCGTCCAGAACTTGTCGGCCGCACCGTCGCCGACGAGGAAGTCGTACTTCCCTGCCCCGACCTCCCCAGCAACCCGCCCGACGCCGACGACCGACATCGGGCTGTCGATCTCGCGCTCGGCGTCTCCGAAGGCCGCGTGCCACACCCCGACCATCCGCTCGGGGATGTGGACGAGGGCCTCGGCGGTGCGGCTCACGTAGGTCCAGATGATGCCGGGCACCGCCGACACCGGCTGCTGCACGTACGCGGTGGGTGGCGCCGACCGCACGCCGAGGAAGCCGGCCTCCGTCGTCGCGAAGGTCCCGTCCTCGCGGACCACGGGGAGGCCGTCGGCGTCGAGCACGGGGACGACGTTGCGGATCGGGGTCGCCGTGAGCGTCAGCTGCTCTCCGTCGCGGACGACGACGACGTCGATCGCCTCACCGATCCGCGGACGGACGATCGCGCCGACGTCGGACGTCTCGTCGACGGGCTGCCCGGCGATGCTGACGAACCGGTCGCCGGGGCGCAGCCCGGCCTCGAGCGCCGGGGTCGGCGGCAGGCCCTCGCACGAGGTCGTCGTGGCGGCCTCGGTGACCGGCGCGACGCACGTGGAGACCGTGGCGACCTCGGCGCCGGGCTGCGCCGTCGCGAGGCCGTGCACGGTGACGACGATCGTCAGGAGGACGACGCCGATGAGGAGGTTCATCACGGGGCCGCCGAGCATGACGACGAGCTTCCTGGGCACCGACAGCCGGTAGAAGACGCGGTCCTCGTCGCCGGGGCGGACCTCCTCGAGGCTGGCGGCGCGGGCCTCGTCGACGAGCTGGCTGAGCCGGCCGGTGCTCGAGACCCGGACGGTGCCGGGGTCCTGGCCCTTGCGGGGCGGGAACATCCCGATCATCCGGATGTAGCCACCGAACGGGATCGCCTTGATCCCGTACTCGGTCTCGCCGCGACGCCTCGACCACACCGTGGGGCCGAAGCCCACCATGTACTGGGTCACCCGCACGCCGAACCGCTTGGCGGGGACGAGGTGGCCGACCTCGTGCAGGGCGATGGACGCGGCCACGCCGAGCGCCATGAACAGGACGCCGGCGACGAAGGCGAGGATGCTCACTCAGGCCCCCTGGGAGCTGGACGGCTGCGCCGCCACGAGGCCGAGCAGCTCGGCGGCACGGAGGCGGGCCCACCGGTCGGCGGCGAGCACTCCGTCGACGCTCGAGGCGTCGTGGGAGTTCCCGTCGTGGTCGGCGACGACCCGCTCGACGGTGTCGACGATGTCGGTGAAGGAGATGGCGCCGTCGTGGAAGGCGTCGACGCCGACCTCGTTGGCCGCGTTGTAGACCGCCGGGTAGGTCCCGCCGGCCTCCCCCACGTGGCGGGCGAGGCGTACGGCCGGGAAGGCGTCGTCGTCGAGGGGGTGGAACTCCCACGACTGCGGGGACGACCAGTCGCACGGGACGTCGACGTCCTCGAGCCGCTCCGGCCACGACAGTCCGAGCGCGATGGGCACGAGCATGCGCGGCGGCCCGAGCTGGGCGATCGTCGAGCCGTCGTGGAACTCGACCATCGAGTGGATCTGCTGCTGCGGGTGGACGACGACGTCGATCCGGTCGAACGGCACGTCGAACAGCAGGTGGGCCTCGATGACCTCGAGGCCCTTGTTGACGAGGGTGGCCGAGTTGGTCGTGATGACGCGGCCCATCGCGAAGTTCGGGTGCGCGAGCGCCTGCTCGGGGGTGACACCGGCCAGCTCGGCCCGGCTGCGTCCGCGGAACGGGCCGCCGCTGGCGGTGACGACGAGCCGGCGCACCTCGTCGGCACGGCCGCCGCGCAGGGCCTGGGCGATGGCGCTGTGCTCGGAGTCGACGGGGACGATCTGGCCGGGGGCGGCGGCGCCCTTGACGAGCGGGCCCCCCACGATGAGGGACTCCTTGTTCGCCAGCGCCAGGACCGACCCGGCGGCGAGGGCGGCGAGCGTGGGGCGCAGGCCGATCGAGCCGGTGACGCCGTTGAGGACGACGTCGGCACCACACCCTGCGGCCACGGTGGCGGCGCCCTCCCCCGTGACGACCTCGGGGCGGGGGTCGCGCCGGCCGAGCGACGCGGCGGCCGCGGCGACCGCCTCGCGGACCTCTGCGGGCGTGGCCGAGGCGACGGCGACCAGCGGCACCTCGTGCTCGACCACCTGGCGCGCGACGAGCGCGAGGTTCGACCCCGCCGACAGCGCGACGACCCGGAAGCGCCCCGGGTGCCCGACGACGACCTCGAGGGCCTGGGTGCCGATCGAGCCGGTGCTGCCGAGGACGGCGACGGAGCGGGTGGTCACCGACCCATTGTCCGTCGTCCACGCCCCTGGTGGCGACCGGGGGTCACGTCGTGAAGACCCGTTCCTCGATGAGCTGCTCGGCGATGACCTGCGCGTCGGGGTGGAAGCGCCCGTGCTCGAAGTCCTTCTGGACCTCGAGCTCGACCTGGCCCAGGCCGTGCCGGTTCTTCTCGACCGTGATGACGGCCCAGCGGCGGAACCGCTTGACGCTGCCGAGGTCGTAGACGAGGTGCTCGCGCGAGACGACGTGCTCCTTGCTCGACAGGATGAGGACGAGGTCGGCCTCGTACGCGAGCGCCGAGCTGCCGCGCAGGTCGCGGGTGCGCATGCGGTGTCCGGCGCCCAGTCCCTCCCGGTCGGCGGCGGTGATCGCGACGACGGGGCACTTGAGGTCCAGCGCCATGTCCTTGAGCGTCTCGGTGACCTGGGTGACGCGGGAGACCTCGTCGCCGACGTGGCCCGCCAGCGGGATCTTCTGCAGGTAGTCGACGAGGACCATCGGGGGCTCGCCGGACTCCTCGGCGACCTCGGTGATGAGCCGCGCGATCTCCTGCGGCGTCGTCTCCTTGTTCGACTCGTGCAGGTGCAGCCGCGGTGCGTAGTCCTGCACGGCGAGCAGCGCCTGCACGCCGTAGGGCACACGGGCCATCGCGTGGGCGAGGCCGCGGCGGTCGGGGTCCTCGGCCTCGAACACGGCGCGGACGGCGTGGACGTCGGCCGCAGCGGACTGGTGCTGGCCGGCGATCGTCGCCGACATCGCGGCCTCGAGGGAGATGAGGCGCTGGAGGAGGGTGACGGCCTCGTGCTCGAAGGAGAAGACGATGGCGTGGCGGCCCGAGCGGACCGCGTTGCGGACGAACTGCGCCGCCAGGGTCGTCTTGCCCGACCCCTCGCCACCGCCGATGAGGACGAGCTCGCCCGAGCGCAGCCCGCCGTCGAGCGTGGAGTCGAGCAGGTCGAAGCCGGTGGGCCACACCTGGGCGCCGGGGCGCGTGCCGCTGCGCAGCGCCTCGTCGGTCTCCTCGAGGATCGTCTGGATGCTGCGGCGGCGCTCCGGACCGTGCGAGGACCGGTCCTCGCCCGTCGTACTCGTCATGACCGATATGACAGCATCCGGGCGGCCCCGCCCGCAGCAGTTCGACGACTTCGAGCCGTTCGGCCGGTCACAGCGCGAGCCCGACGTACTTGGTCTCCAGGTACTCGTCGATCCCCTCGAACCCGCCCTCGCGACCGAAGCCGGACTGCTTGACCCCGCCGAAGGGCGCCGCCGGGTTGGACACGATGCCCGTGTTGACCCCGATCATCCCGAACTCGAGGGCCTCGGCGACCCGCAGGACGCGTCGCTGGTCGTTCGTGTAGACGTAGCCGACGAGGCCGTACTCGCTGCTGTTCGCCTTGGCGACGGCGTCGGCCTCGTCGGTGAACGTCGCGACCGGCGCCACCGGCCCGAAGATCTCCTCGGCGAGCAGGCGGGCGTCGCCCGGGACGTCGGCGAGGACGGTCGGCTCGTAGAAGTACCCCTTCCCCGGCACCGGCCCGCCACCGGTGAGGACCGACGCGCCGCGGCCGACGGCGTCCTCGACGAGCTCGTGGACCTTCGAGCGCTGCTTATCGGTGATGAGCGGGCCGACGTCGACGCCCTTCTTCGTGCCCTTGCCGACGACGAGGGCGCCCATGCGCTTCGCGAGCTTCGCGGCGAACTCGCCCGCCACCGACTCGTGGACGTAGAACCGGTTGGCGGCGGTGCACGCCTCACCGATGTTGCGCATCTTCGCGAGCATCGCACCGTCGACGGCGGCGTCGACGTCGGCGTCCTCGAAGACGAGGAAGGGGGCGTTGCCGCCGAGCTCCATCGACAGGCGGAGCAGCTGCTCGGCCGACTGCTCGACGAGGACCTTCCCCACGCCCGTCGACCCGGTGAAGGTCAGCTTCCGCAGGCGCGGGTCCCGGATGAGCGGCTCGCACACGTCACCGCTGTGGGTCGTCGTCACGACGTTGAGGACGCCGTCGGGGAGGCCGAGGTCCTGCAGGACCTTCGCGAGGAAGAGCATCGTCAGCGGGGTCTCGTGGGCGGGCTTGACGACCATCGTGCAGCCGGCCGCGATGGCCGGGCCGATCTTGCGGGTCCCCATCGCGAGCGGGAAGTTCCACGGCGTGATCATCAGCGTGGGGCCGACGGGCTGCTTCATCGTCAGCAGCCGGGTCGCGCCGTTCGGCGCCACCGAGTAGCGCCCGTGGACGCGCACGGCCTCCTCGGCGAACCAGCGGAAGAACTCGGCGCCGTAGGCCACCTCGCCCCTGGCCTCGGCCACGGCCTTGCCCATCTCGAGGGTCATGAGCAGGGCGAGGTCGTCGGCGCGCTCGGTGAGCACCTCGAACGCCGAGCGCAGGAGCTCGGAGCGGTCGCGGGGCGGGACGGCGGCCCACGACGCCTGGGCCTCGTGGGCGGCGGCGAGCGCGGCGAGGCCGTCGTCCGGGGTGGCGTCGGCACAGGTCGTCAGGCGCGAGCCGGTGGCGGGGTCGGTGACGTCGAAGCGTCCTCCCCCGCTCGCCTCGCGCCACCGGCCGCCGATGAGCAGTCCGGTGGGCACCTCATCGAGCAGTGCCTTCTGGGTCAGGGCCATATCGGGTCGTCCTCCGTGGTGGGTCGCGGGCTTCGGTGGCGCGCCGCTGTCGACCCTATGCCGGGTCGGGCGGCGCGGTCACGGGGCAGTGGTCAGCGGTCCTCGAGGCCCCACGGCGAGCCGTAGCCCGCCGGCTTCGGGGCGGCGAGGAGGTCGAGGAAGGGCACGGCGTCGAACGCCTCGGGCCCGAGGACCCCCGAGCCCGTCCACGTGCCGTTCGCGAGGAGCTCGAGGGCGACGACGGGGTTGACCGCCGTCTGCCACACGACGCACTGGGCCTCGTAGTCGCGCATCGTGTCGGCGTTGTCGGACACGTGGTACAGGTACGTCCGCCGCGGGTTCCCGTCCTTGCCGGTGCCGGTGACCCAGAGACCCGCGCAGGTGCGGCCCTCCATCCGCGGCCCGATCGTCGCGGGGTCCGGGAGGACGGCGGCGACGACGTCGCGCGGGCTCACCTGCACGCCCTTGACCGTCACCGGGTCCGTGCGGTCGAGACCGAGGGTGTGGAGGGTGCGCAGGATCGAGATCATCTCCTCACCGAGCCCGTACTTGAAGGTCACCTTCTTCGCGTCGACCCAGCGGGGCATGAGGAGGACCTCCTCGTGCTCGACGTGGACGCACTCGACCGGGCCGATGCCCCCGGGGAAGTCGAAGACCTCGGGCTCGCTGAACGGCGGGAGGGTGAAGAAGCCGGCCTCGACGTCGTACGACCCGTCGGGGCCCACCGCCCGCTCCCGCTCCCACACGACCGGCGGGTTGAGGCACTCCTCGATGATCGTCCACATCGAGAACCCCGGCGCGAAGACCTCGTTGCCCTCCTCGTCGCGGATGACGAGGTTCGCCCCGTCGCGGGTGCCGAGCTCGTCGATCGCGCTGAACAGGTGGTCGGCGGCGTACCGGGCGAAGACGTCGGACAGGCCCGGCTCGACGCCGATGCCGACGAGCGCGAGGCGCCCGTCGGCCTCCCACTCCCCCGCCTGGGCGAGCTGCTCGTCGCCGAGCTTGACGCCCACCTCGGCGTACGGCTCGCTCGGGTGCGGCTGCGACAGGCTCATCGCCATGTCGAGGTAGTCGGCGCCGGCCGCCCGGGCGCCCTCGAACAGCGGCATGACGAACCGCGGGTCGACGGCGTTGAACACGTGCGTCGCCCCGACCTCGGTCGCCAGGGCCGTCACCGCCGCGGCGTCGGACGCGTCGACCCGGGCCGCGGAGAACCGCGACTCCCCGGGGTGCCGGCCGGCCACCGCGGCCACAGTGCGCTCGGCGCGGGCGAGGTCGTGGTCGGCCACGACCCACGCCTCGAAGAAGGGCCGCTCGGCGGCGATGCGGGCGGCGGCGTCGCCGACGCCCCCGGCCCCGACCATGAGGACGCGCATGGGGAGGTGAGCCTCTCGATCCGGTGGGGGTGGGTGGTGGGGTCAGGCGCGGGCCCGCTCGCGCCGGGCCGAGAGGAGCTGGCCGGCCACGACGACGCCGAGCGCGAGGAGGAACATCAAGGTGCCGATGACGTTGACCTGCACCGGTGCACCGCGCTGCGCCGCACCCCAGACGTACATGGGGAACGTGATCGAGCTCGGGCTCGCGTTGAAGTTCGTGATGATGTAGTCGTCGAAGCTCAGCGAGAAGGCGAGCAGCGCACCGGCGAGGATCCCGGGGAACGCGAGCGGCAGGGTGACCCGCAGGAACGTCTGGGCCGGGTTCGCCCCGAGGTCGGCGGCGGCCTCCTCGAGCCGTGGGTCGAGGGTGGCGACCCGCGCCTTGACGGCGACGACGACGAACGAGGTGCAGAACATGATGTGCGCGATGGTGATGGCCAGGCTCCCGGCCGGCAGCCCCATCATGAGGAACAGGGTCAGCAGGCTCGAGCCCATGACGACCTCGGGGGTCGCCATCGGCATGAAGATCAGCAGGTTGGTGCCCGCGCGGCCGCGGAACCGGTAGCGCCCGAGGGCGAAGGCGACCATCGTGCCGAGCACGGTGGCCGCCAGCGAGGCGACGAGCCCGATCCGCAGGGACAGTCCCAGGGAGTCGCAGATCCCCTGTGCCCCACAGGGATCGGTCCAGGCGTCAGTCGTGAACGAGGTCCACGTGTAGTTGTAGCGACCGACCGGGTCGTTGAACGAGAACACCGCGACGACGATGTTCGGGATGAGCATGTAGAAGAGCACCCCGATCGACGCGAGGAGCAGCAGGTTGCGGCGCAGCCAGGCCATCTCAGACCAGCTCCTCGGTGCCGGCGCGGCGGACGTAGGTCGTGACGAGCACGAGGATCATCACGAGGAGGATGAACGACAGCGCCGCGGCGAGCGGGTAGTCCAGGACGCGCAGGAACTGGCTGTCGATGACCTGCCCGATCATCACCGTCTGGGTGTTGCCCAGCAGGCGCGAGTTGATGAAGTCGCCCGCCGCCGGGATGAAGGTCAGCAGCGTGCCGGCCACGACACCCGGGAGGGAGATCGGCCACGTGACGTGCCGGAACGCCTGCCACGGGCTGGCGTACAGGTCGCCCGCCGCCTCGACGAGCCGCGGGTCGAGCCGGTCGAGGGAGGAGAACAGCGGCAGGATCATGAACGGCAGGAAGTTGTAGGTCAGGCCCGCGATGACGGCGAACTTCGAGGACAGCAGGCTGTCGTTGGCCGTCAGGGTGAGGAACTGGAGCACGTCGGTGATGTGCAGCGCCCGGGCCACCTCGGCGACCGGCCCGGTGTCGGAGAGGATCGTGCGCCACGCGAGCGTGCGGATGAGGAAGCTCGTGAAGAAGGGCGCGACGACGAGGACGAGCATGACGTTCTTCCAGCGTCCCGCCTTCTGCGCCATGTAGTACGCGAGCGGGTAGGCGAGCAGGAGGGCGAAGACCGTCGCGGTCCCCGCGTACCCGACCGAGCGGAGCAGGTGCGGCCAGTAGCGCTCGAAGGCGTCGAGGTAGATGCCGACGTTGCCGGTGAAGACGTAGCCGGTCTCGACCGAGCCCTCCTGGAGCGACTGCGAGCCCAGGGTGACCATCGGCACGACGAAGAAGACGAAGAGCCAGAGCAGGCCCGGCGCGAGCAGGGCGTACGGCACCCAGTTGGCGCGGCGCCTCGGCCTCGCCTCGGGCGCGCCGACGGCCAGCGGCGCTGCGGCCGTCATCCGACCGCCTCCGCTGCCTCCTTGGCGGCCTCCTCGTCGGGGTCGACGGCGAAGGCGTGGGCGGGGTCCCAGCCCAGCCAGACGACGTCGCCGGGGCGGACCGTCTGCGGCTGGACGTCGAGGTTCTGCTCGTACACCGCCCAGGTGGCGCCGCTCTCGGTGGTCACCTGGTACTGCGTGGCCACCCCGGTGAAGGAGACGTCGGTGACCGTCGCCTTGAGGTCGTTGCCGGCGCCGACGGGCTGGTTCTCGTGGATCCGGACCTTCTCGGGCCGCACCCCGAAGAAGATCCTCCCCTCGGTGCGGGTGCTGCGGGCCGCCGGGACGCGAACGCGGGTGCCGCCGACCTCGGCGACGAGGTCGTCGCCGGCGCGGTCGACGACCTGCCCCAGCCCCATGTTCGACTGCCCGACGAAGTTCGCGACGAACGCCGACCGCGGCAGGTCGTAGAGGATCTCGGGCGCGCCCATCTGCTCGATCCGCCCGTGGTTCATCACCGCGACGGTGTCGGCCATGGTCATGGCCTCCTCCTGGTCGTGGGTGACGTGGATGAAGGTGAGCCCGACCTCCTGCTGGATCCGCTTGAGCTCGATCTGCATCTGCCGGCGCAGCTTGAGGTCGAGGGCGCCGAGCGGCTCGTCGAGGAGGAGGACGTCCGGGCGGTTGACGACCGCGCGGGCCAGCGCGACACGCTGCTGCATGCCACCGGACAGCTGGTTCGGCCGCTGGCCGCCGGCGTGGCCGAGCTGCACGAGGTCGAGGGCCTCCTGCGCCTTGGTCCTCGCGTCCTTGTCGCCGCGCCGCCTGAGGCCGAACGCGACGTTGTCGAGGACCGTCATGTGCGGGAACAGCGCGTACGACTGGAACACCGTGTTGACGTTGCGCTGGTACGCGCGGGTCGACGTGATGTCCCGGTCGCCGATGTGGATGCTGCCCGCACTCGGCGGTTCGAGCCCCGCGATCATCCGCAGGGTCGTCGTCTTCCCGCAGCCCGAGGGGCCGAGGAGGGCGAAGAACGACCCCTGGTCGATCGTCAGGTCGAGCGGGTGGACCGCGTGGAAGTCGCCGAACGACTTCGCGAGCCCCGAGAGCCGGAGGTCACCGGCGGCGTGCTCCGCCATCAGCTGGACGTGAGGTCGGAGAAGGCCCGGGCGAAGCTGGTCTCCTCCTCGGCGGTGAGCCCGCGGAAGACCTTGGCGCGCGAGAGGACCTCGGGCGTGGGGACGATGAGCTCGTTGGTCGCGAGCTCCTCGTCGATCTTCGTCAGCTCGTCCTTGGTGCCCTTGACCGGCGGGATGTAGTTGACCCACGCCTCGACCTCGGCCATGACGGCCGGCTGGTAGTAGTAGTCGATGAGCTTCTCGGCGTTCTTCTTGTGCTTGGCCATCGCCGGGATGACGAAGTTGTCGGACCACAGGGTGAACCCGGCCTGCGGCAGGACGTACTGCACCTTCTCGTTCTCGAACTGGAGCTGGACGACGTCGCCGGTCCAGGCGACGCACGCCGCGATGTCGCCCTTGGTGAGGCCGTCGGTGTAGTCGTTGCCCGTGAAGCCCTTGAGCTGCCCGGCGTCCTTGGCCTTCTGGATCATCTCGATCGCGGCGTCGAAGTCGGCCTTGGTGAAGTTCGAGGGGTCCTTGCCCATCTCGCACAGGACGAGCCCGACGGTGTCACGCATCTCGGACAGCAGCGTCACCTTGCCCTTGAGCGAGGGGTCGGTGAGCAGCTGGGTCATCGTCTCGATCTTCTTGCCGCCGGTGGCGTCGAGGTTGTAGGCGATGCCCGCGAACCCGCTCTGCCACGGGAGGGAGAACTTGCGGCCCGGGTCGAACTCGACGTTCTTCAGCGAGTCCTCGAGGTTGGCCTGCCCGTTGGGGATGTTCGCGTAGTCGAGCTGCTGGACGTAGCCCTGGCGGATCAGGCGCGCCACCATCCAGTCCGTGCTGCACCAGACGTCGCGACCGGTGTCCTCGCCGGCCTCGAGGAGGGGGCGGACCTTGGCGTAGAACTCGTCGTTGTCGTTGTAGTCCTCGGTGTAGTTGACCTTGATGCCCGTCTCCTTGGTGAAGGCGTCGAGGCTCGGGCGGGACTTCTCGTCCTCGGAGACGTCGATGTACGAGCTCCAGTTCGACCAGTTGACGACCTTCTCGGAGTCGGACATGTCCTGCGCCGCCTTGGCGGTCGGCGTCGCGGCACCGGACGCCGAGGGGTTCGTGCCACCGCGCGGGGCGCTGCCACAGGCCGCGAGGGCCACGGAGGCGCCGACGCCGAAGGCGCCGGTCATGAGGCTGCGCCGGGTCGTCAGGCCGCGCAGGAGGGCCGCGCGCATCGCGGGCGAGGTGAGGTCTGGGGTGGGGCGCTCGGCCATCGGGGGGCTCCTCGGTGGGTCGGTCCGGGTGGGTGGGGGCGGGTCTTGCTCAGCTGTCGATGTTCGCCATGACGTGCTTGACGCGGGTGTAGTCCTCGAACCCGTACATCGACAGGTCCTTGCCGTAGCCGGACTTTTTGTAGCCGCCGTGCGGCATCTCGGCGACGAGGGGGATGTGGGTGTTGATCCAGACGCAGCCGAAGTCGAGGCGCTTGCTCATCCGCATCGCCCGGCCGAAGTCCTTGGTCCACACCGAGGACGCCAGGCCGTAGTCGACGCCGTTGGCCCAGCGGACCGCCTCGTCCTCGTCGGTGAAGCGCTGCACGGTGATGACGGGGCCGAAGATCTCGTTCTGGATCGCGTCGTCGTCCTGCTTCAGGCCCGACAGGACGGTCGGCTCGAGGTAGAAGCCGTCGCCGAGGTCGGTGCGCCGGTTGCCGCCGGCCGACACCGTGGCGTGCGAGGGCAGGTTCTCGATGAAGCTGCTCACCCGGGCGAGCTGGTTGGCGTTGTTGACCGGGCCGAAGAGGGCGTCCTCGTCGTCGGGGAGGCCGACCGGGGCCGAGCTCTTCGCGTACTCGGCGAGGGCCGACACGAAGTCGTCGTGGATGCCGGGGGCCGCGAGGACGCGCGTGGCGGCGGTGCAGTCCTGGCCGGCGTTGAAGTACCCGGCGATGGCGATGCCCTCGACGGCTGCCTCGATGTCGGCGTCGTCGAACACGACGACCGGCGCCTTGCCACCGAGCTCGAGGTGGACCCGCTTGAGGTTCGGGGCGGCGCTGGCCGCGACCTCCGCCCCGGCGCGCACCGAGCCGGTGATGGCGACGAGGCTCGGCGTGCGGTGCTCGACGAGGCGCCGACCGGTCTCGCGGTCTCCGGTGACGACGTTGAGCGTGCCGGGAGGGAGGAACGGCGAGGCGAGCTCGGCCAGGCGCAGCGTGCTCTCGGGGGTGGTGTCGCTCGGCTTGAGGACGACGGTGTTGCCGGCGGCGAGCGCCGGGCCGATCTTCCAGATGGCCATGAGGAGCGGGTAGTTCCACGGGGTCACCTGGCCGACGACGCCGATCGGCTCGCGGCGGATCCACGACGTGTGCCCGGCCATGTACTCGCCGGCGGCCTTGCCCTCGAGGACCCGGGCGGCTCCGGCGAAGAACCGGAGCTGGTCGACCATCGGCGGGATCTCCTCGCTCGCCGTGAGCGCCTTGATCTTGCCGGTGTTCTCGGACTCGAGGGCGATGAGCTCGTCGGCGTTGCGCTCGATGGCGTCGGCGATCTTCAGCAGCGCCTGCTGGCGCTCGCTCGGCGTCGTGCGTCCCCAGTCGCCGTCGAACGCGGCCTGCGCGGCGGCGTAGGCGGCGTCGACGTCCTCCTGCCCGCTGACCGGCGCGGTCGCCACGACGGATCCGGTGGCCGGGTTCACGATGTCGGTCGTGGAACCGGTCCGGGCGTCGGCGTACTCGCCGTTGACGAAGTTGCGGAGGGCGCGGGTCCCGCTCATCTGCTGTGCTCCCGAAGGCGTGGTGGGGTGACGGCGTGTGCAGGGTGACTGTAAACCCCGACGACGCGTGATCACTAGGGTGGACGCCGCGAATTCGACGAAAAGTTACACAGACGAGCCGACACACCCACGGATTCCGTCATCCCGTACTTGCGTGCCCCGGAACCAGCGGGCACGATGGCCGCGTGACCCGCACCAGCCGTCCCACCCGAAGCTCCCGGCCGCCGACCGAGACCCGTCTCGACGACGTCGCCAAGCGGATCATCGAGCTGCTCCAGGAGGACGGGCGCCAGTCCTACGCCGCCATCGCGAAGGCGGTGGGGCTGTCCGAGGCCGCGGTGCGCCAGCGGGTCCAGCGCCTCCTCGACGCCGAGGTCATGCAGATCGTCGCCGTCACCGACCCGCTCCAGGTGGGCTTCCGCCGGCAGGCGATGATCGGCATTCGCGCCGAGGGCGACCTCATCGCGGTCGGCGAGGCCCTCACCGCCATGCCGGAGGTGTCGTACGTCGTCACGACGGCGGGCAGCTTCGACATCCTCGCCGAGGTCGTCTGCGAGGACGACGACCACCTCCTCGAGCTGCTCACCGAGCGGATCCGCGGCTTGGAGGGCGTGTCGACGACCGAGACCTTCGTCTACCTCAAACTCAACAAGCAGCACTACAACTGGGGCACGCGGTGACCACCGAGCCGTCGACCGTCTGGGAGCCCAGCTCGGACCGTCACACGGCCACCGGGGCGCTGTACTCCGACGCCGCGCGCGACCACCTGTGGATGCACTTCACGCGGCACTCCGTCTTCGAGGAGAAGGACGACGGCGGCCTCGGCCACGCCGTGCCGATCATCACGCGCGGCGAGGGGTGGCGGATCTGGGACGACCGCGGCAACGAGTACCTCGACGCCCTGGCCGGCCTGTTCGTCACGAACGTCGGCCACGGGCGCACCGAGATCGCCGAGGCGATGGCGAAGCAGGCGTGCGAGCTCGCGTTCTTCCCGCTGTGGTCCTACGCGCACCCGCGCGCCATCGAGCTCGCCGAGCGGCTCGCGCACCACGCGCCGGGCGACCTCAACCGCGTCTTCTTCACGACCGGCGGCGGCGAGGCGGTCGAGACCGCCTGGAAGCTCGCCAAGCAGTACTTCAAGCTCGTCGGGAAGCCGCTCAAGCACAAGGTGATCTCCCGGGCGGTGGCCTACCACGGCACGCCGCAGGGGGCCCTGTCGATCACCGGCATCCCCGCCGCGAAGGCCGAGTTCGAGCCACTCGTCCCCGGCGGGCACAAGGTGCCGAACACCAACCTCTACCGCGCCCCCGAGCACCTGCGCGACGACGAGAAGGCCTTCGGCCGATGGGCCGCCGACCGCATCGCCGAGGCCATCGAGTTCGAGGGCCCCGACACGGTGGCGGCCGTCTTCCTCGAGCCGGTGCAGAACTCGGGCGGCTGCTTCCCGCCGCCGGCCGGGTACTTCGACCGGGTCCGCGAGATCTGCGACGAGTACGACGTCCTCCTCGTCTCCGACGAGACGATCTGCGCGTTCGGGCGGATCGGGTCGATGTTCGCCTGCACCGACCTCGGCTACGTGCCCGACATCATCACCTCGGCCAAGGGCGTCACCTCGGGGTACGCCCCACTGGGCCTGATGATCGCGAGCGACCGCCTGTTCGAGCCGTTCCGGTCGGGCACGACGTTCTTCCCGCACGGCTACACCTGGGGCGGGCACCCGGTGTCCTGCGCCGCGGCGATGGCCAACCTCGACATCTTCGACCGCGAGGGCCTCTACGACCGGGTCAAGGAGAACGCCCCGGTCTTCCGGTCCACCCTCGAGCGCCTGCACGACCTCCCGCTCGTCGGTGACGTCCGCGGGGCCGGGTACTTCTACGGGATCGAGCTCGTCAAGGACAAGGCCACCCGCGAGACGTTCGACGACGCCGAGTGCGAGCGGCTGCTGCGCGGGTTCCTGTCCAAGGCGCTCTTCGACGCCGGGCTGTACTGCCGCGCCGACGACCGCGGCGACCCCGTCGTGCAGCTCGCTCCCCCGCTGACGATGGGCCCGGCCGAGTTCGACGAGATCGAGAGCCGGCTGCGGTCGGTGCTCACCGAGGCCGAGAACCACCTCTGAGGGTGCTGACCGACCCCGACCGGAGTCGTGTGCCCGCGTGGTCGTCCTCGCGGCCACCTGAGCACACGACGCGGTGGCCGTGAGCGTCACGGGCCCCTCCGCCGGGACGGGGCCGCTCTGGTGGGACGACGCCGCGCCGCGTCCTCCGGCCGACACCTCGCCGCTCCCCCTGTCCGTCGACGTCGCGGTCGTCGGCGGCGGGTACACCGGGCTGTGGACGGCGTACTACCTGCTGCGGACGCGGCCGGACCTGACGGTGCTCGTCCTCGAGGCCGAGCACGTCGGCTTCGGGGCCAGCGGGCGCAACGGCGGGTGGGTGTCGGCGCTGTGGCCGGTCTCCCCCGACGTCCTCGCCCGGCGGTACGGCCGGGCGGCGGCGTCGGCGCAGCTCGCGGCGCTGCGCGACACGGTCGACGAGGTCGGCCGGGTCGACGAGGCCGAGGGGCTGGGGTCGGGGTTCACGAAGGGCGGGGCGCTCGTCGTGGCGCGTTCGGCCGCCCAGGTGGTGCGGGCGCGGGCCGAGGCCGAGCACGCGGCCTCCTGGAGGATGGGCACGACGTGGCTCACGTCCGAGGCCGCGCGGGAGCGGCTCGACGCGCCGGGGGTCCTGGGGGCGACGTACACCCCCGACTGCGCCCGGATCCATCCGCGCCGGCTCGTCGACGGGCTGGGCGCGCTGGTCCGGCGGATGGGGGCTCGCGTCGTCGAGGGGGTGCGGGTCGCCCGGGCGGGTGACGGGGTCGTCGTCCTGCGTGACGGACGTCGGGTGTCGGCGGCGTCGGTCGTCCTCGGGACGGAGGGGTGGACCCCGTCGTTCCCCGGGCACGAGCGGTCGGTGGTCCCCGTGTACTCGCTCATGGTGGCGACCGAGCCGCTGTCCGACGAGGTGTGGGCCGGTCTCGGGCTCGCCGGGCGGGAGGTGTTCGCCGACCACGGGCACCTCGTCGTCTACGGCCAGCGCACCGACGACGGGCGGATCGCGTTCGGGGGACGCGGGGCGCCGTACCACTGGGGCTCGACGGTTCGGCCCGAGTTCGACCACGAGGGGCAGGTGTTCGCGGCACTGCGGGCACACCTGCTGGGGGTGCTTCCCCAGCTCGACGGGGTCGGGTTCACCCACGCATGGGGTGGCGCGCTCGGCATCGCCCGCGACTGGCACCCCTCGGTGCGGTGGGACGCCTCGACGCGCACGGGCTGGGCCGGCGGGTACGTCGGGGACGGCGTCGCGGCGACGAACCTCGCGGGGCGGACACTGGCCGACCTCGTCCTCGGTCGCTCGTCCCCGCTGACCGCCCTGCCGTGGGTCGGGCACCGCTCCCCGCGGTGGGAGCCGGAGCCGCTCCGCTGGCTCGGGGTCAACGCGGGGCTGAGGGCGGCGCACCTCGCCGACCTCGAGGAGGCCCGCACCGGGCGCCCGGCCCGGCTCGGCGCCCTCCTGTCCCGCCTCACGGCCCACTGACCCGTCCGCGGATCGACCAGTACGTCGATCTCGGTACAGGGCAACCGTCCGCGGGTCGACCAAGACGGCGGCGTCGTCCGTCGGAGCTCTTCCGAGGGTCGTCACCTCCGGCGGCGGTAGCGTCCGGGGCGTGAGGGAGATCGAGTCGCTGCCGGACCTGGACGCCGTCCTCGCCGACGGCCGGCCGCTGCGGGGGCTGCGCCTGCAGGACCTCGACCTCGGGGGCCACGAGGCGCAGCTGCTCGCCCGTGGGGACGTCGAGGGCATGGTCGTCCTCGGCGGGCGGATGACCGACGAGCTCGCCACCCACCTGCGGGCGCAGGGCGCGCTCGTCTTCCCCACCGACCCGCACGCCCCGGTCAACCCCTACCGGGCGAGCCTCTACCAGCCGCACGAGCTGTACGAGGGCCTGACCACCCGCGGGTACGAGGCCACGCCGGACGCCCTCGCGTACCACTGGTCGCGCGACGCGGTGCGGGCCCACGACGCCTTCATCACCCTGCTGCGCGCGGTTCACGACGACTCCATCACCGACGCCCTCGACGAGTTCCTCGGCGACGCACCGGTCGTCGGGGTCATGGGCGGGCACGCCATCGAGCGCGGCACTCCCGCGTACGCCGCGGCCGCCCGGCTGGGGAACGTCCTCGCCGAGGCCGGGCTCACGGTCGTCACCGGCGGCGGTCCGGGCGCGATGGAGGCCGCGAACCTCGGGGCGTTCGCCCCCGACCATGGCGCACTCGAGGACGCCGTCGACCGGCTCTCGCACGTCCCCTCCTTCCGCCCCGCCATCGAGCCGTGGGCCGAGGTGGCGCTCGCCCTCCACGACGAGCTGATCCACACGCCCGTCGCGGAGGCACGGGTGCGCAGCGTCGGCATCCCCACCTGGTTCTACGGCCACGAGCCGCCGAACGTCTTCTGCAACGGCATCGCCAAGTACTTCAGCAACGCCATCCGCGAGGACGGCCTCCTCGCCCGGTGCACCGCCGGCCTCGTCGTCCTCGAGGGCGCCGCCGGCACGGTCCAGGAGGTCTTCCAGAGCGCGACGCGCCTCTACTACGCGGCCGACGACGACGTCCTGCCGGTCGTCGTCCTCGTGGGCGCGCAGCACTGGGCCACACGCATCCCCGTGTGGCCGGCGCTCGAGGCCCTCGCCGCGGAACGGGCGATGGAGGGGCGGATCCACCTCGTCGACACGGTCGAGGAGGCCGCGGCGCTCGTCATCGGGACCTGAGCGGGTCGTGTGCTCACCTGGTGCCGGGACGGCCACCCGGGCCCACGACTCGGTGGTCAGCGGGGGGTCATGAGGACGATGCCGAGGCACATCTCGTCGGTGGTGCCCTCGCCCCAGGCGACGTAGCGGTCCTTGGTCCCCTCGAACGCCGGGAGCAGGTCGCGCAGCCCCTGGTCGTGGGTGCACGTGACGGTGATCGTGTCGCCGGGGCCGACCTCCAGCGGCTTCTCGAGCGGGATGCTGCCCTGGTCGTCGAAGTTCCAGACCGGGATGTCGAGGACGCGCCGCGCCTCGGGCGTCCCCTTGTTGACGTCGACGGTGATGGCGCGGCCGAGCAGGTGCATGTGCCCGGCGACCGAGCGGATCGTGCCCTCGTCGTGGATCTTGCGCGTGCAGCTCTGGACCGGCCCGGGGTCGACCGGCCCGCACAGCAGGTGGAGCAGGTCGGCCGTGGCGGGGTTCTCGGCGAAGCGCTTCTTGAGGTCGGCGACGGCGAGCGTGCGGTTGCACAGCCCCTTGGTGCGGTTGTCGCGGCACGGCAGCTCGACCGGTGCGGGCAGCAGCATCGTGCGCAGGGCCTGCTTCCTCGAGTCCTTCGCCTCCGACAGCCGCAGCCGCACGGTGCTGCGGTCGGCCCCGGACCCGGCGAGGAGGTTGTAGTGCATCTGCACGACGAGGCGGCTGCCCTTCGCGAGCGGGATGCCGATGTCGTCGGCCATGACCCGCTCGCCGCCACCGGGCGCCCAGGCGCCGACCCAGTCGGCGTCGTCGAGGTCGCCCCCGCGTGTCCCGGCGAGGCCGGCGCCGCCGAAGCAGGTCCAGCCCTCCCCGGGGTCCTTCGCGTCGAGCGCCTTCGCGTCGGCGACCTGGTCGGGCTCGACCTTCGAGACGATGACGTGGTGCACCATCGCCGCGTTGTCCGGGGCGATCTGCACCCCGCTGACGAGCTGGTCGGTACGGAACCTCGGGTCCACGAGGAAGCAGCGGTAGTCGTCGGTGCCCGTGCCCTCGGGCGCCCTGGGGGTGTACGCGGCAGGCAGCGTCAGCGTCTGGAAGCGCTCCCCCGCGCGCAGCGGGACGTCGGGGACCGCCGGCGGCGCCGAGGTGGTGGGTCCGCCCGCGTGGCTCGTGGCGTGGCCCGAGGACTTCAGGGCGGCGGGGAGCTCGGCCCCTCCACCGCAGCCCGCCAAGGTCCCGGCGAGGCCCAGCCCGGCGGCGGCCACGAGGGCCACGGAGCGACGTCGCACGAGCACAGGGTACGGCGGGTCAGGCGGTGGCCGCCGCCAGCTGGCCGCAGGCACCGTCGATGTCGGACCCACGGGTGTCGCGGACCGTGGTCGGGATGCCGTGGGCCCGCAGCCGCTCGACGAACTGCTGCTCGACGCCGCGGCGCGACGCCGTCCACTTCGATCCCGGGGTGGGGTTGAGCGGGATCGGGTTGACGTGCACCCAGCCGCGCCCGCGCGCCTTGAGCTTCTCGCCGAGGAGGTCGGCGCGCCACGCCTGGTCGTTGATGTCGCGGATCAGCGCGTACTCGATGCTGACCCGGCGGCCCGTGGCCTCGTGGTACCGGTACGCGGCGTCGATGGCCTCGTCGACCTTCCAGCGCGTGTTGATCGGGACCAGCTCGTCGCGCAGCTCGTCGTCGGGGGCGTGGAGCGAGAGGGCGAGTGTGACGGGGACGCCCTCGGCGGCGAGGCGGTCGATGCCCGGGACGAGGCCGACGGTCGACATCGTCAGGCCCCGTGCCGACATCCCCAGACCTTCCGGTGCGGGGTCGGTGAGCCGGCGGATCGCACCGATCGCGGCCTTGTAGTTGGCCAGCGCCTCGCCCATCCCCATGAAGACGACGTTGGTCACCCGGGCGGTGCGCCCACCGGTGGTCGGGGCGGCGTCCTCCTCGGACTCGTCACCCAGGCCGGCCTCCGTGGCGCCGTCGCCGGCACCCTCCAGCTCGGGGAGCCCGCCGTGGCGGAGCAGGCGCGACGCCGCGACGACCTGCTCGACGATCTCGCCGGTCGACATGTTGCGGGTCAGCCCCTCCTGGCCGGTCGCGCAGAACGGGCAGTTCATGCCGCAGCCGGCCTGGCTGGAGATGCACACCGTGACCCGGTTCGGGTAGCGCATGAGGACCGACTCGACGAGCGCACCGTCGAACAGGCGCCACACCTGCTTCACGGTCGCCCCGCGGTCGGCGGTGAGGCTGCGGACCGGGGTGAGGAGCGTGGGCATGAGGTCGGCGACGAGGTCGTCGCGGACCGCCTTGGGCAGGTCGGTCATCTGCTCCGGGGAGTCGACGAGCCGGTCGAAGTAGTGCGTCGAGAGCTGCCCGGCCCGGAACGGCTTGTGGCCCAGCGCCTCCACCGCCTCGCGGCGCTCGGCGAGGGTGAGGTCGGCGAGGTGGCGCGGGGGCTTGCCGCGCCGCGGTGCGGCGAAGGTCAGCTGGCCGGGCGCGGGGCGGGGCGTCGTGGGCTCGCTCATGGTGCGCCCATCCTCTCAGGTCCGCCGACGCGCACAGTTGCGGCGTTTCCATGGCGCGGCGGGGCCACGACCCCTACCGTGGGTCGTACTCGTTCTGCAGGGGAGCGAGTGTGCAGGGAAATGAGGAACAGCCATGGGCCTGTTCGACAAGTTCCGGGCGCCCCGTCCGCAGGAGGACGAGGTCCCGGCAGCGGAGGTGTCGCGTCCGCCCGCGCCGCCCGTCCTCGCCGTCCCAGACATCGACGATGACGCCGGCCCCTTCTCCGACGACGTCCGCGAGCACCTCGAGCGGCTCACCGCAGCCGCCGACGCCGACATCGCCTCCCTCGACCACGGGGCCTTCGACGCCGCGCTCACCTCGCGCCTCGTCGGCGCCGAGCGGATCCACGGCACGGGCCTGGGGTTCAACTACGCCGGCCGCTTCGCCGACCACGTCCACGAGGTGCTCACCCTCGACCTCCCGACGGCCATCGTCACCCTCCCCGACTCGCGGATCGCCGAGACCGGGCGCCGGCTGCCGAGCCTGATCAACAAGGGCCGCCACAACCTCATGGACCTCCTCGAGAACTGCGAGGTCGACATCGACCGGGTCACCGAGGGCCGCCGCGGACTCTGGACGATCATCGGCGACTCGCCGTACACCGCCAGCTTCGCGCGCTTCCTCAACGAGGCCGCGCACCGCTGGCTGCCCGACGTCGACGACCGCAACGGCTGGGTCTTCGCGATGCCGTACCGGCACGCCATCCTCCTCCAGCCGTGCGGCACGGCGGCCGAGGTCCGCGACGCCCTCGAGCTCGTGCCCGAGTGGGCCCAGCGGATGCACGCCGACGGCATCAGCCCGCTGTCCCAGCACACCTACCACTGGGTCGACCGGCAGATCACCTGCCTGACGACCGAGACCGAGGACGGCTCCCTCACCGTGCGGCCCTCCGAGGTGCTCGAGCAGGTGCTCGGGATCGGACGCCGGGCCGGCTGACGCGTCGCCCCGCTCCGCCGGCGCCGCGGCCGGCGGTCGGCGGTCAGTGTCAGCCGAGCGGGACGAAGAAGAGCAGGAACGCCCACGCGACCGGGGCGACGACGACGAGCGAGTCGAGCCGGTCCATGAGCCCACCGTGCCCGGGCAGCAGCGTGCCCATGTCCTTGATGCCGAGGTCGCGCTTGATGCTGCTCTCGATGAGGTCGCCGAGCGTGGCCGCCCCCGCGGCGACGGCACCGAGCACCGCGCCGGTCCACCACAGGCCGCCGAGGAGCAGCGGCAGGCTGACCGCGCCGACGACCGCACAGGTGAGGACCGACCCCGCGAACCCCTCCCACGACTTCTTCGGTGACAGCGAGGGCGCCATGGGGTGCCGGCCGAGCTTGACACCGACGGCGTAGCCGCCGATGTCGGAGAAGACGGTGACGAGGACGAACACGACGATCCGCTGCCGCCCGTCCGGGGCCGCGAGCATCATCGAGGCGAACCCGCCGAGGAAGACGGGGTAGAACGCGACGAGGGTGGAGGCGCCGAGGTCGCGCGCCGCTCCACTGAGCCCGTCGGCGACCCGCCACACGAGCAGGCCCACGACGGTGAGCCCGAAGGTCACGACGAGCGCCTCGGGACCGCGCAGGTACGCCGAGACGAGCATCCCGACCGAGCCGAGGGCGAGCGGGACGAGCGGGACCGAGATGCCCTTGGTCGCCAGCGCCCGGCGCAGCTCCCAGGACCCGTAGGTCACGGCGAGGACGACGACGGCGAGGAACGCCCGCGCGTCGACGACGAGGCTGCCGATGACGACTCCGCCGAGGAGCAGGCCGACCCCGACGGCGGCCCGCAGGTCGCGGCCGGCGCGCGAGGTGCGCGGGGCGGCCTGGCCGCCCTCCTCGGGTTCCTGGGCGGCGGGGTCGGTGAAGGCGGCGGGGTCGGCGGGGGCGGTGGCTCCCGGGGCGTCCGGGGCGTCGGTGCCGGCGGTGGCGTCGGTCATGGCGGGCGGCTCGGGCGAGGCTCAGACCTCGAGGAGCTCGGCCTCCTTGCCCTTGAGCAGGTCGTCGACCTGGTCGACGTGGCGCTTGGTGACCGCCTCGAGCTCCTTCTCGGCGCGGGCGCCCTCGTCCTCGCCCACCTCGCCGTCCTTGACGAGCTTCTCGAGCTGGGACTTGGCGTGGCGGCGGATGTTCCGCAGCGAGACGCGGGCGTCCTCGGCCTGGGTGTGCGCCATCTTGACGTACTCGCGGCGGCGCTCCTCGGTGAGGACCGGCATGACGCAGCGGATGATCGTGCCGTCGTTGCTGGGGTTCACCCCGAGGTCGGCGGCCTGGATCGCCTTCTCGATGGCGTGCATCGAGCCCTTGTCGAAGGGGCTGATGATGATGGTGCGGGCCTCGGGGGTCTGGAAGGACGCGAGCTGCTGGAGGGGGGTGGGCGCGCCGTAGTAGTCGACGAGCACCTTCTGGAACATGCCCGGGTGCGCGCGACCGGTGCGGATGCCGCCGAAGGCCTCCTTGGCGGCCTCGACGGTCTTCTCCATCTTCTCCTCGGCCTCGAACAAGGTCTCGTCGATCATCTGGGGCGCTTCTCCTTCGGTGTGCCGCGCGGGCGCGCGCGACGGTGTGGGGTCCAGTGTGTCAAAGAGGGCAGGCGTGAGGGCCGCCCCGAGAGGCGTGGGGCTCAGCCCGCGGAGACGAGGGTGCCGATCTGCTCGCCGCGCAGGGCGCGGGTGATGTTGCCGTCGCCCTCCATCCCGAACACGACCATGGGCAGGCGGTTCTCCATGCAGAGGCTGAACGCCGCGGCGTCGACGACCCTCAGGCCGCTGCGCAGCGCCTCGTCGAAGGTGACCCGGTCGAGCTTGCGGGCGTCGGGGTTGCTGCGCGGGTCGGAGTCGTAGACCCCGTCGACCCCGTTCTTGCTCATGAGGACGGCGTCGCACTTGCACTCCAGGGCCCGCTGGGCGCTCACCGTGTCGGTGGAGAAGTACGGCATGCCGGCCCCGGCGCCGAAGATGACGACCCGGCCCTTCTCGAGGTGGCGCATGGCGCGGCGAGGGATGTAGGGCTCGGCGACCTGGCCCATCGCGATGGCGGTCTGCACCCGCGTGTCGACGCCCTCCTTCTCGAGGAAGTCCTGCAGCGCCAAGCAGTTCATCACGGTGCCGAGCATGCCGATGTAGTCGGCGCGCGCACGGTCCATCCCTTTCTGCTGCAGCTCGGCGCCGCGGAAGAAGTTGCCGCCACCGATGACGACCGCCACCTGCACGCCCTCGCGGACGGCCGCGGCGATCTGCCGGGCGATGGCCCGCACGACGTCGGGGTCGACGCCGACCCTGCCACCACCGAAGACCTCGCCCGAGAGCTTGAGGAGGACGCGGCGCGGCCGGCCCGGCTGCTCCACCGGGGCGGGATCGGCGGACGGGGCGGCCTCGGTCAGGGCGCTCGTGGTCACAGGGCCTCCTCGGCGGTGGTGCGCAGCGGTCACCCGATCCTGTCACACCGCGCCGTCACCGGCCGAACCGTGCGGGCCCGGCGGGACCAGCGGATCGGGCCACCTCCTGGTGCGGGTGTCACCACCCGGCGTTGCGGAGGACGAACTCCTGCTCGGTGTCGCGTCCGCCGCTGGGGTCGCGTGCCGGGGTGACGGGCTGGGTCGTCACCATGTCCTCGGGCCGTACGCGCGGCAGGTCGACGTGGACGCGCTCCTCCACCTCCCGTCGATGCGCCTCCCCGGCCGGCCCCGTCACCGGCTCCTGCGTGCTCGTCATCGCGACCACCTCCTGCTCGCAGTATGCCTGCACCGGCCCGGCCTCCCGCCACGACGCCGAACGTGGGTGAAGACCGTCGGTCCGGCGACGATCTTCACCCACGTCTGCGGGGGCCGGACGCACGGATGCCGCCCACCCGGGCGGGTGGACGGCATCCGTGGGTGCGCCCTCGAGGGGCGCAGGGGTTCAGCTCCCGACGCGGAAGCGGGCGAAGCCACCCGCGGAGGCGCCGGCCTCCTCGAGGACCTTCGCGACCGTCTTCTTGGCGTCCTTGGCGAACGGCTGCTCGAGCAGGACGTTCTCCTTGAAGAAGCCGTTGACGCGACCCTCGACGATCTTCGGGAGGGCGGCCTCGGGCTTGCCCTCCTCCTTCGCGGTGGCCTCGGCGACGCGACGCTCGTTCTCGACCGTCTCGGGGTCGATCTCGTCGCGGGTGAGGACGCTCGGGCTGAACGCCGCGATGTGCATCGCGACGTCGCGCGCCACGGAGTCGTCGCCGCCCTGCGTCGCGACGAGGACGCCGATCTGCGCGGGCAGGTCGGGGCTCGTCTTGTGCAGGTAGGACACGACGTGCTCGCCCTCGAGGCGGGCCACGCGCTTGACCTCGATCTTCTCGCCGATGGTGGCGTTGGCGTCGTCGAGCAGCTGCTTGACCGAGGTGCCGTCGGCGAGGGTGGACTCGAGGAGGGCGTCGGCGTCGGCGGCCTTGGTGGCCACGGCCTGCGCCAGGACCTGGTCGGCCAGGGCGCCGAAGCGCTCGCCCTTGGCGACGAAGTCGGTCTCGCAGAGGACCTCGACGAGGGTGCCCTCGCCGGCGGCGGCCTGGGCGGCCACGAGCCCGTTGGAGGTCGTGCGACCCTCGCGCTTGGTCACGCCCTTCTGGCCCTTGACGCGCAGGATCTCCTCGGCCTTGGCCATGTCGCCGTCGGCCTCGTCGAGGGCCTTCTTGACGTCCATCATGCCCGCGGCGGTCTTCTCGCGGAGCGCCTTGATGTCAGCGGCGGTGTAGTTCGCCATGAGTGGTGTTCGCTCTTTCCTACTAGCGGTCGGACAGGTGACGAGGGGGTGTCAGGCCTTGTCGGCCGGGACGGCCTCGGCCTCGGCCTCGGCGGGAGCCTCGCTGGCCGCGGCCGGAGCCTCGCTGGCCTCGGCGGCGGGGGCCTCGACCTCGGCGGTCTCGGCGGGCGCCTCGGTGGCCTCCGCGGCCTCGGGCGCCGCGGCGGCGGCGGTCTCCCCGGCCTCGGGGGCGACCTCGCCGGCGGTCTGCGCGGCGTCACCAGCGAGGAGCTCTCGCTCCCAGTCCGCGAGCGGCTCGTCGCCCGCGACACCCTCGGCGTCGGAGGCGCCCTGGCCACCGGAGCGCGCGATGAGGCCGTCGGCGACGGCGTCGGCGATGACGCGGGTCAGGAGGGTGACCGAGCGGATCGCGTCGTCGTTGCCCGGGATCTTGTAGTCGACCTCGTCGGGGTCGCAGTTGGTGTCGAGGATCGCGATGACGGGGAGCCCGAGCTTGCGGGCCTCGTCGACGGCGAGGTGCTCCTTCTTGGTGTCGACGATCCAGACGGCCGAGGGGACCTTGGCCATCGTGCGGATGCCGCCGAGGGTCTTCTCGAGCTTGTCCTTCTCGCGCTTGAAGATGAGCAGCTCCTTCTTCGTGTAGCCCGAGCCGGCCACGTCGTCGAAGTTCAGCTCCTCGAGCTCCTTGAGGCGCGTCAGGCGCTTGGAGATCGTCTGGAAGTTGGTGAGCATGCCACCGAGCCAGCGGTGGTTGACGTACGGCATCCCGACGCGGGTCGCCTGCTCGGCGATGGGCTCCTGGGCCTGGCGCTTGGTGCCGACGAAGAGGATGGTGCCGCCGTGGGCGACGGTCTCCTTCACGAACTCGTACGCGTTGTTGATGTACGTCACCGACTGCTGCAGGTCGATGATGTAGATCCCGTTGCGCTCGGTCATGATGAAGCGCTTCATCTTGGGGTTCCAGCGACGGGTCTGGTGCCCGAAGTGGACGCCGCTCTCGAGGAGCTGGCGCATGGTGACGACGGCCATCGTCGTTCTCCTAGCTGTGTGAGGTTGTCAGTTCCGTCGGTGGTGGTCGGCGGCTGCCGGCCCCACCTGCCTGGCGTCAGACGCACCCCGGACGGGTCGTGGTCGCCGTGAGGTGACCGCGGTCCGCCACTGCCGTGGTGCGCCCCTGCTCGGAGTGATCTCGTCGCAGGAGAGGTGACGCGCGAATTTCGGCCCCACGTGTGCACACGGAGGCCGTCGGACATCGTACGTCGCGAGGCGCCCGTTCCGGAAATCGGCGCAGGCCGCCCTGACCTGCCGGAGATGCGGGCGCGAGGACGTGGTGTCCGGGTAGCCTCTCCCCCTCGTGGGCCGGATCCTCGACGTCGTCGCCCCACCGCGCCTGGGAACCCCCTTCCGGTGGAACCTCGCGTCGTCGTGGGTCGCCCAGCTCGGCGACGGCATCGCCCTCGCCGCCGGGCCCCTCCTCGTCGCGTCGCAGACCGACGATCCCCGCCTCATCGCGGCCGCGGCCATGGTCCAGCAGGTACCGACCCTCGTCCTCGGGCTCTATGCCGGGGCGATCGCGGACCGGGTCGACCGCAAGCGGCTCGTCCTCGCCGCGAACGTCCTGCGCGTCCTCGTCCTGGGGCTCCTCGTGGGGACGATCGTCACCGGGACGATCTCGATCGGGCTGCTCCTGCTCGCCCTGCTGGCCGTGGGCACGGCCGAGATCTTCGCCGACACCGGATGGCGCGCCGTCCTCCCCTCGATCGTCCAGCCGGCCGACCTCGGCGTCGCGAGCGCGCGGCAGATGTCCGGGTACCTCGTCGCGAACCAGATGGTGGGGCCCGCGGTCGGCGCGTCCCTGTTCGCCATCGGTCACGCCGTGCCGTTCGGGGTGCAGGCGACGGCCGGGCTGCTGGCGGCGGCGCTGTTCGCGAGGGTCGCGGTGCCGGCGGTGGTCCGGCCCGACGGGCGCGAGCCGCAGCACGTGGGCCGCGACATCCTCGACGGCCTGCGCTGGATCCGGCACCACGCCCCGGTGCGGACGCTGATCCTCGTCATCCTGGTCTTCAACATCACGTGGGGAGCCCCCTGGGGCGTGCTCGTCTACTGGGCGCAGCGGCGGCTCGGCGTCGACGAGGTCGGGTTCGGCCTGCTGACGACGGCGGCGGCCGTCGGCGGCGTGCTCGCGGTCGTCGGGTACGACCGGCTCGAGCGCCGGGTGCCCCTCGGCCGGCTGATGAAGGTGTGCCTCGTGCTCGAGGTGCTCATGCACCTCGTCCTCGCCCTGACGACCGTTCCCCTCGTCGCCTACGCCGTCATGGTCGTGTTCGGGGCGTACGCGTTCGTGTGGGGCTCGCTGTCGAACGCGGTGCGGCAGCGCGCGACCCCGCAGGACCTCCAGGGGCGGGTCGGGTCGGTGTACTGGCTCGGGCTGACGCTCGGGCTCATCGCGGGCCAGGCCGTCGGGGGCGTCCTCGCCGACCGCTTCGGGGCGGCGGCCCCCTTCTGGTTCGCCTTCGCCGGGGCCGGGCTCACCCTCCTGCTCGTCTGGCGCCAGCTCGACCACATCGCGCACGCCGACGAGCACTCCTGAGCCGGCCGCCCTCCTTACTCCGCCGCTATGTCCGGACCTACCGCCTGGTCGGTGTCGTGATCACGACACCGACCAGGCGGTAGGTCCGGGCATAGCGTGTGGTCATGCCCTCCTCCCCCGGTGTCCCCGCGCTGGAACCGTTCGGCACGACGATCTTCGCCACGATGTCGGCCCTCGCGGCCGAGCACGGCGCCATCAACCTCGGGCAGGGGTTCCCGGACACCGACGGCCCGCGCGAGGTGCTCGACGCGGCCGTGGCGGCCATCAGGTCGGGACTGAACCAGTACCCGCCGGGCCCCGGTGTACCGGCGCTGCTCGCGGCGGTGGCCGAGCACCAGTCGCGGTTCTACGGGCTGGCCGTCGACCCGTCGCGCGAGGTGCTCGTGACGGTGGGGGCGACCGAGGCGATCGCCGCGACGGTGCTCGCGCTCGTCCGGCCCGGCGACGAGGTCGTGACGTTCGAGCCGTACTACGACTCGTACGCCGCGACCATCGCCCTGGCCGGCGGGGTGCGGCGGACGTCGGTGCTGCGGTTCCCCGACTTCGCCGTCGACGAGGAGTCCCTGCGGGCGGCCTTCTCGCCGCGGACGCGGGTCGTCCTGCTCAACACCCCGCACAACCCGACGGGCAAGGTGTTCACGCGCGCCGAGCTGGAGCTGGTCTGCGCGCTCGCCCGCGAGCACGACGCGTGGGTGGTGACCGACGAGGTCTACGAGCACCTGACCTTCGACGGCGCCGAGCACGTGCCGGTCGCGACCCTGACGGGGATGTGGGAGCGGACGCTGACCATCTCGTCGGCCGGCAAGACGTTCTCGACGACGGGCTGGAAGGTGGGGTGGGTCTCGGGTCCGGCGCAGGCCGTGGCGGCGGTGCGCGCGGTGAAGCAGTTCCTCACGTACGTGGGGTCCGGACCGTTCCAGCACGCCGTGGCGACCGGGCTCGGGCTCGGGGACGCCGTCTACGCCGGTCTGGCGTCGTCGCTGTCGGCCAAGCGCGACCGGCTCGTCTCGGGGCTGCGTGCCGCCGGGATGGAAGTCTCGGTGCCGCGCGGGACGTACTTCGTCATCGCCGACGCCGCCCCGCTCGGGGCGACCGACGCGGTGTCGTTCTGCCACGAGCTGCCCGTGCAGGCCGGCGTGGTCGGGGTGCCGGTGTCGGTCTTCCACGACGACCCCGACGCCGCGCGCACCCTCGTGCGGTTCGCGTTCTGCAAGGAGGATGCGGTGCTCGACGAGGCCTGCCGCCGCCTCGGCGCCCTGGCCCGCTGAGTCCCGCGCCCGCGCTCGGGCGCTGTCGGCCGGTCGGCCGGTCGGCCGGTCGTTTCGGTCGTCCACAGCCGGGTGGGACACGGGCCGCCGTCCACAGATCCTGGCGGCCCCTCGTCGCGGGCGTGACCCGCGGCGAGGCTGGCCCGATGAGCCGCCACGTTCTCGCCTCCCTCGCCACGGCCACCGCGCTCGGCACCGGGGCCGTGCTGGCCGGTGTCCCCCCAGGGGGCCCGCCACCTGGCCCGTCGCCACCGCTCGTGGTGCGCGCCGATGCCGCTGGGGGCCACGACGCCCGGTCCGCGGGTCGGTCACGCGTCGCGGCCGGGTCGTCCGAGCCTGCCACCGGGCACCCCTCGGTTCCGGCGGCCGGCCCTGAGCGGCCGGGAGCCGCACCCCGGGACGCCGGCCGGTGGCGCTGGCCGCTCGTCCCCTCGCCGCCGGTGGTGCGACGGTTCCGGGCACCGCCCAGTCCCTACGCGGCCGGGCACCGGGGGCTCGACCTCGCCGCGACGGCCGGGGCGCCGGTGCTCGCGGTGGAGGACGGCATCGTCACGCACCGCGGCTGGGTCGCGGGTCGCCAGACGCTCACGGTCCACCACCGGGACGGGTTGGAGAGCACCTACGAGCCGGTGGCGCCCACGGTGGCCGAGGGGGTGTCGGTGGCGGTGGGCCAGCAGCTGGGCGTGCTCGCGCCGCCGGCGGGCGCGGACGCCGGGCACTGCGGGGCACGGACGTGCCTGCACCTGGGCGCGCGGCGCGGCGAGGGGTACCTCGACCCGTGGCCGCTCCTGCGGGGAGGGAGGGTGGTGCTCCTACCGCTGCGGTGAGCCGGTGCCCGCGGCAGCGACGACGGCAACGGCGACGACCGCGCCATCGCGGGCGGGCGCGGCGGCCTCACCGGAGCCGACGCCGCGGACGACGAACCAGACCGCGGCCACGACGACGACGAGCGCCACCGCGGCGACGGCCACCCACCGGCCGGTGTGCGAGGCCCCTTCACGGGCGGCCGCCCGCATCGAGGCACGGGTCGCCGGGAGGTCCGCGAAGCTGTCGACCTCGGTGAGGACGACCGGCTCCGTCTCGGTGGTCTCCTCGCGGTGCACCCGCGCGGCCGGCTCATGGCGGCGACGGGCGGGAGCGACGAGCTGCGACGGGGCCTCGATGAGGATGTCGTTGGTCGGGTCGTCGACGGCGGGGACGTCGAAGTCGAGGCTGTCGGCCTGGCGCCACGACAGGTGGACCGGCGGCGGGTGGTACTCGAGGTCGTCATCGTCGTCGTGGAGCAGGGCGGCGGGCTGTGCGTCGGCGTCGTCCGGTACGTGCTCCACGGCACCCGCGTCGTCAGCGGTGGGCTCGTCGACCCCCACAGCCGCCTGCTCGTCCTCGGGTGCCGCTGCCTGCTCGTCCTCGGGTCGCACTTCCTCCCCGTCGTCGGCCGGCCCGTCCGTGACCGCCACGTCCTCGCCGGGCTCGGGATCGAGGGCCACGGGCTCCTCGACGGCCACGTCGGCAGCCGATCCGGACTCGTCGGGTCCGTCAGCCGTCGCGACGCGCTGGTCCTCGGAGTCCGCCGCATCCAGGGCCCGCGCAGGGGCGTCGAGGCCGGCGGCGTCGACCGCGTCCTCGAGGTCCTCGGAGTCCGCCGCATCCAGGGCCCGCGCAGGGGCGTCGAGGCCGGCGGCGTCGACCGCGTCCTCGAGGTCCTCGGAGTCCGCCGCATCCAGGGCCCGCGCAGGGGCGTCGAGGCCGGCGGCGTCGACCGCGTCCTCGAGGTCCTCGTCGTCCTCGGTGACGACGAGGTCGAGCCCCGCCGCGTCGATGGTCGCCGCGTCCCCGTCCTCGATGACGTGCGAGAGCTCGCCGTCCGCGACGGTGGTGCCCTCCTCGTCCTCCGCGGGTCCGGTGTCGTCGGCCGCGAACCCACGTCCGGCGGCGGGTCGGCGCCACGCCTCCTCGAGGTCGGCGACCTCGTGGCGCCGCAGCGCGGCCGCTGCGCGCGCGAGGGCGGCGTCGTCGGTCTCCGGCTCAGGGGACCGGGCGTCGTCGGCGGCTGGGGTGCGGGGAGCGCCGCGTCGGAGCGCGGCCGCTGCGCGCGCGACGTCTGCGTCCTCGATGTCCTCGGTGTCCTCCTGGAGAGTGGGCGCCGCGTGGAGACCGTCCGCGGTGGTCGCGTCGGGCTCGACGTCCGTCGCGGCATCGGGGTCCACCGCATCGGGGTCCGCCATCGGCCCCGGACCAACGTCGGCGTGCACCGCGTCGAGGGGGTCCTCGACCGAGTCCGAGGGAGCAGGCGCGTCGAAGGTGTCCGGTGCGGGCACCTCGGCGTCCCGGGTACTCGGCTCGTCGGCGTCGGCGTCGGCGTCGGCGTCGGCTTCGGTCTCCTGGTCGGTGACCACCGGCTGGTCGACCGGCACCTCGCTCGCCACGGGGTCCTCGCGGACGACGGCTTCCGTGGTCAGATCGGCGTCCTCGACGGGGTCGGCTGCCGGGACGGGAGCCACGTCGTGCATCCCGGCGGTCGCGGAGGCGTCGAGGTAGGCCGTCAGGCGGCCGGCCACCTGTGCCTCGTCGACCGCGAGGTCCACGGAGGTCTCCGCGGCGTCCGGCCCCTCGACCTCGCGGTAGGGGGTGGGGTTGTGTGCAACCGGCTCGTCCTCGAAGCCCGCGAGCGCGGCCAGTCCGCGGACCGGACCGGGTGTCGGTTCGAACAGGGCGGCCCCCTCGGCCACGGGCGGAGGCGCTGCCGATGCGGCGGGCCTCTCGGGTGCGTTCCGGGCCCGGCGTCCGAAGCGGACGAGCGAGGTCCGGCGGTGGCGGGCGTTCCCCTCCTCCTCGACCACCTGGGTCTTCGGTTCGACGTAGAGGCGGCGGATCTCCGAGACCCACTCGGGGATGTCGAGGGTGTCGCTCAGCTCGGTGGGCGGCGCCTCGGCCGCAGGCGACTGCGTGACCGCCGACTCGTCCACGCCACCGGTCCCGAGGGCGTCGTCGCCGCCGGCCGCTCCACCCGTCGCCGCCTCGCCGCGTGGCTCGTCGTCACGCACGGGGGTGCGCCTGGGCGTAGGACCGCTTGAGGCGGTCGACGGAGACGTGGGTGTAGATCTGGGTCGTGGCCAGCGAGGCATGGCCGAGCAGCTCCTGCACCATGCGCAGGTCCGCGCCGCCCTCGAGCAGGTGCGTGGCGGCGCTGTGCCGCAGCCCGTGCGGCCCGAGGTCCGGGGCGTCCGCGACGTGCTCGAGGAGGGCGTGGACGACCGTGCGCACCTGGCGCTGGTCGACGCGGCGCCCCCTCCGTCCGAGGAGGAGCGCGGGTCCGCTGGCGGACGTGGCCACCCGGGGTCGGCCGCGGGCGAGCCAGTCCCGGACGGCGTCGCGGGCCGGGATGCCGAACGGCACCCGCCGCTCCTTGTCGCCCTTGCCGACGACCCGCAGCACCATCGTCCCCTCGTCGACGTCGTCGACGTCGAGACCGACGAGCTCGCCCACGCGGATTCCCGTGGCGTAGAGCAGCTCGAGGGCGGCGCGGTCGCGCAGGTGCATCGGGTCGTCGTCGTCCGCGGCGACGGCGGCGACGTCGAGGAGCGCCGCGGCCGACTGTCGTCCGAGGACCGGCGGCAGGGTGCGCTGACGGCTCGGGGCCGCCAGCCGCAGGGCCGGGTCGGCGGTGATCCGACCACTGCGCTCGAGCCAGGCGAAGAAGGTCCGCAGGGAGGCCGACGTCCGCGCGATCGTCGCCCGTGCGGCGCCCGCGCGCGCGAGCGTGCCCAGGTGGGCACGCAGGTCCGCGAGGCGCACGTCTCGTAGCTCCCGGTCGCCCACGCCGGCC
Source organism: Oryzobacter faecalis (assembly GCF_046764005.1). Taxonomy (NCBI): domain Bacteria; kingdom Bacillati; phylum Actinomycetota; class Actinomycetes; order Micrococcales; family Intrasporangiaceae; genus Oryzobacter; species Oryzobacter faecalis. Next base: position 316,326 of record NZ_JBKOFW010000001.1, on the reverse strand, counting down.
CCGGCGAGGAACGCGTCGACGTCCCGCACGTAGGCACGCACGGTATGGGGAGAGCGGCCGCGCTCGATCCTCAGATGGCGCTCGAAGTCGGCGAGCGCGACGCATCCGACGACGGTCACGCGCGCAGCGTGTCACTCCGTGGGCCCCTCCGCAACGACATCCGGGCAAAGTCGTCTGTTCGTCCATCACCCCTTGCGGCGCACCTTCCGCCACCGCCCGGCCTCGCGGACGACGAGGCCGTCGGCTTCGAGCGCGGCGAGCACCCCGTGGAGGACCTCGGTGCGGACCCCCGCGGCGAGGCCGATGCGCTCGGTCGGGACGGCCCCGCGGACCGGGACGGCCGACCACACCTTGAACGACGTGGCGTCGAGACCGTCACCCGGGCGCCGGGGCCCGTGGTCGGCAGCGGGGGCGAGGTCGTCGCCCACCCGGGCAGCGAGCTCGGCCACCTCGGCCGCGTCGGTCACCAGCACGGCGCCGTACTCGCGCACGAGCATGTGGCACCCCGCGGAGGTGGCACTCGACACCGGCCCGGGGACCGCGCCCACGGGGAGGTGGACGTCACGGGCCTCCCGGGCCGTCGACAGCGACCCGGACCGCAGGCCGGCCTCGACGACCACGGTCGCCCGTGACATGGCGGCGATGAGGCGGTTGCGGGCGAGGAACCGCCACCGGTACGGCGCACCGGCCGGCGGGCTCTCGCTGACGACGGCTCCGGTGCGTGCGACGGCGTCGATGAGGCCGCGATGCGGTGCCGGGTAGTACCGGTCGGCCCCGCACGCCAGCACGGCGACCCCCGGCCCGTCGGCCGCGAGGGCGGCGCGGTGGGCCGCGCCGTCGATCCCGTACGCCGCCCCGCTGGTGACGGTGAAGCCCCGCTGGGCCAGCCCGTCGGCGAGGTCGGCGGCGGTGCGCAGTCCGTACTCGCTGGCGGCCCGCGACCCCACGAGGGCCACCGACCGCTCGACGAGCGAGGCGAGGTCCTGGTCGCCGCGCACGAACAGGCACGGCGGCGGCAGTCCGAGGCGGTCGAGCCCCTCGGGCCACTCGAGGTCGCCGGGCACGAGGACGGTGAGGTCCTCGTGCTCGCACGCCCTGGCGATCCCGTCGAGGTCGAGCTCGGCGAGGCGCTCGGCCCAGCCGTCGAGGTCGGCGGGGCGGCACGAGGGGTGGACCTCCAGCGCCCGGTCCAGGATGCGTCCTCGTCTGAGCGTGGCGAGCGCGACGACCGGCCCGTCGGCCTCGAGGAGGGCTTGGAGCGTGGGGCTGCGCGGCTCGGCGAGGTAGGACCACGCGGCCCGCGCCCACCGGTCGTCGGCCTCCAGCGGGCTCTCGCGGCCGATCACGCCGCCACCTGCTCACCACGGCGGAGGACGAGGGCGGTCGCGACGTCGTCGGCGACCGGGACCGTTCGCCCGGCGAGGTCGGCGGCGGACCACGCGACGCGCAGCACGCGGTCGTAGCCGCGCAGCGTGATGCGTCCGGCGTCGAGGGCGCGGTCGAGGGCGGCAGTCGCCGCTCCGGGCAGGCGGTACGGGCGGCGTCGCAGCACGTGTCCCGGGACGACCCCGTTGACCGCCCACCCGTCGTCGGCCCAGCGGGCCGCCTGGGCCGCCCGGGCCTCGCGGACCCGGCCGGCGACGTCGGCGCTGCACTCGCCGCGCTCGTCACCGAACGCGGCCCGCCGCACCGGTGGGACGTGGACCTGGAGGTCGACCCGGTCCAGGAGCGGGCCCGACAGCCGCGACGCGTAGCCGCGGATGTCCTGCGGGCGACAACGGCAGTCGAGCGCCTTACCCCACGACAGGCCGCACGGGCACGGGTTGGCGGCGAGGACGAGGAGGAAGCGGGCCGGGTAGCGCACGACGTGGCGCGACCTCGCGAGGACGACCTCGCCGGACTCGAGCGGCTGGCGCAGCACCTCGAGGACCCGTTTGCCGAACTCGGGAGCCTCGTCGAGGAAGAGGACTCCGCGGTGTGCCCGCGAGATGGCGCCCGGCATCGCGACCCCCGACCCACCCCCCGCGACCGAGGCGACCGACGAGCTGTGGTGCGGGGCGACGAAGGGCGGGGTGCGGTCGAGGCTGGTCACGTCTCCGACGTGGCCGGTGAGCGAGCGGATGGCGTGCGTCTCGAGCGCCTCGTCGCGGGTGAGCGGGGGCAGCACGGTGACGAGCCGCTCGGCGAGCATCGTCTTCCCCACGCCCGGTGGGCCCGACATCAGCAGGTGGTGGCCGCCGGTGGCCGCGAGCTCGAGGGCGTGCCGGGCCTCGGGCTGCCCGGCGACGTCGGCGAGGTCGGGACCCGACCGCCGGGGCTCGACCGGCTCCTCTCGGACCATCGCCCCGGGCAGGCCGCAGCCACCCGCCTCGGCATCGGCGTACCAGCCGACGACCTCCGCGAGGCTGCCCGCACCGTGCACGCTGATGCCGTCGACGAGCTGGGCCTCGGCAACGTTCTCCAGCGGCACGACGACGTCGCGGACCCCGCGCCGCACCGCCTCGAGCACCGCCGGCAGCACCCCGCGCACGCCGCGCAGCCGGCCGTCGAGGGCCAGCTCGCCGAGGTGGACGACACCCGCGGCGAGGGTGGGGGCCCGCAGCAGGCCGGCCGCGGCCAGGACCGACACCGCGATCGGCAGGTCGAACCCCGACCCGTGCTTCGGGATCGAGGCCGGTGAGAGGTTGACCGTCACCCGGTGGGCCGGGACCGGCACCCCCGAGGTCGCCGCGGCCGACCGCACCCGGTCGGGTGCCTGGCCGCACGCGGTGTCGGGCATGCCGCCGATCGCGAACTGCGGCAGCCCCGGGGCGATGTGGGCCTCGACGTCGACGAGGGTGCCGTCGAGGCCGGTGAGCGTGACCGAGAGGGTGCGCCCCAGCCCGAGGGTCACGACCCGACCCCCACGACGTGCCGCACGAGTGGTGGCCGGCCGGGGCGGCAGAGGATGCCGACCACGTCGATCCGCACGCCGTCGGCGCGGACGTCGTGCGCTGCCATCCACGCCGCCGCGAGCCGCCGCAGCCGCATGGCCTTGGCGAACGTCACCGCCTCGACGGGCTCGCCGAAGCCGGAGGTCCGCCGGGTCTTGACCTCGCACACGACGACCCAGCCGCCGTCGCGCGCCACGACGTCGACCTCGCCGTGCTCGCACCGCCAGTTGCGCTCGAGCACGGTGAGGCCGCGGTCGCTCAGGTACCGGACGGCGAGGTCCTCCCCCCACCGCCCCAGGCTCCGCCGCGGGTCGGGAGCGGCCGCGCCGTCGTCATCGGTCGTCGTCATGGACCGAGCCAAGCGGCGCGGCCGGACGCCCGACAGCCCCCGCCGGAACCTGTGGAGAACGCTCCGCCGGAGCGGCCCCTGTGGACGACGGGCTAGAACTCGCCCTTGGGCAGCTCGAGCTCGGACTTCGCGAGCTCCTCGACGTTGACGTCCTTGAAGGTGACGACCCGCACGGTCTTCGCGAACCGGGCCGGGCGGTAGATGTCCCAGACCCACGCGTCGTGCATCGTCACGTCGAAGAACACCTCACCCCCGTCGGAGCGGACCTTCACGTCGACCGAGTTGCACAGGTAGAAGCGCCGCTCGGTCTCGACGACGTGGCTGAACAGCCCGACGACGTCGCGGTACTCGCGGTAGAGCGCGAGCTCCGCCTCGGACTCGTACTTCTCGAGGTCCTCCGAGCTCATCGCTCTCCCACTCGCCAGAGGTCGGCCCCGGCGTCCGCGGCGGGCCCGGGGGTCAGGTCGGTGACCAGGTCCGCGACGGGGTCGGCGGCCGGGTCGGTCAGGGCATCATCATCCATCGTGCCGGGGAGCCGCCACGAGCGGCGGTGCCATTCGGACGGCCCGAGCCGGCGCAGCGCGTCCATGTGCTCCGGTGCCGCGTAGCCCTTGTTCTCGACCCAGCCGTACTCCGGCTGCGCCTCCCCCAGCCCGACCATGATCCGGTCGCGGGTCACCTTGGCGAGCACCGAGGCCGCGGCCACGGACGAGCACCTGAGGTCGGCCTTGACCATCGTCGTGACGGGCGGGGTGACGACGGCGGACTCGTGCGCGAAGGCGAGGAGCCCGACGTCCTCGGGCGCGGTGAGCCAGTCGTGGTTGCCGTCGAGGATGACGAGGTCGGGCACGACGCCGCAGGCGACCAGCGCGCGCGTCCCCGCGAGCCGGAGCGCCGCGATGATGCCGACCTCGTCGATCTCGTCGGCGCTCGCGTGACCGACGGCGTGGGCGAGGGCCCAGCGCTCGATCCGGGGCACCATCCGCTCACGGGCCTGAGGCACGAGGAGCTTGGAGTCGCGGACCCCCTGCGGTGCGGTGCGGCAGGACTCGTCGATGAGGACGACCCCCACCGTGACCGGCCCGGCGAGCGCGCCCCGGCCGACCTCGTCCATCCCGGCGAGGACGCGGTGCCCGTCGCGCTGGAGCGCCCGCTCGACCCGCAGGCTGGGGGCCTTGGAGCGCGGAGGGGTCACGGCGCGGCCCGGCGCGAGGGCACGTCGACGAACGTGGCCGCGTGGTCGGAGAGCCAGGAGGCCCGGCTGAACGGCCACACGGTGGCGATGGCGCGGCCGGTGATGCGGTCGACGGGGACCGAGCCGTCGCGGCCGGTGCCGTTCGGGTCGTGGAAGCGGGAGTCCTCGGAGTCGGAGCGGTGGTCGCCCATGACCCACACGCGGCCCGCCGGCACGACGACGTCGAAGTTCAGCGAGCTCGGCAGGTCGTTCGGCTTGAGGTACCGCTCGGTGATCGGGACGTCGTTGACGGTGAGGCGGCGCTGCTCGTCGCAGCAGACGACGTGGTCGCCGGGCAGGCCGATGACCCGTTTGATGAGGTGGTCCTCGGACTCGGCGGGGAGGAGTCCGACGAACACCAGCCCGTCGTGGAGGGCCCCGCGCAGCCCGTCGCGCTCGACGGGCGGCGTGGCGTCGAGCCAGCCACCCGGGTCCTCGAAGACGACGACGTCGCCGCGGCTGAGGTCGAGCGGGCCCGGCGTCAGCTTCGAGACGACGACGCGGTCACCGACGAGGAGGGTGTCCTCCATCGAGCCGGAGGGGATGTAGAAGGCCTGGAGCAGCCACGTCTTGACGACGAAGGAGAGCGCGAGGGCGAGACCGACGACGACGACGATCTCGCGGACCGCCGCGAGGAACCACGCGAGGACCGAGGGCTCGCGCTCGTCGGAGGATCCCCCGGACGTGCCGGCCGCCCTCTCGGGGGCCCCGGCAGCCCCCGGGGACTCGGGCACGCTCATCGGGGCGTCCCGGCCGGGTCGACCCCCGCGACGGAGCCGAGCCGGCCCAAGGGCCAGATCCGCCACACGACGGTCCCGACGACGTCGGCGGCGGCGGCGTCGCCGGGCACGGGGGCCCCGAGGGTCACGGTGTCGCCGGACGCGGCGGTGACGACCGAGAGGCGGTCCTGGCGTCCGATGTCGACCCCGAGGAGACCTGCGACGGCCGACAGCACGCGGCCGGCGGGCCCGTCGTCGACCGGTGTCGAGCGGTCGACGGCGGCCGTGGCGGTCGTGTCGACGACCGCGAGGTCACCGGGCCGCGCCCCGGCCGAGGCCTTCCACACGAGCACACGGTCTCCTGGTTCGAGGACCGGCGCGAGGGCGTCGGTGGGGACGACGTAGGACTGGAGGAACAGGCCCTGGACGAGGGCGGTCAGGAGCACGGCCGCGACGAGCAGCACGACGACCCGGGGACGACGCGACCCGGCCCCTGCCACGGTGGCGGGTGCCGGGTCGGCGTCCGGACGGGTCGTCACCACGCGGAGCCTAGTCGGCCCTGCTGGGTGCGGCGCGCGAGGAGGGTCGGCCTCAGCGGGCGACCGGGGTCTCGCGCTTCTCCTTGATCTTGGCGGCCTTGCCGCGCAGGTCGCGCAGGTAGTACAGCTTCGCGCGACGGACGTCACCGCGGGTGACGACCTCGATCTTGTCGACGATCGGGGTGTGGAGCGGGAAGGTGCGCTCGACGCCGACGCCGAAGGAGACCTTGCGGACCGTGAAGGTCTCGCCGATGCCGCCGCCGTGGCGACGGATGACGACGCCCTGGAAGACCTGGATGCGCGAGCGGGTGCCCTCGACGACCTTGACGTGGACCTTGACCGTGTCGCCGGCGCGGAACGCCGGGACGTCGGTCTTCATCGACGCCCGGTCGAGCTCGTCGAAACGCTGCATGACGATGTCGCTTTCTCGCGGCCTGCCACAGGTCACCCGCGGATGTCGGTACTGCCGTGTTGTCTGGTGGTGCGCTCGTCGGGCCGCATGCCGGTCGGACGGGGTCCGGGGCACTCCCCCTGTGGCGGGGGCCGTGAGGTCGACGTGGCGCAGCGCCCCAGTCTGCCAGAGGGGGCCGCGCGGCACGAAATCCGTGGAGGACGAGGCCCCACGGCTGCGTCGGTGCCGTCCCCTAGCGTGGGCGTGACGATCGACCCGGGCCTTCCCGTCGCCCTCGCCGTCGTCGTCCTCCTCGCGGGCACCGCCGCGATGTACGTCGTCGGCGACCTCCCCCGGCCGGCGTCGACCCTCGTCGCCGCGCTGCGCGCCGTCCTCCAGCTGGGCGCGGCCGCGCTCGTCATCGCGGCGGTCGTCCGCTCGCTCGCGCTGTCCGTCCTCCTCCTCTGCGTCATGTTCGTCGTCGCCGTCGCCACGACCGTGCGCCGCGTCGAGGCGACCGGCGCATGGCCGTGGGCGACGGTCGCGATGCTTGCGGGCCTGCTCCCGGTCGTCGCCGTCGTGCTCCTCACCCGCACGATCCCCCCGGAGGGCCTCGCCCTCGTACCCGTCGTGGGCATCCTCGCCGGCAACACGATGAACGGCCACACCCTGGTCTGCCGGCGCGCGTTCGCGGCGCTGCGCGAGGAGCACAGCCACTACGAGGCGGCACTCTCGCTCGGGCTCACCCGCGCACAGGCGATCGGCGAGGTCGTCCACCGCCGCACCCCCGAGGCGCTGGTCCCGGGGCTCGACCAGGTGCGGACGGCCGGCGTCGTGACCCTGCCGGGTGCCTTCGTCGGCGTGCTGCTCGGCGGTGGCACACCCGCGCAGGCGGCCGCGGCGCAGGTGCTCGTCCTCGTCGGGATCATGGCCGCGCAGACGACCACGGCGGTCGTCGCCGAGCGGCTGGTGCGACGCGCCCTCCTCCTGCCGGCCGACCTCAAGGCGTCGCTCCGGCCCTGACACCCCTCGCACCGGACGGTCGAGGGTCAGCGGCGGGGCCTGGTGAGGTCGACCGTGCCGGGGAACGTCCCCTCACCGGGCACCGGCCGGTAGCCGGCCCGCTTGTACCGGCGCTGGTTCGCCGCGCTCACCGACCCGGTGTTGACCCAGAGGGTCTCGACCGATGATGGCGCCGCCGCCTCGGCGAGGGCGAGCAGCTCGCGTCCGAGCCCGCGACCCTGGAGGTCGGGGGCGACCATGAGCCGCCCGGTCTCCCACACCGTGGGGTCACCGGGCCGGACGCGACCGCGCACGGAGGCGACGAGCCGGCCGGGCCCGTCGCCGCTCCCGCGCACCCGGGCCACCCAGGTCGTCCACTCCCCCAGCCCACGCGCGACGTCCTCCTCGGACTCGTCGAGCGGAGGGATCGTCCACGAGCCGGAGACCCGTCCCTCGGGCACCCAGCACGCCAGCTGGAGGACCCGCAGCTCGGCGGCGTCGGACGGCGTCGCCACGCGTACCTCGAGGTCGGCCAGGCCTCCGGTGGCGGCCGCCGCACCGAGGAGGTCGGGGCGCCGTTCGGTCGTGCGCGCGAGCCGCTGCTCGTGCCGCCAGCGGGCGATCGCGGCGTGGTCGCCGGAGAGGAGGACGGGCGGCACCTCGCGGACGACGTCGCCGTCCTCCCACCGCGCCGGACGGGTGTACACGGGGTACTCGAGGAGGCCGTCCTCGTGCGACTCCTCGACGAGGGACTCGGCGTTGCCGACGACCCCGGGAAGGAGCCGGCCCACGGCCTCGACCATCGCGAGCACCGCGACCTCGCCACCGTTGAGGACGTAGTCGCCGAGGGAGACGACGGTGACGGGCATCCGCTCGGCGGCGTGCTCGTAGACCCGCTCGTCGAGCCCTTCGTAGCGCCCGCACGCGAACGCGAGCCACGGCTCCCCCGCGAGGCGGCGCGCCATCCCCTGGTCGAAGCGGACGCCCCCGGGGCCGGGGACGAGCAGGTGCGGCACCGGTGCCGCGTCGGTGGCGCCGGTCGCCACGACGTGGTCGAGCGCCTCGGCCCACGGCTCGGGCTTCATCACCATGCCGGCGCCGCCGCCGAACGGGCTGTCGTCGACGGTGCGGTGCCGGTCGTGGGTGAAGTCGCGCAGGTCGTGGACGTGGAGGTCGAGGAGGCCGTCGCGCCGGGCCTTGCCGATGAGGGAGAGGTCGAGCGGGGCGAGGTACTCCGGGAAGATCGAGACGACGTCGAGGCGCACGTCAGCTCCCGAGGTCGAGCAGCCCCGCAGGGGCGTCGACGACGACCCGACCGCCCTCGACGTCGACCTCGGGGACGATCGCCTCGACGAACGGGACGAGCACCTCGCGGCCGTCGGCGAGCCGCAGGACGAGGCGGTCCTGGGCGGAGCCCAGCTCGAGGCCGACGACCTCGCCGAGGGCCGAGCCGGACGGGTCGACGGCGGCCAGGCCGACGAGCTCGTCCTCGGCGAAGGCGTCGGCGTCGTCCTCCGCGGGAGCCTCGTCGGCGCCGTCGACGACGAGGCGCGTGCCGCGCAGGCCCTCGGCGCCGGTGCGGTCGGGGACCTCCTCGAAGCCGACGAGCCAGATGCCGCGGTGGACCCGCGTGGAGCGCACGGTGAGCGCCCGCGGCACGCCCGAACCCGCGGCCGCCTCGGTCTCGAGGACGGCCCCGACGGCGAGGCGGCGCTCGGGCTCGTCGGTGTGCAGCTGGACGGTGACCTCGCCGCGCAGGCCGTGCGGCTTGCCGATGCGGGCGACGACGGTGCTCATGCCCGCATCCTCTCAGGAGGCCGCGGCGTCCCGGTCACGAGGCGGGGCACCGCGGTCACGGGGCGGGGCACCGCGGTCACGGGGCGGGGCACCGTGGCCCAGCGGCCACCTCCTCCGCCACGGTTCCGGTGAGGCCCTCGGGGACGCACGGGACGACGACCCGGCCGGCGACGACGTCGGCCTCGAGCGCGGCCAGCCGGGTCCGGTGGGCGGCCAGGTGCTCCCCCGTCGTCGCGAGCGAGAGCCCACCGCCGGCCAAGTCGGTGACGCGGCTCCCGCTCTCCAGGCGCCCCTGCGCGAAGTCGCGGACGGCCTCGCGGACCGCGATGTCGAAGCGCTTGATGGTCGAGGTGAGGACCCGCGTGCCGTCGCCGTCGGCGAGCTGCCACTCGTCGTCGCGGGCCATGTCCTCGTCGGCGCCGATCGCCCACACCTCCCGGCCCCCGGCCGCCGCCCGCGCCACGGCCTGCAGCCCCCCGACCTGGGCCGTCCCCGCGGGCACGTAGAGGACGTCTACCCCCTCGGCGAGGAGCAGCTCCGCCGGGGCGGCGACGACCGCCGGCGCGACGAACCCCGAGTAGTCGGGGACCCGCGACGCGTAGGCGACATCGACCCGCACGGACGGGTCGACCGCGCCGACGCCCGCGACGAAGCCCGCCTCGAAGCGACGGAGGGTGACGGTGTCGGCCCCGCCGAGGAAGGCGACGTGCCCGGTGCGGGTGGTCAGGGCAGCGGCGGCGCCCGCGAGGAAGGCCGTCTGCTGGTCGGCGAACACGAGGTTGGTCACGTTGGGTCCTGCTCCCGGGCGTTCGACCGCGACGAACCAGGTGTCGCGGTGGCGCCGGGCCACCGCCGTGACGTCGGCTGCCACGGCCACGCTCACGACGAGGTCGGGCCCCTCGGCGGCGAGCGTCTGCAGGTCTCCCTGGTTCACGTCGCCGATCCGCTGCTTGACGAGGCTGAGGTCCACGAGGCGTGCGGCGTCGTCGAGCCCGCGCTGCACGAGGGCGTCGACCCGACCCTCGTCGTCGTTGAGGGCCAGGGCGACGCGCGTCGTCCGCGCACCGGCGAGGACGACCGCGAGCCCGGCGACGAGGGCGATGACGACCGCGGCGACGCACAGCAGCACGAGCCGCCTGCGGGAGCGGCGCTCCAGGGCCCGGCGGTCCTCGTCCTCCTGCTGCGCCCGGCGCTCGGCCTCGCAGTCGCGGGCGAGGCCGGCGTCGATGAACTGGCGCTCCCCGGTCGTCAGGGAGAGGACGCCCTCGTCCGCCCACCGCCGCAGCTCGGCCAGCCGGCTCCCGGCGAGGAGGTACTCGGGGTCGCGGCCGGCGGCGTCCCACTCGGCGACCGCCGCCACGAGCGCGGCGTGCCGGCGCAGCGCCAGCGCGTGGCGGGTCACGAGGTCCTGCAGCCACGGCCAGGCGCTGACCAGCGCCTCGTGCGACATCTCGACGGTCCCGCCCTCCCCCGACCCGCGGTCGTAGGTGACGAGCCGCAGCTCGTTGAGGCGGCCGAGGACGTCGCCGACCGCCACGGTGTCGACGTCGACGAGCCGCGTCAGCTCACCGACCGGGACGACCCGCCGGCCGACCCGCCCGGCGTCGTCGACCCGCACCATCCGCAGGACGAGCTGGGCCAGCAGCCGTTCCCTCTCCGGGCCGACGCGGTTCCGCAGCGCCTCGGCCTCTCTCGTCAGCGCTCCCCGCAGGCCCCCCACGGCGCGGTAGGCGGCGAGGGTCAGCAGACCGCCGCCGCGCTGGTCGAACAGCTCGGTGAGGACGAACTGGAGGAGCGGGAGGACGGCCGGCCCGGCGGTGGAGTCCGCGACGAGCTCGGCCAGCAGCGCGGGCTCCACGGCCGCCCCGACCCGCGCGGCCGGCGCGGCGATGGCGCGCTCGAGCTCGTCGGGGTGCATGGGCAGCAGCGTGAGCACGCCCTCTCCGAACAGCGGGGCGAAGTCGGGGTGGCGCAGCGGGCGGTCGTAGTAGTCCGCGCGCAGGGCGAGGACGACCCGGACGTCGCGCTCCCTGCGCGACAGCAGTCCGGCGAGCTCGGCGAGGACGTCGTCGGCGGCCCCGTCCTCGCCGAGGAAGACCTCCTCGAACTGGTCGAGGACGAGGACGACGCGCTCCCCCGCCGCCGTCCCCAGCTCGTCGAGCACGTCGTCGAGGCCACCGGTCTGGAGGACGTCCCGGTCGGGCGCCAGGACCCGCACCCCGGCGAGGTCACCCTCCGTGGCCGCCCGCAGCGCTGGGACCAGTCCCGCGCCGAGCACGCTCGACTTCCCGCTGCCGGACGGCCCGACGAGGGCCACGAGGGGGACGCCGCCTCGCAGCCGGTCGAGGACGGCGAGGACCACCGCCTCGCGGCCGTGGAAGTCCGGCGCGTCCTCCTCGCCGAAGGGCCGCAGCCCCTTGTACGGGTTGCGCGCCCGACGCCCCCGCCACCCGAGGTCGTCCGGCGGGAGCAGCGACACGTCGTGGACGAGCATCCGCTCGTGGAGCCGCTGCAGCTCCGCGGACGGGTCGGCCCCCAGCTCGTCGGCGAGCCGGCGGCGGAGGGCGGCGAAGGCCCGCAGCGCCTCGCCCTGGCGGCCGCTGCGGTACGCCGCCAGCATCGACACCGCAACGGCCCGCTCGCGCAGCGGGTCGGCGGCCGTGACACCGCGCGCCAGGTCGCCCGCCCGCTCCAGGGCCCCGGCCTCGACGAGTGCCGCGGCCAGCGCCTCCTGGGCGTCGAGACGCCGCAGGTCGAGGACGGCCGCCGCGCCGCGCACCGGGAGGTCGTCGGCCACCGCAACCAAGGCCCCGCCCGCTGCCGCCGCCACGGCCTCCTCGAAGGCCGCGAGCGCTCCCGGCAAGTCGCCGCGACGCTCCAGCGCGCGGCCGTGCTCGAGGGCGCGGCGGAGGATCTCGGCATCGACCTCGTCGTCGCCGACCTCGAGGACGTACCCGGGTCGGCGGGTGACGATGAGGGGCCGGCCGGTCTCGGCGAGGAAGGTGCGCCGCAGCTCGGAGACGTACACCTGCACGGCGTGCGCGGCCGTGCGCGGGGGGTCCTCCCCCCAGAGGGCGCCGATGATCCGGTCGGCCGCGACGACGCGGTTCGCCTCGAGGGCGAGCACGGCGAAGAGCGCCTGTTGGCGAGGCGGCCCGAGGTCGAGCGGGGTGTCGTCGACGAGGACGGACGGACCCCCGTAGAGCCGGACGAGGAGGCAGGCACCCGGCGCGGCGCCGGCGGACCGCTGCGGAAGCTCCACGGCACACCTCCGGTCGTCGGGGCGGGCCGGGGTCGGCCAGCTCGACTGTAGCCCCGCACCGGGACGGTCGTCACCGTCCCGGCCGAGGGCCTCTCTCAGGTGGTCAGGCGTCCGACGAGGACGTCGATGATGCCGATGGCCTCCTCGCAGGGCGCCGGCACGTAGGTGCCGACGAGCGTGCCGCGACCGGACAGCGTCGAGTACGCGCCCGTGCCGCCCACGACCTCCCACACTCCGCGGTCGGTCGCGTCGCACGGGCGGTACCAGGCGTGGATCCGCAGCGTGAACGTCCCCGAACCGTCGTCGCACGTGAAGAGCTTGTCGAGACGGAACGCCAGGGTCCTCGGCCGCTCGGTCACGTCGACGCCGTCGGGCTCGGCCGTGGTACCGCTCGGGCAGAGGCCGGCGCCGACCGCCGTGAACGTGCCCGTCTCGCCGAGGACGGCCTCGGCGCGGATCGAGACCGCGTCCGGCGGTGCGCTCTGGGCGGGCAGCGCCGTCGCGAGGACCACGGCGAAGGCGGAGAGCACGGGTGCGGCGACGCGGCGCCACCGCGGAGTCAGTCTGGCCATGGTGGCCTCCTCCTGTCCGGGCCGGCCCGTCGGGTGGGTCGACCGTCGGTAGGAGCGTCCCGAGGGCCGCTCAACGTCCGCTCAACGACGACGGCGGGCCGCCCGTGTGGGGCGACCCGCCGTTCGCGGTCGGACCGGGTCAGCGGACCCGGTCGGTGTCGACGATGTCGATGCGCACCTGGCGACCGCCGGCGAGCGCACCCATGACGGTGCGCAACGCGCTGGCGGTGCGGCCCGAGCGGCCGATGACGCGGCCGAGGTCGTCGGGGTGCACGCGCACCTCGAGGACCTCACCGCGCCGCAGGTCCTTGCGGCGGACCTGCACCTCGTCCTTGTGGTCGACGATGCCGGTGACGAGGTGCTCGAGGGCCTCCTCGAGCACGGTCAGGCCTTCTCGTCAGCCGGAGCCTCGGGGGCCTCGGCCTCGGCGGGCGCCTCGGTCGCCTCGGCGGCCGGGGCCTCCACGGCAGCGGCCTCGGCGGCCGGGGCCTCCACGGCAGCGGCCTCGGCGGCCGGGGCCTCGGCGGCCTCCTCGGCCGGGGCGGCCTTCTTGGCGGTGCGCTTCCTGGCGGTGGTGGCGCCCGAGGTGTCCTCGGCGGTGCTCTTGCCGGCGGCGGCGACAGCGGCCTCGTAGAGCGACTTCTTGGAGGGCTTGGCCTCCTTGACCTTCAGGGTGCCCTCGGCGCCCGGCTCGCCCTTGTACTTCTGCCAGTCACCGGTGATCTTCAGCAGGGCGGCGACGGCCTCGGTCGGCTGCGCGCCGTTGCCGAGCCAGTACTGCGCCCGCTCGCTGTCGATCTGGATGAGCGAGGGCTCCTCGGTGGGGTGGTACTTGCCGATCTCCTCGATGGCCCGGCCATCGCGCTTCGTGCGCGAGTCCATGACGACGACGCGGTAGAACGGTGCACGGATCTTGCCCATGCGCTTCAGACGGATCTTGACGGCCACGGTGGTGGTCACTCCCTGGTTCTCGTGGTGAGCGCGGCGAGACCGCGCACGGATCGCGCGGGGTGCCGGATGCTCGGTGTAGGCGTCCGGTCCGGGGGCCGCGTGAGCAGCCCGTCCGGACGGGTACAGCCGTCCATTCTGCCAGACCCGCGCCGGTGCCCCTGACCACGGCGCCGGAGGACGGCCCCACCGGGCCCGCGGTCAGCGGCTGTGCCAGGCGTCGGGGGCGGCCGCGGCCTCGGCGACCCGGGCCGGCAGCCGGCCGGTGAGGACGTCCTCGAGCGAGGTGCCGTCGAGCACCTCGCGCAGGGTGGCCCGCACGGCGACCCAGACGGTCGGCAGGTGCTCGGCGTCCCCGGCGTAGGCGACCTCGTGCGGCCGGACCCCGCGCACCTCGGCGAGCGGGCCGTCGACGGCGCGGAAGACGTCGCCGATGCCGATGTCCCGGGCCGGCCGCGAGAGCGAGTAGCCACCGCGGGACCCGCGGGTGCTCTTCACGAGGCCTGCCGCCCGCAGGTCGGCGGCGATCGCCTCGAGGTACTTGCGCGGCAGCTCCTGTCGCTGGGCGAGGACCTCGACGCTCACCGGGCCGCGCTCGTCGCGCTGCGCGGCGGCGAGGATGAGCATCGCCCGCACGGCGTAGTCGGTGCGCGCCGTGATGTCCACGCCGATCAGTGTGGCGCAGCACCGGCCGTGGTCGGCGGTTCGAGGTGAAACCCGACCGGGACCGAGGTCGGGTTCCACCTCGAACCGGCGCCGGGACGGCCTCAGATGGCGAGGGCGGGCTCGACCTCCGCGGCGTCGGCGGGACGCGAGGAGCGCGCGAAGACGGTCTCGCCCGCCTCGAACTGCTGCCGGTCGGCCTCGGCGCGCGTCACCTGGGCGGCGAACCGCTCGCCGCTGTCGGCGCGCAGCTCGACGCGCACCTCGAACCCGAGGCGGACGACCCGCTCGATGCTCGCGTGGACGACACCCGGCGACCCCGCGACCCGGGCATCGGCCTCGAAGGCGGCCGTCCGGTCCCGCTCGAGGACGATGTCGTGCGGCCGGACCAGCTGCCCCCCGAGCCGGGCCACCGACCCGAGGAAGGACATGACGAAGTCGTTGGCCGGCCTCTCGTACAGCGACACGGGGTCGCCGACCTGCTCGATGCGGCCGTGGTTGAGCACGGCGATCCGGTCGGCGACGTCGAGCGCCTCCTCCTGGTCGTGGGTGACGAGGACGGTCGTCACGTGGACCTCGTCGTGGAGGCGGCGCAGCCAGCGGCGCAGGTCGGCCCGGACTTTCGCGTCGAGCGCACCGAACGGCTCGTCGAGCAGCAGCACCTGCGGGTCCACCGCGAGCGCGCGGGCGAGCGCCATCCGCTGCCGCTGCCCACCCGACAGCTGTGAGGGGTAGCGGTGCTGGAAGCCGTCGAGCCCGACGATCTCGAGCAGGTCGTCGACCTTCTTCCTCACCTCCGCCTTGGGCCGCTTGCGGATCGTCAGGCCGAAGGCGACGTTGTCGCGCACCGTCATGTGCTTGAACGCGGCGTAGTGCTGGAAGACGAACCCGATGCCGCGCTTCTGCGGGGGCTGGTTCGTCACGTCGGTGCCGGCGATCGAGATGACGCCGCCGTCGAGCCCCTCGAGGCCGGCGATCGAGCGCAGCAGCGTCGACTTGCCGGAGCCCGAGGGGCCGAGCAGCGCGGTGAGCGACCCCGACGGGATCTCGATGCTGACGTCGTCGAGGGCGACGAAGTCTCCGTAGGTCTTGCGGGCTCCGGTCACGGTGATCATCGGGTGCTCCTCTTGCGGTCGAGCAGGGTCATGAACAGCAGCGTCGCGAGGGCCAGCCCCATGAGGAGGGTGGCCGCGGCGTACGCGCCGTAGGTGTTGTGGTCGTCGATGTAGCGCGAGTGGACGAGGAGGGTCAGCGTCTGCGAGACGCCGGGGAAGCCCGAGCTGACCATGATGACCGCGCCGAACTCGCCGAGCGCTCGGGCGACGGTGAGGACGACGCCGTAGGTCAGGCCCCACCGGATCGCCGGGAGGGTGATCCGCCAGAACGTCTGCCAGGCCGAGGCGCCGAGGGTCGAGGCCGCCTGTTCCTGCTCGGTGCCGATCTCGTGGAGCACCGGTTCGACCTCGCGGACGACGAACGGCAGGGTGACGAAGATCGTCGCGATGACCATCCCGGGCAGGCCGAAGATCACCTTGACCCCGGTGGTCTCCTGGAGCCCGCCGAACCAGCCCGTGACGCCCCACAGCATGATGAGCGAGACGCCGACGACGATGGGCGATACCGCGAACGGCAGGTCGACGACCGCCTGGACGACACCCCGGAACGGCACCCTCCACCGCGCCAGCGCGATGGCCGTGACGACGCCGAAGACGACGTTGAGCGGCACGACGACCGCGACGATGAGCAGCGAGAGGTTGAGCGCGGAGATGGCGGCCGGCGTCTGCACCGACTCGACGAACGCGCCGATCCCGGGCTCGAAGGTCCGCCAGAGGATGACGGCGATCGGCACCGCAAGCAGGCCGACGAGGTAGAGCAGTGCGACCGACCGCAGCGCGATCGTCGTGGTGCGCGACGTCCTCATGAGCTGTTCGCCTCCTTGCGCTGGCTCCAGCCCGACCAGATCCGCAGCGCGAACAGGGTGAGGAAGGAGACCGCGAGCAGCGCGACCGACACCGCGGCGGCGTTGACCGGGCGGTCGATCTCGATCTGCTGCTGGATGTACTGCGACACGACCTGGGTCTCGCGCGGGATGTTGCCGCCGATGAGGACGACCGAGCCGTACTCCCCCACCGCGCGGGCGAACGCCAGCCCGGTCCCGCCGATGATGGCCGGGGCCAGGGTGGGGAGGACGATGCGCCGGAACGTCGTGCGGTTGCTCGCGCCGAGGGAGGCCGCGGCCTCCTCGACCTCCCGGTCGAGCTCGATGAGCACCGGCTGCACCGACCGCACGACGAACGGGAGCGTCACGAAGGCGAGCGCGACGAACAGCGCCCACCGGGTGGCGTTGAGGTGGACGCCGACGGGGCTGTTCGGGCCGTACAGCGAGAGCAGGACGATGCTCGCCACGATCGTCGGGAGGGCGAAGGGCAGGTCGATGAGCGCGTTGACGACGCGCTTCCCGGGGAACTCGTCGCGCACGAGGACCCACGCGATGAGCGTCCCCATGACGGCGTTGACGAGCGCGACCGCTGCGCTGACGAGGAGGGTGACCTCCAGCGCGGCGAGGGCGACGGGTGCGGTGACGGCCTCCCAGAACCCGCCGAACCCCTCCTCGAAGGAGCGGACGGTGAGGGCGGCCAGGGGCAGCAGCACGATGACGCTGAGCCAGAGCCCGACGACACCCAGGCCGAGGGACCGGCTGGGCGTGGCCGTGGGCCGGCGCCCCTCCCTGGTGGGAGGGGCGCCGGCCGACGGCTCCGACGGCGGTGCGGGTTCGGTGGACGAGTCCCCGCGGGGAAGGGTCGTCGCGGTCATGACTCCTCGATCACTGGGTGGCGGCGTCGTAGATCTTGGCGATCGAGCCGACGTCCTTCTTGAACAGCGAGCCGTCGACCGTCTTCCAGCCACCGAGGGCGTCGATGGTCCAGAGCTTCTCCGGCTCGGGGAAGTCGTTCGCGAACTCCTTGGCGACGGTGGCGTCCACCGGGCGGAAGCCGGCCTCGGCCCAGAGCCTCTGCGCCTCCGGCGTGTAGAGGAAGTCGTTGAACGCCTTGGCCTTCTCGGCGTTCCTGCCCTTGCTGACGACGGCCGCGGGGTTCTCGATCTTGAACGTCTGGGGCGGGGTCACGTGCTCGACCGGGTCGCCCTTGCGCTCGATGAACAGGGCCTCGTTCTCGTAGGACAGCAGGACGTCGCCGCTCCCCTGCAGGAAGGCCTCGGTCGCCTCGCGGCCAGACTTCGGCTGGATCTTGACGTGGTCACCGACGAGCTTGGTGATGTAGTCGAGGCCGGCCTTCTCGTCCTGGCCGCCGTTGCTCTTGGCCGCGTACGGGGCGAGGAGGTTCCACTTGGCCGAGCCCGAGGAGAACGGGTTCGGGGTGACGACCTCGACGCCGGGCTGGAGCAGGTCGTCCCAGTCCTTGATGCCCTTGGGGTTGCCCTTGCGGACGACGATCGTCACGACCGAGCCGAACGGAAGTCCCTTGTGCTCGTTGGCGTTCCAGCTCGCGTCGACGAGGCCGGCGTCGACGAGGCGCGTGACGTCGGGCTCGACGGAGAAGTTGACGAAGTCGGCCTCGGCCCCGGCGGCCACCTTGCGGCTCTGGTCACCCGAGGCGCCGTAGGACTGCTGGAACTCCACGCCCTTGCCGGCCTCGGTGGCCTGGAACGCGGGGATCAGCTTGTCGAAGCCGACCTTCGGGACGGCGTACGCGTAGAGGTTGACCGTGCTCGTGGCGGCCTCGCCGCCCGCCGGCGAGGCGTCGGCCCCGGCGACGTCGCTGGCCCCTCCGCCGGCACAGGC
The DNA here is from genome assembly GCF_046764005.1 of Oryzobacter faecalis. Classification (NCBI taxonomy): domain Bacteria; kingdom Bacillati; phylum Actinomycetota; class Actinomycetes; order Micrococcales; family Intrasporangiaceae; genus Oryzobacter; species Oryzobacter faecalis. The sequence goes on along the minus strand of NZ_JBKOFW010000001.1, from coordinate 298,115 downwards.
GGACATCACCATCGACGCGCTGACGGCGACGGCGGCGAGGGCGATGCGGTTCCTGCTCATCCTGGGTGCTCCTGGTGGTGTGGCCCGAGTGGGGCGTGGCGCCGGAGGTGGCGCATTTCCTATCCGATGAGGAGGAGTTTTGGGGAGGCTCACGTTATGGGTCAAATAACCGTCGCTTATGTCTCGCGATGTGGGCAGGCGCCCTCGTCCCGCCTCGTGTGCTCAGGTGGTCGCCGGAGCGGCCACCTCGGCACACGACTCCGGACGGGAGGGTCAGCCGCGGACGACGGCTCCGCGCAGGACGACGACGACCGGGTGCGCCAGGACGCCGACGTCCTCCCGGGGGTCGGCCGCGTAGACGACGAGGTCGGCCTCCTCGCCCTCCTCGATGCCGGGGCGGCCGAGCCAGGTGCGAGCGCCCCACGTGGCGGCGTCGAGCGCCTCGAGCGCCGAGAACCCGCACCGGGTCAGCCGCTCGACCTCCTGCCCGACGAGCCCGTGCGGGAGCGAGCCACCGGCATCGGTCCCGACGTAGACGCGGATGCCGGCGTCTCGCGCGGCGGCGATCGTCTCGTAGCGTCGCGCGTGGAGGTCGAGCATGTGCCGGTGGTACTCGGGGAACTTCTCGCGGGCCGGCTCGGCGATCCTCGGGAAGGTGTCGATGTTGACGAGGGTCGGGACGACGGCGATGTCGTTGTCCGAGAACGCCTCGAGCGTCTCGGGCACGAGCCCGCAGGCGTGCTCGACGCAGTCGGTCCCGGCGGCGGCGAGGTCGACGAGCGACTGCTCGCCGAAGCAGTGCGCCGTGACCCGCGCGCCCTCCTCGTGAGCGGCCGCCACGGCCTCGGCGAGGACGTCGGCCGGCCAGCACGGGCTGAGGTCGCCGGTGTCGCGGTCGATCCAGTCACCGACGAGCTTGACCCACCCGTCGCCGGCGCGCGCCTCGGTCCGGACCCGCTCGACGAGACCGTCGGGCTCGACCTCCCAGGCGTAGTTGCGGATGTAACGGCGGGTGCGCGCGATGTGGCGCCCGGCCCGGATGATGCGCGGCAGGTCGGCCCGGTCGTCCACCCAGCGGGTGTCGGCGGGCGACCCGGCGTCACGGACGAGGAGGGCGCCCGCGTCGCGGTCGGTCGTGGCCTGCGCCTCGGCGGTGGCGTCGTCGACCGCGCCGTGCGAGTCGAGCCCCACGTGGCAGTGGGCGTCGACGAGGCCGGGGAGCACCCAGCCCTCGACCGTCGTGACCTCGTGGTCACCGGCCGGCCGGTCGTAGGTGATGCGCCCGCCCAGCACCCACGCCTCGGCGCGCTCCTCCTCGCGACCGACGAGGACCGGACCGGTGAGGTGCAGCACCTGAGCCATGGCCTCGACCCTAACCGCGCCCGACACTGCGAGCACGGCCCGCGCGGGCGCGTCGACCCTCGGGGTCAGCCCGACCGGACGGAGCGCACGACGCGGCGGACCGTCTCGGTGACGACCGCCGGGGAGTCGGTGTGCACCCAGTGGCCGGCGCCGTTGACGGTCACGAGGCGGGTCCGGGGGAACAGGTCCCGCATCCTCGTCACGTCGTCGTCCTTGACGTAGCCCGACTCGGAACCGACGAGCCACACGACGGGCCCCTCCCACGGGTCGGCCTGCAACACAGGGAAGTCCGCGATGTTGGAGTCACGACCGCGCTCGGCGTCAGCGGCGATGAGGTCGAGGTTGGCCTGCCACGACCACGCGGTGCCCGCGCGGCGGAGGTTCTGCAGCAGGAACGACTTGACACCGGGGTCCGGCTCGTCGAACCGCGCCTCGGCGTCGGCGCGGCTCGTCAGCTCGGCCAGCGGCAGCGCGCGCATCTCGTCGATGTAGCCGCGGAAGCGGTCCAGGTCGCCGTAGTCCTTCGGGGCGATGTCGACGACGACGAGGCTTGCGACCAGCTCGGGGTGGGTGAGTGCGAGGACCATCGAGACCTTGCCGCCCAGGCTGTGCCCGACGACGACCCACCGCTCCCCCGGCGCGGCGGCCTCGAGCGCCTCGGCGACACGGTCGGCGTAGGACTCGTACGAGAACACCTCGCTCCACGGGGAGCGCCCGTGGTCGGGGAGGTCGACGAGGAGGCAGCGCGCGCCGGTGCCGTCGGGGCCGGAGACCGCCTTGGCGACCTGCGTCCAGTTGCGCCCCTGCCCGAACAGGCCGTGGAGGAAGGCGACGCGCGGGCCCTCGGTGCCGACGCTCGTCGTGTGGAGGGCGCCGCGCCCGGCCTCTGCCGTCACTTCCCCAGGAACCTCTCGAAGCCCTTCGGGAGCTGCGCGGGGTCGATCGACGACGGGTCGAAGCCACCGGGCGAGGCCGGGCCGTCGCCGCTGCCCCCGAAGGCGCCGCCCGACGCAGCCGGCTTCGGACCGCCCTGTGCCGCAGCCCTCTCCTCGGCCGCACGCTTCGCGGGGTTGCCGGACTTCGACTTCTTCCGCTGCGGCTGCTGCTGCCGGCCGCGCTTGCCCGGGCCGCCCCCGCCGCCGGGCATCCCCGGCATCCCCGGCAGGCCCCCGCCGCGGGCCAGCTGCTTCATCATCTTCTGCGCCTCGCCGAACCGCTCGAGGAGCTGGTTCACCTCGGACGTCGTGACCCCCGAGCCCTTGGCGATGCGCGAGCGGCGCGAGCCGTTGATCTGCTTGGGGTGGTTGCGCTCGAACGGGGTCATCGAGCGGACCATGGCCTCGACGCGGTCGAACTCGCGCTCGTCGAAGGCGTCGATCTGGGCCTTCATCTGGCCCATGCCGGGCATCATCCCGAGGATCGACTTCAGCGAGCCCATCTTCTTGATGGCCGCCATCTGCTGGAGGAAGTCGTCGAAGGTGAAGTCCTCGGCCGCGAGGAACTTGCGCTCCATCTCCGCGGCCTGCGACCGGTCGAACGCCTTCTCGGCCTGCTCGATGAGGGTGAGGACGTCGCCCATGTCGAGGATGCGCGACGCCATCCGGTCGGGGTGGAAGACCTCGAAGTCCTTGAGAGCCTCACCGGTGGAGGCGTACATGATCGGGCGGCCCGTGACCGACGCGACCGACAGGGCGGCGCCACCACGGGCGTCGCCGTCGAGCTTGGAGAGGACGACGCCGGTGAGGTCGACGCCCTCGAGGAAGGCCTCGGCGGTCTCGACGGCGGCCTGGCCGATCATCGCGTCGATGACGAACAGCACCTCGTCGGGCTGGACCGCGGCGCGGATGTCGGCGGCCTGCTGCATGAGGTCGGCGTCGACCGCGAGGCGGCCCGCCGTGTCGACGATGACGACGTCGTGCTGCCGTGCACGGGCCTCGGCGACACCGGCGCGCGACACCGAGACGGGGTCGCCGAAGCTCCGGGTGCCCTCCGTCCCGCCGCTGACGGCGTCGTGGCCGCCGACGTTGCCGCGCTCGGGCGCGAACACGGGGACGCCCGCCCGCTCGCCGACGACCTCGAGCTGGGTCACCGCGTTGGGTCGCTGGAGGTCGGCGGCGACGAGGAGGGGGGTGTGCCCCTGCGCCTTGAGGTGCAGCGCGAGCTTGCCGGCGAAGGTCGTCTTGCCCGAGCCCTGCAGGCCCGCGAGCATGATGACGGTCGGGGGCTGCTTGGCGAACCGGATCGTGCGCGTCTCGCCGCCGAGGATGGCGACGAGCTCGTCGTTGACGATCTTGACGACCTGCTGCGCCGGGTTGAGCGCCTCGCTGACCTCGGCCCCGAGCGCGCGCTCCCGGACCCGGTGCGTGAACTCCTTGACGACCGGCAGGGCGACGTCGGCGTCGAGGAGGGCCAACCGGATGTCGCGGACCGTCTTGTTGACGTCGGACTCCGAGAGCCGCCCCTTGGTGCGGAGGTTCTTGAAGGTCGCGGTCAGGCGGTCGGACAGGCTCGTGAACACCGCAGAAGCCTAACGTCTGGAGGTCGGTGGCCCGGACGGCCGCCCGAACGGGGCCGAGGCACCTGAACCTTCGGCGAGACACCCCGAAGGTTCAGGTGTCTCGCCGAAGGTTCCGGCATCAGGCGGGAAAGCCGGGACTCAGGAGGGGGCGATGCCGTCACAGGTGTCGATGACGAGGCTGACCGCCTGCGCCACGCGGGCCGGTGGCAGCGGCAGGTCGTCGGCGCCGGTGAGGTAGAAGGTGTCGAGCGTCTGCCCCGCGTAGGTGGCGATGTGGGCCGAACGCACCGAGATCCCCGCCCCGGCGAGCGCGGCCCCGAGCTCGTGAAGCAGTCCCGGCCGGTCCTGGGCCCGCACCTCGAGCACCGTGGAGTCGACCGAGGCGCCGGGCACGACGAGCGCCCGTGCCTGTCCGGGCGCCCCGAGGCCGCTCTCCCCCGACGGCCGCGGCAGGTGGGCGCGGCGCCGGTCGAGTGTCGACAGCGGCGCCCGGTCCCCTCGGGCCAGGCGCGCCAGGCCCCGCTCGATCCGCTCGGGGTCTGGCACCGCCCCGCTCGGGGACTCGACGTGCCACTCGTTGACCGCGATGCCGTCGACGGTGCGCAGGATGGCCGTCCGCACCGTGTGGCCCTCCGCGGCGAGCAGCCCGGCGGTGTCCGCGAACAGCCCCACGCGGTCGAGGTCGGTGATGTCGAGGCGGTGGGAGCCGCCGTTGTCGATGACGCGCACGAGGGGGTCGCCGCCACGCACGCGGACGGCGACCTCCTCCGCCAGCGACCCGAGCCCCTCGCTCCCCCCGCCGCCACCGGCCACCGACGTCGTCGCGCCGTCGAGGCGGTCGCGCACCGCCACGGCGAGCTGGTCGAGCAGCGTGGCACGCCAGTCGGTCCACGCGAGGGGCCCGGCCGCCGAGGCGTCGGCCTCGGTGAGGGCGAGGAGCAGCTCGAAGACCTCCCGGTCACCACCCACGGCCGCGACGGCGGCGTCGACGGTGGCGGGGTCCTGGTGGTCCCGGCGGGTCGCGAGCTCGATGAGCGTGAGGTGCTCGCGGACGAGCGTGACGAGGACGTCGACGTCCTCGGGCGCGAACCCCCACCGGGTCGCGACGGTCCGCGCGGTCGCGGCGCCGGTGACCGAGTGGTCGTGGGCACCGCGCACCTTGCCGATGTCGTGGAGCAGCGAGCCGACGAGCAGCAGGTCCGGGCGCGAGGTCCTCCGCACGAGCCCTGCCGCACGGACGACCGTCTCGACGAGGTGCCGGTCGACGGTGTGCCGGTGCACGGCGTTGCGCTGGGGCCGCGAGCGCACCTCGGACCACTCGGGCAGCCACTGGTCGACGACGCCGACCTGGTCCAGCCCCTCCCACACCGTGACGAGCCCGGGCCCGGACGCGAGGAGGTCACCGAGCAGGTCGCGGGTCGCCGGGGGCCACGGCTCGGCGGGCGCCGGCGCGGAGCGGGCGAGGTTGTCGAGGGTGGCCGGGGAGATCGGCAGCCCGGCGCGGGCGGCGACGACGCCGGCGCGGAGCGGCATCGTGGGGTCGGCCTCCGCCAGGCGGGAGGACCCGAGGACGACCTCGCCGTCGCTGGCGAACAGGCCGTGGCCGAGCGGCGTCATCTGCGGACGGCGCGGGCCGACCCGCAGGGTGCGCGCCCGCTGGGACTGCCCCGCGCGGCGCAGGGTGCCGTCGAGGGCGTACGCGATGGTCCGGCCCGCGGAGGAGACGGCGGTCAGCAGGTCGTCGGCGTCGGTGTGGCCGAGCAGGGCCGCCACGGCGTCGTGGTCCTCGCGCCCGAGCCGGTCGCGGCCGCGTCCGGTGACGACGTGGACGGCGTCGCGGACGTCGAGGAGCAGCGAGTGGGCCGTGTCGACCCCGCCGTGCGGGCGATCGGCGAGCCAGGCCTCCGCGAGCGCGGCGAGGAGGGTCATGTCGCGCAGGCCGCCGTGGGCCTCCTTGAGCTCGGGCTCGAGGGACTGCGCGACGTCGCCCTGCCGGGCGTGCCGGGCCGCGACGACCTCGACGAGCTGCGGCAGGCGCTTGCGGGCGTTGCCCCGCCAGTCGTGGGCGACGGTGGAGCGGGCCGCGGCGACGAGCTCGGCGTCACCGGCGAGCGGGGCGAGATCCAGCAGGCCGACGGCCGCGATGAGGTCGCCGGCCGCGACCTGGCGGCACTGGCTCACGGTGCGGACGCTGTGGTCGAGGCGCACCCCGGCGTCCCAGATGGGGTACCAGATGCGGTCGGCGAGCGCCGTCAGCTCCTTCGCGGGGAGCGAGCGCTCCGAGTGCAGGAGGACGAGGTCGTAGTCGGAGAGGGGTCCGGCGTCGGCGCGGCCGAGGCTGCCGACGGCGGCGAGGGCGACCCCCTCGAGGCGCGTCCCCCCGGTGGCCGACCGCCAGACCTCGGCGAGCCAGTCCCGGTTGAACGCGGAGAGGGCCTCCCGGCGAGGTCGAGCCGCCTGGAGCCGATCTCGCTCGAGGAGGTCGTCATCGGCTTCAGATCGCCTCGACGCCGCGCTCTCCGGTGCGGACACGAGCGACGTCCTCGACGGGGACGACCCAGATCTTGCCGTCGCCGATGCGACCGGTCTGGGCGGCCTTGAGGATGACGTCGACGACCGAGGCGGCGTCCATGTCGTCGACGAGGACCTCGAGGCGGGACTTCGGGACGAAGTCGACGGTGTACTCCGCACCGCGGTAGACCTCGCTGTGGCCGCGCTGGCGACCGTAGCCGTGGGCCTCGCTGATGGTCATGCCCTGGATGCCGAAGGCCTCGAGGGCCTCCTTCACCTCGTCGAGCTGGTGCGGCTTGATGATGGCGGTGACGAGCTTCATGAGGTGGCTCCTTCGAGGTCCTTGGAGGAGGTCTCGTCGTGGTGGCGGGCGTCGTGCTGGGTCCCGAAGCCTGTGGCCCCGACCCGACCGCCGCGCGCGACGAGGTCGTACGCGGACTCGGCGTGCTCGGCCTGGTCGATGCCGGCGACCTCGACGTCCTCGGGGACCCGCCAGCCCATCGTGGCCTTGAGGGCCAGGGCGATGACGAGCGTGACGACGCCGGAGACGACGAGCGAGGCGAGCGCGACGAGGACCTGGACGACGGTCTGGTCGACACCGAAACCGTAGAACAGACCGCTGCTCGTGGACAGCAGGCCCGCACCGATGGTGCCCCAGAGGCCGGCGACGAGGTGGACACCGACGACGTCGAGGGAGTCGTCGTAGCCGAGGCGGTACTTCAGGCCGACGGCGAGGGCCGAGAGCGCACCGGCGATCGCGCCGAGGATGATCGAGCCGACGGGGCTGAGAGCGCCACACGCCGGGGTGATCGCGACGAGACCGGCGACGACACCGGACGCGGCGCCGACGCTCGTGGCGTGGCCGTCACGGAACTTCTCCACGACGAGCCAGCCCAGGGCGGCCGCACACGTCGCGACCGTGGTGTTGACCCACACGAGGGCGGCCGTCTCGTCGGCGGCGAGCTCGGAGCCCGCGTTGAACCCGAACCAGCCCATCCAGAGCAGGCCCGCGCCGATCATCGTGAGCGGCACGTTGTGCGGGCGCATCGCGACCTTGCCGAAGCCGAGCCGCGTCCCGACGACGAGCGCGAGGACCAGACCGGCGATACCGGCGTTGATGTGGACGACCGTGCCACCGGCGAAGTCGATCGGCGCGATGTTGGCCGCACCGTCGGTCGTGCCGTAGACGAGGGCCGACAGGCTGCTCTCCGCACCGGAGAGCAGACCGCCACCCCAGACCATGTGGGCGATCGGGAAGTACGCGAAGGTGACCCAGAGGGCCGAGAAGACCATCCAGGTGGAGAACTTGACGCGGTCGGCCACGGCGCCGCTGATGAGGGCGACGGTGATGACGGCGAAGGTCAGCTGGAAGCCGACGAACGCGAGCTCGGGGATGTTGCCGTAGCCCTCGTAGCCGAAGGGGTTGACGATCGTGTCGGTGCCGGCGAGGCCGAACTTCTCGAACGGGTTGGCGATGATGCCCGCCACGTTCTCGGAGCCGAAGCTCATCGAGTAGCCGTAGAGGACGTAGATGATCCCGACGACGCCCATGGCGCCGTAGGACATCATCATCATGTTGAGGACCGACTTGGCCCGGGTCATGCCGCCGTAGAAGAGGGCGAGCCCGGGGGTCGTCATGAGGAGGACGAAGGAGGCGCAGAGGAGGACGAACGCGGTGGATGCGTAGTCGACGGTCTCTGCTGCCTCCGCCAGGGGCATCAGTGCTGTGCTCATGGCGTCCACGGTGGACTCGGCGGGTTTCACGACCTGCCGTGTCGTGTTTCGGGGATGTTGCAGAGCGGCGCGGGGTGTCAACATCGGGTTTCCGCCTCCCGCCGGTCCCGGATGGTGAGACCAGCGGTCCGCCACGTGGCGCGTGCGAGGATCGGGACGTGAGCCCCGAGCCCCTCCGGCGGACCCTGCCCGTCCTCGTCTTCGACGGCGACTGCGCCTTCTGCTCGACGAGCGCCCGGTTCGCCACCAGCCGGCTGCGTCGCTCCCCCGCCGACTTCGCCGTCGAGCCGTGGCAGCTCATCGACCTCGGCCCCCTCGGGCTCACCGAGGTGCAGTGCGCCGAGGCCCTCCAGTGGGTCGACACCGCGGGGCGCGCCTGGTCGGGGCACCAGGCCGTCGGGAGGACGCTGCTCGCCTCGCGATGGTGGGCCCGGCCGGCCGGGGCGCTGCTCCTCGCGCCGGGTGTCGGGCTCGTCGCCGCACCGCTCTACCGGTGGGTGTCGCGCAACCGCCACCGCCTCCCCGGCGGCTCCCCCGCCTGCGCCCTGCCGGCGCCGCCTCCTCCAGCCGCGTGACACCACTCTCGAGCGCGACCTACCGCCTGGTCGGTGTCGTGATCACAGCACTGACCAGGCGGTAGGTCGCGGTTTCGGGCGGGGTCCGCGGGGCGCCGGGTGGGGGTCCGGCGGCGGGGAGGGTCAGTCGAGGATGGCGTCGACGAAGGCCTCGGGGTCGAAGGGCGCCAGGTCGTCAGGACCCTCACCGAGGCCGACGAGCTTGACCGGGACGCCCAGCTCGCGCTGGACGGCGACGACGATGCCGCCCTTGGCCGTGCCGTCGAGCTTGGTGAGGACGATGCCGGTGATGCCGACGACCTCGCCGAACACCTGCGCCTGGCGCATGCCGTTCTGGCCGGTGGTGGCGTCGAGGACGAGGAGCACCTCGTCGACCGGGCTCTGCTTCTCGATGACCCGCTTGACCTTGCCGAGCTCGTCCATGAGGCCGGTCTTGTTCTGGAGGCGTCCGGCGGTGTCGACGAGCACGACGTCGGCCTCGAGCTCGGCGGCGGCCTTGACCGCGTCGAACGCGACGGCGGCGGGGTCGGCGCCCTCGCGGTCGGAGCGGACGGTGGGGACACCGACGCGCTCCCCCCACGTGGCGAGCTGGTCGGCGGCGGCGGCCCGGAAGGTGTCGGCCGCCCCGAGCACGACGTCCTTGTCCTCGGCGACGAGGACGCGGGCGAGCTTGCCGACCGTCGTCGTCTTCCCAGTGCCGTTGACGCCGACGACGAGGATGCAGGCAGGGCGGCCGTCGACGCGCTCGGAGACGAGCGTGCGGTCCATCGAGGGGTCGACGAGGGCGAGCAGCTCCTCGCGCAGCCAGCCGCGCACGGTCGCCTCGTCGGTCGAGCCCTCGGCGGCGACGCGCACGCGCAGGGCGTCGACGAGCTGGGTCGTCGCGGCGACGCCGAGGTCGGCGGCGAGGAGGGTGTCCTCGACCTCCTCCCAGGCGGCCTCGTCGAGCGTGCCGCCGGCGAGCAGGGCGAGCAGGCCCTTGCCGAGCGCCGAGTTCGACCGGGCGAGCCGCGCACGCAGGCGCCGGAGGCGGCCGGCCGGCTCCGCGGGTCGCTCGAGGGTCGGGGTCGGCACGACCTCCGGCTCGAGGTCCTCCTCGACCTCGAGGTCCTCGGGCGACTCGATGGTGCCGATGGCGCCCTCGAGCGGCTCGTCGACGTCGACGGCGCGTCCGCCGGGGGTCGGACGGTGGTCGACGGGCGGCAGGTCCTTCGTCGCCCCCCCGCGGCCCCGCATCAGGCCGAGGGCGATGCCCCCGACGATGACGACGATGCCGACGGCGACGGCGAGGTACTCCCAGAAGGTGTCGATGGCGCTCACCCGCTCATCCTGTCAACGACGCGGCCGTGGCCCAAACGCGAGCGCGAGGACCCGGTGCGTGACCGGGCCCTCGCGACGCGCCGTGGCTCAGGGGACGAGCGCGGTGAGGTCGCTCACGTTCGCCCAGTGCGCGTGGTCGATCTCGTTGTCGGGGTTCAGCCCCTCGAGGTAGGTGTTCGCCTTGCTCTCGTAGATGACGTAGAAGCGGGAGGCCGCGTCGTTGGCGTTCCAGATGACGACGTCCTCGGCCATCGTCGGGGCCCGGAAACAGGTGAGCGGGCGGTTCTCCAGCTGCTCGCCGTAGCCGCGTTCGACGACGTAGATGTTGCTGCGGTTGAACTGCCCGTACGACGTCGAGAAGATGAAGTGGCCCGACGTCGCCGCCATGCCCTGGGCCTTCATCGGGACCTGGACGCGCGAGCCCGCGGCTCCCAGGCTCCCGTCGGCGTTGACCGGACGGCGGTGCATCCAGCTGCGGCTGTCCTCGTCGAAGTTGCCGACCCACACGGCGCCGTCGTCCGCAGCGACCCAGGAGGCCCAGCCGTCATCGGTCTTGCGGTCGTACGTGAGGTAGCCACCGTCACGGATGGCGTCCTTGACCCGGGAGAGGGCGTAGGAGCGGACCTCGTTGGTGTTCGCGACGTGGAGGTAGCCGCCGGCGACGGCGAGACCCCCGGCCTTGCCCTCCAGGATGCGGAACGAGCCCCTGACGGTCCCCTCCCCCGCCACGACGGCGTAGATGACGCTGTCACCGTCCGGTGACTTGTCGTGGTCGTCGTCGTCGTAGGCCGACACGAGGAAGAGGTCCTGGCCCGTGCCGTTCCAGTTGTTGAGGACGGTGAGGCCCTGAGGGACCCCGTTGCCGTCGTAGAGCGCCTGCGGGATGCGGAAGCCCTTGTTGAAGTTCTGGTCGTACCGGACGCTGGCCGACGGCCCGTCGTACCAGGGCGATGTCGAGGACCGCGTGTCGTAGCAGTCGATGGCGCCCGCCGACTGGACGGCGACCCCCATCGGGCCGAGCGTGGCGGCCGCCGCGACGGCCCCCGTCGCGGCGGCAGCACGCATCCATCTGGGCATGGTCATGTGGTTCCTCCCCTCGCCGGACACCGGGCGGGTCCCGGGCCGGTGTGGGGGTGACGCTAGCGAACCCCGGGTCGCCCCGCGCGGGACACGCGGCGCCGTCGTCGCCCCCGCCGTCAGAAGATGCGGACGCGCTCCTCCGGGGCGACCCACATCCCGTCGCCGTCGGCCACCCCGAAGGCCTCGTGGAACTCCTCGAGGTTGCGGGCAGCGTTGGCGCGCAGGTCCATCGGCGCGTGCGGGTCGACGACGAGGAGGCGCTCGGCCTCCTCGCGGCGGGCCGTGCCACGCCACACCTGGGCCCAGCCGAGGAAGAAGCGCTGGTCGCCGGTGAGGTCGTCGATGACCGGGGCGGCGTCCTCGCCGAGGGAGATCCGGTACGCGCGGTGGCCGATGGTCAGCCCGCCGAGGTCGCCGATGTTCTCACCGACGGTCAGCGCGCCGTTGACCTTCAGGCCGGGGGCGTCCCGCGTCTCGAGCTCCGAGAACTGGGCGATGAGCGCGTCGGCGAGCGCCTGGAAGGCTGCCCGGTCCTCGTCGGTCCACCAGTTGCGCAGCGTGCCCGACCCGTCGAACTGCGAGCCCTGGTCGTCGAACCCGTGCCCGACCTCGTGGCCGATGACCGCGCCGATGCCGCCGTAGTTGACCGCGTCGTCGGCGTCGACGTCGAAGAAGGGCGGCTGGAGGATGGCAGCGGGGAAGACGATCTCGTTGAGCCCGGGGTTGTAGTAGGCGTTGACGGTCTGCGGCGTCATGAACCACTCGTCGCGGTCGACCTCGCTGCCGAGCTTGGCGAGGTTGCGGTCGACCTCGAAGGCCACGGCGCGCCGGACGTTGCCGAGCAGGTCACCCGGCTCGACCTCGAGGGAGGTGTAGTCGCGCCAGCGTTCGGGGTAGCCGATCTTGGGGGTGAACGACCCGAGCTTGGTGAGGGCCTCGCGGCGGGTGTCGTCGCCCATCCACGGGACGACCGACAGGCTCTGCCGGAACGCCTCGACGAGGTTGTCGACGAGCTGGACCATCCGCTCCTTGGCGTGCGGGGGGAAGTGCCGCTCGACGTAGAGCTGCCCGACCGCCTCGCCGAGCGCCTCCTCGACGAGCGACACCCCGCGCTTCCAGCGGTCGCGGATCTCGGGGACGCCGGAGAGCGTGCGCCCGTAGAAGTCGAAGTTCTCCGCCACGAAGGCGCCGGAGAGGTACGGCGCGTGGGAGTGGACGACGTGCCAGGCGAGCCAGTCGCGCCAGGCCTCCACCGGCTCGTCGTCGAGGGCGGCCGCGACGGACCGGACGTGGTCGGGCTGGCGGACGACGACGGCGTCGAACGCGCCGTCGGGCGCGCCCATCCCCTCGAGGTAGCGGGCCCAGTCGACACCCGGCGCGAGCTCGTCGAGACCGGCGCGGTCGACGAGCGTGTAGGTCCTGACCGGGTCGCGGTTGGTGACCTTGTCCCAGTGCCCGGCCGCGATGCGTGTCTCGAGCGCCATGACGCGTGCGGCGGCACCGGCGGGGTCGTCCCAGCCGGCGAGCGCGAGCATCCGCTCGACGTGGCCGACGTACGCCTCGCGCTTCGCGGCGTGCTGGTCCTCGCGGTAGTACGACTCGTCGGGCAGGCCCAGTCCGGCCTGCTCGAGGTAGACGACGTAGCGGTCGGGGTCGCGGTCGTCGGTGTTGACGAAGGGGATGACGAACCCTCCGACCCCTGCGCGGCCGAACCGGCCGGTGGCGGCCACGACGTCGGCAGGCCCCTCGACGGACCGGGCGAGGGCGAGGTCGTCGGCGAGCGGGGCGGCACCGAGGGCCTCGACGGCCTCCTCGTCCATGAACGCGGCGTAGAGGTCGCCGACCTTCGCGGCGACCGTTCCCGGCTGGGGCGACCCGGCGGCGACGTCCTCGATGATGGCGCGCACGTGGGCCTCGGCCGTCTCCCGCAGCGCGTCGAAGGTGCCGTAGCGGCCCCGGTCCGCGGGGATGGGGGTCGTGGCGACCCAGCGCCCGTTCATGTGGCCGAAGAGGTCGTCCTGCGGCCGGACGTCGGGGTCGACGCCGGTGTGGTCGATGCCGGAGTTCACGCGGTCTCCTGGTGGGGGTCGGGCGGGTCCGGCCCATCGAACCACACGCCCCTGACGGCCCCGGGGCCGCGGACGCGACTCAGCCGCGGGCGCCCACGGGCTCGTCGAGCACGGGGTCGGGACGGCCGTCCGGGGCGGCCGGTGCGTCGGTGGGACCCTCGCCGGAGCGGCCGAGGACGTCGGCGCGGTCGCGCAGCGAGAGGACGACCTCCTCGCCGCGTTCGGTGAGGACGTCGCGCCCCTCGCGCCGGGCGGGGACGGCGACGAGCGCCATGACGGCCACCGCGAGCCCCACGCAGAACAGCATCCCCAGCACGACCGCGACCATGCCGACAGTCTCCCCGAGCGGCACGCGGCCCACCAAATCGACACTGTCCCGAGCGCCACCTAGGATCACGGCGTGACGACCGCGCCCGCCGCGTCGGACGGGGCGACGACGCGACCCCGTCGACGCCTCCCCCTCCTCACCGAGGTCGTCATCGCCGTCGTCGCCGTCGCCCTCGTCCAGGCGTTCCTCGTCAAGCCGTTCGGTGTCCCGTCCCGCTCGATGGAGAACACCCTCCACGTCGGCGACCGCATCCTCGTCAACCGCCTCGACACCTCCGTGGCGCGAGGCGACGTCGTCGTCTTCGGCCACGGCGAGACCTGGCAGGACCGCTCGCTCCCCGCCCCGTCGAACCCGCTCGTGCGGGCGCTGCGCTGGATGGGTGACCTCACCGGCATCGGCCCCAGCAGCACCGCCTACACGGTCAAGCGCGTCATCGGCCTCCCCGGCGAGCGCGTCGCGTGCTGCTCGGAGGACGGCAAGGTCACCGTCGACGCCGAGGTCCTCGACGAGCCCTACGTCTTCGAGGACCTCCCCTTCACCGACGACACCCAGGACTGCTCGAGCACGCCCCGCTCGACCCGCTGCTTCCCGGAGATCACCGTGCCCGAGGACATGCTCCTCGTCCTCGGTGACCACCGGTCGCAGTCGGCCGACTCGGTCATCGGCTGCCGCGGGGCGAGCGACGGGCCCGAGTGCGCCCGGCTCGTGCCGGTGTCCCGGGTCGTCGGCCCGGTCGTCCTGCGGTTCTGGCCGGTCGCCGGCGTCGGTGGGCTCCCCCACCAGCCCTGAGCGTCAGGCCGTCGCGGCGACGTCGCGGATGCGCTGGCTGACGACCGTCGTGACGCCGTCGCCGCGCATCGAGACGCCGTAGAGCGCGTCGGCCACCTCCATGGTCCGCTTCTGGTGCGTGATGACGATGAGCTGGCTGGAGTCGCGCAGCTCCTCGAAGAGGGTGATGAGGCGGCCGAGGTTGGTGTCGTCGAGGGCGGCCTCGACCTCGTCCATGATGTAGAACGGGCTGGGCCGTGCCTTGAAGATCGCCACGAGCAGCGCCACCGCGACGAGCGAGCGCTCGCCGCCGGAGAGCAGCGAGAGCCGCTTGACCTTCTTGCCCGGGGGGCGCGCCTCGACCTCGATGCCGGTGGTGAGCATGTTCGACGGGTCGGTGAGGACGAGCCGGCCCTCGCCGCCGGGGAAGAGCCGCGCGAAGACCCGCTCGAACTGGGCCTCGGTGTCGTGGAAGGCCTCGGTGAAGACCTGCTCGACCCGCTCGTCGACCTCCTTGACGATGTCGAGCAGGTCGCGCTTGGACCGCTTGAGGTCCTCGAGCTGGGTCGTGAGGAAGGTGTGGCGCTCCTCGAGGGCCGCGAACTCCTCGAGGGCCAGCGGGTTGACCCGGCCCAGGGCCTGGAGCCCGCGCTCGGCGCGGCGCAGCCGCTTCTCCTGCTCCTCGCGCACGTAGGCACCGGGCTCCGGTGACTCGTCGGGGTCCTCCCCCGGGCCGGCGATGTGCGGCACCGGCCGGTGCGGGCCGAACTCCTCGACGAGGACCTCGGGGTCGATGCCGAGCTCCTCGACGGCCTTGGCCTGGAGGGCCTCGATGCGTGCGACCTGCCGCGCCCGCGCCATCTCGTCGCGGTGCGCGGTGTCGGTGAGGTCGCGCAGCTCGTCCTGGGCCGTCGTCAGCTCCTGGCGCAGCGCGGCCGCCTCCTGGTCGCGGCGGTGGCGCGCGGCCTCGGCGGCGTCGCGGGCGGTCGTCGCGAGGGCGAGCGCCGCGGCGACCCGTCCCACGGCGTACTCGGCGGCCGCGCGGACGGCCTCGGCGACGGTGGCCTCGCGGCGGCGCCGCTCCCGGCGCTCGCGCAGCCGCTCGCGCGCGGCCAGCTCGTTGCGCGCGGCGCCCTCGAGCGAGTCGGCGCGTCCCTTGAGGGCACGGGCCCGCTCCTCGCGGGTACGGAGGGTGAGGCGCAGCTCGGTCTCCGCGGTGCGGGCCCGGCTCGCGGCGAGCTCGAGGCGGTCGCGCTCGTCGTGGCTCGGCTCCTCGGCCTCCTCGGCGGGCGCTGCCTGGGCCTCGGCGAGGCGGGCCTCCAGGGCCTCGAGCTCGGTGCGGTCGGTCTCGAGGGTGGCCCGGGCGTCGGCGATGGTGCGCTCGGTGCGGTCCGCCTCCGCGCTCGCGGTGCGCACCGTGGCACCGAGGCTCCCCAGCCTCTCGGCGACGGCGGCCATCCGGGCGTCGGACTCGTGGAGCGCGTCGAGCGCGGCGTCGACCTCGCGGCTCGCGGCGCCGGCCTCCTCACGGGCAGCGCCCAGCGCGAACCGGACCCGCTCGGAGCGCGCCGTGGCGGCCTCGATGGTGGAGCGCGTCTCGTCGACGGCGGCCTGGATCTCGAGGAGGCTCTCGCCCTGGCTGCTGCCGCCCCGGGCCCAGCCGGGGCCGAAGACGTCGCCGTCGGCGGTGACCGCGGTGACGCCCTCGCGCCGCGCGACGAGCGCGACGGCGTGGGCGGCGGTGGGGACGAGGGCGACGCGGTCGAGGAGCTGCTCGACCGCCGGCCGGACGTCCGCGGCGGCGGTGACGACGTCGCGGGCCCAGACGGCTCCGGCGTCGAGGGCGGGCCAGGTGCCGGGGTCGCTCGGGGTCGCGGTGTCGCCCACGAGGAGGGCCGCCCGCCCACCGTCGTCGGTGCGCAGGCTCTCGATGGCGCGTGCGGCGTGGTCGGCCGAGGGGACGGCGAGGGCCTCGGACGCCCAGCCGAGGGCCGCGGCGACGGCGGCCTCGTGGCCGCCCGTGACGTGGAGGAGGGAGGCGACCGTGCCGGCGACGCCGTGGTCGTCAGCAGCGGCGAGGAGGGTGGCCGCACCGTCCTTGCGTCGCAGGCTGAGCTCGAGGGCCTCGAGCCGGGCGATCGCCGACGAGCGCTCGCGCTCGGCCTCGCGCTCCTCGGCGACGAGTCGCTCGACCTCGGTCTCGGCGGCTGCGAGGCGGGTGGCGGCGGACTCGTGGACGGCGTCGAGCCCCTCCTCGCCCTCCTCCTCGACCGCGACGCTGCCCTCGAGCCGGCTGAAGTCCTGCTCGGCCTCGGCGGCCCGGGCACGGGCGGCCGCGACGAGCTCCTGCAGGCGCCCGATCTCGGCCTCGCCGGCCTCGATACGGCTGCGCCGGGCCCCGACCTGGCCGGCGAGCCTCGCGAGCCCCTCGCGGCGGTCGGCGGCGGCGCGAGCGAGGCGCGAGAGCCGCGCCTGCTCGGCCGCGAAGGCCTGCTCGGCCTCCTCGCGGGCGGCGACGGCCTGCGCGAGCTCGTCGGCGGCCTGGGCGACCTCGGCGAGCAGGGCCGCCTCGGCCTCGCGAGCCCTCTCGGCCTGGGCGCGCAGCTCGTCGGGGTCGCGCCCGCTCGTCGTCTCGTGCTCCTCGTCCTGGGACAGCAGGCGGACCCGCTCGGCGGCGACCGATCCCGTCGACTCCATCCGGTCGCGCAGGCTCTGCAGCCGCACGAACCGCTCCTGGGCGCGACCGAGCTCGGGGGCGGCCTCGGCCGCGCGGCGCTCGACGTCGGACACGCGCCGGCGGACGTCGGCGAGGGCGTCCTCGACCGCCGTGCGGCGCTCGATGAGGGCCGTCTCGTCGGCGACCTCCTGCTCGAGGACGGCCGTCAGCTGGACGAGGTCGTCGGCGAGGAGCCGGAGCCGGGAGTCGCGCGCCTCGGCCTGGATGACGGCGGCCCGGCGGGCGGCCTCGGCCTGGCGGCCCAGCGGCCCGAGCTGGCGGCGGATCTCGCCGGTGAGGTCGTGGACCCGGGTGAGGTTGGCCTCCATCGTCTCGAGCTTGCGGAGGGCCTTCTCCTTGCGGCGGCGGTGCTTGAGGACGCCGGCCGCCTCCTCGATGAAGCCGCGGCGCTCCTCGGGGGTCGCGCGCAGGACGGTGTCGAGCTGGCCCTGGCCGACGATGACGTGCATCTCGCGCCCGAGGCCGGAGTCGGACAGGAGCTCCTGGACGTCGAGGAGGCGGCAGGACGTGCCGTTGATGGCGTACTCGGAGCCGCCGCCGCGGAACATCGTCCGGGTGATCGTCACCTCGGTGTAGTCGATGGGGAGGGCGCCGTCGGTGTTGTCGATGGTGAGGCTGACCTCGGCGCGGCCCAGCGGCGGACGGCCCGCCGTGCCGGCGAAGATGACGTCCTCCATCTTGCCGCCGCGCAGGGACTTCGCCCCCTGCTCCCCCATGACCCAGGCGAGGGCGTCGACGACGTTGGACTTGCCGGAGCCGTTGGGCCCGACGACGCAGGTGATCCCGGGCTCGAGGCGCATCGTCGTCGCCGA
This sequence comes from Oryzobacter faecalis, assembly GCF_046764005.1. NCBI lineage: Bacteria > Bacillati > Actinomycetota > Actinomycetes > Micrococcales > Intrasporangiaceae > Oryzobacter > Oryzobacter faecalis. Next base: position 280,301 of record NZ_JBKOFW010000001.1, on the reverse strand, counting down.
GGCGAAGGACTTGAACCCCTTGAGGGTCAGCGTCTTGAGGTACATGCGTCGGTCGTCAGCTCTCGTGTCGGGCCCTGGTCCCCCCGGGGTGGCCGGGTCGGGGTGGACTCTACCGGCGGGGGCGCGCTCACCCGGGACGAGACCGGTGCCCGGTGTTGCCTGTGACGCGTGTGGTTCCTGGGGCCCGTGGTACCGGCGGTCAGGGCTGTGGTGCGTCGGCGCCGGCGATGTGCTCGTGGTGCCGGATGACCTCGGCGATGATGAACGCGAGGAACGCCTCGGCGAACTGGGGGTCGAGGCCGGCCTCGTCGGCGAGCGCGCGCAGCCGGGCGACCTGCTGCTCCTCACGGTCGAGGTCCGCCGGCGGCAGCCCCGCCGAGGCCTTGAGCTCACCGACGGCCTGGGTGCACTTGAAGCGTTCCGCGAGCAGGTGGACGAGCGCCGCGTCGATGTTGTCGATGCTCGAGCGCAGGCGGGCCAGCTCGGGAGGGAGGTCGCTCACCCGGCCATCGTAGGAACCGGCGCCCCACCGGGCGCCCGGCCGTCCACGACCCGGATCCTCCCCGTCCCAGCCTTCCCGCCTGATCCGTGAACGTCGGTCAGCGCTCGAGGAAGCCGCGCTCGCCGCGGGGCTCGGACCACGCCGGGGTCGAGGCGGCGGTGACGTGGCCGGGCCGCCGGGCGCTCGACGGGCTCTCGGTGAGCAGGTCGACGAGCCGGCGGAGCGCGTCCTCCGGGCCCTCGGCGACGACCTCGACCCGGCCGTCGGCCGTGTTGCGGGCGAAGCCGGACAGCCCCAGCTCGAGGGCGCGGGCCCGGGTCCACCACCGGAACCCGACCCCCTGGACGTTCCCCCGCACGAACACCGCCACCCGCCGGACCCCTCCGCCGACATCGCTCCCGTCCGTCATGGTGTCGATCCTAGGAACCCGGGCGGGTCCGCCGGCGCGCCGGTGTGCTGGCACCTTCGCACTGCTGACGTCGGGCGCAGCAGTGCGAAGCCGCTGGGACGGGACCGGCTCGTGGCCGTCATCACCCGTCCCACCAGCGTGGCTCCGTCACAGTGACACCACCGGCCACTACCGTCGCTGCCATGAGCACGACGGAGGCTCAGGGGACCCGCCCATCCCCCCGCCCCCTGCCGTCGGCCCCGCCCGACGGGGATCCCGCTCGCCCCCGTGCCCGCACGAGCCGCCTGCCGGGGCTCGACGGCCTGCGCGCCCTCGCCATCGCCGCGGTCCTCGTCTTCCACCTGGACGCCTCGTGGCTGCCGGGCGGCTTCCTCGGCGTCGACGTGTTCTTCGTCGTCAGCGGCTTCCTCATCACCACCCTGCTGCTGCGCGAGCGCGCCACGACGGGCTCGATCGACCTGCGCGGCTTCTGGACCCGCCGCGCCCGCCGGCTCCTGCCCGCGCTGCTCCTCCTCGTCCCGTCCGCGGTGCTGCTCGCCCGGGTCAGCGAGGGCGACCTCCTCGTCGGCGTCGGCCGACAGGTGCTCGGGGCGCTGACCTTCACCTCGAACTGGCTCGAGGTCTCGGCCGGGTCCGACTACTTCGAGGCCACCACGCCGCAGCTGCTGATGAACCTCTGGTCCCTCGCGGTGGAGGAGCAGTTCTACCTCCTGTGGCCCCTGGCCCTCCTCGTGCTGCTGAGGACGTCGCGCCGCGCCGTCGTGCTGGCCGCGACGGCCGCCGGGCTGGGCCTGACCTCCGCGCTCCTCATGGCACTGCGCCTCGACCCCGACGCCCCGACCCGCGTGTACTTCGGCACCGACACCCACCTCGTCGGCCTGATGCTCGGTGCCGCGCTCGCCTTCGCCTGGGCCGCACCGCACCGGGCGTGGACGACGACGCCGCACTGGGAGCGGCACCGCCGCACGGTCGCCGTCGCCGCCCTCGCGGTCCTCGCGGCGCTCCTCGCCACCGCGTCCGAGACCTCGCCGTGGACCTTCCGCGGCGGCATCCTCCTCGCGTCGGTCGCGACGACCGCGCTCGTGCTCGTCGTCGTCGAGCGCCCCGGCCGGCTGCGGGCCCTCCTCGAGCTGCCACTCGCGCGGTGGGTCGGTGCCCGCAGCTACGGGATCTACCTGTGGCACTGGCCGGTCGTCCTCGTCGTCGCGCAGGACCTGCCGGAGGCGCGCGGCAGCACCGCCTACGTCCTCACCCGGCTCTGGGCGCTCGTGGTGACCGTCGCCGCCGCCGACCTGTCGTACCGCCTCGTCGAGCTACCCGTCCGCCGCCGCGGCTTCCGTGGCGCGGCGCGAGAGGCGCTGCGCCGGCTGCGGGGGCTGGGAACCCGCACCGCCCGGGTCGTCTGGGGCGTCGTCGCCGTCGCGACCGTGGCCACCGTCGTCGTCCTGCTCACCGCGCCGGACCGGTCCTCGACCGAGGAGCTCATCACCGCCAACGAGGCCGCTCTCGCCGGCCAGGACCCCGCACCCGCGCCGGCCCCGAGGGCACCGGGCGCGGACGCGGCCACAGCGGCACCCGCGGCTCCCGCCCAGGACTGGTCGATGCCCGAGGGCCGCGAGGTCGACGTCCTCGGCGACTCGATGGTCGTCGGCGCGAGCCACGCGCTGCGCTACTACCTGCCGAAGGTGCGGATGGACGCGAAGTCCAACCGCCGCTGGTCGGCAGCCCCCGGACTGGTCGAGGCCCGGGGCGGCTCCCTGCGCCGGGCGGTCGTCCTCGGCTTCGGGACGAACGCCGGCACCGATGCGCAGGCCGTGCGCCGGGCCCTCGACGCCATCGGGCCGGAGCGGATGGTCGTCCTCGTGACCCTGCACGGCCCGTTCAGCCGGATCGAGTCCGACAACGCGGCCCTGCGCGACCTCGCGGCCGGGCGCCCCAACGTCGTCCTCGCCGACTGGCACGCCGCCCTCGCCGGCACGAACGGCCAGCTCCAGCCCGACGGCATCCACCCCAGCCTCGAGGGCTCGCACCTGTACGCCAAGACGGTGCGCGCGGCCCTCGCCGAGCTCTCCGAGCGCCGCACCGGCAGGCCCGTGACGCTGCGGGCCCTGCCCCTGCCCTGACGCAGCCCGTCGTCACACGCCTGGCTGGGGACGGCGCTCAGCGGCTCCGCTCGACGACGGCGAACCCGAAGCCGTCGGCCTGCGCGCGGCCGTCGCCGACGCGCACGCCCTCGACCTCGACCGAAGCGGCGTCCTCCCAGCCCGGTGGCAGGTCGACCGTGGCCGGCTCTCGCCGTGGGTTGACGACGACGAGGTGGGTGCCTCCGCGCACGTAGGCGAACGGGTAGTCCTCGGTGAGCAGCTCGAGGCTGCCCTCGGGGCCGAGCGCGGGGGTCGCGTGGCGCAGCGCGACGAGCCGCCGCACGAGGTGGAGCAGCGACCCCTCGTCGGCCCGCTGGGTCTGGACGTCGGGCCGGTCCTCGGCCGGGTCGAGCGGGAGGTAGAGCTCCTCCTCGGGAGCCGTGGAGAACCCGGCCCCGACGCCCGGCGCCCACTGCATCGGCGTGCGCGACCCGGTGCGGTTGTTGCTCGGCGACAGGATGCTGCCCTCCTTGTCGGGCAGCCCCTCGACGTAGCGCATCCCGATCTCGTCGCCGTAGTAGATCGTCGGCAGCGCGGGCCAGGTGAGGAGGAAGGCGTACGCCGCGCGGGCCTGCGCCGCGGTCCGGGGACCGGTGACGAGGCGGGCGTAGTCGTGGTTCGCGGTCGGCAGGGCGACGTGCCCCCCGCCCGCGGCCTCGATCGCCTCGGTCGCGCGCCGCCACTCGCGCAGGAAGAGGTCGAGCCCGCCGCTGCCCTCGGGGTCGAAGAAGAACCGACCCGTCTCGGACCAGTTCGTGTCGTGCGTGCCGACACCGGTGTGCCACAGCGACCTCAGGCCGGGGTTGCTGAACTGGAGGAAGAAGTCGGCGTGGAAGCCGGCGGGCACGGAGACGGCGGGGTCGCCCCACTCGGAGAGCAGCGCGCAGTCGGGGTAGGTCGTGTCGATCCACCGGCGCATCTCGCCCCAGAGCCGGCCGGTCTCGACCAGGCCCGGGTCGTCCTTGACGAGCGAGCCGGCCATGTCTACCCGGAACCCGCTGACCCCGAGGTCGAACCAGTGGCCCATGACGTCCTTGAGCGCCTGTCGGTTCGCGCGCGGCCCGGGGGCGTCGACCGGGTCGCGCCACGGCTGCGTCGGGTCCTGTCGCGCGTAGCCGAAGTTCAGCGCCGGCTGGCAGGGGTAGAAGTTGAGCAGGTAGTACCCGCCCCGCTTCCCGGGCACGGGGCACCAGATGCCGGCCGGGCTGCCGACGCGCTCGTTCCAGACGTACCGGCCGTCGCCCGGGTCGGCCGCCCACTGACGGAACCACGGGTGCTGGTCGCTCGTGTGCCCGGCGACGAGGTCGAGCAGGACCCGGATCCCCCGGCTGCGGGCCGCCTCGACGACGGCGACGAGGTCCTCGTTCGTCCCGTACCGCGGCGCCACCGACAGGTAGTCGCTGACGTCGTAGCCGGCGTCGGCGAACGGGGAGGCGAACAGGGGGCTGAACCACACGGCGTCGACCCCGAGCCACGCCAGGTGGTCGAGCCGCTCGAGCGCCCCCGCGAGGTCACCGATGCCGTCGCCGTCGCCGTCGGCGAAGGTCTGCGGGTAGATCTGGTACAGGACGGAGGACGCGAGCCAGGCCGGCTCGGGACGCGTGCTGGGCATCGGCCAACCCTAGCCAGTGGGCGTGCGGTCAGGTCGGGCGGAGGCCCCGCGGGCGCGGCTGGCAGCGCGGGCACGAGAACGACGAGCGGTTCATGAACTGCTCGCGGCGGATCGGCGTCCCGCACCGCGCACACGGGCGCCCGGCCTGCCCGTAGGCGTGCAGCGACCGGTCGAAGTAGCCCGATGCGCCGTTGACGTTGACGTACAGGGCGTCGAAGCTCGTCCCGCCCTGGCCGAGGGCCTCGGCCATCACCGCGGTCGCGTGGTCGAGGACGGCGCCGATCCGCGGTTTCGTCAGCGCGCTCGAGACCCGCTCGCCGTGGACCTCCGCCCGCCACAGCGCCTCGTCGGCGTAGATGTTGCCGATCCCCGACACGACCCCCTGGTCGAGCAGGACCCGCTTGACCGCGCTGTCCTTGGCCTTGATCCGGCGGATGACGGCGGCCCGGTCGTACCCGGGGTCGAAGGGGTCCGGGGCGATGTTCGCGATGGCCGTCGGGACCCCGGTGTCGTCGAGGTCGGAGAGGGCCAGGCCGCCGAAGGTCCGCTGGTCGACGAAGCGCAGCTCGGGTCCGCCGTCGGCGAACCGGAACCGCGCGTGGAGGTGCTTCTCGTCGGGGGCGCCGGCGTCCTCGACGAGCAGCTGCCCGCTCATCCCGAGGTGGAGCAGGAGCCCGAGGCGGTCCCCGAGGTCGAGCCAGAGGTACTTCCCGCGGCGGCGCACGGCCGCGACGTGTCGCCCCGCCAGCCGGGCGGCGAGGTCCTGCGGACCGGGCAGGTGGCGGCGGGCCACCCGTGCGCCCCGCAGCTCGACCGAGGTGATGTCGCGGCCGAGGACGTGGCCCTCGAGGCCGCGGCGGACGACCTCGACCTCGGGCAGCTCAGGCACGCGGGGTCTCAGCCACGGGAGGCGTCAGGCACGAGGCGGACGGGGCCCGTCCGGGTCGACGTCGTCGGCGTCGCCCTCGGGTGCGGGCTCCTCCTCGGGGCCGGCGATGGGCCCCTCGTGGCGGTCTCGGATCGTCGTCCAGGCCAGCGCGGCGGCCTCCTGCTCGGCGACCTTCTTCGTGCGGCCCGCGCCGCGGCCCAGCACGTCGCCGGCGACGGTGACCGTGGCCTCGAACCACTTCGCGTGCTCGGGCCCGTCCTCGTCGACGGCGTACTCGGGGGCGCCGAGCCCGTGCCGGGAGGTGATCTCCTGCAGGCTCGTCTTCCAGTCCAGGCCGGCGCCGAGCGTGGCCGACTGGGCGAGCAGCGGGTCGACGAGGTGGTGGACGAGCTCGGTGGCGGCGTCGATGCCGCACGAGCTGTAGACGGCGCCGATGACGGCCTCGACCGTGTCGGCGAGGATCGAGTCCTTGTCGCGACCGCCCGTCGACTCCTCGCCCCGGCCGAGGTAGACGAAGTCACCGAGCCCGAGGGTGCGCCCGACGTCGGCGAGGGCCCGCATGTTGACCACGGCAGCCCGCAGCTTGGCGAGCTGGCCCTCGGTCGTGTCGGGGTGGGCGTCGTAGAGCGTCGTGGTGACGACGAGCCCCAGGACGGAGTCGCCGAGGAACTCGAGCCGCTCGTTGTGCGGCAGGCCACCCGCCTCGTACGCGTACGAGCGGTGCGTCAGGGCACGCTGGAGCACCGACGCGTCGACGGACGCGCCGGTGACCCCGACGAGGTGCTCGAGGAGCTCGTCGACCGGGCGCAGTGGGACGAGCGTGCCCGGCGAGGCCGACCCCTTCCCCATGGGGATGGGCTCAGCCCTGGTGCTCGGAGCGCTCGGCGGCGCCGTACTGGCGCCCCTTGTAGGTGCCGCAGGACGGGCACGCCTGGTGCGGCTGGGTCGGCGCCTTGCACTGGGGGCAGGTCGTCGTGGCGACGACCGTCGCCTTCCAGTTGGCGCGGCGCGAGCGGGTGTTGGAGCGCGACATCTTCCGCTTCGGAACGGCCACGTCAGGTCCTCTTCTCTGTCGTCGTGGGTGGCTGCTCGGACAGGGCCGAGAGCGCCGCCCACCGGGGGTCGATCTGGTCGTGCTGGTGCTGCGGGTCCTCCGCGAGCGGCAGGCCGCACTCGGAGCACAGCCCGGGGCAGTCGGGCCGGCACACCGGCTGGAACGGCAGTGCGGGCACCACCGTGTCACGAAGCACCGGTTCGAGGTCGATGTAGCCGTCCTCGACCTGGCGCTCCTGGTCGGCGTCGTCGTCCCCCACCTCGCGGTGGTGGTCGTGGCGGTCGGCGTGAACGAACAGCTCCTGGAAGAACCCGTCGACCTCTTCGGTGACGGGGTCCAGGCACCGCACGCAGGCGCCGGTCGCCGTGCCGCGGACCGAACCGGTGACGAGCACGCCCTCGACGACGGACTCCAGGCGCAGCTCGAGGTGGAGGCTCTCGCCCTCCTCGACGCGCATGACATCCGTACCGAAGTCGCTCGGCGTCCCGACGTCCCGCGTCAGCTCGTGCATCGTCCCGGGTCGCCGGCCCACGAGCTTGGTGTCGAGCACCATCGGGGACCGGGGGTCGAGTCGAGTCATGGCCTTGGAGAGTCGTCGGAGTGGTTCGTGCCGCGCCACACGGACGCAGACCGAGGGTCAAGGTTACCGGTCGGGGCCACTTCACCCAAACCGGCGCAGCAGCGCGTCCACACCGTCCCCGACCTGCGGCGCGAGGGTGCGCGCGTAGGTCGCCGTCACGTGGTCGCCCGCGCGGTGGACGGCGACGTGGCCGATGACGACGGGGCACCGCTCGGTGGGGCAGACCCAGGCGGTGAGGTCCAGCAGCCCCACCCCCGGGGATGCGGCGGCCCGCACGGCGTCGCGCTGGACGGCCAGGCCGCTCCCCCGCACGGCCTCGGCCCGGTCGAAGGAGCACTGCGTCAGCTCCCGGGGACGGCGCGCGGCGCAGACGTCCAGGTCGTCGGGGGAGAGCGGGCTGTCACCGACGACGAGGACCGGCACGCCCTCGTCGGCGAGCGCCCGCCATCGGGACGCGTACCCGTCGACGAGCAGGGCCCGGGCGGTGCGGTTCCCGGCCCAGGCGGAGGCGGCCACGCCCGAGGTCACGACGACGTCGGGCGGGTCGGCGCGCAGGGACTCGGCGACGGCGGTGTTCCATGCGTCGCACTCGGGGTAGGCGCCGCCGGCCCGTGCGGCCGGGGCGCCGGAGAAGGCGCACGACGACTTGCCGTACGTGACGACCCGCCACCCCCGCGCGGCCGCGGCCTCCTCGAGGGCGGGCAGCCACTGCATCGCCTTCGAGTCACCGACGAGGGCGACCGTCGTCGCCCCTGGCGGGTCGCCGAACTCGCAGGCGACCGGCTCGGTGACCGCGACCTCGACCTGGCACCGGTCGACGTCGGCCGCCGGCCGGTCGGTGCCCGAGACGAGGGGGTCGGGCGTCACCCACCCCGGGTCGTCCACCGGCACGTACGGCCGGCCCGCGCCCAGCGTCCCGGCGCCCAGCTGGGCGAGCGGCGGCACCGAGCCCGCGGGCGGCGTCGTCGTGAACGGTGACCTCAGCGGCAGGAGCGGGAGGGCGACGAGCACCCCGGTGAGCGAGAGGGCCAGCCCGGCGGCGAGGAGGGCGCGGGGCCGCTCGCGCAGCCACGGCCCGTGGTGGACGGGGTTCTCGACGAACCGCCACGACAGCCAGGCCGGGAGGACGGACGCTGCGGCGAGGAGGACCGTGCCCCACGCGGGGAGGGTCGTGCCCGCCCACCCGGCCGTCCACTCCCCGAGGACGAGGACCGGCCAGTGCCAGAGGTAGATCGAGTACGACAGCCCGCCGACCCACACCATCGGCGCCGACCCGAGGACCCGGACCGGGCCGTTCGCCGGCGCGTGCCAGCCGACCCACAGCAGGAGGGCGGTGGGCACGGTGGGTAGCAGGGCCCACGCACCCGGCCAGTCGACGTCCCTGGGGAGGGCGACGGCGACGGCCACGAGGACGGCGAGGGCCGCCCATCCGGTCGGGGCCGCCCAGCGGGCCGCGGCGGCGGGACGCTCCCGCCCGGCGAGGGCCACGGCGAGCAGCGCCCCGATGCCGAGCTCCCACACCCGCGTCGTCGTCGTGAAGAACGCGGGCGCCGGGTCGGTGTGCGAGGCCCACACCGACCACGCGAACGAACCCGCGACGAGCGCACCCAGAGCGCAGAGCACCGCCCGCCGCCCCGGGCGCCGCACGACGAGGGCGAGGACGATGAGCAGCAGCGGCCAGACGACGTAGAACTGCTCCTCGACGGCCAGCGACCAGAAGTGCTGCACCGGGGAGGGGACGACGTCCGAGGCGAGGTAGTCGACCTCCCGCCCGGCGAGGACCCAGTTGACGACGTACCCCGCCGCCGCCATGACGTCGACGGCGATGTCGCGCCGCCGCAGCCCCGGCACGACGAAGAACGCGACGAGCGAGGTGACCGCGAGGACGAGGACGGCCGCGGGCAGCAGGCGCCGGATCCGTCGCCCGACGAACCGCAGCCACGAGATCCGGCCCGTCGACCACAGCTCGGTGACGAGCAGCCCGGTGATGAGATAGCCGGAGATGACGAAGAAGACGTCGACGCCGACGAAGCCGGCATGGAGCGGGAGCCCCGCGTGGTACGCGAGGACGGTGAGGATCGCGACGGCGCGCAGCCCCTCGACGTCGGGGCGGAACCCGGCGCCACGGGTCACCCGGGGGCGCTCGGCGGCGGGCGCGGCGCCCGGCTCCCCCCGGCCGGCGTCGGCCCGCTGGGCCTCAGCCGTCGGCACGCAGCCGGGCGACGAGGGCGTCGCGGACCTCGTCGGGCACGAGGCCGGTGACGTCCCCGCCGTAGCGCACGACCTCCTTGACGAGCGAGCTCGACACGTGCTCGAACTCGGCCGCCCCGGGGAGGAAGAGCGTCTCGACCCCGGTGAGGTGCCGGTTCATCAGCGCCATCGGCAGCTCGTAGGCGAAGTCCGTGGCGCCGCGCAGCCCCTTGACGACGACGTCGGCGCCGACCTCGCGGCAGACGTCGACGAGCAGGCGCCCGGAGAACGCCTCGACCCGCGCGTTGCGCACCCCGGCCGCCGCGAGGCCGCGCTCGACGAAGGCCACCCGCTCGGCGACGCTGAACGTCCCGGCCTTCGCGGGGTTGTGCAGGACCGTGACGACCACCTCGTCGTGGAGGGCGGCCGCCCGGGCGACGACGTCGAGGTGCCCGTTCGTCACGGGGTCGTAGGAGCCGGGGCAGACGGCCCGGCGCGGGCGGGAGGTCACGGGCACCACCGTACCCACGCGGCCACCCTCAGCCTGCCGCGTCCTCCTTGGCGGCCTCCTCGACCGCCTCGGCCTCCTCCTTGGCCTTCTCCTTGATCTCGTCGGCCTCCTCGCGGGCCTCCTCCGGAGCGAGGGTGCCCTCGGCGACGGCCTCGTCGACGAGCGCCCGGACCTGCTCCTCGCTGGCGCAGCCCTGCTCGAGCAGCTGGTTGCGGCGGGTCAGCCACTCGACGGCCAGGGCCTCGCGGCGGTCGATGGAGACGTCCTCGCGGGCGGGGTTGATGATCGTCTGCTCCTCCTCGTTCGCGTGGTGGTTGACCACGGTCGCGAGCTCCTCGAGCGCGTCGTCGTACTTCTGGGTGTCGGTGCCCCTCACCTCGAGGAACGCGAGGAGCGCCTCGTTGATCTCGGCGTGCTCCTCCTCGCCGTGCTCCTTCTCGTGCTCGTCGATGGCGCGAGCCTGCTTCAGCTGCGGGTAGACCAGCTCCTCCTCGGCGACCGCGTGGGCGACGAGGACCTCGGCGAGGGCCCGGCGGGCGGCCTCGCGGTCGGTGTCGGTGCGTCGGGCGAGGCGGAGCAGGTCCTCGAACAGCGCATGGTCCTCGAGGATGCGCTCGAGGACGTCGCCGCTCACGGGTCGGGGGATCTGGATCTCGGTCATGGCCCAACCCTGTCAGACGCTCGAGGGCTCGCGGCCCACGACGTCCCCCGTCCACCCTGCTCAGCCCGCTTGGTCAGCTGCCCGAGCGGCTCTCCGTCTCGTGGCGGGTCGCGAGCCAGACCGTGGTCTCGCCGTACTTGCGGGGCTTGCCGATGCGCTCGATGCCGTCGGGCCAGGCGGGTTCGGGGCTGCGGGTCGAGCGCTCGACGACGAGCACCCCGCCCGGGGCGAGCCAGGCCGCGGCGAGCCGCTCGAGGACGGCCGCCAGGGCGTCCTCCCCCACGTCGTAGGGCGGGTCGACGAGGACGAGGTCGGCGGCCTCGCCCTCGGCCGGCGCACCCGCGAGGGCGGCGGCGACGGTGGAGCGGACGACCCGGGCTCCCGGCAGCCCGAGGTCGGTGACGTTGCGGGCGATGACGTCCGCGGCCCGCCGGTCGCACTCGACGAGCACCACGGACGCGGCCCCGCGCGAGGCGGCCTCGAGGCCCAGGGCGCCGGATCCGGCGTACAGGTCGAGCACCCGGGCACCCCGGACGGCGTCGCGGGCGTCGAGGGCGGAGAAGAGGGCCTCGCGGACCCGGTCGCTCGTCGGACGCGTGCCCGGTCCCGGCGGCGTGCGCAGCGTCCTCCCCCCGGCCACGCCGGCGATGACCCGCGTCATCAGCCGCGCTCCAGCCAGGCGGCCTGCTCGGCGTCGACCCGGGCACGCACCGCGGCGGCGAGCAGCGGCTGCCCGTCGAGGCCGGGGTCGGCTGCGACGAGCGCGAAGGCGTCCTCGCGGGCGGCCTCGATGACGTCCTCGTGCTCGAGGACGTGGAGGAACTCGAGCTGCGTGCGACGGCCCGACTGGGCGGCGCCGAGGATGTCACCCTCGCGGCGCTGCGAGAGGTCGAGGCGCGCGAGCTCGAAGCCGTCGGTCGTCGCGGCCACGGCGTTCAGCCGGGTCATGGCGGCCTCGGCGTCGGTGCCCGTGACGAGGAGGCACAGCCCCGGGAAGCCGCCGCGGCCCACGCGCCCGCGCAGCTGGTGCAGCTGCGAGACACCGAACCGGTCGGCGTCCATGACGACCATGACGCTCGCGTTCGGGACGTCGACGCCGACCTCGATGACGGTCGTCGCCACGAGCACCTGCGTCTCGCCACGCTGGAACCGGCCCATGACGGCGTCCTTCTCGTCGGCGGGCATCCGGCCGTGGAGCACCTCGACGGTGAGCCCCGCGAGCGCCGGCTCCGCCAGGAGCGCCTCGTGCAGCGCGAGCACACCGTGCATGGGGCGCTGCGGTGCGGCGGCTGCGTCACCGTCGGCGTCGGTCTCGACGCGCAGGTCGGCGCCGTCGTCGCCGCCGTCGTCGCCGATGCGCGGGCACACGACGTAGGCCTGCCGCCCTCCGCGGACCTCCTCGCCGACCCGCGCCCACGTGCGCTCCATCCAGCCCGGCCGGTCCTCGGGCACGACGTGGGTGGCGATGGGCGCCCGGCCGGCCGGCAGCTCGCGCAGCGTCGACGTCTCGAGGTCGCCGAACACCGTCATCGCCACCGTGCGCGGGATGGGCGTGGCGGTCATGACGAGGACGTGCGGCGGCAGCTTCCCCTTGCCGCGCAACGCATCCCGCTGCTCGACGCCGAACCGGTGCTGCTCGTCGACGACGACCAGGGCGAGGTCGAGGAAGTCGACGTGCTCCTCGAGGAGGGCGTGGGTGCCGACGACGATGCCGGCGTCACCGACCGCGATGTCGAGCAGCGCCCGGCGCCGCTCGGCCGTCGACTGGCTGCCCGTGAGGAGGGCGACCCGGGTCGCGGAGTCGGCGCCACCGAGCATCCCGCCCTCGGCGAGGTCGCCGAGCATCCGGGTGATCGTGCGGTGGTGCTGCGCGGCGAGGACCTCGGTGGGCGCGAGCAGCGCCGCCTGCCCGCCCGAGTCGACCGCCGTGAGCATCGCCCGCAGCGCGACGACGGTCTTGCCCGAGCCGACCTCGCCCTGCAGCAGCCGGTGCATGGGGACCTCGCGCGCCATCTCCTCGGCGATCGTCGAGCCGACCTCGCGCTGCCCGGCGGTGAGCTCGAACGGGAGGCGCGCGTCGAACGCCTCGAGCAGGCCGCCGGCGCGTCCGGGGCGCGCGGTCGTCACCTGTCCCTCGGCGGCCCGGCGCCGCTGGGCGAGGGTCACCTGGAGGACGAACGCCTCCTCGTAGCGCAGCCGCCGACGCGCCTCCTCGACCTCGGGCCAGGAGTCGGGGGTGTGGATGCCGCGCAGCGCGTCCATCCGCGACATCAGCCGCCGGCGCTCGCGGACGGAGGCCGGGAGGGCGTCGGGGACGTCGTCGAGGACGTCGAGGACGCGCCGCACGCTCTCGGTGACCGTCCACGTGTGGAGCGACCCGACCGCTCGGTAGATGGGGATGAGGGCCTTGCGGTCGCCGGCGTCGAAGTCGTCGAGCATCGTGTAGCCGGGGTGGGTCAGCTGGAGGCGGCGGTTGTAGACGCCGACGGTGCCCGCGAAGATGCCGCGGGCGCCGGGGACGAGGGCCTTCTCGTGGCCCCAGGCCTTGAAGAAGGTGACGTCGAGGTCGTGCGTCCCGTCGGTGATGACGACGTTGAGCATCGTCCCCTTGCGTGCCTTCATCGGCCGGGTCGACGCCGACTTCACCTCGGCCACCCCGACGAGGTACTCCCCCGGGGTCACCGCGCCGAGGTCGCTCTCGCGGGTGCGGTACCGCCGCGGCCAGAACGCGAGGAGGTCACCGACGGTGTGGATGTCGCGCGCGGTCGCGAACTTCTTCGCCGCCGTGGCGATGATCGGGCTGAGCTTGCTGGACTCGGTCGCCACGTCGCGGCCTCACTCCACCCCGATGAGGAGCGGGTAGACCGGCTGCCCGCCGTCGACGACGACGACCTCGAGGTCGGGCCGGTCGCGCTCGAGCGCCTCGGCGACCCGAGCGGCCAGACCGTCGGCGTCGGCGCCCTCGACGAGGGTGACGAGCTCGCCGCCGGGCGACAGCAGGCGGGCGAGGACGTCGGACGCGGCGTCGGCGAGGTCGGAGGCGAGGAACGCGACGTCGCCGTCGACGATGCCGAGGACGTCGCCGGGCCTGCAGACCCCGGCCCACGTCAGCGCCTCCTTGGACGCGACGGAGACGGCACCGTGACGCGTCGAGACGGCGGCACTCGTCATCGCGACGACGTTGGCGTGCAACGGTTTGGACGGGTCGAGGACCGCCAGTGCGGCGATGGCCTGGACGGTCGTGCGCGCCGGGACGACGTGGGTGTCGACGCCGTCGGCGGTCGCGGCCTCGGCGGCGATGCCGGCCGCGAGCAGGGTGTCCCTGTCGCCGGGGAGGAGGACGACCGCTGCGGCCCGGGTGCGCCGCACGGCCTCGAGGAGCTGGCCGGCGCTGGCACGCTGCCCTGGTCCACTCGGGACGACGACCGCGCCGGCCTCCTCGAGCAGCGCCGCGATGCCGGGACCGGCGGAGCAGGCGACGACGCCGATGGACGCGACGGGCTCACGGCGCGCGACCTGGCTGTCGAAGTGGGTGATCCGGATGCGTTCGGGCCGCCCGGCGGCGATGCCGGCCTCGACGGCCGCCCCCGGGTCGTCGACGTGGACGTGGACGTTCCAGAGGTCGGGCCCGCCGACGACGAGGAGGGAGTCGCCGAGGGCGTCGAGGGCGGTGCGCAGGGTGTCGACCCGCTCGGGCGTGGAGTCGAGGAGGAGGTACATCACCTCGTACGCGGGTCCGTCGCCGATCCGCTGCTCGCGGTCGAGGGCATCGTGGCCCGGCAGGGAGGCGGTGGAGTCGGCGTGCGGGCGCTCGGGACGCCACTCGCCGCGGCGGAGCAGGCCGGGCCCGCCGCCGAGGAGGTCGGAGTCGCTGACGCTCCACTTGTCCGTGACGATGCTGAGCAGGGCCTCGAGGAGGAGGACGCACCCGGCGCCGCCGGCATCGACGACCCCGGCCCGCGCGAGCACCTCGAGCTGGTCGGGGGTGTGGGCGAGCGCCTCCTGGGCGGCGTCGACCGCGGCCTCGACGACGTCCGCCAGGGTGGAGCCGGCCTCGGCCGCCTCCACGGCGGCGGCCGCCGCGGCATCGGCGACGGTGAGGATCGTCCCCTCCTGGGGGTGGGCGACGCTGGCCCGCGCCGATGCCGCCCCTCGTGCGAGCGCCTCGGCGACGAGGACGGCGTCGGCCTCCTCGACCTCGGCGTCGACCACGGCGTCGCACAGGCCCCCGACGAGCTGGCTGACGATGACGCCGGAGTTGCCTCGCGCGGAGAGCAGGATGGCCCGCTTGAGAGAGCGGCACTCCTCGACGAGGGTCGCGTGGCCGAGGACGCCCGCGGCCTCGTGCGCGGCGACGACCTCGTCGATGGCGGCGTCGAGGGTGAGGTAGAGGTTGGTGCCGGTGTCGCCGTCCGGCACCGGGAAGACGTTGAGGGCGTCGATCTCGGTGCGCCGTGCCGCCAGGGCCGCCCGGGTGAGCAGCGCCCAGTGGCGGGCGTCGGCGGCGGTGAGGACGTCGGGCACGCGCCCACGGTAACGGTCGCCGGCGTCACCGCCCCGGAGGCGCCGGCCGTCGGGGTCGAGGGCGCCCCGGCAGGCGGCTCCCCCGCGCCCGGACGCCGTTTTGGTGGGCCGGGTGGGACTCGGCTACGCTGTACAGGTTGCGTGCGCGCCATCGCGCCGCCGACGACCACCCGTTCAGAACTTTCGTAGGAGATCACCCGTGGCTGCCAACTGCGACGTCTGCGGCAAGGGCCCCGGTTTCGGGCACAGTGTCTCGCACTCCCACCGCCGGACCAAGCGCCGCTGGAACCCGAACATCCAGCGCGTCAAGGCACTGGTCGGCGACGCCGGTGTGACCCCGAAGCGACTCAACGTCTGCACCTCCTGCCTCAAGGCGGGCAAGGTCAAGCGCTGACCCCCTGACGCACCCCGGAACGGGCGGCCTCCCTCGCGGAGGCCGCCCGTTCCGTCTGTCCGCCACTGGGTCGAGGGGGTCGAGGTGGTCGAGCGGCATCCGGCACCGGCGGGACACCTCGACCGGACGGACCCCGAGCGTGTCCCGGGCCGCACGCGGTCAGGGGTGACCCGCGAAGTGGTCCCACCCCGGGGCGTTCGGGACGACGCCGTCGACCGTGACACGCGGGCCGTCCTCGCCCGCCTCGACGACCCGCCCGATGACATGCCACGGCTCCTCGCCGCCGGGGGGCAGCGAGGACTCGCCGGCGAAGCACCCCACGAGGGCGTGCTCCTCGCCGCCGGCGAGCACCTGGCGCAGCGCCTCCTCCGCCCCGAGCGCCACCGTCAGGGCCCCGGAGGCGTACCGCGACCGCAGCACCGCCCCGGACAGGTCCACGGACACCCCGCTCGCGGAGGCGATGCGGCCGACGTCGGTGACGAGCCCGTCGGAGACGTCGACGAGGGCGTGCGCGCCAGCCTCGGCCGCCTCGGGCCCGACCCCCCACGGCGCCACGGGGGCGCGGTGGTGCCGCATCAGCGCACGGACGGCGAGCGAGCGGTCGTCGAGGACGCCGGTCCACCCGGCCCCGTCGGGATCGACCTCTCCGGCCAGGTACAGGGCGAGCCCGCCCCCGGACAGCCCCAGGGACCCGCACGCCGCGACGACGTCGCCCACGCGGGCCCCCGACCGCAGCACGGGAGGACGCCCGCGCAGGTCCCCGAGCGCGGTCACGGAGACGACGACCACGCCGGGCGGTCCGGAGGACAGGTCGCCGCCGACGACGGGAGCCGACGCGGCGGCAGCCACGGACGCGATCCCCCGCGACAGCCCGACGGCCCAGTCGACGTCGAGCTCGGGGTCGGCGACCAGCGAGACGAGCAACCCGGTCGGTGCGGCCCCCATCGCGGCGACGTCGGCGAGGTTCTGCGTCGCCATCTTGACCCCGACGTCGTGGGCGCTCGACCACTCGTCGCGCCAGTCGCGCCCGCGCACCATCGAGTCGGTCGTGGCGACGACGGTGCCCGACGGCGCGCCCACGACGGCGGCGTCGTCGCCGGGGCCCACGGGCACCGAACCCCAGGCCGGCGGGGTCGCCGCGGCGTACACCGGGAACACCCGGGCCAACAGCTCGGCCTCGCTGAGATCGCGCAGGCGCATCGGACCAACCCTCCCGAGACGTGGGGACCACCGGCACGGTAGCGTCTGCAGCGCGCCGGTCACGACGGGCGCCCCCGACCCCGGGACCGCCCAGCCGGCCCCGATCCCCACACGAAGAGGTGGCAGCACAGTGGTACAGGCCTACATCCTGATCCAGACCGACGTCGGCCGTGCGGCGACGGTGGCCCAGGCGATCGCCGGCATCGAGGGCGTGGCGCTGGCCGAGGACGTCACCGGCCCCTACGACGTCATCGCGCGCGTCGAGGCGCCGACGGTCGACGAGCTCGGCAAGCTCGTCATCGCGAAGATCCAGGACGTCGAGGGCATCACCCGGACCCTCACCTGCACGGTGGTCCACGTCTGATCCGGACACCCCGAAGCCTCACGACGGCGGTCGCGCTCGGCGCGGCCGCCGTCGCGCTGTCGGCCTGCTCCTCCGGGGTCGAGGTGACGGTCCCGGGCCGCGGGTCGAGCCCGGTCTGCGCCACCGCGGGCATCCTCTGGCCGAGCGAGCTCTCCGGGATGGAGCGCCGCGACACCTCCCCCTCGAACCCCGCCGTCGCCGCCTGGGGCGACCCACCGGTCATCGCCCGCTGCGGCGTCGCCGCGCCGGCGCCGACCGAGACCGAGTGCCTGGAGGTCGACGGCGTGGGCTGGATCCCGACGCCGCTGTCCGACGGGACCCGCTTCACCTCGTTCGGCACCGAGCCGGCGATCGAGGTGCTCGTCCCGCGCGACCACGCTCCCGGCGGCCTGCTGCTCCCGGCGTTCTCCGAGGCCGTGCGCACCCTCCCGCCCAACGGCCTCCGGTGCCGCTGACCCTCCCGCGCCCCAGCTTTCCCGCCTCATGCCAGAAGGTTCGGTGGGGCACCCCGAAGTTCGGGGTGCCCCACCGAAGGTTCCGGCACCAGGCGGGAAAGCTGGGACTCAGCGCAGGCCGGTGCGGCGGGCGAGCGCGAGCCCGACGAGCTCGTCGATGAGCTCGGGATAGGCGAGCCCCGTCGCGGCCCACATCCGCGGGTACATCGAGCTGGGGGTGAAGCCCGGCATCGTGTTGAGCTCGTTGACGACGACGTCGCCGTCCTCGGTGAGGAAGAAGTCGACCCGCGCCAGGCCCTCGCAGCCCGCCACGTCGAACGCCTGCGCCGCCATGCAGCGGATGAGCGCGGCGGTCTCCTCCGGCACGTCGGCCGGGCACTCGAGCCGGACGTCGTCGGCGGCCAGGTACTTGGCCTCGAAGTCGTAGAAGTCGTGGTTCTGCACGACGATGCACTCGCCCAGCTCGCTCGTGCGGGGGGCGTCGGTGCCGCGCCCCTCGAGGACGCCGCACTCGATCTCGCGACCGAAGACCGCCGCCTCGACGACGACCTTGGGGTCGTGCTCGCGCGCGGCCTCGATCGCGGCCTCCAGACCGGAGGCGTCGGTCACGCGCGTGATCCCCATGCTCGACCCGGCCCGTGCCGGCTTGACGAACACCGGCCACGACAGCCCGTGCACGGCGTCCATCGCCGCGGCCCTGTCGCGCTGCCACTCCTTGTCGGTGATGACGACGTACGGCCCCACCGGCAGCCCGGCCGAGGCGAGGAGCACCTTCATGACGTGCTTGTCCATCATCGCCGCGGAGGCGGTGACGCCGGACCCGACGTAGCGCACGTCAGCGAGGTCGAGCAGACCCTGGATCGTGCCGTCCTCGCCGAAGGGGCCGTGGAGGAGCGGGAAGACGACGTCGACCTCGCCGAGGCTGCGCGGCGGCGAGCCCGGCTCGTGGACGACGAGGGTGCGGTCCGTGGCCGACGTCGGGACGATGACCGAGGCCGCCGTCGTCGAGACCTCCGGCACGTGCTCGGCGGTGAGGCGCAGGGCAGCGGGGTCGTCGGGCGCGAGGACCCAGTGGCCGTCCCGGGCGATGCCGACCGGCACGACCTCGTACCGGTCGCGGTCGAGTGCCTCGAGGACGCTCGCCGCCGTCGCGCAGGACACGGCGTGCTCGGACGACCGACCGCCGAACACGAGGGCGATCCGGACCTTGTCGGTGGGGCTGTCACTCATCGCGGACGACCCTACCCGGCGGTACCCCGGACGCCGGCCACCGCGTGCGCCCCCACGGCCTACCCTGACCGCGTGACCGACTCCCCCGCCCCGCAGGACCCTCTCGCCCCTGCCACCCGCGTCGTGGCCCTCGGCCGCGAGGACGCACCGGGAGCGCAGGTCGGCGCCCCGCTCGTCCTCACCTCCACCTACCGCGCAGGCGGCGACGCCGTCTACGCCCGCACGGCCAACCCGACGTGGACCGCCTTCGAGACCGCCCTGGGCTCCCTCGAGGGCGGCGACGCGCTCGTCTTCGCCTCCGGGATGGCGGCGGTCGCCGCGTCCCTCTCCCTCGTCCCGCACGGCGGGGTCGTCGTCGCGCCCGACTCGGCGTACAACGGCGTCGTCTCCACGCTCGCGGCGCGCGAGGCGGCGGGTGAGGTCGAGGTGCGCCGGGTCGACGTCACCGACACCGGCGCGGTCGTCACCGCGCTCGACGGCGCGTCCCTGGTGTGGCTGGAGTCGCCGACGAACCCCCTCCTCGAGGTCGCCGACCTCCCGGCGGTCCTCGGGGCGGCCCGAGAGCGCGGCGTCCTCTCGGTCGTCGACAACACCTTCGCCACCCCACTGCTGCAGCGCCCCCTCGAGGACGGCGCGGACCTCGTCGTGCACTCGGTGACGAAGTACCTCTCCGGCCACAGCGACGTCGTCCTCGGGGCCACCGTCACCGCCCCCACCGACGCCGGCCGCGCCCTCCGCGAGCGCCTCCTCACCCACCGCGTCCTCCACGGCGCGATCGCCGGGCCGCTCGAGGTGTGGCTGGCCCTGCGCGGCCTGCGCACGCTCCACCTGCGGGTCGAGCGCGCCCAGGCCTCCGCGGCCGTCCTCGCCGAGCGGCTGCGCGCGCACCCCGCCGTCGAGCGGGTCCGTCATCCCGGCTGGGGTGCCATCGTCTCCGTCGAGGTCGCGGGCGGCGCCGACGCGGCCGAGCGGGCAGCCGACGCCACCCGCGTCTGGGTCCACTCGACGAGCCTGGGCGGCGTCGAGAGCCAGCTCGAGCGGCGCCGGCGCATCCCCACCGAGCCGCTGGCGGTCCCGGAGAACCTCATCCGGCTGTCGGTCGGCATCGAGGACGTCGACGACCTCTGGCGCGACCTCGACCAGGCGCTGCGCAGCGTCCTGTGACGAGCCCTGCGCCATCGAGTGGCCACGACACGCTGATGAACGGGACGGTTCGTCAGCGTGTCGTGGCCACTCGACCGCTGCAGTGGGATGGCGTCAGGCCGTCTCGGCCTTGCGGGGCCGCGACAGCAGCGCGGTGACGACCTCCTGGGTCGTGCGGTCGTGCTGGATCATCGCGTCGACCTGCTCGATGATCGGCACGTCGACGTCGTGCTTGCGGGCCAGCTCGAGGATCGACGTGCACGACTTCACGCCCTCGGCCGTCTGCTTGGTCACCGCGACGACCTCGGAGACCGCCATCCCCTGGCCGAGCCGCACCCCGAACGAGTGGTTGCGCGACAGCGGCGACATGCACGTGGCGATGAGGTCACCGACCCCGGCCAGGCCGGCGAAGGTCGCGGCCTCCCCGCCCAGCGCCATCCCGAGCCGCATCGTCTCGGCGAGCCCGCGGGTGATGATCGACGCCTTGGAGTTGTCGCCCATCCCCAGCCCCTCGGCCATGCCGACAGCGAGGGCGATGACGTTCTTCACGGCTCCGGCGATCTCGGTGCCGACGACGTCGCCGGTCGTGTAGGGCCGGAAGTAGGGGGCGGCGCACGCGGCTGCCACCCGCTCGGCCATCTCCGCGCTCGAGCACGCCACGGTCGAGGCGGCCGGCTGCTTGACGGCGATCTCGCGCGCGAGGTTCGGCCCCGAGACGACGGCGATCCGGTCCGGCTCGACCCCGCCCACCTCGGCGATGACCTCGGACATCCGCTTCGTGGTCCCGAGCTCCACGCCCTTCATCAGCGACACGACCGCGGCGTCGCGGGGCAGGGCCGACCCCCACGCACCGAGGTTGTCGCGCAGCGTCTGCGACGGGACGGCGAGGACGACGACGTCGGCGCCAGCAGCGGCCTCCGCCGGGTCGCTCGTGGCGCGCACGGTCGAGGGCAGGCGCAGCTCGGGGAGGTAGTCCTCGTTGCAGCCGGCGTTGATCTGGGCGACGACCTCGGGGCGCCGGCCCCACATCGTCACGGTCGTGCCGGCATCCGCCAGCACCGAGGCGAACGCGGTGCCCCAGCTGCCCGTGCCGTAGACCGCCGCCGTCGTCATGAGGCCTCCTCGAGGGGTCGGGGCTTGCCGGTGCTCGTGATGCCGTGGCGGCGCGGGTCGAAGCGGGCCGCCGGGGCGCGCTCGCCCCGGATGGCCTCGAGCTCGTGGGTCAGGGCAGCCATGATCCGGGACGTCGCCTCGGTGAGGACCTCGGCGGAGATGGGCCGGTCGTACAGGTCGGTGAGGTCGACCGGTACGCCCGCGTGGACCGTCATCCGCTTGCGCGGGAGGAGGCGCAGCCGCTTCGAGTACGGCGCGAGGACGTCGGCGGCGCCCCACGTGGCGATCGGCACGACGGGGCAGCGCGTCTCGAGGGCCACCCGGGCGGCGCCGGTCTTGCCCCGCATCGGCCACAGCCCGGGGTCGCGGGTCAGGGTGCCCTCGGGGTAGATCGCGACGGTCTTGCCCGCCCGGACGGCGGCGACGGCAGAGCGGAAGGCGTCCGAGGCCCGGCCTGTCTCGCGGTGGACCGGGATCTGGTCGGCGCCGCGCAGGACGGCCCCGACGACCGGCACGCGGAAGACCTCGATCTTGCCGAGGTAGCGCGGGGCGTAGCCGTGGTCGACGAGGTAGTGCCCGAAGACGAGCGGGTCCAGGTGCGAGTAGTGGTTGGTCACCGCGACGAACCCGCCTTCGCGGGGCAGGTTCTCGGCACCGGTCCACTGCCGGGTCGTGAAGAGCATGAGGAGCGGCCGGAGGACGGCGACGGCGAACCGGTAGGCGGGGGGCCGGGAGTGGTCCGTGGGGGTCGTCACGCGCTGCCTTCCGAGGGGTCGGGGTCACCGCATTGTGGTCCGCGGGTGGGTCGATGTCGAGCGTGCCACGTGCAGTTGCGAGGATCACCCCGTGCGTGAACACGGGCCCGGCTGGGCCGTGGTCGTCCCGGTCCGGGGCGGCCCGCTGGCGAAGAGCCGCCTCGACCTGCCGATGGGCACCCGCGAGGTGCTCGCCGACGCGTTCGCGCGTGACACGGTCGCCGCCCTCCTCGCGTCCGGTGCCGTGGGGGACGTCCTCGTCGTCACCGGTGATGCCGAGGTCGCCACCTGGGCGTCGGGGACCGGCGCGCAGGTCGTGGACGACCCCTCCGGCGGGCTCGACGCGGCGGTCGCGGCGGGGGTCTCCGCAGCAGTGGCCGCGGGGCCGCGCGACGTGGCCGTCGTCCTCGGCGACCACCCCGCCCTGCGGGCCGAGGAGGTCGACACCGCCCTCGCCGCCGCCGATGGGCACGGGCGGGCCGTCCTCCCCGACCTGGACGGGACCGGGACCGCCCTGCTCACGATGCGGTCCGCGACGACGCCGGGACCCACGGCGTTCGGCCCCGGGAGCGCCGGCGCCCACGCGGGGATGGGCCACACCGTCCTCCACCTCGACGTCCCTGGGCTGCGCACCGACGTCGACGACGCGGCGTCGCTCGCCCGGGCGACCCTGCTCGGCCTCGGCGCGGCGACCCGTGCGGCGCTGGGGCGCGCTACCCTTCCCGGCGTGCAGGCCACCATCCACCGGGTCGAGGACGACGGGTCCGGCGCCGCCCTCCTCGACGACGGCGTCGAGGTCGTCGTGCCCCCGGGCGCGGCAGAGGCGAGCGGGCTGCGGCACCTACGGGTCGGCCAGCGCGTCAGCGTCGAGCTCGACGAGGCCGGACGGGCTGCGACGCGGGTATGGATCGTCGGGATCGGCCCCGGGGAGACGATCCGCTAGTCACCGCGCGCGCCGCGGCGGCGCCGGCCTGGGCCGGACACCGCCGCGGGGTCGTGCTGCTCGACGACGCGCGTCAGCGCGCCGACTTCCTGGCCGTGGCCTTCTTGGCCGGGGCCTTCTTGGCGGGTGCGGCCTTCGCCGGGGCCTTCTGGGCGGCCGTCCTGGCCGCGGCCTTGGCCGGGGCCTTCTTGGCGGGAGCCTTCTTCGCCGGCGCGGCCTTCGTGGCGGCTGCCTTCGCCGGGGCCTTCTTCGCGGGTGCGGCCTTCGCCGGGGCCTTCCTGGCCGCCGTCTTGGCGGGTGCCTTCTTGGCGGGAGCCCTCTTCGCCGGCGCGGCCTTCGTGGCGGCTGCCTTCGCCGGGGCCTTCCTCGCGGGTGCGGCCTTCGCCGGGGCCTTCCTGGCCGCCGTCTTGGCGGGTGCCTTCTTGGCGGCTGCCTTGGCAGGGGCCGCAGCGGCCTTCGCCGTCGTGGCCGCGGCCCTCCTGGCCGTCGACGCGACCTTCTTGGCGGCCTTGACCGGAGCGGCGGCTGCGGCCGCGGCCGTCCCGGCAGCGGCGCGACCCGTGGCTGGCGCCGACTTCGGCAGGCCGCTCGGCTTCTTCACGTACGACTTGAACGAGGTGCCGGCCCGGAAGCGGGGCGCCTTCGACTTGGGGATCTTCACCGACGTACCGGTGTGCGGGTTGCGACCCGTCCGGGCCGCGCGCTCGACGCGGTCGAACGTGCCGAAGCCGGTGATCGAGACCTTCCCCCCACGCACGACCTCACGGACGATGGTGTCGAGAACGGCCTCCAGGGACTCGGTCGCCGCCCTGCGGCTGCCGAGTCGCTTCTCCAGCTCCTTGACGAGATCTGCCTTGTTCACCGTGGATCCACTCCCACTCGTGACTGGCGCCGGGAGGGCCCGACGACGGTGGCGTACCCGGCGGACACCGGGACTTGCCACTGACGCTAGAACTGCTCGCGCCGTGAGTCCACCATTGCGTCGGCGTGTTTTCTGCTGTGGCACACAGCCTTTCGGTGCTCCGCAGGGCCTCCGCGGCGCGCAGAGACAACGACAGCGGACCCCGACCGGAGTCGAGATCCGCTGTCGCAGAACGGTTCTGGTGGTGTCAGGCGTCGACCCTGGGCTTCCAGGAGGGCCGCGTCGACTCGTACTCGGTGATGGTGTCGGCGTGACGCAGCGTCAGGCTGATGTCGTCGAGCCCCTCGAGGAGGCGCCACCGCGTGTAGTCGTCGACCTCGAACGGGGCCACGAGGTCGCCGGCCGTCACCGTGCGCGACTCGAGGTCGACCGTGACCGACGTCCCGGGCTCGTTCTCGAGCAGCTTCCACAGCAGCTCGACGTCGTCCTGGGCGCACTGCGCGGTGAGGAGCCCGCCCTTGCCGCTGTTGCCGCGGAAGATGTCGGCGAAGCGCGAGGAGATGACGACCCGGAAGCCGTAGTCCATGAGCGCCCAGACGGCGTGCTCGCGCGAGGAGCCGGTGCCGAAGTCGGGGCCGGCCACGAGGACGGACCCGGCCGCGTACCGGGGGTCGTTGAGGACGAAGGTCTCGTCGGCGCGCCAGGCGGCGAACAGGCCGTCCTCGAACCCCGTGCGCGTCACCCGCTTGAGGTAGACCGCCGGGATGATCTGGTCGGTGTCGACGTTGCTGCGGCGCAGCGGGACCCCGAGTCCGGTGTGGCTGGTGAACTTCTCCATCAGACGAGCTCCTCCTCGCGCACGGGCTCGAGGTCCGCGGGGCTCGACAGCGTCCCGCGCACCGCGGTGGCCGCGGCGACGAGCGGGCTGACGAGGTGCGTGCGGCCGCCCTTGCCCTGGCGGCCCTCGAAGTTGCGGTTCGACGTCGACGCGCTGCGCTCCCCCGGCGCGAGCTGGTCGGGGTTCATCCCGAGGCACATCGAGCAGCCGGGCAGGCGCCACTCGGCCCCCGCCTCGGTGAAGACCTTGTCCAGCCCCTCGCCCTCGGCCTGCAGCCGCACCCGCGCCGACCCGGGCACGACGAGCATCCGCACGCCCTCGGCGACCTTGCGGCCCTTGATGACCTCGGCGGCGGCGCGGAGGTCCTCGATGCGCCCGTTGGTGCACGACCCGACGAAGACGGTGTCGACGTGGACCTCGCGCAGCGGGGTGCCGGCCGTCAGGCCCATGTACTCGAGGGCGCGGCGAGCGGCGACCTTGTCGTTCTCGTCGCCCATGAGCTCGGGGTCGGGCACGGCCTCGCCGAGGGGAGAGCCCTGGCCGGGGTTGGTCCCCCACGTGACGAAGGGCGTCAGGGTGGCGGCGTCGAGGACGACCTCCTCGTCGAAGACGGCGTCGTCGTCGCTGCGCAGCTCGCGCCACGCGGCGACTGCGGCGTCCCAGTCGGCGCCGGTGGGCGCGTGGTCGCGGCCCTTGAGGTAGGCGAACGTCGTCTCGTCGGGGGCGATCATCCCCGCCCGGGCGCCGGCCTCGATGGACATGTTGCACACCGTCATCCGGGCCTCCATCGACAGCGCACGGATGGCGCTGCCGCGGTACTCGATGACGTGGCCCTGGCCGCCGCCGGTGCCGATCTTCGCGATGACGGCGAGGACGATGTCCTTCGCGGTGACACCCTCGGACAGCTCGCCGTCGACGGTGACCGCGAGCGTGCGGAACGGCTTCAGGGGCAGGGTCTGGGTCGCCAGGACGTGCTCGACCTCGGAGGTGCCGATGCCGAGCGCGAGCGCGCCGAACGCACCGTGCGTCGAGGTGTGGCTGTCGCCGCAGACGATCGTCATGCCCGGCTGGGTGAGCCCGAGCTGCGGGCCGACGACATGCACGATGCCCTGCTCGACGTCCCCCATCGGGTAGAGGCGCACGCCGAACTCCTCGCAGTTGCGGCGCAGGGTCTCGACCTGGGTGCGGCTCACGGGGTCGGTGATGGGTCCCGGCGTGGTGGGGACGTTGTGGTCCTCGGTGGCGAGGGTGAGGTCGGTGCGGCGCACCGGTCGCCCGGCGAGCCGGAGGCCGTCGAAGGCCTGCGGGCTCGTCACCTCGTGGAGGAGGTGGAGGTCGATGTAGAGCAGGTCCGGCTCCCCGTCCCCACGTCGCACGACGTGCGACTCCCACACCTTCTCGGCCAGCGTTCCGGCCATCCTCGACACCTCCACGGTCGCGCTGGCCCCGAGGGCGCGCGTTCTGGTCAACGGCAGGACGGCGCACACCGCGCCATCGCCTCCGTCGAGGTTTGCACCGTTGGGAGGTCGATGGATGTGCGTCTCATCGTTTGGGACGCTAATATCAAGACATGGACAACACTTCCGGGGTCGGCGTCCTCGACAAGGCGGCCATCGTCCTCAGTGCCCTCGAGGCCGGACCGTCGACCCTCGCACAGCTCGTCACGGCCACCGGCCTGGCCCGCCCGACCGCCCACCGCCTGGCCGTCGCGCTCGAGCACCACCGCCTCGTGACCCGCGACCTCCAGGGCCGGTTCGTCCTCGGGCCGCGCCTCGGCGAGCTCGCGGCCGCGGCCGGCGAGGACCGCCTCCTCGCCGCCGCCGGGCCCGTGCTCGGCGCGCTGCGCGACCACACGAACGAGAGCGCCCAGCTCTTCCGCCGCCAGGGCGAGTACCGCGTGTGCGTCTCGGCGGCCGAGCGGCCCGTCGGCCTGCGCGACTCCATCCCCGTCGGCGCGACGCTGTCGATGCGCGCCGGGTCGGCCGCCCAGGTGCTCCTCGCGTGGGAGGAGCCCGACCGGCTGCACCGCGGCCTCCAGGGCGCCGCCTTCACGGCGACCGCGCTGTCCGGGGTCCGCCGCCGCGGCTGGGCGCAGAGCGTCGGCGAGCGCGAGCCCGGGGTCGCGTCGGTGTCGGCCCCGGTCCGCTCCCCCTCGGGCCGGGTCATCGCCGCCGTGTCGATCTCCGGACCCATCGAGCGCCTCTCGCGCCAGCCCGGCCGGCTCCACGCCGCGACCGTCATCGCCGGCGCGAACAAGCTGACCGAGGTGCTGGCCCGTCACGCGGCCCAGCAGGAGGCGCAGAACAACGCCTGACGCCGGGCGCCGTGCGCGCACCCCGTCACCGGCCCGAAGGGACCCCGCGAACGTGGGTGAAGATCGTCGGTGGGGCGACGGTTGTCACCCACGTTCGCGGGAGCGAGAGCGGGCGCCGGCGCCGGCGACGGCGACGGCGATGCAACACGGAGTTCACATCCGGGAACGGCGGTGGCAACACGGTGGGGGCAGTCTGCGGACAGCCCCACCGGATGCCGCGCAGAGGAGCCGCCATGTCCCTGACCCCCGCCCAACGCGTCGCGGTCCGGGACCGGACCCGGCTGCTCGGGTTCCCGCGGTCGGGGCGCCGCGCCATCGTCGTCGGCGGCGGGCCGACGGCAGCCCGACGGGCTGCGGCCCTCACCCGGTCGGCACTGCCGGTGACCGTCTTCGCGCCCTCGCTGTGCGACGACGTCTTCGACCTCCTCGCCGAGCGGCTCGTCACGTGGGAGAACCGCTGGCCGACGCCCACCGACCTCGGGGACGCCTGGCTCGTCCACGCGGCCACCGGCGACCCCGAGCTCGACGCCCGCGTCTGCTCGTGGGCCGCGAGCCTGCGCGCCTCCGCGTGACCGCGCCGGCCCGGGGTCAGCCGGGGCGGTGCTGGGCCATCCGCTCGCGGGCGGTCTCCCCGCGGCGCCGGACCGGGACGACGCCCGCGAGGCGGGCGAGCCCGAACGGGCGCGGGCCCGAGTAGATGCTCTCCACCGCGCCGGCCGGGACGGTGTACGTCTCGTGCCAGATGGTCACGGCCCCGGGGTCGTCCTTGGCGGCCTTGTAGAACTCCAGCCACGCCGGCCGGTGCCGCAGCGAGTCGGAGTTCGCGTAGGCGTAGATGTCCTCGACGCTGCGCCACCACTGGATGACGGTGGGCCCACCGAGGTCGATGGTCGTCCGGCTGCCGAGGTAGCCGAGGTGCTCCTCCTCGCCCCGCTCTGCCGCGGCCCTGTTGCGCTCGAGCTCGGCGATCATCCCCGCCATCGGCGCCGAGGCCCGTCGCACGGTGCGGACCTTCCACGGCTGGTGGATCCGCACCCCGATGAGGAAGAGGGCGAGCGGCCCGTCGTACGCGTGGGTGACCCGGTCCATGACGCCTCCGTTGGATAGTGTTGCTGCCTGATGCCACCATCATGGATAGTGGCACTATCCGATGTCAAGGAGGAGCCGAATGCGGATCTCGGAGCTCGCCGAGGTGAGCGGGGTCCCCGTGCACACGCTCAAGTACTACCTGCGCGAGGGGCTGCTCATGCCCGGCGTCCCGGTGAGCCGCACGCGCGCCGACTACGGGCCCGAGCACCTCACCCGGGTGCACCTCGTCCGGGCCCTCGTCGAGCACGGCGGGGTCGGCATCGCCGGTGTGCACCGCATCCTCGAGGCCCTCGACAGCCCGCCCCCGTCGCGTCACGAGCTGCTCGGGGTCGCGCACGGCACCCTCGTCGGACCAGCCGAGGCCCAGGACGCCACGCCCCCCGACCCGGCGGTCACCGCCGTCGTCGCCGCACTCGGCTGGGGCGTCGAGGACTGCGTGCCCGTCGTCCGGCGCCTCTCGGAGGCGGTCGTGCGCGCCCGCGCCGCGGGCGTCGAGCTGCCTGACGAGGACCTCCTCCGCTACGCCGAGGCGATGCGCGCCGTGGCGCGCGTCGACCTCGACGTCGCGGGGCGTGCCCGCTCGGCCGAGGAGGCGATGCGCACGGTCGTGCTCGGCACCGTGCTCGTCGACCCCGTCCTCGTCGTGCTGCGGCGCCTCGCCCAGGAGGCCGAGAGCGCCACCCGCCCCTGAGCCGGGGCCCTGCACGTCGCGACCTACCGCCTGGTCAGGGTCGTGATCACAGCACTGACCAGGCGGTAGGTCACGATGGAGGCACGGGGGTGAGGGTTCAGGGGCGCGGAGGGCGCGGGGACGAGGGGGTCAGGGGGACGCGGGGGCGAGGGGGTCAGGGGGCGCGGGGGGCGCGGGATCAGGGGGTGGCCGCCCGGGCGGACGTGGGCGAGGCGTCGCGGTCGAGGAGCCCGCTGCGCCGCAGGGCGAGGCCGAACAGCGCGGCGACCGGGAACATGACGATGCCGTACACCGCCGGCGGGACGCCCATCGTCGTGTTGCCGAGGACGGTGAGCGCCACCGCGATCGCCAGCGTCGAGTTGTGGATGCCGATCTCGAACCCGCTCGCCACGCACTGGGGCGGCGTGAGCCCGAGCAGCCGCGGCAGGAAGAACCCGACCGCGAGCGACAGGGCGCAGAACAGCGTCGTCACGAGGCCGACCTGGGCGAAGTACTCGCCGACGTTCTCCTCCCCGAGGATCGCGCCGACGACGACGAGGAAGAGCAGCACGGCGGAGGCGACGCGCACCGGGCGGTCGGCGGCAGCGGCGAACCTCGGTGCGCGAGAGCGGACCAGCATGCCGATGGCCACCGGGACGAGGACGACCGCGAACACCTGGAGCAGCTTGCTCACCTGCATCCCGATCCCGGAGCCCTCGTCGAGGTAGCGCGCGATCGCGAGGTTGACGACGACCGGCAGGGTCACGAGCGCGAGCACGGAGTTGACGGCCGTGAGGGTGATGTTGAGGGCGACGTCCCCGCGGAAGAGGTGGCTGAACAGGTTGGCCGTCGTCCCGCCGGGCGAGGCGGCCAGCAGCAGCAGGCCCACCGCCAGCTCGGGCGCGAGCCCGAAGAGCTCGGCGAGGGCGAACCCGATGACGGGGAGCAGGACGACCTGGCAGGCGAGGATGACCGCGACCGCCTTCGGGTGCCGAGCGACCCGACGGAAGTCGTCGGGGGTCAGTGCCAGGCCGAGGCCGAACATGATGACCGCGAGGGCGAGGGGCAGTCCGACGGAGACGAGAGCGGAGTCCACTGGTCCTCCAGGGCCGTGGGCGCGCCGTCGCGCCGGGGGCCCGATCATGGCGAACGCACAGGGACGGGTCAAGGACCGGGACACGACGAAGGCCCGGTCCTGGTGGACCGGGCCTTCGACCGATGTAGCCCCGACGGGATTCGAACCCGCGCTACCGCCTTGAGAGGGCGGCGTGCTAGGCCACTACACAACGGGGCCGTGTGGCTGTTGCCGGGCTGCTTCTCAGCGGCCGGGCAACGGAGAAGAACCTTACCGAACGGGCGGGATTTCTCCGAATCGCTCCGGCGGCGGGCGCCGGTCGCGATGGCTGGGGTACCAGGACTCGAACCTAGAACGGATGAACCAGAATCACCAGTGTTGCCAATTACACCATACCCCATGGGGTATGCCGTCCGACTCCGCCGGGGGCGGGCGCCGAGCGGCGAACCGAGTGGAGATACTACCCAGCCCCTCCCCCGCGTCCCAAATCGCGGAGGGCGACGACCTCGGCCAGCGAGTGCAGGACGGGGATGCCGCGCGCGAGCACCTCGGCGCCGGGCCCCGCGGTCGGGGCGTCGTCGCGCACGAGCCACGCCGCGGGCATCCCCGCGTCGTCCGCGCCGAGCGGGTCGGTGCGCGCCTCGTCGCCGACGTAGCCGGTGCGCGCGGGGTCGGTGCCGAGGCGGCGGCAGGCCTCGTGGAAGGCGCGGGCGTCGGGCTTGCCGACGCCCAGGGTGTCGGTGCTGCACACGACGTCGAAGAGCCCGTCGAGTCCCGCGGCCTCGAGCTTGGTCGCCGTGTAGGCCGAGGACGAGTTCGTGAGGATGCCGACCCGCACCCCGTCGCGGTGGAGCGCGTCGAGCACCGGGCGGACGTCGTCGAACGCGACGAGCGCCCCGTGGAAGGCCGGCTCGTAGGCCGCCTCGAACCTGTCCCAGAGGTCGTCGGTGACGTCCTGCTCGAGCCAGGTCGCCAGCTCGGCGATCCGGGCCCGGCGCATCTCGGCGAACTCCAGCTCACCGCGCGTGTAGGCGGCGAAGTGGCCCTCGGGGTCGTCGCGGAACCGCACACCCGCCCGGGCCACCCGCTCGGGGTCGGCGTCGGGCCACAGCGAGGCCGCGGCCTCCGCCCCGGCCGCGTGCATCGCCGCGCGGGTGTCGTAGAGGGTGTCGTCGGCGTCGAGGAGGACCCCCTCGACCCCGGCCCACGCGCGGGCCGTCACGTCGGCGACCGTCACAGGGTGGCGCGCAGGGTCGCGAGGCGGGTCAGGGTCGCGGTCTTGCCGAGGATCTCCATCGACTCGAAGAGGGGCGGTGAGACCCGGCGCCCGGACACGGCGGTCCGGAGCGGGCCGAACGCGAACTTCGGCTTGATGCCGAGCCCGTCGACGACCGCCGCGCGCAGGGCCGCCTCGATGGGCCCGGCCGTCCACGACGCCTGTGAGCCCAGGACGCCGGAGTGCTCGTCGGGCAGGGCCCCGAGCGCCTCGGCGGCGGCGTCGAGCACCTGCGCGGCGTCCTCCGTGAGCTGGGCCCGGGCGTCGTCGGCCACCTCGACCGCGTCGTCCGGGACGTAGAAGGGCGCCACGAG
The DNA here is from genome assembly GCF_046764005.1 of Oryzobacter faecalis. NCBI lineage: Bacteria > Bacillati > Actinomycetota > Actinomycetes > Micrococcales > Intrasporangiaceae > Oryzobacter > Oryzobacter faecalis. The sequence continues at coordinate 249,190 of NZ_JBKOFW010000001.1, read as the reverse complement.
GTCGGTGGCCTCGGTGAGGTGCGCCATCCGGGTCTGGATCAGCTCGGTGACCGCGCGCAGCCGGGCCAGCTCGCCGAGCGAGGGCGACTCGGGGAGGACGCCGTCGGCGACGAGGAAGGGCAGCAGGCGCGAGGCGAGGTCGTCGACCTCGAGGCGCCGGATGTGGACGCCGTTGAGCCAGTCGAGCTTCTTGAGGTCGAAGATCGGGCCGACCGGGTTGACCTCCGACCACGAGAACCGCGCGGAGAACTCCTCCGGCGTGAACACCTCGACGTCCTCGCCCTCGGCGCCCTCGGCCGGTGGGTAGGCCAGCAGCGCCAGGAAGTTGACGAGCGCCTCGGGGAGGTAGCCCTCCTCGCGGAACCACGTCAGCCGGGCGGCGGGGTTCTTCCGCTTGGAGATCTTCGACTTGTCGGTGTTGCGCAGGAGCGGCATGTGCGCGAACCGCGGCGGCTCGAGGCCGAGCCACTGGTAGAGCAGCACGTGCTTCGGGGTCGAGGAGATCCACTCCTCGCCGCGCACGACGTGGGTGATGCCCATCTCGTGGTCGTCGACGACGACGGCGAGGTGGTAGGTGGGGAAGCCGTCGGCCTTGAGGATGACCTGGTCGTCCGGCCGCGGCGCCGAGACCCGCCCGCGGATGAGGTCGTCGAAGACGAGCGGCGCGTCATCGGGGATGAGCATCCGCACGACGGGGGTCTCGGAGAACCCGGGGAGGGCGCGGCGCTCGTCCTCGGTCCGCCCGACGCAGAGGCGGTCGTACCCGGTGGGCTGCTTGAGCCGCTGCTGCTCCTCGCGCATCGCGGCGAGCCGCTCGGTGGAGCACCAGCAGTGGTACGCCCTGCCCTCGGCGAGGAGCCGCTCGACGTAGGGGCGGTAGGTGTCGAGTCGCTCGCTCTGGCGGTAGGGGGCACAGGGGCCGCCGACGTCGGGCCCCTCGTCCCAGGTGAGCCCGAGCCAGTGGAGGGTGTCGAAGACCTGCTGCTCGGAGTCGGCGCGGAACCGCGCGCGGTCGGTGTCCTCGATGCGCAGGACGAACCGGCCACCCTGCTGGCGCGCGAACGCGAGGTTGAACAGCGACATGTACGCCGTGCCGACGTGCGGGTCGCCGGTGGGCGACGGCGCGACGCGCAGCCGCACGGCGCCGGGCAGGCCCTCCCCCGGCTTCTCGAGGGTCGTTTCGGGGGTGCTGCCGGTGCCGGTGGAGTCGCTCATGGTGGGGCCAGCCTAGTGACGGGTGGCGCGCCGGCCGACGCCGACCGCCGGTCCGGGTTCAGTGGCGGACGAAGGGGTTGGACAGGGTGCCGATGCCGTCGACCTCGACCTCGACCCGCTGGCCGGGCCGGACCGCGCCGACGCCGGCAGGCGTGCCGGTGAGGATGACGTCGCCGGGCAGGAGCGTGAACGCCTTGGACGCGTGGCTGATGAGCTCCGCCGTGCCGTGGACCATGTCCGAGGTCGGGGCGTCCTGGACGACCTCGCCGTCGAGCCGCGTCGTCAGGTGCTGCGCGCCCGGGTCGAGGTCGGTCTCGATCCACGGGCCGAGCGGGCAGAAGGTGTCGAAGCCCTTGGCGCGCGCCCACTGGCCGTCGCTGCGCTGGAGGTCGCGGGCCGTGACGTCGTTGGCGACGGTGTAGCCGAACACGACGCCGAGGGCGTCCTCCGGCTCGACGTCCTTGCACATCCGCCCGATGACGACGGCCAGCTCGCCCTCGTAGTGGACCTCAGCGCTCTGCGGCGGCATGACGACCGGGTCGCCGGGGCCGATGACGGCGGTGTTGGGGACGAGGAACATCAGCGGCTCCTCGGGTGCCTCACCGCCCATCTCGGCCGCGTGGTCGGCGTAGTTGCGCCCGATGCCGATGACCTTGCTGCGCGGGATGACGGGGGCGAGGAGGCGGACGTCCTCGACCTCGTGGACCGTGCCGGTGAGCTCGATCCGCTGGTAGAGCGGGTCGCCGGTGATCTCGGCGATCTTCTCCCCCGACCCGTCGACGAGCCCGTAGGTCGGGTCCTCACCCGTGGTGAACCTCGCGATGCGCATGACCGCCAGCCTAGGGCCGCCCTCGCCGGGCCTGGACGGCGGTGGCGCATCCCAGATCGGCGCGAACGTGGGTGAAGACCGTCGGCCTGGCGACGATCTTCACCCACGTTCGCGGGGCGTGCGGGGGGTGCGGAGGGTGCGGGGTGTGCGGGGTACGGGCGTTCAGAGGCGGGCCACGACCGCGGTCGCCATCACGGCGTAGCCGGTGTCGTTCGCATGGATGTCGTTGCGCGTGCACATCCACGTCCAGGCGCAGATGGTCGCGACGTTGCGTGGCACGGTGCCCAGCCCCGGCACCGTGACCGGGGTGGTGTCGGTGCTGCGGAAGGCGGTGGCGACGTCGGCGACCTCGGCGCCCGCCGCGGCGGCCGCCGCGCCGATGACGGCGTTGAGCGTCGCCTGGAGGACGGCCGACTGCGCCGCGAGCGCCTGGCCCGCGGGCCCGGTGAGGTAGGCGGCGAGGAACGGGTTGTAGTAGTTCGCCACGACGACCCGCGCGCCGGGGGCGGCGGCGCGCAGCTGCGCCAGCACGGCGGGGAGGATGCGCTGCACGTCGGCCAGCCCGCGCTGGACGCAGGGGAGGTCGATCGCCACGGGGTCGCGGCTGACGCACCGTTGGACGTCGTTGGCGCCGATGTCGATCGTCACGACGCGGGTGAAGCGGCCGTGGGCCCCGAGGAACTCCAGCGCCTGGGCCAGCTGGGTGCCCTCCTCGTAGGCGCACCGGCCACCCTCGACCATCGTCACGGCCGTCTCACCGCTGCACGCGATGTTGACGAGGGTCGTCTTCGGCGTGGCCGCGCGGACCGCGTCGAGGACGCCCCCCACGTAGCCGCCGGTGGGGTCGTCGCCGCGGTCGGGCTGGTAGCCGGCGGCCAGCGAGTCACCGAGGGCGAGGTACCAGCCGGTCGCCCGGTCCACCCCCTGGGGTGCGGGCTCGGCGTGCGCGGGGCCGGCCAGCACCCCCGTGAGGACGAGCGCGGCGACCGCCGCGAGCCAGGGTGCGGGCCAGGTGCGACGGTGCATGGGTGACCTCCCGATCGAGCCGATCCCCGGACCCTAGGGCCGCACCGAGGTGCTGGGAAGCCCCGGCGCCACAGCGCCCCCTCAGCCGGTGACGCCGGCCTCGGTCGCCGCCTGCGCGACCACGCGGGCGACGGTGGCCGCACCCTCGTCGGAGAAGTGGATGTCGCGCGCCGTGCAGAGGTTGGTCAGGGTGCAGACGCGGGCCGCGTTCTCGGGCACCGTGCGTCCCCCGATGGTCGTGGGCGTCGTGTCGTTCGTGGCGAACGCCTCGTCGAGCCCGACGAACCGCGCGCCGGCCCCCTTGGCGGCCTTCTCGATGGCGGCGCTGAGGGCGGCGTAGCCCTCCGCGGCCTCCTCGACGCCCTGGATCGGCTGGTCGATGGCCTTCGCGGCGACCCACGGGTTGTAGTAGCCGATGACGAGGACGGGCACGTCGCCCCCGGCGGCCGCCGTGAGGCGGTCGAGGATCGTCGGGAGGTTCTTGCGCACCGTGGCGACACCCTTGTCGACGCACGCGGTGTCGATCGAGGCCCCACCGCGGACGCAGGCGAGGAGGTCGTTGCCGCCGATGTCGATGGTGACGAGGCCGACCTCGCCCTTCGCGTCGGCCAGCACCTTCTCGGCCTGCTCGATCTGCGTGCCCTCGGCGAAGTCGCACTTCCCGCCCTCGAGGAGGGAGGTCGTCGTCTCGCCGGAGCAGCCGAGGTTCTCCAGGCGCAGGTCGACGCCGTCGCCCTCGAGCCGGTTGGCCGCCAGGGCCGGGTAGGCGGAGTCGCGCAGCTCGGACCCGCCCGGCTGGTAGCCCGCAGCGAGGGAGTCGCCGAGCGCGACGTAGAGCGGGCCGTCCCCGTCCGCCGGCTCCGAGGGCGACGGCGACGTCGTCGGGGCCGCGGCCCTGGACGGGGCGCTCGAGGGCGCGGGCTCGGGGTCGGACCCACCGCACGCGGACAGGACGAGCGTGACGGCGGCCGCCGCCGCGGCGACGGTCAGGGGTCTGCGGGTCATGTCGTCCTCGTTACGGTGGTGGGGTGTCGGGCACCATCCTCCCCCTCAGCGACTGGCAGGCCCTCGAGGGTTCCCACGCCGCGAGGGTCGACGGCGCGACCGCCCCGCACCGCGCCCGACGGGCCGACGGTCGCGCGCACCCGGTGGAGGACTTCCTCTTCCGCTACTACGACCACACCCCGGCGCAGCTGCGCCGCTGGCACCCGGGACCCGGCGTCGTGCTCCAGGGCGCCGCGTCGCTGCCGCGGGCGGGGTGGCGGCACTACCGGGTCGCCGGCGATGGCGTCGAGCTCGACGTGGAGGCCTTCCTCGCGTCGCGCGGGTCCGCGGTCTCGTTCGTGCACTCGCTGCTGTCGGCCACCCTCGAACGGCCACCGCAGCTCGGGTGCTTCGGGCTCCACGAGTGGGCGATGGTCTACCGGACCGCCGAGGACGACGTGCGCCACGCGGGCTGGCCCCTCCGGCTGGGCGCGGCCGGGACCGACGAGGTCGTCGAGCGCCACGGCATCCGCTGCTCGCACTTCGACGCGTTCCGGTTCTTCACCGACGAGGCGCGGCCGCGGAACGCGCTCCGGCCTTCTCGCGAGGGCCAGCTCGCGCTCGAGCAGCCCGGCTGCCTCCACGCCGGCATGGACGTCTACAAGTGGGCGTTCAAGCTGACCCCGCTCGTCCCCAGCGACCTCGTCGCCGACGCGTTCGACCTCGCCCGCGAGATCCGCGTCCTCGACATGGAGGCCTCGCCCTACGACCTGCGCGAGCTCGGGTACGAGCCGGTCGCCATCGAGACGGCGGAGGGGAAGGTGGCCTACCTGCGGCGACAGCGGGCCTTCGCCGAGCGCTCGAACGCCCTGCGTCGCCGGCTCCTCGACGTCCTCGGGTCGTGTGCCGAGGTGGCCGCCAGAGAGACCACCTGAGCACACGACCCGCGAGGACCGGTACTCAGCGGGGGGCGACGCCGGCGCGGACCAGGCCGTAGGTGACCGACTCGACGAGGGCGTCCCACGACGCCTCGAGGATGTTGGCGGCGACGCCGATCGTGGTCCACGACGTCGTGCCGTCGGAGGTCTCGATGAGGACGCGGGTCACCGCGTCGGTGCCGTGCGCGGCGTCGAGGATGCGCACCTTGTAGTCGATGAGCTCGAGGTGCGCGATCTCGGGGTAGGCCGCCGTCAGGGCCACCCGCAGCGCGTGGTCGAGCGCGTTGACCGGCCCGTTGCCCTCCCCGGTCTCGACGTGGCGCTCCCCCGCCGCCCGGACCTTGACGGTCGCCTCGGAGAGGGCGTCGTCGTCGCCCCCGCGCCCGTCGGTGATGACGCGCCACGACTCGACCGTGAAGTAGGCCGGCAGCGCCCCCTCGACCTCACGGCGCAGGAGCAGCTCGAAGGAGGCGTCGGCCGCGTCGAAGGTGTAGCCCCGCAGCTCCTTCTCCTTGACCGTCTTGAGGACGCGCGCGAGCGTCGAGCGGTCCTCCTCGTCGGCGGGGTCGAGGTCGAAGCCGAGCTCGCGGGACTTCAGCTCGATGGAGGCACGACCGGCCATGTCGGACACGAGCATCCGCATGTCGTTGCCGACGTGCTTGGGGTCGAGGTGCTGGTAGAGGTCGGGGTCGACCTTGATGGCGCTCGCGTGCAGGCCGGCCTTGTGGGCGAAGGCGCTGGACCCGACGTAGGGCTGGCGCGAGTACGCCGGCACGTTGGTGACCTCGGCGATGGCGTGGGCGATCCGGGTCGACTCCTGCAGCCGGTGCGGTTCGAGCAGCTCGTAGCCCTTCTTCAGCTGGAGGTTGGCGACGACCGTGAGCAGGTCGGCGTTGCCGGTGCGCTCGCCGTAGCCGTTGACCGTCCCCTGCACGTGGGTCGCCCCGGCCTCGACCGCCGCCATCGAGTTGGCGACGGCGCAGCCGGTGTCGTTGTGGCAGTGGATGCCGATGCGTGCGCCGGTCGACTGCACGACGTCGTGGACGACGTCGGCGACCAGGTCGGGCAGCATCCCGCCGTTGGTGTCGCACAGGGCGACCACCTCGGCACCGGCCTCGGCGGCGACCCGGACGGCCTCGAGGGCGTAGGCGCGGTCGGTGGCGTAGCCGTCGAAGAAGTGCTCGGCGTCGAGGAAGACCCGACGTCCCTCGCGGCGCAGGAACGAGACGGTGTCGCGGATCATCTCGAGGTTCTCCTCGAGGGTGGTGCGCAGCGCCCGCTCGACGTGGCCGGTGTGCGACTTCGCGACGAGCGTGACGACCTCGGCGCGGCTGTCGAGGAGCGCCGCGACGAGGGGGTCGCGGTCGGCGCGGCCCCCGGCGCGGCGGGTGGCGCCGAACGCGGCGAGCGTGGCGTTGCGCAGCCGCAGGTCGGTCGCGGCGCGGGCGAAGAACTCGGTGTCCTTGGGGTTGGCCCCGGGCCAGCCGCCCTCGATGAAGCCGACCCCCAGCTCGTCGAGGTGCGCGGCGATGGCCAGCTTGTCGGCCACCGTGAGGTTGAGGCCCTCCTGCTGGGCGCCGTCGCGCAACGTCGTGTCGTACACGTGGAGGTCGGTCATGTCTCGATCCCAGGTCGTGCCGGTTGCCCGGCGTCCGTGGCCCCGGCCCGTGAGGGCCGGGGCGCTGACGTGCATGCCGCTCGCGCTCCATCATCGGGCCTGCGCTGCCGCCGCGCCTCCGGGGGTGGTGGAGGTGCGACCCCTGCCCACCGGGGCGACCTCCGCGAGACGCTCCCGACAAGCAAAAGACCCCCCGGGTGCGGGAGGTCTGCGCGACGAGGAGGTCTCGTCGCGCTAGCCGATAATGATCGTGGTGGTGACCACGACGCGGTGCGTCATGGTCACCACCCTCCCACGGCGCGGGCCACGAGGGACACGGTTCGTCCACATCGTGACCACGGCACCCCGCCGCCGGGGCCCGGCCGTCAGCCCCAGGGGCCGGGCGGGTCCGGCGTCGCCGGTGTCATCACGGTGGCGAGCCAGCGCATGACCGGGTCGACCGCGACCGACGGCCAGTACACCTCGCCGTGGTCGATGCCGTCGAGCACGGCGACGGTCGTCGGGTGGCCGGCCTCGTCGAGGGCGATCGCGAAGTCGGTCGTGAAGGCCTGCGGGACGACCTCGTCGATGGTGCCGTGGAGGAGGAGGAACGACACGTCCGGGTTCCGCTCGGCGAGGAGGACGGGGTTGGCCGCCGCCCAGCGAGGGTCCTGCTCGGGGTCCGAGCCACGGCCCATGAGGGCCTCGGCCGGTTCGGCGTACTGTCGGATGTCGTAGGGCCCGGCCAGGCCCACGACCGCGTCCGGCGCGACGAGCTCGTCGCGACATCCTGGGTCGAAGTCCTGGGCCGAGAGGGCCGCGACGGCGGCGAGGTGCGCGCCCGCGGAGTGCCCCAGGACGACGACCGGGCCGGGCTCGATCCCGAGCTCGCGGGCCGTCGCCACACCGTCGGCGACCGCGCACAGGACGTCCTCGACCGGTACCGGCCACGTCGCCCCGGCGTCCGCCACGCGGATCGTCGCCGGCATGGCGAACACCCCGCGGGCGGCGAGCTCGGCGGCGAGCGGGTGCAGGCCGTCGGCCACCGCGGACAGCCACGAGCCTCCGGGGATGATGACGACGACCGGGGCCGTGGTCACGCCCTCGGGCACGTGAGACCACGCCCGCAGCCCGGGGAGGTACTCGTGCGGCGGCGGCACCTCGACGGCCTCCGGTGGCGCCGGCGCGGGGGCCGTGGGCGCTGCCGCGCACCCGGCGAGGAGCACGAACAGGAAGGCGGCGGCGAGCGCGGCTCGCGGGGAGACCGGTCCGGGCCCCACCCCGGACCGGACTCCCCACGGCGCGGCCTTCAGGACAGCTCCCACCAGGGGTCGAGGCCCGGCGGCTCGGCGACGTCGACCCGTTCGCCGACGCGGGGCACCGCCACCGGGACCCCGTTCGAGGCGGCCGCGACGAGGAGGCGCTCGACCGGCTCGGCCCACGGGTGCGGGGCGAGGACGAAGGTGCACCAGTGGATCGGGAGGAGCAGCCCGCCGTCGAGCTCGAGGGTCGCCGCCACGGCCTCCTCCGGGTCGAGGTGGATGTCGTGCCACGCCGAGTCGTAGGCGCCGACCGCCATGAGGGAGACGTCGAACGGGCCGTGGTCGGCACCGATGCGCGCGTAGCGCGGGAAGTACCCGGTGTCCCCGCTGAAGAAGACCCGGCCGCTCGGTCCGGACAGCACCCACGACGCCCACAGCGTGCCGTCGCGCCGCAGCCCGCGCCCCGAGAAGTGCTGCGCCTCGACCGCGGTGACCCGCACGTCGCCGAGGTCGACGCCCTCCTCCCAGTCGCACTCGACGACGCGCTCGGGCGGGACGCCCCAGGCGTCGAGGTGCGCCCCGACGCCCAGGGGGACGAGGAAGGGCGCGCCCGACTGCCGGACGAGGGCCTTGACCGTGTCCATGTCGAGGTGGTCGTAGTGGTCGTGGGAGATGACGACGGCGTCGATGTGGCCGATCCCGGTGAGCGGCACCGGGACCGCGTGCAACCGCTTCGGGCCGAGGTGCCGGCTCGGCGAGCAGCGGTCGCTCCACACCGGGTCGAGGAGGATCCGCAGGCCGTCGAGCTCGACGAGGGCCGACGCGTGGCCGAACCACGTGACGTGGAGGCCGGCGGTGGCCGGGGCCCGCGACGCGCTGACGACGGGGATCGGCTGCCTCGGCCTGCGGGTGTCGGCGCTCTCGCGGAAGCGACGCAGGACGTCGCGCTGGTTCGTCGGCAGCGCGGACGTCCCGCGGTGGGTGTTGTGGAACGCGCCCGCGCGGTACTGCGGCGAGCGCCGCATCCGCTCCAGTCGGGTCCCCTCGGGACGGCCGCCGATCGAGGCGTTGACGTCCTTGCCGGCCACGGCGAGCGCCCCGAGGGCGCTGGCGGCGCCGGCGGCGATCGCGAGGCGGTTCAGCTTCGTCACGACGTCATTGTCACCCGGGCGCTCACGAGGTCGACCGGGCGTCCGCCCGGCGGCGGCGCGCGGCCTCGACGAGGGCCTCGAACAGGCGGGGGTCGTCGCCGGCCTCGGGGTGCCACTGGACGGCGACCCGGAACCCCGGCGAGGGGTCCTCCATCGCCTCGAGCGTCCCGTCCTCGTGCCATGCCGAGGGCACCCACCCCGACCCGTCGAGCGTCTCCGGGACGACCGCCTGGTGGTGGTAGGTGGGCACCTGGAGCGGGTCCGTGCCGAGCAGGTCGGCGAGCCGCGACCCCTCGACGGGAGTCGCGTGGTGCGACGCGTACTCCCCCGGCCGGGGGCAGTGGCTGTCGTGGCCGACCCGGTCGGGGACGTGCTGCTCCAGCCGCGCCCCCGCCGCGACGGCCATGACCTGCATCCCGCGGCAGATGCCGAGGGCCGGCAGCTCGAGGGTGGCCGACGCGCGGCAGAGCGCGAGCTCCCACGCGTCGCGGTCCGGTCGGGGCGACTGCGACGTCGGGTGCGGGTCGGCCCCGTACCGGTCCGCCGCGACGTCGGCCCCGCCGGCGATGACGACCGCGTCGAGCCGCTCGAGGACCTCGAGCGCCATCGCCTCGTCGGCGTCGGACCGCGGGGGGAGGACGACGACGACCGCGCCGGCCCGCTCGAGCTGCTCGACGTACCGGTGCGGCAGCACGGCGCTGCGCTGCGCGACCCAAGGCCGGCGGTCGACGTCCTCGACGTAGCAGGAGACGCCGATGACGGGCCGGGCCGGCCGCGTCCCGCCCATCACAGCGGGGTGACGTAGGCGCCCGAGATGCCGCCGTCGACGAGGAACGTCGAGGCGGTCATGAAGCTGGACTCGTCGGACGCGAGGAAGAGGACGGCGTTGGCCATCTCCTCCGGCTCACCGAACCGGCCCATCGGGACGTGCACCAGCCGGCGGGCCGCGCGCTCGGCGTCCTTGGCGAACAGCTCCTTGAGCAGCGGGGTGTTGACCGGCCCGGGGCACAGCGCGTTGACGCGGATGCCCTCGCGTGCGAACTGCACGCCGAGCTCGCGCGTCATCGACAGCACGCCGCCCTTGGACGCGGAGTACGAGATCTGCGAGGTCGCGGCGCCCATGACCGCGACGAACGAGGCGGTGTTGATGATCGAGCCGCTCTTGTTCTCGAGCATGTACGGCAGGGCGGCCTTGCAGCACAGGTACACCGAGGTGAGGTTGACCTCCTGCACCCGGCGCCAGGCCTCGAGGTCGGTGTCGAGGATCGAGTCGTCCTCGGGCGGGCTGATCCCCGCGTTGTTGAAGGCGATGTCGAGCTTGCCGAATCGCTCGACGGCCGTGGCGAAGAGACGGTCGACGTCCTCCTTGCTCGCGACGTCGGTGTGCACGTACGCACCCCCGACCTCGGCGGCGAGCGCCTCGCCCGCCTCGTCGGCGAGGTCGCCGATGACGACCTTCGCGCCCTCCTCGGCGAAGCGGCGCACGGTGGCGAGCCCGATCCCGGAGCAGCCGCCGGTGACGACCGCGACCTTGCCCTCGAGCCTTCCGGCCATGAGTGGTGTTCCTTTCCTTGTGGCGTGGATGCTGGTGCGCCCGAACCGGGTTCCGGTCAGGCGTCGGTGGAGATGAAGACGTTCTTGACCTCGGTGAAGGCGTCGAGCGCGTCGGGTCCGAGCTCGCGCCCGATGCCGCTCGCCTTGAAGCCGCCGAAGGGCGTCGAGTACCGGACCGAGGAGTGGCTGTTGACCGAGAGGTTCCCGGCCTCGACGCCGCGGGCCACGCGGATGGCGCGGCCGACGTCGCGGGTCCAGATCGAGCCCGAGAGGCCGTAGGCGGTGTCGTTGGCCTTGGCGAGGGCGTCCGCCTCGTCGTCGAACGGCATGACGGCGACGACGGGGCCGAAGATCTCCTCGCGCCAGACGCGGTCATCGGTGCCGCTGGGGAGGACGACGGTCGGCGGGTACCACCAGCCGGCCCCGTCGGGGGCGGAGCCGCGGAAGGCGACGTCGACGGGCGGGTGCCCGCCGGCCTCCGCCTCCTCGACGAAGCCGCGCACCGTGTCGCGCTGGCCGGACGAGACCAGCGGCCCCATCTGGGTGGCCTCGTCGCCGGGGTCACCGACGACGACGCCCTTCATCGCCTGCTCGAAGCGCTCCATGAAGCGGTCGAACACGCTGCGCTGCACGAGGATCCGGGTGCGGGCGCAGCAGTCCTGGCCGGCGTTGTCGAGGAAGCTCATCGGTGCGGCGGCGGCTGCGACGTCGAGGTCGGCGTCGTCGAAGACGATGTTCGCCGACTTGCCGCCGAGCTCGAGGGTGACCCGCTTCAGCTGGTCGGCGGCGCCGCGCATGATGCCCTGGCCGACGGCGGTCGAGCCGGTGAAGCAGACCTTGCGGACGTCGGGGTGGGTGACGAACCGCTGGCCCACGACCGAGCCCTTGCCGGGGAGGACGGTGAGGACGCCCTCGGGGATCCCGGCCTCGAGCGCGAGCTGACCCAGCCGCAGCGCCGTCAGGGGCGTCAGCTCCGCGGGCTTGAGGACCACCGTGTTGCCGGCCGCGAGCGCCGGGGCGAACCCCCAGCCCGCGATCGGCATCGGGAAGTTCCACGGGACGATGACCGAGACGACGCCCAGCGGCTCCTTGAAGGTGACGTCGAGCCCGCCCGCGACGGGGATCTGGCGCCCGAAGAGCCGCTCCGGGGCCGCGGAGTAGTAGCGCAGGACGCCGACGACGTTGCCCGCCTCCCAGCGCGCGTTCCCGATCGTGTGGCCGGCGTTGGCGACCTCGAGGCGGGCGAGCTCCTCGGTGTGCTCCTCGACGAGGTCGGCGAAACGGCGCAGCAGCATCCCGCGGTCGGCGGGGCTGACGGCGCGCCAGGCCGGACCCACCTCGACGGCGCGGGCGACGGCGGCGTCGGTCTCCTCGACGCCGACGAGGTCGAGGGTCGCCACGACCTCCTCGGTGGCCGGGTTGACGACGTCGTGGGTGGTGGTGGTCATGGTCTCCTCGCTGCGGTGGTTCTCGGGTGGTCGTGCGGGCCGTCAGAGGCGCTCGAAGCCCCGGACGCGCTCCCAGTCGGTGACGGCGGCGTTGAACGCCTTCAGCTCGACGTCGGCGGCGTTGACGTAGTGGTCGACGACCTCGTCGCCGAAGGCTGCCCTCGCGACGGCCGAGCCGGCGAGGAGGTCGCGCGCCTCGGCGAGCGTCGTCGGCACGTGCTCGTAGTCGCCGACGTAGGCGTTGCCCTCGCACACCGGGGGCAGCTCGAGCCCCTCGCGGATGCCGTGGAGCCCGCCGGCCATCATCGCCGCGACCGCGAGGTAGGGGTTGACGTCGCCGCCGGGGACACGGTTCTCGACGCGCAGCCCTCCCCCGTGACCGACGACCCGCAGGGCGCAGGTGCGGTTGTCGGTGCCCCAGGCGACGGCGGTGGGCGCGAACGAACCGGGGGCGAACCGCTTGTAGGAGTTGATGTTCGGCGCGTAGAAGTACGTGAGCTCGCGCATCGTTGCGAGCAGTCCCGCCATGAAGTGGTCGAACAGCTCGGAGCGCCCGCCCTCACGGTCGTCGTCGGCGAAGACGACCGACCCGTCGGTGCCGCGCAGCGAGAGGTGGATGTGGCACGAGTTGCCCTCGCGCTCGTCGTACTTGGCCATGAAGGTGAGCGACTGCCCGTGGCGGGCCGCGATCTCCTTCGCCCCGGTCTTGTAGACCGAGTGGTTGTCGCAGGTTCGGAGCACGTCGTCGAAGAGGAAGCCGATCTCGTGCTGGCCGAAGTTGCACTCGCCCTTGGCCGACTCGACCGTCATCCCGGCGGCGTACATCTCGTTGCGGATCTCGCGCAGCACCGGCTCGACCTTGCTGCCGCCGAGGATGGAGTAGTCGACGTTGTAGCGGTTGGCCCCCGTGAGCCCCTGGTAGCGGCGGTCCCACGCCGACTCGTAGGAGTCCTCGAAGAGGATGAACTCGAGCTCGGTGCCCGCGTACGCGGCCCAGCCGTCGGCCTCCGCGGAGGCGACCTGTCCCTTGAGGATCGAGCGCGGCGACTGGGCGACCTCGCCGCTGCCGTCGAGCCAGGTGAGGTCGCTCTGGATCGTCACCGAGGCGGGGTGGCCCGGCGTGCGGCGCAGGGTCGTCAGGTCCATCTCGAAGAACATGTCGCCGTAGCCGCGCTCCCACGAGGAGATCGCGTAGCCGCCGACGGTGTTCATGTCGACGTCGACCGCGAGGAGGTAGTTGCACCCCTCCGTGCCGTGGTCGAGGACGTGCTCGAGGAAGAAGTGCCCGTGGAGGCGCTTGCCCTGCAACCGTCCCTGCATGTCGGTGAACGCCACGATGACGGTGTCGACCGACCCGTCGAGGACTGCGGCGCGGAGCTGGTCGACCGTCATCCGGGGCGGACCCCCGGCGTGGATCGGGTTCGGCATGTGTCGTTCCCCTCTCGTCAACCGATGAGACCCCGCAGGAGCGCCGACGTCGCGTCGCAGTGCTCCTCCATGGTCGTCCGGGCGGTGTCGGGGTCGCCCTGGAGGACGGCCTCGACGATGGCGTCGTGCTGGTCGTGCGAGTGCTCGATGTTGGTGCGCAGCACCGGGATCGCCGCCAGCAGCTCGCCGAGCGCGGCCTGCGCACGCGTCACGGCCTCGACGACCATCGGCGAGCCGGTGAGGGTCGCGATGGCCAGGTGCAGGCGGGAGTCGGCGATCCGGTGGTCGGCGAGCGCGGCGGACCGCACGGCGGTCGCCGACTCCAGCAGCCACGCGCGCTGGTCGCCGGACAGCCGCCGGGTCGCGGCGAGGCGCGCGGCGCCGGGCTCGACGACGCGGCGGAAGTCCAGGGCGTCCTCGAGGGCCGCCCCGTGGCGGACCGTGGACGTCGCGGCATCGTCGTGGCCGGTGCTCGTGACGAGGGTGCCGCCACCGCGTCCGCGGCGGGTCGTGACGAGCCCCGAGTCGCGCAGCGCGGCGATCGCCTCGCGCAGGGTGTTGCGCGAGACGCCGAGGCGCTCGGCGAGGTCGCGCTCGGGCGGGAGCTGCTCGCCGACGACGAAGACACCGAGCCGGATGGCCGTGGCGAGCTGCTCGACGGTGGTCTCGAAGACGTTGCCGACGGCCGGTCGCAGGACGGCGTCGGGTAGCCGGCTCGGCTGCGGCGACGGCTGCTCCGGTGTCACGGGTGCGACCCTACCCGGCAAATGGTCCGAGGGTGAACCTTTGCGCTCAGGCGAGACGCGTCATCCAGCCGTGGGTGTCCTCGGCCCGGCCGTACTGGATGTCGAGCAGGGCGTTGCGGATGGCGTGCGTGACCTCGCCGCCACCCTCGCCCGCCGTCGAGGGGGCCGAGCCGCCCTCCCAGCGCAGCTCGCCCACGGGGGTGACGACGGCGGCCGTGCCGCAGGCGAAGATCTCGCGGATCTCGCCACTCGCGACGCCCTCCTTCCACTCCTCGATGGGGATGCGGCGCTCCTCGGGCTCGAGGCCGAGCTCCTTGGCGAGCTCGAGGATGGAGCTGCGGGTCACGCCCTCGAGGATGGTCCCGGTGAGCTCGGGGGTGACGAGGCGGTTGTCGCTCGTCACGAAGAACAGGTTCATCCCGCCGAGCTCCTCGATGAAGGTCTGCGTGGAGGAGTCGAGGAAGACCGCCTGGTCGCAGCCGTGCTCGATGCCCTCGAGCTGGCCCGCGAGGGAGGACGCGTAGTTCCCGCCCGTCTTCGCCGCCCCGGTGCCGCCGGCGCCGGCGCGCGCGTAGTGCTGCGAGATCCACAGGGTCACGGGCTTCAGGCCCCCGGCGAAGTAGGCGCCCGCCGGCGAGGCGATGACCGAGTAGGTGACCTCGCGCGCGGGCCGGACCCCGAGGAAGGCCTCGGACGCGTACATGAACGGGCGCAGGTACAGGCTCGTCTCGCCCGTGCCGGCCGGGGGGACCCACGGCTCGTCGACCTCGAGGAGGGCCTTGAGGGAGGCGACGAAGTCGTCGGTCGGCAGCTCGGGGAGGGCGAGGCGGCGGGCACTGCGCTGCATCCGCTCGGCGTTGGCCTCGGGGCGGAAGGACCACACCGAGCCGTCCTCGTGGCGGTAGGCCTTCAGGCCCTCGAAGATCTCCTGGGCGTAGTGGAGGACGGCCGCGCTCGGCATCAGCTGGATCGGGCCGTAGGCCTCGACCCGGCCGCTGTGCCACCCCTGCCCCTCGGTCCAGGTCGCCGTGGCCATGTGGTCGGTGAAGTGCACCCCGAAGCCGGGGTTGGCGTGGATCTCGGCACGCCGCTCGTCCGAGGCCGGGTCGGGCCGGCGGTGCAGGTCGAAGGTCAGGCTCATGGGGACTCGTGGTCCTTTCCTCGGGAGCGACGGTGCTACCGGCAGAGGCTACTCGTCACGACTTTCCCGCCTGATGCCGGAACCTTCGGTGAGGCACCCCGAACTTCGGGGTGCCTCACCGAACATTGCGGCATCAGGCGGGAAAGTTGTTGCGAGGGGGGTCAGAGGCGGGAGGCGATGGCGTCGCCCACGGCCGTCGTCGACCGCGGCTCGGTGCCGCGCTCGGCGAGGTCGGCGGCCACGGCCCGCTCCACCCGCTCGGCCTCCTCGGTGCGCCCGAGGTGGGCGAGGAGCATCGAGACCGACAGGATCGTCGCCGTGGGGTCGGCCTTGGCCTGCCCGGCGATGTCGGGCGCCGAGCCGTGGACCGGCTCGAACATGCTCGGGTACCGACGCTCGGGGTTGATGTTGCCGCTCGCCGCGAGGCCGATGCCCCCGGCGATGGCGGCCGCGATGTCGGTGATGATGTCGCCGAACAGGTTGTCCGTGACGACGACGTCGAAGCGGCCCGGGTCGGTGGCGAGGAAGATCGTCGCGGCGTCGACGTGCTGGTAGGCGGTCTCGACCTCGGGGAACTCCGCGCCCACCTCCTCGACCGTGCGCCGCCACAGGTGGCCGGCGTGCGTGAGGACGTTGTGCTTGTGCACGAGGGTGAGGTGCCTGCGGGGGCGCGCCTGGGCCCGGGCGAAGGCGTCACGGACCACGCGCTCGACACCGAACCGGGTGTTGACGCTCACCTCCGTGGCGATCTCGTTCGGGGTGCCGGTGCGCAGCGAGCCGCCGTTGCCGACGTACGGGCCCTCGGTGCCCTCGCGGACGACGACGAAGTCGATGCCGTCCGGGGCCACGCGCTCGACGGCGAGGGGGCTCTCGACCCCCGGGTAGAGCTTGGCCGGGCGGAGGTTGACGTAGTGCTCGAGGGCGAACCGCAGCGGCAGCAGGACGCCGCGCTCGAGGACGCCGCTCGGCACCGTCGGGTCGCCGATCGCGCCGAGGAGGATGGCGTCGTGGGCCTTGACCTCGTCGAGGACGGACTCGGGGAGGGTCTCACCGGTGGCGTGCCAGCGGCGGGCGCCGAGGTCGTACTCCGTGGTGGTGACCTTCGGGCCGGCCGGCCCGGTGACCGCCTCGAGGACCTTCAGACCCTCGGCGACGACCTCGGGGCCGATGCCGTCGCCGCCGATGACGGCGATGTCGAGCGTCTGCGTGTCGCTGTCGGTCATGGTCTCCAGCCTAGGCAGGGTGTTCGGGATGCGGACGGCCGTCCCAGCCCGTGGAGGCGGGCGGGACGGCCGGCGGGCGGGCGCCGGGGGCGCCTCAGTCGTCCGAATGCCCCTGGTCGCGCAGGTCCATGGACTCCTGGAGGGCCTGGCGGGCCAGGGTGGCCTCGTCCAGGGTGCTGTTCTCGTTCATCGTGGTGCTCGCTTCCGCGGCGCTGCGGCCGCATGTCTGCTTCGGGTGGGTCGGGCGCTCGAGCCGATGTGACGGCGAGCGGTCAGCGACGTCGCGGGGTCTCCGCGGCGAGGGAGCTGACTACCGGGCCTCGCCGCGGCCGGGAATGAGGAGGCGTACCTCGAGCCGCTGCATACCGACGACGGTACGTGGACGTCCTAGTACCGGCCAGCGGGTTTCCAGCATCCGGACGCTTCGGCCACTGCTCCTGCGGCCGGGCGCCCGATCGGCGACGGATTCCGCGGCCTGCGGGCCCGCGCACCGACGCGTCCGGTGCGTCGGTGCGCGGTGCGTGGGGGTGCCCCCCTCGTCGCACGACGGAGGCGGGCCCCCCGCGTGGGGTGGCCCGCCTCCGGTCGGTCGTGGGTGGACCTCAGTCGAGGTCGACGACGCGCACCGTCTCCGCGCCGATCTCCTTCTCGATGGCGCTGACTACGTCACCCGGGATCGCGCTGTCGACCGTGAGGCAGACGAGCGCCTTGCCACGCGAGTCGTCGCGGGAGACCTGCATCCCGGCGATGTTGACGTTCGCGTCGCCGAGGAGGCGGCCGACGGCGCCGATGACGCCGGGCCGGTCCTCGTACGCGAAGAACGCGAGGTGCTTGGAGATCGGGATCTCGAGGTCGTAGCCGTTGACGCCGATGAGCTTCTGCACCAGCTTCGGACCGGTCAGGGTGCCGGCGATCGAGACGGTCGTGCCGTCGGCCAGCGTGCCGTGGAGCGTGGTGACGTTGCGGAAGTCCTCGGACACCGCGTCGGTGAGGAGGCGCGACTCGCAGCCACGCTCCTTGGCGAGCAGCGGGGCGTTGACGTAGGTGACGGGGTCCTCGGTGACGTCGGTGAACAGGCCCTTGAGGGCGGCGAGCTCCCAGATGGAGACGTCGTGCTGGGTGATCTCGCCGCGGACGTCGACGTCGAGCTGCACCGGGACGGCGCCGGCATAGGCCGTGAAGACCCGGCCGAGCTTCTCGACGAGGTCGATGCCCGGGCGCACCTCCTCGGCGACGGCGCCGCCCGAGACGTTGACCGCATCGGGGACGAGGTCGCCGCCGAGCGCGAGGCGCACCGACTTCGCGACGGCGACACCGGCCTTCTCCTGGGCCTCCTCGGTCGAGGCGCCCAGGTGCGGGGTGACGACCACCGACTCGAAGGCGAAGAGCGGGCTGTCGGTGCAGGGCTCCTTGGCGAAGACGTCGAGGCCGGCGCCGGCCACGCGGCCCTCGGCGATGGCGTCGGCCAGGGCCTCCTCGTCGAGGACGCCCCCGCGGGCGGCGTTGATGATGTGGACGCTCGGCTTGACCTTGGTCAGCGCCTCCTTGCCGATCAGGCCCAGGGTCTCGGGGGTCTTCGGCAGGTGGATGGTGATGAAGTCGGACTCGGCGAGGAGCTCGTCGAGGGTGACGAGCCGGGCGCCGAGCTGGCCGGCGCGCTGGACCGACACGTAGGGGTCGTAGGCGAGGATCTCGACGCCGAATCCCTTGAGCCGCTCGGCGACGAGCTGGCCGATGCGGCCGAAGCCGACGATGCCGACCTTCTTCTCGAGCAGCTCGACGCCGCCGTACTTGCTCCGCTTCCACGCGCCGTTCTTGAGGGCCTCGTTCGCCGGGGCGATGTTGCGGGCGCTGGCGAGGAGGAGCCCGACCGCGAGCTCGGCCGCGGAGGTGATGTTGGAGGTCGGGGCGTTGACGACCATGACGCCCGCCTTCGTGGCGGCCTCGACGTCGACGTTGTCCAGGCCGACGCCGGCGCGGGCGATGACCTTGAGGTTCTTCGCCGCGGCCAGCGCCTCGGCGTCCATCTTCGTGGCCGACCGGATGAGCACGGCGTCGACGTCGGCGAGCGCCGGGAGCAGCTGACCTCGGTCGGACCCGTCGGCGCTGCGGACCTCGAAGTCCGGGCCGAGGGCGTCGATGGTCGCGGGCGAGAGCTCCTCGGCGATGAGGACGACGGGCTTGGTCACGAAAGGTCCCTCTTTCGGGTGCTGCGGTCGCAGCCCGTCGGTCGACGGGGTGCCGGGTGCCCGGATGGGCGCGGCGCCGGTCCGACGGGGTCGGAGGACGCGATCCGGCACGCCGCTGGGCCGGGTGTTCCATGATACGGACGTACCGGCATGTGGACCCTCCTGACCACGATGTGATCGTCGTCGCGAACCGGCCGGGCCCGGGCCTCAGGCGACCGAGCCGGCGCCTCGCGCCGCGTCCACCCGCTCGGCGAGGCCGTCGACCCCGCGCCGCACGAGGTCGCCGTAGGCGTCGTCGGCGAGGGCCCTGATGCCGTCCGCGGCCGCGGCGAGCTGCTCCGCCGCGTCCTCGACCCGGCCCTGCCGCAGGTAGGCGTTGCCGAGGTCGAGGTGCAGGCTGGGCGCCAGCGCGGCGGCGCGCTCGACGCCGACCGGCGCGAGGTCGGCGTCGACGACGAAGGAGAGGGCCGCCAGCGCCCGTTCGCCCCCAGGCGACCTCGTGCTCGAGGTCGTCCTGGACGTCGGCGAGGTGGTGCGCGATGACGCAGCGCTGCGCCGAGTCCTCGGGACCGGTGAGGTCCCAGGCCTCCTCGAGCAGCGCCCTCCCCCGCACCCGGTCGCCGCCGAGGGCGAGCGTGACGGCCTCGATGACCTCGCGCCACTGCGTCATGGGCCGACGGTACGAGCGCCCACCGACACCGGCTCCGGCCCCGCCAGGTCCGGGCACGGTGAGCCCGGGACCTCGATCGGATGCTCCACCGCGACCTACCGCCTGGTAGGTGCTGCGATCACGACACCTACCAGGCGGTAGGTCGCGATGAGGACGGGTCGGGGTGAGGGTCCGGCTGCGCGTCGGGGTGAGGGTCCCGGTGAGGGTTGGGGTGGGGGTCGGCGGCTTCTCCCCCCTCGACACGGCCCCGGACCCGGCGGGTCGCGAGGACGAGCACGCCTGCCACGGCGACGAGCACGAGCAGCCACCACCAGCCCCCACCGCCGAGGAACGCGTCGACCGCCGCCAGCCCGACGGTCGTGTAGAGGGTCGACCACAGCGCGGCCCCGAGGACGACCGCGGGCAGGAACCGGCGCTGCGGCATCCGGAGCATGCCGGCCGAGGCGTTGATCGCGCTCTGCAGGCCGATGGTGAGGAAGCCCAGCGTCACCGCGGGCGGGCCGACCCGGCGGACGAACCCCTCGGCGCGGGCGACGGCGGGCCGGTCGAGGTGGTGCGCCCAGCGCGAGCGGCCTCCCCCGGCGCGCACCCCGCGGCCCGCCCAGTAGGTGGCCGTCCCGCGGGCGAGGGCACCGAGCCAGAGCGCGACGAACACGGCCCACACGGGCCAGCCCTCGACGAGCGCCTCCACGCGGCCAGCCTAGATCGGCCCCTCCCCCGGGTTGCGACCCGGCCCGGACGGGTCAGGGGGCCGCTGCCGGGCAGGTGCGGCGGTACGGCTGGCCGGCACCGAAGACGTCGGCCCACTCCCCCGCGGTGAGGTCGCGGCCCGCCCGCTCGCACGCCAGGCGCACCCAGGTGTCGACGCGCAGGTCCCAGCGGCGGACGGAGCCGTCGCCACCGGCGACCAGGAGCGTGTGGCCGTCGTCGACGAACGTGACGTACGACGCCACCCCGGCCGGTGCCACGGACAGGGAGCCGCGCGGGTCGCCCGAGCGCCCGTCCCACAGGCGGACCCGGCCGTCGGCCGAGCTGCTGGCCAGGAGGGACCCGTCGGCCGAGAACTCGACCCCGAGGACCGCGCCGGTGTGCACCCTCCGGGGTTCGACGACCCAGTCGCCCGTTCCTGCCTCGGCGACGCCCACATCGCCCTCGATGCTCCCGAGGGCGAGGAGCCGACCGTCCGGGGAGACATCCAGTGCCGTGACCCAGAGGCCCGGTGCCTGTGGGGTGGACGTCGAGCCGTCGGTGAGGTCGACCACCCGGTACAGGTCCACGGAGTAGGACGAGCTCAGCGTGAGCACCCTTTCGGCCCCGGCCGGTTCCAGGTCGAGGACGTCGCCGTCGACCCGGCCCCGTGCCCCGACGGGGAGGAGGGTCCCGGCGTCGACCTGGTGCACCGTGCCGTCCGGTCCGCCCACGACGATGCGTCGCCCGTCCGGGGTCCACGTGATCGCCGCGACCGCCCCCACGTCCCGCTCGGCGACCGCGACCCCGCGACGCCAGTCCCAGACCTGGACCCTGCGGTCGGTGTGGGTGGCCAGCAGTCCCCCCTCGCCCGGCTGCCACGCCACGATCCTGTCGCCGCGGCTCGCCACCGCGCCCTCGAGCGTCCTCCCCCTCTCGAGGTCGACGATCCTCAGCGGGCGCGTGCGGACGCCCTGCTCCGGCACCACGAAGGCGACCGCCCGACCGCTCGGGGACACCTCGGCCACCAGGTCGGTGACACCCTCGTCCGGGGGCACGAGGAGCTGGACCGACCGACGGTCACCGCCGAGGTCCCACGCACTGAGCCGACCGTCGGCCGCGAGCGTGTAGAGCGTCCGCCCGTCCGGGCTGACCCCGAGCCCGGTGACGGTGCGCGAGGGACCGGCGAGCTCCTCCCTCAGGGCGCCCCCGACCGTCCAGACCGTGGCGGCCCCGGCGTCGGAGCCGCCGACGAGGAGTGCCCCGTCGGGGGAGAACGCCAGGGTCAGCACGGCGCCGCTCGGGCTGTCCGCCCGCCACCTCACCGCGAGGGTCCTCGCGTCGAGGACGAGCACGTCCGCGCCCACACCGACGGCGACGAGCCGCCCGTCGGGGCTCACCGCCATGGGCGGGCGGTCCTCCGGCGACGGGCTCTCCCCCAGCCCCAGGTCGGCACCTGTCCTGGTGACGAGCTCACGCCCCGTCGCGACGTCGACGACGCTGAGCGCGGCCGGGGACCGGTGCCGCACGACGAGCGTCGACCCGTCCGGGGTCACCAGGAGGCCCGCGAGGCCCCGCCGTGGCAGCGAGCGGACGAGCTCCCTCCCGCGCCACACGTGAACGGCGCTCTTCTCGTCGCGCCAGTCGTAGTGCTCGCCGGCGCGGACCCGACCGTCCGCGCTCGCGGTCACGCGGGCGAGGTCACCGGGGGCGGACCCGAGCAGGGACGTCCGCGTGCGTGCCGACAGGTCGAGGACCACGAGCTCGCTCTCGGCGGTGCCGATGAGGACCTCGCGCTCGCCGCTGAGCAGGTGGACCACGGGGGCCTTGCCCGGGACCTCCGCGACCTGGGCCAGCGACGCCGGGTCGTGGAGGGTCAGCCTCGACCCGTGCCCGAGGGCGACGGTCCCGCCGTCCCCCACGGACAGGGACACGGCGCCGCTCACCACGACGGAGGCGAGGAGGGCGGGCCACCGGTCGAGGGCGTCGTGCAGCGCGGTCCGCGACCTCGCGTCGTCCCGGAGGCGGACCGCCTCGACCCCCGCGAGGGCCGCCACCACCGGGTCGCTCGACTCGTACGCAGCTGCCACGGCGGCATTCACCCGGGAGACGACGGAGGCCTCGGCCGCCAGGTCGCGCTGGCGCAGCCCGAACGAGGCCGCAGCCGCGAGGACGACGACGAGGGCGGCGGACGTGACGACGAGGCCACGGACCGTACGGACCTGGCGCCGACGCCGGCGAGCCGCCAAGGCCTCGTGGCGCCGTTCGGCGTCGGCCCGCTGCTCGGACGCTCGGAGGAACTGGGTCTCCACCGAGGTGAGCCGGACCCCGGACGTGCGGCGCCACTCCAGGGCCCGGCTCAGCCGGACCCCCCGGTACAGCTCGCTGTCGACGCGACCCAGGGCCTCCCAGCTGTCGGCGGCGTCCGTGAGGTGGCGCAGCATGCGCCGGCCCTCGACGTCGTCCTCCAGCCAGCCCGCGAGGCGCGGCCAGAACCGCGCGAGCGCCTCGTGCGCCACCGCGACGACGCCGTTGTCGCGGGTGAGCAGCCGCTCACGGACGAGGACCTCGACGAGGTCCCCGCCCTCCCCCGGAGCGAGCTGGGTCACGGGGGCCCAGACCCGCACCGGCGTGCCGTCCGGCGCCACGGTGACGAGCCGCCCGAGGAGGTCACGCAGCGCCGACCGGTCGTCGACCGACAGGTCCTCGTACACCCGCTCGGCCGTCTGGGCCACCGCGCCGCTGATGCCGCCCGAGGCGTGGTACCCGTCGACCGTGAGGGTCCGCCCCTCGCGCCGCTCCCACGTCTGGTGGAGCGCGTGCGCCATGAGCGGCAGCGCCCCCGGCGCCCCCGTGACCTCGGTGACGAGCAGGTCGACGAGCCCCGGCTCGAGCAGGAGCGCCGCCGCCGCGGCGGGACGCACGATCGCGTCCCTCATGCCCTCCTCGGTCATCGGCCCCAGGAGGTAGGTGCCCCGCTCCACCAGCCGGGCGAGGGCCGGCTCGTCGGCCACGTCGGCCAGGTGGTCGGCGCGGATCGACATGGCGAGCCCCCACCACCGGGAGAGCTCGACCAGCAGCGTGGTGAGCTCGCGGCGGCCGTCCGGACCGCAGGCGACGAGGACCTCGTCGAGCGGGTCGACGACGAGGGTTCCGGCGAAGCCGGAGCCCGTGAGCTCGCGGAGCGTCCCCACCGGGTCGCTGCCGGGACCGAGCACGACGACCTTCTCCCCGTCGCGACGGAGGGCGGCCGCGACGCCCGCGCGCAGGAGTGAGGACTTGCCGCACCCGGAGGCGCCGACGACGACCACGCACCCGGTGTCCTGCAACCGGCCGAGGCACTGGCGCACCTCACCGTCGCGGCCGAAGTAGAACTCACCGTCGTCGACGTCGAAGGACCGCAGGCCCGGGTACGGGCTCGTCGGGTCGGCGTCGGGGAGGGCGACCCGGGTGACGAGGGAGGGGTCGCGCCGGAGCATCGCCTGCTCCAGCTCCTCGAGGTCCGGGCCCGGGTCGAGCCCCAGCTCGTCGGCGAGCCGGGCCCGCGCCCGCCGGAGGGTGGCGAGGGCGGCCGCGGCGTCGCCGGACAGGTACTGCGCCAGGGCGAGGAGGGACCACCGGCGCTCGCGCAGGGGCTCCTCGGTCACCCGCAGCCGCGCCTCCGCGACCGCCTCGGTGTGGACACCGGCCCGAAGGCCGGCCTCGATGACGGTCTCCTCCGCCTCCCGACGCATCTCGACGAGGCGGTCGGCGGCGGCCCGTCCCGGCTCCCAGTCCTCCAGCTCGGCGAGGGGACGGCCGCGCCACAGGGCCAGCGCCTCCCGCAGCACGTGCCGCGCGCGGTCGGGCTCCCCGATGGCGAGGAGCTGGTGCCCCCGGTCGACGAGCCGCTCGAACCGCACGGCGTCGACGGCCTCACCGCCGAGGGCCAGCCGGTAGCCGTGCGGCGTCGTCTCGATCGCGGGCCCGCCCAGGACCTTGCGGATCCGCAGCACGCTGCTCGGGATGAGCTTGGCCCAGGACTCGGGCCGCTCGTCCCCCCACATCGCCTCTGCCAGCCGGTCGGTCCCGAGCGGGCGACCGGACTCGGCGACGAGCGCCTCGAGGACGACCGTGTCCCGCGGCGAGAGCGCCGCCCGGTCGTCGACGAGCAGCGGTCCGAGCACCCGGATGCGCATGCCGCTGACTGTCCGCAGTCGACCGATACCTGTCAAGGAGCCCGATATCAGGCCGATATCGGGCGCTGCTCCACTGGCGCTCAGCTGCACCGGGCGTGGGCCCGGACCCGGAGCCGGCAGGCCCGCAGCGCAGAGGAAAGGACCAGCAGATGTTCGACTTCACACACGTCAAGGGCGCGTCGGACCACCGCGGCGGGACGGCAGGACGAACACCCGGACGCCGGGCAGACCGGCGCCGGGCAGGGGCGTTCGTCGCCGTCGCGGCCCTCGCGGGCGGCCTCCTCGCCGCGGTCGCGGCCGGGCCGGTGGCCCAGGCGAAGGTGCTCGGGGACTGGCGGGCGCCGACCCTCGTGGCGGGGGTCAACTCGGGCGCCACCGAGGGGTGCCCCATCGAGGCACCGGACGCGAGCGCGTTGTACCTCATGTCGACCCGCGACGGCGGCGACCAGGACATCTGGCTGGCGCCGCGCCTCCAGGACGGTACCTTCGGCGAGCCGCAGATCCTCCCCGACCCGGTCAACTCAGCGGCCAACGACTTCTGTCCCACGCCCCTGCGTGGCAAGTCGCTGCTCTTCGTGTCCAACCGCGGCGGGACCGACGCGTACGGGACGGTGGCCTGCGGAGGCGGCGACCTCTACCTCACCCGGCTCGACCCGAGCACCGGCACGTGGACCCCGGCGCGCAACCTCGGCTGCACGGGGAACGGTGGCCCCAACGGACCGGGCACCGAGTTCGGGCCGTCCGTCGTCGAGACCGCAGAGGGCACCTTCCTCTACTTCTCCAGCGGGGGAGCGCTCGGCACGGGCACCCAGGACGTCTACGTGAGCCGTGAGGTCGCGCCCGGCAGCTTCGGGGCCCCCTCGGTGGTGGCGAGCCTCAGCTCGGCGGCCGATGACGTCATGCCGAACGTCCGCAAGGACGGCCTCGAGGTCGTCTTCGCCTCGAACCGACCCGGTGGCGAGGGGATGTTCGACATCTGGACGGCGACCCGCCCGGACACCGGCTCGGCCTGGTCGACGCCGACGGTGCTCGCCACCGTGAGCACGCCCGCGTCGGACACGCGCCCGTCGCTCTCGTGGGACGGCACCCGGCTCTACTTCGGCAGCGCCGGCGACATCCACGTCAGCCACCGCTGACCGCGGGGTGCGAACGCGCCGACGGTCCGGACGGGGCAGTTCCGTCCGGACCGTCGGCGGCCCGCTGAGGGCCCGGCGGGGTGTCGTCAGCGGGCGGCGGAGCCCTCGACGTAGTCGGTGTCGCGGCCGGAGTCGACCCAGGCCATGAGCTTGCGCAGCTCGCGGCCGGTGGCCTCGATCGGGTGCGCGGCGCCCTTCGCCCGCAGCTCCTTGAACTCCGGTGCACCGGCGTCCTGGTCGTCGATGAAGCGCTTGGCGAACGAGCCGTTCTGGATGTCGGCGAGCACCGCCTTCATGTTCTCCTTCACGGACGGGTCGATGACGCGCGGTCCGGAGACGTAGTCGCCGTACTCCGCGGTGTCCGAGACCGACCAGCGCTGCTTGGCGATGCCGCCCTCGATCATGAGGTCGACGATGAGCTTGAGCTCGTGGAGGCACTCGAAGTACGCGACCTCGGGCTGGTAGCCGGCCTCGACGAGGGTCTCGAAGCCGTACATGACGAGCTGCGAGGCGCCACCGCACAGGACGGCCTGCTCACCGAACAGGTCGGTCTCGGTCTCCTCGGTGAAGGTCGTGCCGATGCCGCCCGCGCGCAGGCCGCCGATGGCCTTGCCGTAGGACTTCGCGAGGTCCCAGGCCGTGCCGGAGGCGTCCTGCTCGACGGCGAGGAGGACGGGCACGCCGCGGCCGTCGACGTACTCGCGACGCACGATGTGGCCGGGGCCCTTGGGGGCGACCATGAGGACGTCCGAGCCCGCCGGCGGCTGGATGTAGCCGAAGCGGATGTTGAACCCGTGCCCGAAGAGCAGCGCCGCGCCCTCCTTGAGGTTCGGCGCGATGTGCTCGGCGTAGACGCCACGCTGCACCTGGTCCGGGGTGAGGATGACGACGACGTCGGCCTCCTTCACGGCGTCGGCGACGGTGAGGACGGTGAGCCCCTCGGCCTCGGCCTTCGGGCGGCTCTTCGACCCCTCGGCGAGGCCGACGCGGACGTCGACGCCCGAGTCGCGCAGGTTGAGCGCGTGCGCGTGCCCCTGGCTGCCGTAGCCGATGACGGCCACCTTGCGGCCCTGGATCACCGACAGGTCGGCGTCGTCGTCGTAGAACATCTCGGCCATCGTCAGGCCTCTCCTTCGTGTCTGGTGTGGTGCTGCTGGTGACTGTAGGCGGGGCGGCCGTGCCGGTGCCGGGCCGTCCGCGGGGCGGGGGTGCGGGTGCGGGTGCGGTGCGGGTGCGGGGTTCAGGCGCTGCGCAGGGCCCGGTCGGTGATGGAGCGCGGCCCGCGGCCGATGGCGACGACCCCGGACTGCACGAGCTCCTTGACCCCGTAGGGCTCGAGCACCTCGAGCAGGGCCTTGAGCTTGTCGGCCGTGCCGGTCGCCTCGATCGTCAGGGAGTCGGTGGCGACGTCGACGATCTTGGCCCGGAACATCTGGGTCATCTCGAGGACCTGGCTGCGCGTCGCGGCATCGGCCCGGACCTTGATGAGCATGACCTGGCGGTGGACCGCCGCGCCCGGCTCGAGCTCGACGACCTTGAGGACCTCGACGAGCTTGTTCAGCTGCTTGGTCACCTGCTCGAGCGGGAGGTCCTCGACGTCGACGACGACCGTCATCCGCGAGATCTGCGGGTACTCGGTCTCACCGACGGCGAGGGAGTCGATGTTGAAGCCGCGGCGGGAGAACAGCGCCGCGATGCGCGCGAGGACGCCGGGCTTGTTCTCGACGAGGACGGACAGCGTGTGCTTGCTCATGGGTGGTTCCTCACTCCCCGTCGTGGTCGGCGTCGGTGGGCTGCTCGATCGCCTCGGACTCCTCGCGGTCCCACTGCGGCGCGGTGTCGCGGGCGACCTGGATGAGGTCGTTGCTCACCCCGGCGGGGACCATCGGCCACACCATGGCGTCACGGTGGACGACGAAGTCGACGACGACGGGCCGGTCGGTGACCGCCATCGCCTGCCGGATCGTCTCGTCGACGTCCTCCGGTCTCTCACACCGCAGCCCGACGCAGCCGTAGGCGTCGGCGAGCTTGACGAAGTCGGGGACGCGTGACCCGACGGAGGTGTGGAGGTCGGTGTTCGAGTACCGCTCGTTGTAGAAGAGCGTCTGCCACTGGCGGACCATGCCGAGGCTGCTGTTGTTGATGACGGCGACCTTGATCGGGATGTTGTTGATGACGCAGGTCGCGAGCTCCTGGTTCGTCATCTGGAAGCAGCCGTCGCCATCGATCGCCCAGACGGTGCGATCGGGCTCGCCGACCTGCGCACCCATGGCGGCCGGCACGGCGTAGCCCATGGTCCCGAGGCCGCCGGAGTTCAGCCACGCGTTGGGGCGCTCGTACTCGACGAACTGGGCGGCCCACATCTGGTGCTGGCCCACTCCCGCGACGTACACGGCCTCCGGACCGGCGATGGCGGAGAGGCGCTCGAGGACGTACTGCGGTGCGAGGGTTCCGCCCTCGGGCTCGGAGTAGCCGAGAGGGAACGCCTCCTTCCACCCCGCGACGCGCTCACGCCACTCGGTGTAGTCGCCTCCCTTGCCGGCGTCGATGTCGGCGTCGAGCGCCTCGATGAGGTCGGTGATGACGGCCTTGCAGTCGCCGACGATCGGCACGTCGGCGCGGCGGTTCTTGCTGATCTCGGCGGGGTCGATGTCGGCGTGGATGACCTTCGCCTCGGGGGCGAAGGTCGCCAGCTGGCCGGTGACGCGGTCGTCGAAGCGGGCGCCGAGGGCGATGATGAGGTCGGACTTCTGCAGGCCGGTGACGGCCGAGACCGACCCGTGCATCCCCGGCATACCGAGGTGCAGCGGGTGGCTGTCCGGCAGCGTGCCCCGCGCCATGAGCGTCGTGACCACCGGGATCTGCGAGAGCTCGACGAGGCGGCGCAGCTCCTCGCTAGCGCCGGCCCGCACGACGCCGCCACCGACGTAGAGGACGGGGCGCTGCGCCTCGGCGATGTACCGCGCGGCCTCGCGGATCTGCTTGCTGTGCGGGCGGGTGACGGGCCGGTAGCCGGGCAGCTCGATGCGCGGCGGCCACGAGAACGTCGTGCGAGCCTGGAGCGCGTCCTTGCTGATGTCGACGAGCACCGGCCCGGGGCGCCCGGTCGAGGCGATGTGGAACGCCTCGGCGATGACGCGCGGGATGTCGGCGGCGTTCGTCACGAGGTAGTTGTGCTTGGTGATCGGCATCGTGATGCCGCGGATGTCGGCCTCCTGGAAGGCGTCCGTGCCGATGGCGCTGGAGGCGACCTGGCCGGTGATCGCGACGATCGGGACCGAGTCCATGTGGGCGTCGGCGAGCGGGGTGACGAGGTTCGTCGCCCCCGGGCCGGAGGTCGCCATGCAGACGCCGACCCTGCCGGTCGCCGCCGCGTACCCCTCGGCCGCGTGGCCCGCGCCCTGCTCGTGGCGCACGAGGATGTGGCGCACCTTGACCGAGTCGAGGAGGGGGTCGTACGCGGGGAGGATGGCGCCGCCCGGGATGCCGAAGACGGTGTCGACGTCCATCGCCTCCAGGGACAGCACGAGGCTCTGGGCGCCGGTCACCTCGATCGGCGTGCGGGCGCGGGCCTGCTGCGCGACCTGCGCGGGGCTCGGGGCGCTCGGGGGCGCCGGGGTCGGGGCGGCCGGGATCGCCGGCTTCGTGTCGCTCATCGGGGTCACCGCTCTGTCGTCGTTCACCGCTGTCGCGGCCGGGTCCGTGCACAAAAAAACCCTCCAGTCCCGTGGCGGGGACAACGGAGGGAGGCGCGTCGCGAGGTGCGGACGCGCCTAGGGAAGTACGAGGACTCGGGCCACGGGACCACTCTCCCGCCGCCCTCCGGGGGTGTCAACCACCGAGACGACCGGTCCCACGATCCGGGACCGTGAGACCGCTCACGGAAGCGCCGGTGCGCGGACCGGCTCGTGTCGAGGGTCGTGACCGCGGTCGCGCACCTCCACCAGCGTCGGCAGAGCGTCCCAGACCGCCTCTCCCGAAGGAAGCCCACCCGACGTCGCCGACCCACCGGACCCCCAGGGAGCAGCCGTGAGCACCGAGGGCACCGTCGTCTTCGTCGCCGTCGTCGCCGTCGTCGCGGGACGGTTCGTCCTCCCCCTCCTGATCCCCCGGTTCCCGCTGCCGGCGATCATCGCCTGCCTCGTCCTCGACGGCGTCGACCAGACGATCTTCCAGTCCTTCGGCTTCGATCCCCCGGGCCACCAGGGCTACGACAAGGCGATGGACGTGTACTACCTCGCCATCGCGTTCCTCACGACGATGCGCAACTGGACCCGGTCCTCCGCCGGGCAGGTCGCGCGGTTCCTGTTCTTCTACCGGATGGCGGGGGTCATGCTCTTCGAGCTCATCTGGGTCGTCGTCAAGCTGCCGCAAGAGTACTGGATCCACGTGGCCCGGCTGGACGTCACCGACACGCTCGCGGCGTACGCATGGGCCGGGCCCGTGCTGGTCGTCGCCCTCCTGGCGCTCGCCGCCGCCTTCTCGTGCGTCGCCGTCCCCCGGCTCCCCCGCACCGACCACGGGTGGCGCGTCGCCGCCGACCCGCTGCCCGAGGAGATGGACACCGCCGCCGAGCGCGACGCGTGGACCGCGACCCACGTCCGCGTCTGGTCCTGGTGGACGCTGGAGAAGGTGGCCCTCATCGGGCTGCTGTCGGTGACCTACGCGCGGATCCTCCCCGGCCTGCGGGTCGGGGACCTGCAGATGTTCACCGGCATCGCGGCGTACGTCGTCGTCAACGTCGCGATCACCCTCACGGTGGCCCGCCGGGTCGGCAGCCGCGAGGGGACGGCGGCGGCGTTCGGGGCGCGCGTGCTCGTCGACCTCGGCCTCGTCGTCCTCGCGCGGACCCTCCTCGGCACCGGCGCCCTCGACGTCGCCGACACGCTGTTCTTCGTCCTCCTCCTGCTCGTGACGTTCCACGACCGGTACGCGCCCGTCGGCGTGGCCCGCGCCGTGCGGGACGCCCGCGAGCCGGTCCCCGTGACCTGAGCGAGCGGGCCCGCCCGAGGCTTCACGCGGGCCCGCGGATCCGGCAGGCTGGACCCCACGCACGACCCGACGGAAGGGGTGTCGAGGTGGAGATCGAACGGCAGGAGATCGTCGACCAGCTCCGCGGCCGGAACGAGGACGACGTCGCCGACCGCGCGGAGCGTGAGCTGCCCGAGCTCGTCGACACCGATGAGCACGCGGACCTGCTCCACGAGCTCGGGATCAACCCGACCGACCTGCTGGGCGGGGTCGGCGGCACCTTCGGCTGACGACCTCGGGACGGCTCAGACCTGGGACCGGTGGAGCCGGCCGAGGAGCTCGGGTCCGCGGCGGTCGAGGCGGCGACCGCCGACGACGACCCCCACGGCGAGCAGCGCCGCGCCGTAGAGGACCGCCACGGCGAGGGTCGCCCACTGCCCCACCGGCGAGTCCGAGGTGACGACGGCCGCCACCGCGACGGGCAGCACGAGGACCACCGGCCCGACGAAGGACAGCAGCGCCGTGAGGCAGCCCTGGGCCGCACCGCCGGACGTCGCCGCGAACGGGTTGCCGCCCGTGCGTGGCGCGGTGCCCGGCAGGTAGGCCCCGACGAGGACGGCCAGCCCCAGGCTCGCGAGGAACGACGCCACCGACACGCTGAGCCACGGCACCGGACGGCTCACGACCCCGAGGGCGACCCCGGCGAGCCACGTCACCGCGAGGGCCGGGCCGAAGACGACGACCGAGGCCAGCGCCCTCCCGAGACGGTCCTCCCACCCCCGGACCCCGACGGCGAGGTGCATCCACCAGGCCGGCCCGTCGAACGCGAGGTCGTTCATCAGGGTGAGCCCCGCGAGGACGGCGAGCATCACGACGCCGGTCCCCGCCAGCCCGCTGGTCCCGGTGAGCACCGCCTGGAGGACGAAGAACACCGGCAGCACGGCGGTCCGCAGCGCGATGGAGACGAGCCGGCTGTCGCGGTACCAGGCCCGCACCCGCCGGGCCGCCACGGTCGCGACGGGCGAGGTCCCCAGCAGCCGCGGCAGGACGCGACCGCTGCCGATCCGCTGGCCACCCGAGCTGGTCAGGGGCGAGGTGAGGGCGCGGTCGAGCTGGCGCACCCAGGCGAGGTGCAGGCCGACGACGAGCGCGACCGCGAGGGCGAGGTGCACGGCGGCGCTCCCCCACCGACCCGTCGCGACGTCGAAGGGCAGCCCCCAGGCCCACCCGACCGGGGTCCACGACGCCAGCTCCGCCGAGCGGGTCGCGTCGAACGTCGCGAGGTCGGTACCGAGCGACCCGGTCATCAGCAGCAGGTTGAGGCCGAGGGGCAGGAGGGTGACGAGCGAGACGACGACGGCGCCGACCAGCCGGCCCGCCCGGGTCGTCATCACGCGGGCGAGGGTGCTCGTGACGGCTCGCGAGAGGAGCACGGCCGTCGCCACGCCGAGGACCGCGGCCACGAGGGCGGCCCCGGCGGTGGCGGCGCCGCCCGACCACGCGCCCACCTGCCCGAGCGCGAGCCCGACGAGGAGGAGCGCGGGGATACCCGTGAGCGCCGCGGCGAACAGCGCGGGCGCGAGGTGCCGCGCGCGCAACGGGAGGACCGAGAAGCGGGCGGGGTCGAGGGTCGCATCGACGCCGGTGGCGACGAGCGAGAGCACGGCCCACATGAGGGTCACCACCGCGAAGAGCGGCACCGTGAGGGCGACGACTCGCACCGGGCGGCCGGCCAGGAGGACGAGGCCGGGCCCGAGCACGGCGAGCAGGCCGAGCGCGGCCAGCCCACCGACGACGGACGACACGAGGTGCAGGGCGCTGCGCGTCATCGCTGTCCGCCACATGGCGAGGCGCAGGCGCACGACGAGGAGCACCAGACCGCCCGGACGGGGTGCCGCGGCCGACCCCGGCTGCGCCGGACCCGGTTGGGGCGCACCCACCTCCGCGGTCGCCACGGGTGTCAGCCCAGCCAGGCGAGGCCGTCGCCGCCGGCGTCCTGGGCGCCGACGAGCTGGAGGAAGCGGTCGTGCAGCGAACCGCCGTCGGTGAGCCCGGCGACGGTGTCCTCGGCGAGCACGCGGCCCCCGGCGATGACGGCGACGCGGTCGCACAGCCCCTCGACGAGCTCCATGACGTGGCTGGACATGACGACCGTGCCGCCGCCGGCGACGTAGCGGCGCAGGATCGTGCGGATCGTCTGGCCGGACACGGGGTCGACGGCCTCGAACGGCTCGTCGAGGACGAGCAGGCGCGGCGCGTGGATGAGGGCCGCCGCGAGCGACACCTTCTTCACCATGCCGGCCGAGTAGTCGGCGACGACCGTGCTGGCGTCGGCGGCGAGGTCGAGGACGCCGAGCAGCTCGGTGGCCCGCTCGGCGACGACCTCGCGCGGCATCCGGCGCAGCGCCCCGACGTAGTGGAGCAGCTCGCGCCCGGAGAGCTGCTCGAACAGCCGCATCCCGTCCGGCGCCACGCCCATCACCGCCTTCGCCGCGGCGGGGTCGGCCCACACGTCGACCCCGAGCACGCGCGCCGAGCCGCCGTCCGGGCGGAGCAGACCGGTGGCCATCGACAGGGTCGTCGTCTTGCCGGCGCCGTTGGGCCCGACGAGCCCGAACAGCGACCCGCGAGGCACGACGAGCGAGAGGCCGTGGACGACCCGCCTGCCGCGGAACTCCTTGACCAGGCCGGTGAGCTCGAGTGCCGGTCCCCCCGGTGCCGGCTCAGTCACACACGGCCCCCGTGCTCGCGCTGCGGACGAGCTTGCGGTACTTCGCGAGGACGCCACGCGTGTACTTCGGCTCCGGGTGGGTGACGCCGGCCGCACGCCTGGAGGCCAGCTCGGCCTCGTCGACGAGCAGGTCGAGGGTGCCGCTGGCGACATCGAGGCGGATGGGGTCGCCGTCGCGCACGAACGCGATCGGACCCTCGTCGACGGCCTCGGGGGCGACGTGGCCGACGCACAGGCCGGTCGTGCCACCGGAGAACCGGCCGTCGGTGAGGAGCAGGACGTCCTTGCCGAGGCCCGCGCCCTTGATCGCCCCGGTGACGGCGAGCATCTCGCGCATCCCCGGCCCGCCCTTGGGCCCCTCGTACCGGATGACGACGACGTCGCCGGCCTTGAGCGAGCCGTCCTCGACGGCGTCCATCGCCCCCCGCTCGCCGTCGAAGACGCGCGCCGTGCCCTCGAAGACGTCGGAGTCGAACCCGGCCGACTTGACCACCGCGCCCTCGGGGGCCAGTGACCCCTTGAGGATGGTGATGCCGCCCGTCCGGTGGATCGGTTCGGCCATCGCGCGGACGACCTTGCCGTCGACGTCCGGCGGGCGGATGTCGGCGAGGTTCTCGGCCATGGTGCGGCCGGTGACGGTGAGCGTGTCCCCGTGCAGGAGACCGGCATCGAGCAGCGCGCGCATGACGACGGGCACGCCGCCGACGCGGTCGACGTCGGTCATGACGTACTGGCCGAAGGGCTTGACGTCGGCGAGGTGCGGCACCGCCGAGCCGACCCGGACGAAGTCGTCGAGGGTGAGGTCGACGTCGGCCTCGTGCGCGATCGCCAGGAGGTGCAGCACCGCGTTCGTCGAGCCGCCGAAGGCCATGACGACGGCGATGGCGTTCTCGAACGCCTCCTTGGTCATGATGTCCCGCGCCGTGATGCCGCGCCGGAGGAGCTCGACGACGGCCTCGCCGGACTTGCGGGCGAAGCCGTCGCGGCGGCGGTCGGTGGCGGGTGGCGCGGCCGAACCGGGCAGCGACATCCCGATCGCCTCGGCGACCGACGCCATCGTGTTGGCCGTGTACATCCCCCCGCACGCGCCCTCCCCCGGACAGATCGCGCGCTCGATGGCGTCGACGTCCTCGCGGCTCATGAGGCCTCGCGCGCACGCGCCCACGGCCTCGAAGGCGTCGATGATCGTCACCGTCCTCTCGGTGCCGTCGGAGAGCTTGGCGATGCCGGGCAGGATCGAGCCGGCGTAGAGGAAGACCGACGACAGGTCCAGGCGCGCGGCCGCCATCAGCATGCCCGGCAGCGACTTGTCGCACCCGGCGAGGAGGACCGAGCCGTCGAGGCGCTCGGCGTTCATCACCGTCTCGACCGAGTCGGCGATGATCTCGCGGCTGACGAGCGAGAAGTGCATCCCCTCGTGCCCCATCGAGATGCCGTCGCTCACCGAGATGGTGCCGAACTCCAGCGGGTAGCCGCCGCCCGCGTGGACCCCGTCCTTGACGGCCTTGGCGAGCCGGTCGAGGGAGAGGTTGCACGGGGTGATCTCGTTCCACGAGCTCGCCACCCCGATCTGGGGCTTGGCGAAGTCGTCGTCCCCGAGTCCCACCGCTCGCAACATCCCTCGCGCGGCGGCCTTCTCGAGGCCGTCCGTCACGTCGCGGCTGCGCGGCTTGATGTCGGGGGTCGTCGTCATGGCGCCATCCTAGGTTCGGGGCTCGCGGCCCGTCCCGACGTTCCGGGGGCTGACCCTGCGGTCCCGTCCGCGTGGCAGGCCCTACGATCGGTGCCCGTGGGGACCCTGGGGGCGATGGCGTCGTCGGCGCTCGTCGTGCTGCGCGACGCGGCACGGCTGCTCGCGCGGCAGTGGCCGACCCTCGCCGCGATCGCCCTGCTCGGGATCGTCGGCCACCAGGGCTTCCTGTGGTTCTGCGTCTGGCTGAGCGACCACCACGGCCTGGCGACCGCCATCCTCCTGCCCCTCGTGCCGATCAGCTCGCTCGTCGCGCTCGTCCTCATGCTGCGGCACGCCGGGCGCCACGAGCCGACCCTCGCGCCGCTCGTCACCGACGTCCCGGGCGAACGGCTTCGCGGGCGACTCGCCCTCCTCGCGAGCACCCTCATCCCGTTCCTCACGCTCTACGTCGCCCAGGACCGGCTCGCCGAGGACCTGCGCACCTTCGTCAACGCGGCGGTCACCACGGAGTTCATCACCGCCGACTTCTGGAACCCCGACCGCAACCTCGATCGCGGTGCGCTGGTCACCGGGGGCGCCCTCTTCGCGCTCGTCGCGGTGGCCTTCGTCCTGCGGACCGCCCTCGACCGGTTCGGGCTCCCGGCCCGGCACCTGTCGTGGGGGATGCTCGCGGCCTACGTCGAGGTGCTGTGGCTGTTCCTCCTCGCCCGGCAGGTCGCCGGCTACAAGGGCGAGGTCCGCGACTGGGTGGCCGACCGGCGGCTCAGCGTGTGGGCGCTCGAGCAGTGGGCCGGGCTCACCGACCGCCTCGGTCCGCTGACCGAGCCGGTCCGCTCCGCCGGGGCCTTCCTCGGCGAGGTCGTCGCGAACGCCGACCAGACGATCGTCCTGCCCATCGCGTGGCTGACCGTCGGTGCCGTCGTCTTCGGCAAGGACCTTGCCGCCCCGGCCGGTCCCGAGCGGCGCCACCCGGTCCGGGAGCGACTGCCCGGCTGGGTCCGGCGCGGCGTCGGCGAGGCCACCGCGAGCGTCGCCGACCGCTTCGGCGCGCTCGTGCGCGGGGTGCGCCTCCTCGCCGTCGCCGGTCTGGTGCCGATGCTCTTCTTCTGCGTCGCCTTCCTCCTCGCCGACGAGGCCGGCACGCTCGTCGACGAGGGCGTGCGCGCCCTCCTCGGGCCGCGGGACGGCGAGACCGTCGTCGCCTTCTCGCCGATCCTGTCGATCCTCGGTGGGTGACCCGCACCGTCGTCGTCGTGTGCCTCCTCGCGGCGGCGCTCGGCCGGGTCGTCGCCGGCCTCACGGCCTCCGAGCAGCTCGTCCCCGAGGACGCGTCGTCGGTCGGCGTGGGACCGGGGTCCCCGGGGGCCGGTCCGACGGAGCGGCGGGGTCAGTCGGCCGCCGGCAGCGGCCAGGCGCCGTAGAGGTGGAGGTCCGGGCTGACCCGGACCTCCACCGGCACGGCGCCCTCGGGCAGGAGGAAGACCGCGTCGCGGTCGTAGGCCGGAGGACGGTTCGACGTCCGGTCGGCGTCCATGTCGAGCCCGCTCGGGTTCTCCGCGTCGGGGGGCTGGCACGACGCGAGGTCGAGCGCGCCGCCCTCGAGGGGCCTGGTGCCGGCGGCGTACTCACGACCCTCGGTGTCGCGGAGGAGGACCTGGCACGCGCCGAGGATCGCGGCGGGGTCGGCCTCGACGTGGACCCGCACCCGCCACGCGTCGAACCCCGCCGGCACCGGGACCTCCTCGTCGCCGGAGAGCCGCACCGTCTGCACGGGCTCGGTGGAGACATGGCGCACCGAGAGGCGCAACGGGACCCGCCCGTTGCTCTGGGTCTCGACGGTCGTCTCGAAGTGCGCGGTGCCACCGGCGTCGAGGGCGACCTCGGCGTGCATCGTGTACGGCCACCAGAGGTCGACGACCCGCTGGCCGCTCGCGGCGACGGCGAGGGCCAGGAGGAGCGGCAGCGCGAGCAGGGCGCGGCTCTGGGACCGGATGAACGTCATCACGAGCCCTCCTCCCGCACACCGGTCTCCGGGTCGATACCCGGTGGTGCGGCGCCGTCGACCCGGTCGGTGCGGGTGGCCCAGCGGCGGACGTCGTCGGCGCCGATGCCGAGGTCGACGTCGGCCATGTCGTCGCCGCGGACCTCGCGGGGCGAGCGGGCCAGCCGCAGGTGCGACCCCGCGGCGGCGTCGGTGGCGACCTCGAAGGCCACGACGCACGGGGTCGCGACGCCGGGAACCGCTGCGGCACAGCTGAGCTCGTTGCGACTGCCGAGGGTCAGCTCGCGGCCACGACCATCCACGAACGTCGCGTGGCGCAGGGTCTCGGCGTCCAGCGTGGGCGTCACGGTGAGCCGGGTGACGACCCACAGCCCGGGCGACTGCATCGGCGCGGAGGCCCCGCGGTCGAGCAGCGGCGCGCCGTCGACGGACTCCGGGGTCAGGGTCGCGTACCTGAGCTCGACGGTCTCCCCCACCGCGACCGGACGCAGGAAGGTCCGCCCGAAGACGCCGTCGTCGTCGGCCGTCAGCGCCTCCACGGAGCGCCCGGCGGCGAGCGCCGCGACGACGAGCGCGACCGTGAGCAACCCCCGGCGCGACGGCCGGGGAACGTGAACCGGGCTCACGGGGTCGGCTCCGGCGCGGGGGCGAACTCGGTGACCGGCACGGTGACCCGCACCGCGACCTCCGGGTCGAACCAGCCGAGCCGCTGGTCGTTGTTGCTCTTGCGCCACGTGTGCCGCGAGAGGACGACGGTGACCTCCTCGGGGAGCGCGGCGGACCCGACCTGCTGGAAGAGGAAGACCGCCGGGTACTGCAGGCCCGGGGCGATGTCACCCAGCCCCTCGGCGTCGTCCGAGGACACCATGTGGGTGGGGACGACCTCCTCGGGACGTGCCGGCACCGGGTCGCCCTCGGTGTGGAACGGGCCGACGAGACCCTGCGCGCCCTCGAGGCGGACGAGGTCGCGCAGGGTCTGCCACGGCACCGAGGTGCTCACGTCCCCGACCCCGACCCTGAGGCTGACGAGGAGGTACCGGCCCTCCGGCGCGGGGATGGAGTCGACGCCGAGGTCGGTGCCCGCCCGGACCCGCTCGACGGTGACCCGGAACGGCTCGACGGCGACTTCCCGACCCGTCGGCACGGAGGGCGGCGCGGCGACCCGCTGCTCCTCCAGCCCGCCGAAGGCCCCGCTCACGAGGAGGACGGCCAGCCCGAGCCCGACGCCGTACTCGCGGTACGACCGACCCGTCGCCCAGCCGCGCGCGGCGCGCAGCACGTCGTGGCCCCGTCCCCCCATGGCCGCCAGTATGCCCGGTGGCCGCGGCGGTCAGCCGGAGGGCGTGGCCGCCACGACCGGCCGCGGCGCCGCGACCTCCTCGCCGGCCGCCGCGAAGCGCCGCGGCCACCAGAACCGGTCGCCGAGGATGAGCGCGATCGCGGGCACGAGGAGGGTTCGCACGACGAGGGTGTCGAGCAGGACGCCGACGCAGATGACGACGCCGAGCTGGGCGAGGACGACGAGCGGCAGCACCCCGAGCACGGCGAACACGGCCGCGAGGAGGACTCCCGCGCTCGTGATGACCCCGCCGGTCGCCGACAGCGCACGGAGCATGCCCGCCCGGGTTCCGTGGCGCCGGGCCTCCTCCGACGCCCGGGTCACGAGGAAGATGTTGTAGTCGACCCCGAGCGCCACGAGGAAGACGAAGGCGAGCAGCGGGACGCCGTCGTCGAGCCGGTCGAAGCCGAGGACCTGGGTGAACAGCACCCACGAGATACCCAGGCTCGCGGCATACGTGGCGACCACGGTCGCGACGAGCACGATCGGCGCGACGACCGATCGCAGCAGGCCGGCGAGCGCCACGAGCACGAGCCCGAGGATGACGGGGAGGACGAGCAGCCGGTCCCGGGCGGCGGCGGCGGACGCGTCGAGCGCCTCGGCCTCCGTGCCGCCGACGTGCGTCGCCGGGGTCGTCGCGAGGGCCTCGCGGAGGGCCGCGACGGCGTCCTCCGCCCCCGTGGACCCCGGGTCGGCATCGAGGACGACGGCGAGCTCGGACACCCCGTTGCCGCTGACCGTCGGCCGCACCGAGGAGACGCCGTCGACGGCGCCGATGGTGGCCGCGACCTCGGCAGCGTCGCCCCGGGTCACGACGACGGTCGGGTCCGCGCTGCCCGCGGGGAAGGACCGGGCCAGGCGCTCCCCCGCCGCGATGGCCTCGGGCTTCTCGAGGAACTGGTCCGGCCCCTCGAGCCCGGTGCGGATCAGCGAGGTCCCGGCCGCCGCGAGGCCGAGGGCGAGCACGGTGACGACGACGAACGCCCCCGGGCGGCGGGAGACGAGGTCGCCGACGCGCCGCCAGAGGGAGCGCGAGTCGGCGAGCGCGGCCTGGCCGACGCGCGGGACCTTCGGCCAGAAGACCCAGCGGCCGAAGACGACGAGCGCGGCGGGGAGGACGACGAGGGCGAAGACGGCGGCGACGACGACGCCGACGGCGCACGCGAGCCCCAGCCCGCGGGTCGCCGGGAAGGCCGAGAGCAGCAGGGTGAGCAGGCCGAGGACGACGGTCGAGGCGCTCGACAGGACGGCCTCGGTGGTGCGGCGGAGCGCGTGGGCCATCGCGGCCCGGCGGTCCTCGGTCGTGCGCAGCTCGTCGCGGTACCGCGAGATGAGGAGGAGGGCGTAGTCGGTGCCGGCGCCGAAGACGAGCACCGAGAGGATGCCGATCGTCGACTCGTCCCACACGACGTCGACCGCCGCGAGCGTGTGCGTCGCGAGGACGGCCGCCAGCTGGTCGGCGACCCCGACGACGCCCAGGGGCACGAGCCACAGGAGCGGGCTGCGGTAGGTGATGACGAGCAGGATCGCGACGACGGAGGCCGTGGCTGCGAGCAGGCGGGTGTTGGCGCCGTCGAAGACCGCGGCGAGGTCGGCCTGGACGGCGGCGGGGCCGGTGACCTGGGCGCTGAGCCCGTCGGGGAGGTCGGCGCGCACCGCCTCGCGGATCGCGGTGACGGCGACCGCGGTGGCGGTGGCGTCCGGCGCCTGCACGGGGACGACGACCGTGGCGGCCGTACCGTCCTCCGCGACCTGCGGCGGGGCGCCCGTCGCCCCGGGGACCGCGCGGGCCCGCTCGGTGACGACCCCGAGGTCGGCGTCGGTGAGCGGGCCGTCCTGGCGGCTGAACAGCACGACGGCGGCGGAGCCCTCGGCCTCGGGGAGCTCGGAGCGCAGCTCGGCCGCAGCCCGGCTGTCGGACCCGACCGGCAGCTGCGCCGTCGAGGTGTCCGGCCGCTCGGCCTGGCCGACGAGACCGATGGCGGCCCCCGCCCCGAGGAGCGCGGCGAGGGCGAGGATCCCCGCCACCCACCGCCGCGTGACCAGTTCCGCGACCCTGCCCATCGATCGTCCTCCGTTGCTAGAATCATCACCAAGTGATTCATCGAGTTACTAAGTTGGTGAGTGATATTACGGAACGTCGACCGCGTGAGGCAAGTCCGGGTCTGCGCGAGGTGGTCCCGCAGTGGGCGCCCTCGCCGACGCTCGATGCGCTCCAGGACCTCGTCGACGTCGCCGCGCTCGTCCCGGCCGAGGTCGCCCGCCAGGCCGGGCTGTCGACCTCCGAGCTGCACTCGCTGCGCCATCTCATGGGGGCGCCGATGGGGCCGGTCGAGCTCGCCCGTGCGCTCGGCGTCACGTCGGCCGCGTCCTCTGGGGTGGTCGACCGCCTCGTCTCCCGCGGGCACGCCGAGCGGCGCCCGCACCCCGACGACGGCCGCCGCACCCAGGTCGTCATCACCGAGTCGGGGCAGGCCGAGGTGTTTCGGCGGCTGGCGCCGATGTTCTCGGCCCTGGCTGCCCTCGACGCCTCGCTCGAGGAGTCCGAGCGGGCGGTCGTCGAGCGCTACCTGCGGGGCGCCGTGGCGGCGATGCGCTCCCTCATGTGAGGTCGGCGGCGTCAGCCGTCGGCGCGGCAGACGTGGAAGCGCTCGAGCCGGGCGTCGCCGAAGTCGAGACCACGCCACGGCCCCGAGTAGTGGAGGACGGCGAGGGCGCACGTGGGGAACCCGCCGGCCATCGCCTGGTGGCCCTCGGTGCTGCCCTCCCCGTCGCAGAGCAGCTCGGCCAGGCTGGGGAGGCCGGGGGCGTGGCCGACGACCATGACGACGTCGGCGTCCTCGTCGGCCTCGCGCACGACGTCGAGGAGGGTCTCGGGGCCGGCGTTGTAGATGCGCCGGTCGAGGTGGAGCTCGGTCTCGGGGCAGCCGGCGTCCCAGACGCCCTGGGCCGTCTGCTGGGTGCGCTCCGCCGTGGAGCACAGGACCTCGTCGACCCCGATGCCGTGCTCACGCAGCCAGCGACCCGCCTCGGCGGCGTCGCGGTGCCCCCGCGCGGTGAGCTCGCGCTCGTGGTCGGCGTCCCAGCCCGTCTGCTCGGCCTTGGCGTGGCGGAGGAGGACGAGGGTTCGGTCCTGCGCTGCCCGGGTCATGGGTCGATCATGCACCCGACGCCGCGCCCCTGTCGCGGGCGGCGGCGGGCGGCTACGGTCGGCAGCGGGGGCGGAACCGGTCCGCCGTGACAGATGGGACCAGCGCCGTGACCGCAGTCGACGAGATCCTCGCCGCCCTCCCCGTCGAGCAGGTGGCCCAGCAGACCGGCGCCTCGCCCGACGAGGTCCGCACGACGGCGGCAGCGGTGCTCCCCGCGCTCCTCGGCGGGCTCGAGGCGAACGCCGCCGACTCCTCGGGGGCGGGCTCACTCCTCGAGGCCCTCGGCCAGCACGACGACGACCTCCTCGCCGGCGGGGCGGACCTGTCGCAGGTCGACGAGGGCGACGGACAGGTCATCGCGAGCCACATCTTCGGCGACCAGCAGGACGAGGTCGTCAACCGCCTGGGCGGTCTCCCCGGCGTGGGCGGGTCCGGGTTCGGCGGGGCGCTCGTGCGCAAGCTGATCCCCATCCTCGCGCCGATGGTGCTGTCGTGGCTCGCGAACAAGGTGCTCCGCGGCGGCGGAGCCCCCGGGAGTGGCGGTCCCGCCGGCAGCGGCCCCTCGGGCGGCTCGAGCGGCGGGCCCGGCGGGTCGGCGTCCCTGCCCGGCGGCAGCGCGACCGGTCGGCCGGGGTCGCTCGACGACCTGCTGCGCGACGTCCTCGGAGGGGCCACCGGCGGCGGGCCGTCCTCCGGCACCACCGGGTCCGGCAGCACACCCTCCCCGACGAGCACGTCCGGGGGCGGGCTCGACGCGGGCAGCATCATCCGGGACGTGCTCGGCGGCGTCCTCGGAGGCGGCCGCCGCTGACCCCACCCCCTTCCCCCGTACGGAAGTCGCCCAGAACGTCGATCTCGGGACGCTGGGCGGGTCGAGGACCGTCAGGACTGGCCGAGCCGGTCGAGGATGAGGGCGCGGGCGGCGCCCGCGTCGGCCTGGCCCTTCATCTCACGCATGACCTGCCCGATGAGGGCACCGACCGCCTGGACCTTGCCGTCACGGATCTTGTCGGCGACGTCCGGGTTCGCGGCGATGACGGCGTCGACGGCCGCCTCGAGGGCACCCGTGTCCTGCGACAGCGCGAGCCCGCGGGCGTCGGCGACGGCCGTCGGCGACCCCTCCCCGGCCAGCACGCCATCCCAGGCCTGCCGCGCCATCGAGTCGTTGAGCCGACCGGACGTCACGAGCCCCTCGAGCTCGACGACGTGCGCCGGGGTGACCCCGAGCGACGCGGCGAAGGTCGGCACGTCGACACCCTCGGCGTTCGCGCGGCGGGCGATCTCACCCGACCACCACTTGCGCGCTGCCGCCGGCGAGGCACCCGCGGCCACCGTCTCCTCGACGAGGTCGACGAGCCCGGCGTTGACGACGTCGCGCATCTCGAGATCGGCGAAACCCCAGGAGGCCTGCAGTCGCCTGCGGCGCGCGGCCGGCGGCTCGGGAAGCGTGCCGCGTAGCGCCTCGACCGTCTCGGCGGAGGGCGCGACGGGGACGAGGTCGGGCTCGGGGAAGTAGCGGTAGTCCTCGGCGTCGGACTTCACGCGCCCCGGCGTCGTGATGCCGGTGTCCTCGTGCCAGTGCCGCGTCTCCTGCACCACGGACGCCCCCGACGACAGCACCGCCGCGTGGCGGCCGACCTCGTAGCGCACCGCCCGCTCGACCGAGCGCAGCGAGTTGACGTTCTTGGTCTCCGAGCGGGTGCCGAAGGTGGACGAGCCCTTGGGCATGAGCGAGAGGTTGACGTCGCAGCGCATCGAGCCCTGCTCCATCCGCACGTCGGAGACGCCGAGGGCCTTGAGGAGGTCGCGCAGCGTGGCGACGTAGGCCTTGGCGATCTCGGGCGCGCGCTCCCCCGCCCCCGTCATCGGCTTGGTGACGATCTCGATGAGGGGGATGCCGGCGCGGTTGTAGTCGACGAGCGAGTGCGTCGCACCGTGGATGCGACCCGTGGAGCCGCCGACGTGCAGCGACTTGCCGGTGTCCTCCTCCATGTGGGCGCGCTCGATCTCGACGCGGTAGGTCGTGCCGTCCTCGAGCTCGACGTCGAGGTGACCGTCGAACGCGATGGGCTCGTCGTACTGCGAGGTCTGGAAGTTCTTCGGCATGTCCGGGTAGAAGTAGTTCTTCCGGGCGAACCGGCACCACGGCGCGATGGAGCAGCTGAGCGCCAACCCGATCCGGATCGCCGACTCCACCGCCTTCTCGTTGACGACCGGAAGCGCCCCCGGCAGGCCGAGGCAGACCGGGCACACCTGCGTGTTGGGCTCGGCGCCGAACTCGGTCGGGCAGCCGCAGAACATCTTCGTCGCGGTGTTGAGCTCGACGTGGACCTCGAGCCCCATGACGGGGTCGAACGCGGCCATCGCCTCGTCGAAGGGGACGGTCGCCTCGGTCACCTGGGTCGTCATCCTCAGGCCTCCTTCGTGGTCGCGGCGAGCGAGGGGGACCGGTCGAGGATGGCGCCACCCCACGCGGCGGTGAGCCGTGCCTCCAGGGCCGCTCCCACCGCGTAGAGCCGGTCGTCGGCCATGGCCGGCGCGAGGATCTGGAACCCCGTGGGCAGACTGTCCTCCTCGGCCAGGCCGCTCGGCACGGACATGCCCGGGATACCGGCGAGGTTGGCCGGGATCGTCGCGATGTCGTTGAGGTACATGGCCATCGGGTCGTCGAGCTTGTCACCGAGCCGGAACGCGGTGGTCGGCGCAGTGGGGCTGACGAGCACGTCGGCCCGCTCGAAGGCGGCCGCGAAGTCGTTCGCGATGAGGCGGCGGACCTTCTGCGCCGAGCCGTAGTAGGCGTCGTAGTAGCCGCTCGACAGCGCGTACGTCCCGAGGATGATGCGGCGCTTGACCTCGTCGCCGAAGCCGGC
Organism: Oryzobacter faecalis; assembly: GCF_046764005.1. NCBI lineage: Bacteria > Bacillati > Actinomycetota > Actinomycetes > Micrococcales > Intrasporangiaceae > Oryzobacter > Oryzobacter faecalis. Next base: position 205,030 of record NZ_JBKOFW010000001.1, on the reverse strand, counting down.
GTCGCGGGTGGCGGCCATGACCTGCTCGGCGCTCGGGTCGGCGACCCCGTCCGGGGCGACGCGCAGCCCGTAGCGCATGGCGTCGAACTTCGCGAGGTTGCTCGACGCCTCGCTGGGGAGGATGAGGTAGTAGGCCGCGAGGGCGTACGTGAAGCTCGGGCACGAGACCTCGACGACCTCGGCGCCGGCGTCGACGAGGTGCTGCACGGCCTCGTCGAAGCGCGTCTGCACCCCGGCCTGGAACCCCTCGCCGGTCAGCTCGCGGACGATCCCGATCCGCAGGCCCTTGACGTCGGCGCGGCGCGCGGCCTCGACGACCGGCGGCACCGGGGCGTCGATGGAGGTCGAGTCCATCGGGTCGTGCCCGCCGATGACCTCGTGGAGGAGGGCGGCGTCGAGGACGGTGCGGGTGCACGGACCGGCCTGGTCGAGGGAGGACGCGAGCGCGACGAGGCCGTACCTCGAGACCCCGCCGTACGTCGGCTTGGTCCCGACCGTGCCCGTGACCGCCGCCGGCTGGCGGATCGACCCGCCTGTGTCGGTCCCGATCGCGAGCGGCGCCTGGAAGGACGCGACGACGGAGGACGAGCCGCCCCCGGAGCCACCCGGGATGCGCTCGAGGTCCCACGGGTTGCGGCTCGGGCCGTAGGCGCTGTGCTCGGTGGAGGAGCCCATGGCGAACTCGTCCATGTTCGTCTTGCCGAGGATCGGCATCCCGGCCTCGCGCAGGCGGGTGACGAGGGTGGCGTCGTACGGGGGGACCCAGCCCTGCAGGATGCGCGAGCCGCACGTCGTGGGCAGGCCACGGGTCGCCATGACGTCCTTGACCGCGATGGGCACCCCGGCCAGCCGGTGCAGCGACTCCCCGGTGGACCGTCGGCGGTCGACCTCGTCGGCCTGGGCGAGGGCGCCCTCGGCGTCGACGTGGAGGTAGGAGTGCACGGCGCCGTCGACGGCGGCGGTGCGGTCGAGGTGGGCCTGCGCGACCTCACGGGCCGACACGCTCCCCTGCGCGAGGAGGTCGGCGAGCTCGGCGGCGGTGGACCGGGTCAGGTCGGTGGTCACGTCGGGGTTTCCTTCGGGTGGGCCGGGGTCTGCGGGGGGCGCGGCGGCGTGCGGCGCGGCGGCGTCCGGGAGGGTCGGTCCGCTCAGGCCTCGTCGTCCAGGATGCGGGGGACGCTGAAGCGCTGCTGCTCGGCCTCGGGGGCGCCGGCGAGCGCCTCCTCCGGCGTCAGCGACGGGCGGACGACGTCGGGCCGGGTGACGTTGACGATCGGCATCGGGTGGCTCATCGGCTCGACGTCGGCGATCGGCGCCTGCTGGACGGTCGCCACGGCCTCGAGGATGACGGCCAGCTCACCGACCATCTTGTCGAGCTCGGCGTCGGAGAGGTCGATGCGGGCGAGACCGGCGAGGTGCGCCACGTCGTCACGGGTGAGGTCGGCCATGGGGGCCAGTCTATGGGCGGCCGGACGCACCCCCGGACGCCGGGAGCCGCCTGCGAGAATCCTGCGGTGCTGACCGACACCGCGACCCTGCAGACGGTGCTCGACGTCGTCGGCGTCCTCGTCTTCGCCCTGTCGGGGGCGCTCGTCGCGGTCCGGCGCGGGCTCGACCTGTTCGGCATCCTCGTCCTGTCGTGGGTCGCCGGCGTGGGCGGCGGCATCATCCGCGACCTGTTCCTCGGCCGCACTCCCCCGGTCGCGGTCAGCGACTGGCGCCTCCTCGCTGCGGCCGTCGCGGCCGGCCTGCTCGTGTTCGCCCTCCACGGGACGTGGCGCGAGATGGCGGCCCGCAACCCGGACGCCCGCTGGCAGCGGGTGCCGTTCGTCGTCCGGCTGCTCGACGCGGCCGGGCTCGCCGTGTTCGCGGTGAGCGGGGCGCTCGTCGCCCTCGACGCCGAGGCCGGCCCGTTGGCGGCCACGCTCATCGGGGGCATCACCGCCATCGGCGGCGGCCTGCTGCGCGACGTCCTCGCCCGCGAGGTGCCCGAGGTGCTGCGCCGCGAGCTCTACGCCGTCCCGGCCCTCGCGGGTGCCGCACTCGTCGTCCTCCTCCACCACCTCGACGCCCTCACCCCGCTCAGCGCGTGGCTCGCCGTCGTCTTCGTCTTCGCGACCCGGGTCGTCGCGGTGGCGCTCGACCTCAACGCCCCGCGCGCCCTGCGCAGCGGCACCCCCGGCGACGGCGAACGGTAGCCGGCGGCCCGGCTCAGTCCGGGCTGCCGGTCTCGAGGAGACGGGTGAACTGGGCCTCGTCGAGGATCGTCAGCCCGAGCTCGCGGGCCTTGTCCTCCTTCGAGCCGGCGTTGGCGCCGACGACGACGTAGTCGGTCTTCTTCGACACCGAGCCGCTCGCCTTGCCGCCACGACTGAGGATGGCCTCCTTCGCCTCGTCGCGCGAGTAGCCCTCGAGCCCGCCGGTGACGACGACGGTGAGCCCGGCGAGGGTCTGCTCGACGGACTCGTCGCGCTCGTCCTCCATCCGGACGCCGTCGGCGGCCCACTGGTCGACGATGGCGACGTGCCACTCGTTGCCCTCGCGGTCGAACCAGTCGCGGACCGACTCGGCGATGACGCCACCGACTCCCTCGACTCCCGCGAGCTCCTCGACGCTGGCCTCGCGGATGCGCTGCATCGAGCCGAGGTGCTGGGCCAGAGCACGGGCGGCGGTGGGCCCGACGTGGCGGATCGACAGGGCGACGAGGACGCGCCACAGCGGCTGCCGCTTGGCGGCCGCGAGGTTGGCCACGAGCTTGGCCCCGTTGGCCGAGAGGACGCGTCCGTCGACGACGGCGTCCTCGGGGTCGGTCCTCCTCGCCGCGCGGGTGTAGAGGGGGACGCGCGCGATGTCCGCGGAGGTGAGGCCGAACAGGGTGGACTCGTCCTCGAGGACCCCCGACTCGAGCAGCGCGACGGCGCCCTCGTAGCCCAGGGCCTCGATGTCGAACGCCCCGCGCCCGGCGAGGCTGGACAGGCGCTCGCGCAGCTGCGCCGGGCAGGACCGGCTGTTGGGGCAGCGGATGTCCTTGTCGCCCTCCTTCTCGGGGGCGAGCGCCGTGCCGCACGCGGGGCAGTGGGTCGGCATGACGAACTCGCGCTCGGTGCCCTCGCGCAGGGCGACGACCGGGCCGAGGATCTCGGGGATGACGTCGCCGGCCTTGCGCAGCACCACGGTGTCGCCGATGAGGACACCCTTGCGCTTGACCTCGGTCGCGTTGTGCAGCGTGGCCCGCTCGACCGTCGACCCGGCGACGACGACCGGCTCCATGACCCCGAACGGCGTGACCCGGCCGGTGCGCCCGACGTTGACCTGGATGTCGAGGAGCCTGGTGTTGACCTCCTCGGGCGGGTACTTGTAGGCGATGGCCCACCGGGGCGCACGTGACGTGGAGCCGAGGCGGCGCTGCACCGAGATCTCGTCGACCTTGACGACGACGCCGTCGATCTCGTGCTCGACGTCGTGGCGGTGCTCCCCGGTGTGCGCGATGAAGGCGTTGACCTCCTCGATCGTGTCGACGACCCGGAAGTGGCTCGAGACGGGCAGCCCCCACGCCTCGAGGGCGGCGTAGGCCTCGCTCTGCCGGGCCAGGTCGAACCCCTCGCGCCTGCCGAGGCCGTGGACGAGCATGCGCAGGGCACGCGTGGCGGTGACGCGGGGGTCCTTCTGCCGCAGCGACCCTGCCGCCGTGTTGCGCGGGTTCGCGTAGGGCGCCTTGCCCGACTCGACGAGCTGCGCGTTGAGCTCACCGAAGGCCTCGATGGGGAAGTAGACCTCGCCGCGCACCTCGACGAGGTCGGGCACCGGGTACGCGGTGCCCGCCTCGAGCTCGGTGGGGACGCCGCGCACCGTGCGCACGTTGAGCGTGACGTCCTCGCCGGTGCGGCCGTCACCGCGGGTCAGCGCGCGGGTCAGGCGCCCCTCCTCGTAGAGGAGGTTGACCGCCAGCCCGTCGATCTTCAGCTCGCACAGGTAGTGGAGCTCGGCACCGCCCGCGTCACGGGTGACGCGCGCGTTCCACTCGAGCATCTCCTCGGTCGAGAACGCGTTGTCGAGGCTGAGCATCCGCTCGAGGTGGTCGACGGCCTGGAACTCGGTGGAGAAGACCGCACCACCGACCTGCTGGGTCGGGCTGTCGGGGGTGCGCAACGACGGGTGCTCGTCCTCGATGGCGTTGAGCCGGCCCATCAGGAGGTCGTACTCGCCGTCGCTGATCGTCGGTGAGTCCTTGACGTGGTAGGCGAACTGGTGGCCGCGCGCCTCCTCGGCCAGGGCCTCCCACTCGTGGCGGACGTCGTCGGGCACGACGTCGGCGGGCTGGGCGTCGGCGGGCTGGGCGTCGGCGGGGTCGGTCGGCGTCTCGCTCACGGCGTCATCCTGCCGCAGACCACCGACGCCCCACCGGCTCAGGCGGGCTCGCCCGCGCGGCGGCGGGCGAGGAGGACGTCGCGCGTCACCTCGAGCTGCCCGAGATGCTGGGCGAGCTCCTCGTAGACGTGGAGGAGCACGGCCCCCTGGGTCCGCACCTCCGGGTCGTCGCGCTCCGCGGCGTCCGCCGGCGGGTCGGCCGGCGCCTCACGTGGCGCGGCAGCCGCGACGTCCTCGTGGAGGGCGGCGCGCCCGGCCCCGAGGAGGGCGAGCGCCTCCTCGACGGTGCCCGTCGCCCGGAATTCGGCGTCACGGTCGCGCGGCACGACGATGCCGCGGTTGACTGTGCGGCCCCAGCGCGCCATGACACCACCGATGTGGGTGACGAGCGCGAAGGCGCTGTTGCTGCCCGGGACGTCGTCGAGGCGCGCGTTGACGAGGTCGTCGCCCAGGTCGCGGCAGACGGCCGCGTACTGGTCGAGCGCGCTGTCGCAGAAGTGGAGGAGCTCGTCGCGGCTGATCACGTCGCCCGACGCTACGCGCCACTGCCCGGCGGCCGGTGGGGAGGTTGCCCACGGCCCGGGGTCGCGCGCACAGTGAGGAGGCCATGGGGTACCGACTGGTCGCCGACGCCGCGATGGTGGCGCACTTCGCGTTCCTCGCCTACCTGACGGTGGGCGGCTTCCTCGCGTGGCGGTGGCCCCGCAGCATCTGGGTCCACGTCGCGGTGGCGGCGTACGGGCTCGCCAACGTCCTCGTGGGGTGGCCCTGCCCCCTGACCCATGTCGAGGACTGGGGCCGCTCGCGGGCCGGCGAGGCGACCCTGCCGGCCACCGGCTTCATCGACCACTACCTCGCCGGCGTCGTCTACCCGAAGGAGCACGAGGTCGTGGTCCAGGTGCTCGTGGCCGTCGTCGTGCTCGTGTCGTGGGCCGGCGTCCTCCTGCGCCGCCGTCGGGGATGACGCGGGGTGTCGCTGCCGCCCCGGACGGCGGCGACCCCCGCCCGACCGACGCGCGGGTCACCGCCGGACGTGCTCGACGCAGGTGCGTGCCGTCGGCCGGGCCTCCAGGCGCCCGGCGGGGATCGCCCGGCCGCACACCTCGCACACGCCGTAGGTGCCGTCGGCCACGCGCCGCAGGGCGGCATCGACCTCGAGGAGGTGCTCGCGGGCCTGGCCGGTGACGGCCGCCAGCTGCGAGCGCTCGTAGGCAATCGTCTGGCCCTCCGGGTCGTGCTCGTCGTCGACGTTGGAGCCGTGCGTGGCCGCGACGAGCCCGGCCATGTCGTGGTCCAGCTCGGCGAGGCGCTCGACGAGGCCGGCGCGCTCGTCCTCGAGCCGCGCCACAGCGGCGCCGCGCCACGCCTCGTCACCGGGGCGGGGGTCGAACGATGTCGGCGGCTCGGCCATCCGGACATCCTCGCAGCCGGGGGTGACAGGCGCCCGGCCCCGGTCTGGCGCCATGCGCACCCACGGGACAGGATGGGCGCAGCCCGCCACCGCCGCCGAGCCCGCCCAGGAGCCCCCCGATGACGAACCTCGCGACCAACCTCACGACGACGGCCGCACGCAGCCCCGAGAAGGACGCCCTGCGCGTCAACGGTCAGGGCATCACCTACGGCCAGCTCCACGCGATGGCCGCGAAGGTCGCAGGAAGCCTGCGCGCCAACGGGATCGGGCCCGGCGACCGCGTGGCCGTCATCATCCCGAACGTCCCCGCGTTCCCGGTCGTCTACTGGGGCATCCTCCTCGCGGGAGGGGTCGTCGTCCCGATGAACCCGCTGCTCAAGGCCGGCGAGATCGACTACTTCTTCACCGACTCCGGCGCCAAGGTCGCCTTCGTGTGGCCCGACTTCGTCGCCGAGGCCACCAAGGGCGCCGAGAACAGCGGGACCCGCATCGTCGAGTGCACCGCGACGGGCCCGGTCGAGGGCGCCCTCGAGGGCGGCGACCCGGTCACCGAGCCGGCCGACCGCGACGACGACGACACCGCGATCATCCTCTACACCTCCGGCACGACGGGGCGGCCCAAGGGCGCCGAGCTGACCCACCGCAACATCCACCTCAACGCGACCCGCAGCGCCGAGGTGATCCAGCAGATGACGAGCGAGGACGTCGTCATGGGGTGCCTGCCCCTGTTCCACGTCTTCGGCCTCGTCGTCGGGCTCAACGCGGCCACCGTGGCCGGTGCCTCCCTCGCCCTCATCCCCCGGTTCGACCCGGCCGCGGCCATCGAGGTCATCGAGAAGGAGCGGGTGACGATCATGCAGGGCGTGCCGACGATGTACGCCGCGATCCTCAACCACCCGGACAGCGACGGCATGGACGCGTCGAGCCTGCGCACGTGCGCCAGCGGCGGGTCGGCGATGCCGCTCGAGGTCATGCGCTCCTTCGAGGACAAGTTCGGCTGCGTCATCCTCGAGGGCTACGGGCTCTCCGAGACCTCCCCGGTCGCGAGCTTCAACATGCCCGACCGCGAGCGCAAGCCCGGCACGATCGGCGTCCCCATCCCCGGCTGCGAGATGAGGTGCGTGGACCTCGACGGCAACGAGGTCCCCGTCGGCGAGGTCGGTGAGATCGCGATCCGCGGCGACAACGTCATGAAGGGCTACTGGAACAAGCCCGAGGCCACCGCCGAGGCGATCCCCGACGGCTGGTTCCGGACCGGCGACCTCGCGACGATGGACGCCGACGGCTACTTCACCATCGTCGACCGCAAGAAGGACATGATCCTGCGCGGCGGGATGAACGTGTACCCGCGCGAGGTCGAGGAGGTCATCTACACCCACCCCGACGTCCTCGAGGTCGCCGTCGTCGGCATCCCCGACGACCTCTACGGCGAGCAGGTCGGTGCGGCGGTCGCCCTGCGCGAGGGTGCCACCGCGACGCCGGAGGACATCATCGAGTACACCAAGGAGCGGATCGCGGCGTACAAGTACCCGCGGACCGTGTGGGTCGTGCCGGAGCTGCCCAAGGGCCCCTCGGGCAAGATCCTGCGCCGCGAGGTGCGCCCGAGCGCCGGCTGAGCGGGCCCGCGCCGCGACCTCAGGAGGAGGCCGTGGCCTGCTCGCGCTCGCGCACGGCGGCGGCCTCGGGGGCCTTCGGCCTGCGGTTGATGACCCACGCGGCGGCGAGGACGACGACGAAGCCGACGAGCTGCCAGGGGCCGAGGTGCTCACCGAGCACGAGGACGCCGAGCAGGACCGACACGACGGGGATGAGGTACGTGATCGTCGTGCCGATGACCGGGCCGGCGCCCCGGACGACGTCGAACTGCAGCATGTACGCGAACCCCGTTCCGACGAGGCCGAGGACGAGCGTGCACAGCAACGGCAGCCAGGCCCAGGTGCCCGGCTCGACCGGCCCGTACGAGAGCACGGCACCGAGCCCCTCGGGCCGCGTCAGCGCCCAGCCGACGACGACCGGCACCATGAGGACGAGCCCGCTCAGCAGCGTGGCGGCCGGCTGCGACAGCCCACCGAGGTCGACGCCGCTGAGGAAGCGGCGGTTGTAGGTCCAGCCGATGCCGTAGCTCGCCCCACCGACGAGCGCCATCGCGAACCCGACGAGGTCGGGCCGGTCGGCGGCGGCCCACGGCTGCATGATCGTCACGACGCCGAGGAACCCGACGCCGACCGCGACGAGGCGGCGCCCGGTGGCCCGCTCGCCCGGGAGCATGAGGAGCACGGCGAGGACCGCGGCGATGGGGGTCGTCGCGTTGCCGATGCCGGCGAGCGCCGAGCTGATCCGCGTCTCGGACAGCGCGAACAGGGTGAAGGGGAAGGTCGCCAGGAAGAAGCCGCAGACCATGAGGTGCCCCCACACACGCGCTCCCGTGGGCAGCCGGCCTCCGGCGAGGAAGAGCAGCGCGAGGATGACGACCGCGCCGGACACGATGCGCAGCGCGGCGATCTGCACCGCCGACAGCGCCTCCAGCCCCACCTTCATGAGGAGGAAGCTCGACCCCCAGATGAGGACGAGCGCGACGAACTTGACCTGCCAGGGGACACGGGGCTCGCGGCTCACCGGTCGACCTCCTCTGCGAGACGGCGCGCGGTGTCGAGCGCCGTACGCACAACGGTGCGGGCCCCCTCCGGTGTGAGCCCGGACAGACCGCACGTGGGGGTGACGACGAGCCCGCGCAGGGCGTCGGCCGACAGGCCGGCCCGCTCGAGCCCGTCGAGGACGAGGCGGCGGGCGTCCTCCGAGGACGTCGCCGAGCCGTCGGTGGGCAGCACCCCGACCCACACCGCGGTGCCGGTGTCGAGGGTGGCCGCGACCGACTCCCAGCGCGCCGGCGTGGCGGCGGTGAGGTCGAGGGCGACGGCGCCGACCCCGGTGGAGCGCAGCAGCGGCAGCGGTGCCGCGGGGTGGCACGAGTGGATGACCGTGGGCCCGTCGTGGGCGGCGAGGACCGTCCGCAGGCCCGACGCGGCGACCTGGGGGTCGACGGCACGGATCCGGCCGTACCCGGAGTCGGTCGGCAGCGACCCCTCGAGGGCGGCCGGCAGCGACGGCTCGTCGAGCTGGAGGACGACCTCCGCTCCGGGTACGAGGCGCCGCACCCCGGCGACGTACCGGGAGACACCGTCGGCGAGGGAGGCGACGAGGTCGGCGGCGGCGCCGGGGTCGACGAGCACCCGCTCGCCGCGGTTCAGCCGCAGGGACGCCGCGAGCGTCCACGGCCCGGCGACCTGCACCTTGAGCGGGCCGACATGACCGTCGTAGGCCTCGGCCAGCTCGTCGAGGTCCTCACGGTGGAACGAGGCGGTGCGCGCGGCGTCGCGACCAGGGCGGTCGACGAGGCGCCAGCCGCTCGGCTGGAGGTCGACGGGCAGGTCGGTGAGGAGTCCGGCGGCCCGTCCGATGATGTCCGCGCCCGGACCGCGCCCGGGGGTCTCGGGGAGGAACGCCAGCCCGACGCCCTCGTCGTCGAGGAGGAGGTCGCGGACCGTGCGCACGGCCTCGCGCGCGGACGTCCCCGGCCACGAGCCGATCCCGGTCGCGCGCACGGGCGCGGTGGTCACGACGGGCCCGGAGGTGTCGGCGGTGGCGCTCACGGCGGGCTCAACCCCGGTCACGGCGCCACCATTCCGGCGTCCGCGACGAGCCCGGTGCCCACCGACGCGATGAAGCCGGCGACCGACGCCGGGACCGGCACCCCGGCCTCGGCGGTCCACGGTGCGGGCTCCGGCGCGCCCGCGACGACGCGCAGCGGCACGACGCCGCACCACGCGCCGGCGGGGTCCTCGTCGGGCTGCGAGGGGCCGCCCGAGCGCGCCTTGAGCACCCACCGTCCCTCGCTGATGGGCAGCGCCATCGCCAGGGTCGCGGCCTGCTCCTTGGCGGTGCTCGGCCGGACCTCGGCCGTGCGCCCGGGGACGAGCCGCTCGGAGATCGTGTCGAGCGCGGTGCTGCGGTCCTCGCCGGACAGGGTGGCGAGCTCGCCGTGGACGACGGCGGACCGGTAGTTGGCCGAGGAGTCGAAGGTCGTGTGGGCGACGACGAGGCCGTCGACGACGGTGACGCTGAGAGCCGCCGGAGCTCCGGCGGCCACGTGCCGCAGGGCCCCCGCCCCGGTCGACCCGTGGAGCAGGATGCGGTCGCCGTCGCGCGCGAAGAGCATCGGCACCACCCAGGGCCGCCCGTCGACGACCGTGGACAGCGTGCCCGCGAGCACCTCGTCGAGGAGGGCGTCGAGGGCTGCACGGTCGGAGGTCCCGCGGTCCGGCTTGCGGGTGAGCCGCTCGACGGGTCGTGGACGCCCGGCGTACCCGGCTCCGGGACAGGGCAGCTCGCCGACGACGCGGACCGTGGAGGCGGGGCGGCGGGCCAGGGCGTCACCGACCCGGGTGGGTCGCGGCATCAGGGCGCCACCGCAGTTCGGGCAGGCACGGTCCAGGTGCTCCGCGCACCCGGAGCAGAACGTGCACTCGAAGGAGCACACCACCGCGCCGACCTCGTCGGCGGGGAGGTCGACGTCGCAGCACTCGCACCCCGGTCGCATCTCGAGCCCGCTCACGAGGTCACATCCTCTCCGACGCCACCGACAGCGCCGCCAGCCGGTCAGGGTCGGACCGGACGGTCCGACGGGTCCCATCGAAGCGCGGCAAAGCGGTCCAGACCGAGATCCACTTCCGCCCTGAACCTCAGGACCAGTATCGTCGCGCTCGTGCCCCGCCCGCCCCGCCCGCTCGAGGTCCCCGTCACCGTCCCCGACGGGCCCGCGCCGCTGCGCCACCGGGTCGCCGACGCCGTCGTCGCCGAGCTGCGGTCTGGGCGGCTGCGCCCCGGCGACGCCCTGCCCTCGACCCGCGTCCTGGCCGCCGCCCTTGGCGTCTCCCGCGGGCCGGTCGTCGCCGCCTACGACGAGCTCGCCGCGGCGGGGTTCGTCGTCAGCCGGGCCGGCTCGGGAGCCGTCGTGGCCCCGGATGCCGACCGCGCTGCCGCGGCAGGAGCCGTCACCCACGTCCAGGCCTGCACGGTCGGCGGAAGCGTCGAGAACCGTTCCGCGAGAGCCGAACCCCGCTGGGACCTTCGTCCCGGCCGCCCCGACACCTCCCTCGTCGACGCCGTTGCGTGGCGGCGTGCCTGGCGCCGGGCGGGCTCGTCGGTCCCCGGCAACGACGCCGGCGCGGGTCCCCCCCACGACCGGCTCCGGGAGGTCCTGGCCGACCACCTCCGCCGCACCCGCGGGGTCGCCGTGGACCCGGCCGACCTCCTTGTCGTGCCGGGGGTGGGCGCCTCGCTCCGCGCGCTGCCGGGGCCGCTGGGGCTGGTCGGACGCACCGTCGCCCTCGAGGACCCCGGGTACGCCGAGGCCTGGACGGCCTTCACGGCCGAGGGGGCCCGGGTCGCCGCCGTCCCGGTCGACGAGGACGGCCTCGACCCCGGCAGCCTCCCCCGCGGGGCCGCCGCCGCGTACGTCACGCCGTCGCACCAGTACCCGCTCGGCGCGCGGATGCCGGTGGCGCGGCGCGTCCAGCTGCTCGACTGGGCGGCCCGCACGGGCGGCACGGTCGTGGAGGACGACTACGACGGCGAGTTCCGCTACGACGTCTCGCCACTGCCGGCCCTGCGGTCGCTCCCGGGCGCCGAGGACCACGTCCTCTACGTCGGCACGGCGAGCAAGATCCTCGCGCCGTCCCTGCGCGTCGCGTGGCTCGCCCCGCCGGCCCGGCTGCGGGAGCCGCTCCGGCTCGAGCTCGAGAGCCGCGGCCTCGTCGTCAACGAGGCGACCGGCCTCGCCCTCGCCGAGTTCGTCGCGAGCGGGGCCCTCGCCGCCCATCACGCGAGGGTCGCGCGCACCTACGCGGCGCGGCGGGCGGCCCTCGTCGAGGGCGTCGCGCGGCACCTGCCGGGCGCCGTCCTCGACGGGGTCGATGCCGGGCTGCACGTCGTCCTGCGGCTGGCCGACGAGGTCGACGACCACGTCGTCGTCGAGGAGCTCCTCGGTCGCGGTCTGGCCGCCAGCCCGTTGTCGGCCTACGCGGTCGAGGCGCAGGTCAGGGGCCTCGTCCTGTGCTACGCCGGGCTGCCGGAGACCGCTGCCGACGGCGCGGCCCGCGTCCTCGCCGACGCCGTGGCCCGGCGCGGCTGACCGACCTCGAGACGTTGCAGCGCGACCTACCGCCTGGTCAGTGTCGTGATCACAGCACTGACCAGGCGGTAGGTCGCGGTCGAGCGGGCCCCTCGCGGGGAGTGCTCCCCATCGACCCCAACCGCCCCGCGCGCCTAGCGTCGCGGCCGGGGGACGCGGGGGACGTGTCCTCGACACCACGAGAGGGGAATCGCATGGCCACGCACGACGACCGGGCGACGACGAGCCGCCGCACCATCCTCGGCGGGGCGCTGGGCGCGGGGGCGCTCGGCCTCGCCGGCACGGGGGGCGCGCTGCTCGCCGGCGCCGGACCCGCCGCGGCCCACGGCACCATCACGACGTACTCGGGCATCAACGGCGCCCGGACCGTCTACGAGGTCAACGGCGCGCTGGCCTCGTGGGGCTACCGCCCTTCGTTCCACGACCGGCTCGACTCCTGGCTGGCCTTCTGGAACGCCAACACCCCCTCCTCCTGGCCTGACGCCTCGCGCGTGTGGGGGTACGGCGCACACACCGACCACCGGGTCACCGAGGCGCACAACAACGGCCGGGGCTTCGACCTCTCCCGCATCTACACCGGGAGCACCCGCCGCTTCACGGCGCGGTACGACCAGTGGCGCACCCTCACGGGCAGCGACCTCGCCCTCACCCGGCGCCGCTACTGGGCCACCTCGGCGTCGGCGCACCACCACTTCCGCAACGTGCTGACCTACCTGTACAACTCGGCCCACCACAACCACATCCACATCGACAACCTCGTGTCGGGGACGGGCAACAGCAGCTTCGACAGCGGCTCCTCGGCGCAGGTGCAGCACGTCCAGGCCTGCTGCCGATACGTGTGGGGCCTGCCGACGACGATCGACGGCATCTGGGGGTCCCAGACCTCGAGCCACTCCACGCGGGTGCTGCGCGCGGCGGGCGTGACCACGGGCACCATCACGACGCAGTCGCGCTGGCTCGCCTTCAACCGGGCCAGCATGCGCAAGGGCTACGGCACCCAGTCCTACCCGGCTCCCTGACCCGGCGAGGCCCCGCCCCGCACCGCGGCCTCCACGCGGACGTGGGTGGAGATCCTCGCCCGGGCGACGATCTCCACCCACGTCAGGCGGTCGGGGCGGCGGCGCCTCGTCAGAGGACGTCGTGCCCGGGGTGCGGCTCGGTCGGGATGGTCCCGAGCCGGCCGGCCTGGAAGTCCTCGAACGCCTGCACGAGCTCGGCGCGGGTGTTCATGACGAACGGCCCGTACGCGGCGACCGGCTCGCGGATCGGCCGCCCGCCGAGGATGTAGAGGTCCAGGCTCGGGCTGCGGCTCTCCTGGCTCTCGTCGGCGCCGACCTCGATGAGGTCGCCGGCACCGAGGACGGCGAGCTGCCCCATGCGGATCGGGCGGCGGTCCGGACCGACCGTGCCCTTGCCGTTGAGCACGTAGACCAGGGCGTTGTAGTCCTGGTTCCACGGCAGGCGCACTCGCGCCCCGGGCGCCACGGTCGCGTGCAGCGCGGTGATCGGCGTGTGCGTGATGCCCGGCCCCTGGTGGCCGTCGAGCTCGCCGGCGATGACCCGCACGAGGGCGCCGCCGTCGGGGGTGGACACGAGGGCGACGTCACCGCCGCGGATGTCCTGGTAGCGCGGGGGCGACATCTTCTGCGAGCGCGGCAGGTTGACCCACAGCTGGAGGCCGTGGAAGAGGCCGCCGCTGACGACGAGCTCCTCCGGCGGGACCTCGATGTGGAGCAGGCCCGAACCGGCCGTCATCCACTGCGTGTCGCCGTTGGTGATCGTGCCGCCGCCGCCGTTGGAGTCCCGGTGCACGAACGTGCCGTCGATGATGTAGGTGACGGTCTCGAAGCCGCGGTGCGGGTGCCACGCGGTGCCCTTGGGCTCACCCGGCGCGTACTCGACCTCCCCCATCTGGTCCATGTGGATGAACGGGTCGAGGGCCGCGAGGTCGACACCGGCGAACGCGCGGCGCACGGGGAAGCCCTCCCCCTCGAAGCCCTGGGGGGCCGTCGTCACCGACCGCACCGGGCGGCTCACGGCACCCGTCACGGGCTCGGCGACCCGGGGCAGGGTCAGGATGTTGTCGACGGTCACGGCCGGCATGCTCACCATCTCCTCTGGCGTCCGGCCCCGGTTCCGGGGCCTCGACCACTCCAACAGTAGTTGACACATCAACTATTCCGCCAGCCCGGCGCCCCGACCAGCGGGTCCGTCCCAGAAAGGCTGCACCGATCCCCCGCCCCCGCGCCGGGCCGACCTAGGTTGGCCCGGGCGCCGTCGCCACCCGTCGGCGCCGACCCTGCTCACATCCCTAGGGAGACCTCGTGACCCGCGTACCCCGATCCAGACTCGTCGGCACGGCGGCCTGCGCCGTCCTCGCCGGCGGCGCCGTCCTCGCCGGCAGCGCCACCGCCACCGCGGCCGCCCCGGCCACCACCGGCGCCGACCAGACCTACCTCGTCCTCGCCCCGCAGGGGCAGGGCACCGCGACGGCGAAGAGCCGCGTCGCCGCGGCCGGCGGCAGCGTCGTCGCCAGCTACGACGCGATCGGCGTCCTCGTGGCGCGATCGACCAGCACCGCGTTCACCACGAAGGTCGCGGGCGCCGGTGTCGAGTCGGTCGCGTCGACCGCCGGCCTCGGCAGCCGCCTCGACGAGGGCGAGACCTCCGCGCTGTCCGCCGAGGAGGTCGCCGCGGCCGCGGGGAACCCCACCGCCGAGCCGCTGTGGACCAACCAGTGGGACATGCGCCAGATCGACGTCGACGACGCTCACGCCGTCACCACGGGTGACTCCTCGGTCACCGTCGGCGTCCTCGACAGCGGGATCTCGAGCACCCACCCCGACCTCGCGTCCCAGATCGCCAAGGACCAGAGCGCCTCCTGCCTCGGCGGCGTCGTCGACACCTCCGAAGCGGCGTGGAACCCCACGACCTCCGACCACGGCACCCACGTCGCGGGCACCATCGCGGCCGCCATCAACGGCGTCGGCGTGGCGGGTGTGGCCCCGGGCGTGAAGGTCGCGTCGGTCAAGGTCGTCAACGACGACGGCTTCATCTACCCCGAGGCCGCGGTCTGCGGCTTCATGTGGGCGGCCGAGCACGGCATGGAGGTGACGAACAACAGCTACTACATCGACCCGTGGGAGTTCAACTGCAAGAACGACCCCCGCCAGCGGCCGGTGTGGCAGGCGATCCAGCGCGCCATCCGCCACTCCGCGGGCGAGGGCGTCCTCAACATCGCCTCGGCCGGGAACAGCAACGTCGACCTCCAGCACAAGTTCGTCGACGACGGCAGCCCGAACGACGGCAGCTCCCCCGTGGAGACCCGCGAGATCAACGGCGCCTGCGTCGACCTGCCCGCAGAGGCCCCTGGCGTCGTGACCGTGTCCGCGACCGGCCCGACCCAGCAGAAGTCGTACTACTCCTCGTACGGCCAGGGCGTCGTCGAGGTCGCCGCGCCCGGTGGTGACACCCGTTTCCGCACCCGGGGCGCCAGCTCGACCCTGACCGACGGCATCCTGTCGACGACCTGGAACGCCGCGACCAAGGTCAACGGCTGGGGCTACAAGCAGGGCACCTCGATGGCGTCGCCGCACGTCGCCGGTGTCGCGGCCCTCGCGGTCTCGGCCCACCCGGGGATGGCGCCCGCGCAGCTCGCGTCCTTCCTCCAGCGCACGGCCACCCCGCTCGAGTGCCCGGAGGGGGTGTACAACCCGGTCCCGAACATCCCGAGCGGTGCCGACTACTCGGCCACCTGCTACGGCGGTGCCAAGAACGGGTTCTACGGCGCCGGTGAGGTCAACGCCCTCCGCGTCGTCCGGTGACGCACTGACGCACCACCCGGCGGACCACGGACGTGGGTGAAGATCGTCGCCCAGCCGACGATCTTCACCCACGTCCCGCGTCCGGCCGGAGGTCGGTGGCGACGCAGGCAGGACGCCCGGCGGCGCTCAGGCGGCGCGGGAGGTGGCGCTGATCGTCGCGGAGCCCACGACGCGGGTGCCCGCGTAGAGCACGACCGACTGGCCCGGCGCGACCCCGCGCACGCGCCGGTCGAGGCCGACCCGCAGCCGCTCGCCCTCCTCCACGACGGCCGTGGCCGGCACCTCCTCGCCGTGCGCACGCACCTGGGCACCGACCCGGACCTCGCCGGAGGGAGCCGGACCACACCAGCGCAGGTGGTCGCCCTCGACGACGTCGACCCCGAGCAGGTCCGCCGTCCCGATGACGACGCGGTTGGCGGGCGCGTCGACCTCGACGACGTAGCGCGGCTCGCCGTCGAGCGCGGAGCGGTCGAGGCCGAGGCCGCGGCGCTGCCCGACGGTGAAGCCGTGGGCGCCGCCGTGCCGGCCCACGACGGCCCCGGTGGCGGCATCGACGAGCTCGCCCTCGCGCTCCCCCAGCCGCCGGTCGAGCCAGCCGCGGGTGTCGCCGTCGGGGATGAAGCAGATGTCGTGGCTGTCCGGCTTCCGCGCGACCGCGAACCCGCGCGCCGCGGCCTCCTCGCGCACCTCGGGCTTCGTCGAGCCGCCGAGGGGGAAGAACGAGCGGGAGAGCTGCTCGGCGTCGAGGACCCCGAGGACGTAGGACTGGTCCTTGGCGGGGTCGACCGCCCGGTGCAGCTCGCGCCCTCCCGGCCCGTCGACGACCTGCGCGTAGTGCCCCGTCGCGACGGCGTCGAAACCGAGGGCCACCGCCTTGTCGAGCAGCCCGGCGAACTTGATCCGCTCGTTGCACCGCAGGCAGGGGTTCGGTGTGCGCCCCGCGGCGTACTCGGCGACGAAGTCCTCGACGACGTCCCGCTCGAAGCGGCTCGCGAGGTCCCAGACGTAGAAGGGGATGCCGAGCCGGTCGGCGACCCGTCGCGCGTCGCCGGCGTCCTCGATGGTGCAGCACCCCCGGGCCGACTCGCGCAGGGTGGCCGCCGACCGCGAGAGGGCGAGGTGGACGCCGACGACCTCGTGGCCGGCGTCGACCATCCGGGCCGCGGCGACGGCGGAGTCGACACCGCCGGACATGGCCGCGACGACCCGCATCAGCGGAAGCCCCCGGCCCGCCTGGCCCGCTCGACGACCCCGGGGAGCGCGGCGAGGGCGGCGTCGACGTCGGCCTCGGTGGAGGTGTGCCCCAGCGACAGCCGCAGGGCGCCGCGCGCCTCGGCCTCGGCGTACCCCATGGCGAGGAGGACGTGGCTCGGCTGCGGCACGCCGGCCTGGCAGGCCGAGCCGGTGCTGCACTCGACACCCGCGGCGTCGAGGAGGTAGAGCAGCGAGTCCCCCTCGCACCCGGGGACGAGGAGGTGGACGTTGCCGGCGAGCCGGCGCGCGGCGTCCCCTGCCGACCAGCACCCGGAGACGGTGATGTCGAGGCCGAGCCCGAGCGCGCCCTCGACGAGGCGGTCGCGCAGCCCCATGACCCGCTTGGCCTCGACGTCGCGCACCGCGACGGTCTCCTCCAGAGCGACGGCGAGCGAGCGGATGGCGGGCACGTCGAGGGTGCCGCTGCGCACCTGGCGCTCCTGCCCCCCGCCGTGGACGAGCGGCACCAGCCGCGCCTCCCGCCGAGCGAGGAGCGCCCCGACGCCGAGCGGGCCGCCGACCTTGTGGCCGCTCACCGTCATCAGGTCGGCGCCGGACTCCTCGAAGCGCACGGGCAGGTGCGCGACCGCCTGGACGGCGTCGGTGTGGAACGGCACCCCGTGCTCGCGCGCGACCGCCGCCAGCTCGGCAACCGGCTGCACCGTGCCGACCTCGTTGTTGGCCCACATGACGCTGACGAGGGCGACGTCGTCGGCCCCGTCGAGCGCGGCGCGGAGCGCGTCGACGGACAGGTGGCCGCACCGGTCCGGCTCGAGCCACGTCACGGTGGCGCCGTGGCGGCGGACGAGGTGCTCGACGGGGTCGAGGACCGCGTGGTGCTCGATCGCGCTCACGACGAGGCGCCTGCGGGCGGCGTCCTGGCGGCCCTGCGCGGCCCACGTCCCCTTGACCGCGAGGTTGTCGGCCTCGGTGCCCCCGGACGTGAAGACGACCTCGCTCGGCCGTGCGCCGAGGACGGCGGCGATCCGCTCGCGCGACTCCTCGACGACGGCCCGCGCCGCCCGACCCGACGTGTGCAGCGAGGAGGCGTTGCCGACCCGTGCCGCCTGCTCGGCGAGGGCCTCGACCGCGGCCGGGAGCATCGGCGTGGTCGCCGCGTGGTCGAGGTAGTGGGTCACGACCGTCCAGTCTAGGTCGGCGCGGCGCTCACGACGGCCCCGGGACCCCGGGCTGGACAGGGGTGGGGACGCCCGCCCGGACCGCTCGAGCGGCGAGGACCAGACCCGCCGCGGCGAGGACGAGGCCGAGGCCGAGGAGCGGCCACGGCGAGAGCTGGTCCGAGCACGCCTGCGAGGTCGCCGTCGTCTCGCACACCGTGCCGGGGCCGGAGCGGTTCAGCCAGGCGAGCCAGAGGGGCGCGGTCGAGAGCCCGAGGGGCAGCCCCGGCGCCATCCCGCGACGCAGCCGGGCCGACACGAGCCCACCCGCCCCGAGCACGACGACGAGCGGCGCGACGAACACCCCGACGGAGAGCAGGGCGAGGACGACGAACCCCGCGAGGGCCCCGACGAGGGTCCACCACGCGACGCCGGCCCACGGTGCGGTGGCCACGTGCGCGTCGTCCATCGCCCGCCTCCTCCGGCCGCCTCAGGGTTCAGGATGCACCCGTGGCGGGCCGCTGTCAGGCGACGAAGATGCAGAACGGGTGGCCCGACGGGTCGGCGAGGACGTAGAGCGGCTCCTCCTCGTCGTCGGTGCGGTCGAGCAGGAGCGTGGCCCCGTACCCCTCGGCGTCGCGCCGGGCCTGCTCGAGCGCTCCCACGTCGGGGACGGTGAGGTCGAGGTGCAGCTGCATCGGGACCTCGGGCGACGGCCAGGTCGTGGGGGTCAGCGACTCGACCTGCTGGAAGGCGAGGGCGCGGCTGCCGTCGGGCAGGGTGAGGACGAGCCAGTCGGCGTCGTCCGGCCCCTCCTCGGGAGGCTCGTCGCCGGGCCGGTACACGAACCCGAGCAGGCGCCGGTAGAACTCGGCGAGCCCGCGGACGTCGGTCGTGTCGAGGACCGTGTGCAGGATCTGGGGGTGCGTCATCGGACTCCCTCCGGTGGGTCTGGTCCGACGCTACCGAGACGCTCCGACACCGGGGACGCCGAAGGGGCGACCCGTTCGGTCGCCCCTCCTCGGCCGCGGCGGACCGCGGCGAACCGCCTCGTGAGCGGTGGTCGTCTGCGCCGGTCGCCCGGCGCCCGGGTCAGCTGCCCTTGCGCTTCCTCACGTCCTCGGTGGCCTGGGGCAGCACCGAGAACAGGTCGCCGACGACGCCGAAGTCGACGAGCTCGAAGATCGGCGCCTCCTCGTCCTTGTTGACGGCGACGATCGTCTTCGAGGTCTGCATGCCGGCGCGGTGCTGGATGGCACCGGAGATGCCGGCCGCGACGTAGAGCTGCGGGCTGACCTGCTTGCCGGTCTGGCCGACCTGGTTGCTGTGCGGGTACCAGCCGGCGTCGACCGCAGCGCGCGAGGCCCCGACGGCGGCACCGAGGGCGTCGGCGAACGCCTCGACCGGGCCGAAGTCGCCGCCGGTGCCGCGGCCGCCGGAGACGACGATCGCGGCCTCGGTGAGCTCGGGGCGGCCGGTGGCCGCCTTGGGCTGGGTGTCGGTGACCTTGGCGGCCTTCGCGGCGTCGCTGACGGTCGCGGCGAACTGCTCGACCTCACCGGCGGCCGGGGACGCCTCGATGGCGACCGAGTTCGGCTTCACGGCGATGATCGGCGTGCCCTTGGTGACGGTCGCCGTGACCGTGTAGGAGCCGGCGAACACCGACTGCGTGGTCTCGACGCCACCGCCGTCACCGGCGCGGACGTCGACGGCGTCGGTGATCAGGCCCGACTCGGTCTTGATCGACAGGCGGGCGGCGATCTCCTTGCCCGAGGCGTTGCTCGGGATGAGCACCGCGGCGGGCTGCACCTTGTCGACGAGCTGGGCGAGGATCTCGGCCTGCGGGGCGACGAGGAAGCCCTTGGAGTCGGCGTCGTCGACGACGTAGACCTTGTGGGCCCCGTACTTCGCCAGGGTCACCTGGGCCTTCTCGGCGCCGGGGCCGACGTGGACGGCGCTGGGCTCGCCGAGGCGACGGGCGAGGGTGAGCAGCTCGGCGGTCGCCTTGCGCAGGCGCCCGTCGGCGTGGTCGACGAGGACGAGTACCTCAGCCATTCGGTGGTCTCCTAGGGTTGCGTCGGTCGTCGGTCAGACGAACTTCTGGGCGGCGAGGAACTCGGCGAGCTTCGTCCCGCCGTCGCCCTCGTCGGTGACGATCTGGCCCTGCTCGCGCGGGGGGCGCTTGACGAACGACACGACCGAGGTCCACGCCGCGTCCAGGCCCACCTGCGAGGCGTCGATGCCGAGGTCGGCCAGGCCCCACTGCTCGACCGGCTTCTTCTTCGCGGCCATGATCCCCTTGAACGAGGGGTAGCGCGGCTCGTTGATCTGGTCGGTGACCGAGACCAGGGCCGGCAGCGCGGCCTCGATCGTCTCCGAGGCGGTGTCGCCGTCGCGGCGGATCGTCACGGTGCCCTCGCCCACGGTCAGCTCCGAGGCGTACGTGACCTGCGGCAGCCCGAGGCGCTCGGCGAGCATCGCGGGCACGACTCCCATGACCCCGTCGGTGGAGGACATCCCGGTGAGGACGAGCTGCGGCGAGCCGTCGGTGGCCTTCTTCACGGCCTCGGCGAGGACGAGCGAGGTCGCCGCGGCGTCGGAGCCGTGGATCGCCTCGTCCTGCACGTGCACACCCTTGTCGGCCCCCATCTGCAGCGCCTTCTTGATGGCGTCCGCGGCCCCCTCCGGACCCACGGTCACGACGGTGACCTCACCCTCGCCGGCGGCCTCGACGATCTTCAGCGCCTCCTCGACGGCGTACTCGTCGAGCTCGGAGAGCAGCCCGTCGGACGCGGCCCGGTCGACGGTCTTGTCGGACTCCTGGAACGTGCGCTCGGACTGGGCGTCCGGAACGTGCTTGACGCAGACCACGATGTTCATGCGTGCCTCGTCCTCTTCCTTCACTCGGGGTTCGCGCGCCCGACCGGTCGGGGTCCGGGCACTCCCGTCATCCTCTCAGCCGGTGAGCGCTCGTTCACCACCGGCGGGGCGTGATGGTCGCCACCCCGTGAGCGCGAACACCCTCAGAAGCGGGTCCGGTAGTACGTCTCGCTCGCCGTCACGACGAGGGCCAGCCCGGCATCGGCCTCGCGCAGGGCCCGGACGTCCTCGACCGTGTACCAGTCCTCCGACAGCCGGTCGTCGTACCAGGGGTAGGGGTCGGCCAGGCGGCCGACGTCGGTGGACCGGGAGCCGGACGACAGGGCCTCCACCTCGACCCGACGCCCGTCCGGGCAGTCGTAGTGCGCGGACGGGAGCCCAGCCACGCCGTCGCGGGCGACGTTGGGGTTGGTCTCTCGCCAGTACTCGTCACGCACCCGGTCGAGCCCCCCACCCCCGCTCGGCACGCACTCCGAGCGCCGGAGCGTGGCGTCGACGCGGGTGAGCCCGTCGGCGACGGCCTGGACCGAGGCGACGCCCGGCACGACGACCACGAGGCGGCTCGCGGCGACGTCGCACTCGTGCGAGTACGTGTCCTTGCGCTTCCAGTCGTTCTGCCCGCTGACGCACCCGTCCCTCGTGCGCGAGGCGAGGACCCGCCCGTCGACCGATGCGCCGTCGGCGAGGGCGGCCACCTCGCGCACCGCCTCCTCGCGCGCCCGCGTGGCCTCCCGCCCGTGGGGCTCGAAGTCCTCGGAGAAGACGGTGCAGCCGAAGAACGAGCACCACGCGATGGCCCCCAGCGCCACGACGCCCAGCCCCGCGACGAGCAAGGACACGAGCACGATGCGCAGGACGCGCCCGGGTCGGACGGCGGTGTCGGACATGCCCCGACCCTGCCGCAGACGGCGGCGCCGCGCCTGAGCAGGAGGGCTCAGGCTCGGCAGGGTCGCGTGGGACAGCGGGCGTCAGGCGCCCTCGAAGGGTGCCGGGCCCTTGCCCTTCTCGACGAAGTGCCTCATGCCGGTGGCGCGGTCCCTCGTGGCGAACAGGGCGGCGAAGAGCTGTCGCTCGATCTCCAGGCCGCTCTCCAGGTCGACCTCGAGCCCGCGGTCGATCGCCTCCTTGGCGGCCCGGACCGCGTACGCCGGCCCGCCGACGTAGCGGGCGACCCGGGCCCGGGCGGCGGTGTAGACGTCGGCCGCGGGGACGACCTCGTCGACGAGGCCGATGGCGAGGGCCTCGTCGGCGGTGACGAACCGGCCCGAGAACACGAGGTCCTTGGCCTTCGCCGGCCCCACGAGCCGTGCGAGGCGCTGGGTGCCGCCGGCGCCGGGGATGATCCCGAGGTTGATCTCGGGCTGCCCGAGCCTCGCGTCCTCGGCGGCGACCCGGAAGTCGCACGCGAGGGCGACCTCGCACCCGCCACCGAGGGCGTACCCGGTGATGGCCGCGACGGTGGGCTTGGGCAGGCGCGCGAGGGCCCGCGTGAAGTCCTGGAGCAGGGCGGAGTGGTCGACCATGTCGGTGTAGGACATCGTCTCCATCTCCTTGATGTCGGCGCCGGCCGCGAAGACCTTCTCGCCCCCGTAGACGACGACCGCAGCGACGTCGCGCCGCTCGGCGGCCTCGCGGCACGCGGCGACGAGGCCGTGCTGGATCTCGGCGTTGAGCGCGTTCATCGGTGGGCGGTCGAGGCGTACCGTCCCGATGCCGTCCTCGACCTCGAGGCGCACGAGGGCGGTCACGACGTGCCCCCCTCGGGCTCACCGGTCGTCGGGTCGATGCCCTGGACCCGCTGGTGCCAGATGTGCACGCCGGACAGGATCACCTGGATCGAGACCTGCACGAGCGTGGCGAGCTGGGCGCCCGGGGTGACGACGTGCTCGCCGGTGACGACGAGGGTCGTCCCGGCGATCCCGCTCTTGACGCAGTTGAGGTTGAGGTTGAGCTCGTTGCAGGTGTCGAAGAGCTTGGCGCGGTCGGCGAGGAGGTCCTCCTGGATCTGCCACTGCCCGAAGACGCGCATGATCTCCACGTCGCCCTCGGAGCACCGCACGAACAGCTGCTGGTCGTTGACCGTGAACGCCACGTCGCCGTCGCCGTCGATGTTCGGCGCCACCCCGAGGTCGACGAGCGCGTCGAGGACCCGGCCGCGCAGCGGGTGCTCGTCCGGGGGCGGGGGGAAGTTCGGCAGGGAGGTCGGATCGGTCATGGGGCCCACCGTAACGACTCACTAGGCTCCCCTCCATGTCGCGCTCCCCCAGCCCCGCCTCGCCCCCGGGACCGATGACGCGCGACCTCCCGCCCGCCCCGGGCGTCACCCTCGTGGAGGGCGGCGCCGACGTCGCGGTGTACGCCGGGCACGCCGACGGCGTCGACCTCTGCCTGTTCGAGGCCGGTGACGTCGAGGGCGGGAGCGAGCGCCGGGTGCCGCTGCGCGAGCGGGCCCACGGCTGGTGGTTCGGCTTCGTCCCGGACATGGGACCCGGCCAGCACTACGGCCTGCGCGTCGACGGTGCGTGGGAGCCCGACCAGGGCCTCATGCACAACGCCGCGAAGCTCCTCCTCGACCCGTACGCCCGGGCCGTCGAGGGCGAGGTGCGGTGGGGTCCCGAGCTCTACGGCCACGTCGTCGACGGGCACTGGGTGGGCGACACCAGCCGACGGTCCGACCTCGACAGCCGGGCCAACGTCCCGCGGGCGGTCGTCGTCGACGACGAGTTCGACTGGGAGGACGACCGCCCGCCGGGCCGCTCGCGCAGCGAGACGGTGATCTACGAGACCCACGTCAAGGGGCAGACGAAGCGGCACCCCGGAGTGCCGCCCGAGCTGCGTGGGACGTACGCCGGGCTGGCGCACCCGGCCTCGGTCGAGCACCTCACCTCGCTCGGCGTCACGGCGGTCGAGCTGCTGCCGGTGCACGCGTTCACCCACGAGCCGCACCTCGTGCGCCGCGGGATGACGAACCACTGGGGCTACAACACCCTCGGCTTCCACGCCCCGCACGCCGCCTACGCCGCCGCCGACGACCCGCAGGGCGTCGTCGACGAGGTCAAGGGCATGGTCAAGCTGCTGCACCGCGAGGGGCTCGAGGTCATCCTCGACGTCGTCTACAACCACACCGCCGAGCAGGCGCGCACCGGGGCCACCTTCTCGTGGCGCGGGCTGGACCAGCGGGCGTACTACCGCCTCGACGAGCGCGGCCGCGACATCGACGTCACGGGCTGCGGCAACACCCTCGACCTGCGCCACCCGGTCGTGTGCCGGATGGTCCTGGACTCGCTGCGCACGTGGGTGCAGGAGTACCACGTCGACGGGTTCCGCTTCGACCTCGCCGTCGCCCTCGGCCGCGGCCGGAGCGACGACTACGACCCGGACCACCCCTTCCTCGTGGCGCTGCGGACCGACCCGGTGCTCTCGTCGGTCAAGCTCATCGCCGAGCCCTGGGACGTCGGGCTGCACGGCTGGCGCACGGGGCAGTTCCCCCCGCCCTTCATGGAGTGGAACGACCGCTACCGCGACGCGGCCCGCCACTTCTGGGTGAGCGACCTGCGCGCCCAGTCGCACGGGGCGCAGGGGCACGGCGTCCAGGAGCTGGCCACCCGCCTCGCCGGCTCGCGCGACCTCTTCGGCGACCACGACCGCGGCCCGACGGCCTCGGTCAACTTCGTCACCGCCCACGACGGCTTCACGCTCGCCGACGTCGTGTCCTACGACCACAAGCACAACGAGGCCAACGGCGAGGACAACCGCGACGGCAGCAACGGCAGCACGACGTGGAACCACGGCACGGAGGGTCCGACCAGCGACGAGGACGTCCTCGCGGCGCGGACCCGCACGATGCGCAACCTCCTCGGGACCCTCCTGCTCTCCACCGGCGTGCCGATGGTCACGGCCGGCGACGAGCTCGGACGCACCCAGGGCGGCAACAACAACGCCTACTGCCAGGACAACGAGACGTCGTGGGTCGACTGGGACCTCGAGCCGTGGCAGACCGACCTCCTCGAGACCACCAGGCGCCTCATCCGGGTCCGGCGCGAGCTGCCGGCCCTGCGCCAGCGCGCGTGGGCGCTGGGGCGACAGGTCCACGACGACGGCACCCGCGACATGGAGTGGTACGCCGCGGACGGCGCCCCGATGGAGCACCGGTGGCACGAGCCGGGTGTCCGGGTCGTGCAGATGCTCGTCGCGGGCGGCTGGCTCGGCGCCGAGTCGGCGCTCGTCGTCGTCAACGGCGGGGCGTCGGAGGCCGAGGTCGTCCTCCCGGCACCCCCGGGAGACGGGGGCGCCTACCGGCTCCTGTGGGACAGCGCGTGGCAGCGGCCGGAGGACGTCGGCGAGCCCGTGGGGCCCGGATCCGTGCGGGTCCCCGCGACGAGCCTGCGCGTCTACGCGGCAGCGTGACTGCCGGCTCGGGGGTGCGGAGTCGGGTGGTGGGCGTCACGCTCCCCTGACGGCATCGCCCAAGGCCAGGCGCCTGCGGGGAGGGACCACGCCGGGTCCACAGGCGCCACACAGCCCCGCACCTCCCACGGCCGCGGAGGGCCGGCGTCCTAGACTGGCGGCAAGGACGCGGCCACCGCAGGGACCGGCGGACCGCAGCGGGAGGGTGCCCCCGCGACCCCGGGCACCAGTAGGGAGCACGTCCGCATGACCACGACCGCGCCAGCCCCCACGGGGTTCGAGCCGCTCGACCCGGCGATCCGCGAGCAGTACGACCGCGACGGGTACGTCGTCATCCCCAACGCACTCCCCGAGGAGGACCGCGCCTACTTCGAGGACGCCGTCGACCGGATCTACGCCGAGGAGGAGGCCGCGGGCGAGCTGCGCCCCGACCGCTCCATCCACGTCATGGGGTGGCTGCACAAGGACCCGCGCTTCCCCGAGCTGCTGTCCTGGCCCACGACCTTCCCGTACATCTGGGGGACGATGGGCTGGAACATCTACACGCACCACAACCACATCGACGTCAACCCGCCCAAGGACGAGCCGCCCTTCTGGAACTGGCACCAGGACGGCTACCGGCAGAACTCCGACATCGACATGGACATCCGTCCGATGTTCATGACGAAGATCTGCTACGCCCTCACCGACCTCTCCGAGCCGGGCTACGGCAACACCAAGGTCATCCCGGGCAGCCACAAGAACAACACCCTCGCCGGACGCCCCGAGAAGGAGGGCGACCCGATCATCGAGCCCGAGGGCGCCACCGAGGTGCTCCTCAACCCGGGTGACGCGTTCATCTTCGACCGCCGCCTCTGGCACAGCCGCTCGATGAACAAGAGCGAGCGGATCCGCAAGCTGATGTTCATCGGGTACACCTACCGCTGGATCCGCCCGCTCGACGAGGCCGTGGCCGACCAGTCGTCGGAGTGGTTCAAGAACCTGTCGCCGCTGCACCAGCAGCTCCTCGGGTACGGCCCCGACCACGCCTCGTTCTGGGGGATCAAGCAGTCCGGGTGGATCGACGACGAGATCCCGCTGCGCGCCGAGCTCAAGGAGCGCGGCCTGCTCGACCGGTCGGTGCCCTTCCTGCGCTGACGCCCCGGCCTGATTCGCGTGCTACCGCCCAGTAAGCGTCGTGATCACGACACTTACTGGGCGGTAGCACGCGGTGGAGGGGGTGCGACGTCGGTGAACCATCCCGCGCGGTTGACCCGGTGGAGCAGGACGACGGTGAGGATGCCGACGACGACGCTCGCGACGAAGCCCAGCGGGTAGAGCACGCCCAGCGCGCTCGACGACGCCGCGACGCCGATCACGGCGACGAGCGCCACGACCGGGGCGGCGACCCGCAGCGCCGGGGCCCACCGCAGGGAGTCCTCCTCCCCGGCCGGGGCCACCGCGAGCAGCCCCGTGAGCAGCTGGTGCACCACGCCCGCCCACACGAGGAACCCGAGGACGAGCGCCCCGAACAACAGCGGCTCCCACCGGGCGCCGAAGAACAGCGGGGTCCCCGTGACCACCGAGAGCGGGACCCCGACCGCAGCGGCCGCCCGGGCGCGGACGAACGCCGGGTGCAGCGCGGCGCTGCCGCCCAGCCCGATGACGAGCCAGGCGTAGCCGACGACGTCGGGAACGACGTCCCAGCCGAGCAGCGGCAGGTCGAGGACGACGACGAGCAGGCCCCAGGCGGCCCAGGCGAACCGGGTCATGGCGCCCACCCTAGGGCGGTTCGGGCGCCGTGCACCGCGCCTACCGTCCGAGCGGGCGATCCGGTAGACAGGCGGTTTCGGCGGAGCGCCCGCCGTCATCGAGGAGGAGGCCGGATGCCCGAGCTCGGACGTGCCGTCCAGTCCGCGATCTACCGGGCCGGCAGCTTCGGCCGCCGCCCTCGGGTCCCCACCGACGGCAGCGCCCTCGAGGGTGCCGCCCGGGCCGTGATGTCGAAGCGGTCCTTCGCCTACGTGGCCGGCGCGGCCGGTGGCGAGGCGACCGCCCGGGCCAACCGGGCCGCCTTCGACCGCTGGCGCGTGCACCCCCGCGTGCTCGTCGACGCCCTGGAGCGCGACCTCGGCGTCGACCTCCTCGGCCGCCGCCACGAGGTGCCCTTCCTCCTCTCCCCCATCGGCGTGCTGTCCGCGGCACACGACGACGCCGACCTCGCGATGGCGCGCGCCGCTCGCCAGCAGGGGGTGACGCCCGTGCTGTCGACCCAGGCGTCGGTCCCGATGGAGGAGGTCGCGGCCGAGCTGGGCGGGACCGGGCACTGGTACCAGCTGTACTGGAGCCGCGACGACGAGCTGACCACGTCCCTCGTGCGTCGCGCCGAGGCGTGCGGCAGCGAGGCCCTCGTCGTCACCCTCGACACCGCCTACCTCGGCTGGCGGCCGCGCGACCTCGACCTCGGGAGCCTGCCGTTCGCCCGCGGCGAGGGCATCGCCCAGTACACCTCCGACCCGGTCTTCCAGCGCCTCGTCGCCGCCCGGCTCGACGCCGCGAGGTCCGCGGCCGAGGCCGGCGAGGAGGCCGAGCCGCAGCCGCGCCCCACGCCCGCCGCCGTCCGGACCCTGCTCAGCCTCAGCCGCAACCACCCCGGCGACCTGCGCGGCAACCTGTCCTCCCCCGAGCCGCGGGCCGCGGTCGAGACCTTCCTCGAGGTCTTCTCCCGGCCCTCGCTGACCTGGGAGGACCTGCCCCGGCTGCGAGCGATGACCGACCTGCCGGTCGTCCTCAAGGGCGTCCTGCACCCCGACGACGCGCGGCGTGCCGTCGACGCCGGCGTCGACGGGGTGTGGGTGTCGAACCACGGGGGGCGGCAGGTCGACCGGTCCGTGGCCGCCCTCGACGCCCTGCCCGGCGTCGTCGAGGCCGTCCGCGGCGCAGGGTCCGGCCTGCCGGTCGTCCTCGACAGCGGGGTGCGCAGCGGGGCCGACGCGTTCGTGGCCCTGGCTCTCGGAGCCACGGCGGTCGGCATCGGTCGCCCCTACGTCTACGGCCTGGCGCTCGCGGGGGCCGAGGGCGCCTCCGAGGTGCTCCGCAACCTCGCCGCCGAGCTGGACCTCACGATGGCGCTCACGGGGTGCCGCACCCTCGCCGACGTCACGGCCGAGCGCCTCGCCCACGCGCCCGCTCCCTGAGAAGCGCGCGGCGATCCGTGTCCAACTGTGCAAGCGTTTCCACCCGAGGTGGCTACTGTGTCCCCCGCACCACCGCCGCTGCGTCAGCTCCGCATGCCCCGAAGGACGAGCCCCGATGACCGACCCCGCGCCCGCCGCCGCCGTGCCCACCCCCGCCGTCGTCTCCGACGAGTCCCCGTCGACCGACGCCCAGCGCCTCGGCCCGGCCTTCCGCACGACCCACCCGCTGGCCTCGGGCCCCGTCGTCCAGCCGAACCCGACCGTCGACGCGTTCGTCGAGACCTTCCTCGCCGAGCTCAACTACGGCCAGGGCACCCTGCTGTCCCGCAGCTCGGTCAACGACCAGTACCTCGCCCTCGCGCGCACCATCCGCCGCTACCTCATGGCCGACTGGCTCGAGACCGGCTCGCGCCGCCGCCAGGGCCAGCAGAAGACGATCGGCTACCTGTCGGCCGAGTACCTCCTGGGCCGCCAGCTCGGCAACAACCTCCTCGCCACGAACCTGCAGGACATCGCCGAGATGGCGATGAAGCAGTGCGGCATCGACATCGCCACGCTGCGCGCGCAGGAGGTCGAGCCGGGCCTGGGCAACGGCGGCCTCGGGCGCCTCGCCGCCTGCTTCGTCGACTCCCTCGCGACGATGGACGTCCCGTGCATCGGCTACGGCATCCGCTACGAGTACGGCATCTTCCGGCAGACCTTCGAGGACGACCGCCAGGTCGAGGTGCCCGACTCGTGGCTCTCGCTCGGCAGCCCGTGGGAGTTCCCCCACCCGGAGCGGCAGGTGCTCGTCAGCTTCGGCGGGCGCACCGAGACGACGACGGGTGAGGACGGCCGCCCGCACACGCGCTGGCTGCCCGACTGGCAGGTCCTCGGGATGCCCTACCACTACATGGTCCCCGGCTACCGCAACGGCGTCGTGAACACCCTGCGCCTGTGGAGCGCCCGCGCGACCCAGGCCTTCGACCTGCAGATCTTCAACTCCGGCGACTACGCGCAGGCCGTGCGCGCGCAGACCTTCGCCGAGAACATCTCCAAGGTCCTCTACCCCGAGGACAGCACCCCGCAGGGCAAGGAGCTGCGCCTGCAGCAGCAGTACTTCTTCGTCGCCTGCTCGCTCCACGACTTCATCGACAACACCCTCCCCGCCGACTTCGACCTGCACCGGCTGCCCGACCGGATCATGTTCCAGCTCAACGACACCCACCCGGTCATCGCGGTGCCCGAGCTGATGCGGATCCTCGTGGACCGCAAGGGCTTCGAGTGGGACGAGGCGTGGGCCATCACGAGGAAGTGCTTCGCCTACACCTGCCACACCCTGCTCCCCGAGGCGCTGGAGGTGTGGTCGGTCGAGCTGCTGGGCCGCCTCCTGCCCCGCCACCTCGAGATCATCTACCGGATCAACGAGGAGTTCATGGACGAGGTCCGCGAGGCCTTCCCCGGCGACGAGATGCGGGCGCGGCGGATGTCGGTCATCGCCGAGCACCCCGAGCGCGCCGTGCGGATGGCCTACCTCGCCACCGTCGCGGGCGCCAAGGTCAACGGCGTCGCCGAGCTGCACAGCCAGCTGCTGCGCGACAAGGTCCTCCCCGACTTCTCCCAGCTGTGGCCGGAGAAGTTCACCAACGTCACGAACGGCATCACGCCGCGGCGCTTCGTGCGCCTGGCGAACCGGCGCCTGTCCGAGCTCGTCACCGAGACGATCGGCGACGGCTGGGTCACCGACCTCGACCGCCTCCGCGAGCTCGAGCCGCACGCCGAGGACGCCTCGTTCCGCGAGGCCTTCATGCAGGTCAAGCAGGACAACAAGGACCGCCTCCACAAGCTGCTGCGCGTCCGCGACGGCCTCGAGCTCCCCCGCGACGCGATGCTCGACGTCATGGTCAAGCGCCTGCACGAGTACAAGCGGCAGACGCTCAAGCTGCTCCACATCGTCTCGCTCTACGACGACGTCGTCTCGGGCCGCGTCTCGGCCGAGGACGTGACCCCACGGACGTTCGTGTTCGGCGCGAAGGCGGCGCCCGGGTACCACATGGCGAAGGAGATCATCTTCCTCGTCAACGCCGTCGCCGACACCGTCAACGCCGACCCGCGGGTCGGCGGGCGCCTCACCGTCGCCTTCCCGGCCAACTACAACGTCACCCTCGCCGAGAAGCTCATCCCCGCGGCGGACCTGTCCGAGCAGATCTCGCTGGCCGGCAAGGAGGCCTCGGGCACGGGCAACATGAAGTTCGCCCTCAACGGCGCCCTGACGATCGGCACCGACGACGGCGCGAACGTCGAGATCCGGCGCCTCGTCGGCGACGACCACTTCTTCCTCTTCGGGATGTCCGAGCCGGAGGTCGAGGAGCTGCGCGCGAAGGGCTACCAGCCCGCGGCCTTCTACGAGGACAACGCGCGCCTGCGCAGCACCATCGACCTCCTGGCCAGTGGGCACTTCACCGGCGGCGACCGCCGCGCGGTGGCGCCCGTCATCGACAACCTGCTCCACCAGGACGCGTTCATGGCCCTCGCCGACTTCCAGTCCTACCTCGACGCGCAGGCGCGGGTCGACGCGGCGTACGCCGACCAGGACGGCTGGGCGCGGTCGGCCATCCTCAACGTCGCGCGGTCCGGCTTCTTCTCGTCCGACCGCTCGATGCGCGACTACCTCGACCGCATCTGGCGCACCTGAGAGCCGGGGTGTCCGCGGGCGGTCCCGGGGGCTGAACGAGCGGGACCCGTCCGTGTAGGTTCGGTGAGGTGAGCGACGCCTTCCGCACCGCCCTGCCGCAAGCCCCGATCGGACGCATCCCCGTCCAGGACGTCAGACCCGTCGTCGACCACGGCGCCCGGCCCGCGAAGGCGGTCGTCGACGAGCGGTTCGACGTCACGGCCACCGTCT
This sequence comes from Oryzobacter faecalis, assembly GCF_046764005.1. Taxonomy (NCBI): domain Bacteria; kingdom Bacillati; phylum Actinomycetota; class Actinomycetes; order Micrococcales; family Intrasporangiaceae; genus Oryzobacter; species Oryzobacter faecalis. The sequence continues at coordinate 173,518 of NZ_JBKOFW010000001.1, read as the reverse complement.
TCCGCGAGGGCCACGACGCCGTCAACGCCTCCGTCGTCCTCACCGACCCCGACGGCGGCGAGCACGTCCTGCCGATGACGTGCACCAACCCCGGGCTCGACACGTGGGTCCGCACCGTCTCGGCCGACCGCACCGGCTGGTGGAGCTACCGGGTCGAGGGCTGGTCCGACCCGTACGGCACCTGGGAGCACGACGCGACGATCAAGGTCCGGGCCGACGTCGACACCGAGCTGATGCTCGAGGAGGGCGCCCTCGTCCTCGAGCGGGCCCTGGCCGAGGTCGAGCGCACCGCCGAACAGAAGGCGGTCCTGCAGGCCGCGGTGAGGGGCCTGCGCGACACGAGCAAGCCCCCCGCCGTGCGGCTCAAGGCCGGCACCGACGCCGCGGTCGAGGACGAGCTCGGCGAGCGCCCGCTCCGCGACATGGTCTCGCCGTCGGCCGAGCACGCCCTCCTCGTCGAGCGCGAGCTGGCCCTGTCCGGCGCCTGGTACGAGATCTTCCCGCGCAGCGAGGGCGCGACGTACGACGAGAAGGAGCACCGCTGGACCACCGGCACGCTCCGCACCGCGATGAAGCGCCTGCCGGCCATCGCCGCCATGGGGTTCGACGTCGTCTACCTCACCCCGATCCACCCGATCGGCCAGGCCGCGAAGAAGGGACCGAACAACACCCTCGACGCGCGCCCCGAGGACCCGGGCAGCCCGTACGCCATCGGCTCCCCCGACGGCGGCCACGACGCCATCCACCCCGACCTCGGCGACTTCGACGACTTCGACGCGTTCGTCGCCGAGGCCGAGCGGCTCGGCATGGAGGTCGCCATGGACCTCGCGCTCCAGTGCTCCCCCGACCACCCCTGGGTCGCCGAGCACCCCGAGTGGTTCACGACCCGCGCCGACGGCTCGATCGCCTACGCCGAGAACCCGCCGAAGAAGTACCAGGACATCTACCCGGTCAACTTCGACAACGACCCCGAGGGCATCTACACCGAGGTGCGCCGCGTCATGCAGGTCTGGATCGACCACGGCGTCAAGATCTTCCGCGTCGACAACCCGCACACCAAGCCGGTCGAGTTCTGGCAGTGGCTCATCGCGGACGTCGCGAAGGACCACCCGGAGGTCATCTGGCTCGCCGAGGCCTTCACGAAGCCGGCGATGATGCACACGCTCGGCAAGATCGGGTTCCAGCAGAGCTACACGTACTACGCGTGGCGCAACACCGCCGCCGACCTGCGCGAGTACCTCACCGAGCTCTCCGGCGAGGCCGCCGCGTACATGCGCCCCTCGTTCTGGCCGACGACCCACGACATCCTCACGCCGTACATGCAGTTCGGCGGGACCGCCGCGTGGAAGCTGCGTGCCGTCCTCGCGGCCACCCTCGTACCCACGTACGGCATCTACGCCGGCTACGAGCTGATGGAGCACGTCGCCCGCCCCGGCGCCGAGGAGCAGATCGACAACGAGAAGTACGAGTTCAAGAACCGCCGCTGGGAGGACTACGAGGAGGGCGGTCCGAAGGAGGGGCGCTCGCTCGCGGGCTACCTGACGCGGATCAACGAGATCCGCCGCGCCCACCCGGCACTGCACCGGTTGCGCGACATCCGCTTCCACCACGTCGACGACGAGAACTTCCTCGCGTTCTCCAAGCGCCGGCGCCTGCCCGACGGCACCGATGACGTCGTGGTCGTCGTCGCGAACCTCGACCCGCACTCGACCCGCGCGACGACGCTGCGCCTGGACATGGCGGCGCTCGGGCTGGAGTCGGGCGACAGCTTCCTGGCCCACGACCTCGTCACCGACGAGCAGTGGACGTGGCAGCGCGACAACTACATCCGGCTCGGCCCGGAGGTCGAGCCGGTCCACGTCATCGCGGTGAGGAGGCCCTGGTGAGCGCGATCGCCGGCATGGGTCACGGCCACCCGGGGCTCGGCATGAACCAGCCCGGCCTGCGCCACGACCCCGAGTGGTTCCGGACCGCCGTCTTCTACGAGGTCCTCGTCCGCGCGTTCGGCGACAGCTCGGGCTCGGGCGAGGGCGACTTCGCCGGCATCGTCAACCGGCTCGACTACCTCCAGTGGCTCGGCGTCGACTGCCTGTGGCTGCCGCCGTTCTACGCCAGCCCGCTGCGCGACGGCGGCTACGACATCGCCGACTACACGCAGGTGCTGCCGGAGTTCGGGACGCTGCCGGAGTTCAAGGAGCTCATCAACCAGGCGCACGCCCGGGGCATCCGGATCATCACCGACTTCGTCATGAACCACACGAGCGACCAGCACCCGTGGTTCCAGGCCTCGCGCAGCGACCCCGACGGCCCGTACGGCGACTTCTACGTGTGGTCCGACACCGACGACAAGTACACCGACGCGCGGATCATCTTCATCGACACCGAGACGTCGAACTGGTCCTTCGACCCCATCCGCCGGCAGTTCTTCTGGCACCGGTTCTTCAGCCACCAGCCCGACCTCAACTTCGAGAACCCGGCCGTCCACGAGGCGATGTTCGACGTCGTCCGGTTCTGGATGGACATGGGCATCGACGGCTTCCGCCTCGACGCCGTGCCGTACCTGTACGAGGAGGAGGGCCACAACGGCGAGAACCACCCGAAGACGCACGAGTTCCTCGCGCGGCTGCGGGCGATGGTCGACACCGAGTACCCCGGGCGCATCCTCCTCGCCGAGGCCAACCAGCCGCCGGCCGACGTCGTCGACTACTTCGGGACCGCCGACGCCCCCGAGTGCCAGATGTGCTTCCACTTCCCCGTGATGCCGATGCTCTACTACGCGCTGCGCGAGGAGAAGGCGGCGCCGATCATCGACGTCCTCGCCGACACCCCGCCGATCCCCGAGGGCACGCAGTGGGGCACGTTCCTGCGCAACCACGACGAGCTGACCCTCGAGATGGTCACGCCTGAGCAGCGCGCCGCGATGTACGGCTGGTACGCCCCCGACCCGCGGATGCGGGCCAACGTCGGCATCCGCCGCCGCCTGGCCCCCCTCCTCGACAACAGCCGTCCGGAGATCGAGCTGATCCACGCGCTCGTGCTCTCGCTGCCGGGGTCGCCGTGCCTGTACTACGGCGACGAGATCGGCATGGGCGACAACATCTGGCTCAACGACCGCGACGCGGTCCGCACCCCGATGCAGTGGACCCCGGACCGCAACGCCGGGTTCTCCACGGCCGCCGACCCGGGCAAGCTCTACCTGCCGGTCATCCAGTCGCTCGTCCACCACTACAACCACGTCAACGTCGAGGCCCAGATGGCCACCGGCTCCTCGCTGCTGCACTGGGTGCGCGGGATGCTGTCGGTGCGCCGCGAGCACCCGGTGTTCGGGCTCGGCGACTTCACGGTGTGCGAGTCGTCGCACGAACGCGTCCTCGCGTACGTCCGTGTCGACAGGCGCGACCGCGACGCCGAGGACCGCTCGGCCCGGGCCGTCCTCTGCATCAACAACCTGTCGTCGAAACCGCAGGCCACCACGCTCACGCTGCCCGAGGAGCTCGCCGGCTCGTGGACGCGGGACCTGTTCGGCGGCACCGGTTTTCCCGACATCGCCGCCGACGGCACGGTCACCGTGACGCTGGGCTCGCGTGACTTCTTCTGGCTGGCCCTCGAGGACCCGCCCGGAGGTGCCGCCCGTGGCTGAGATCCACGACGCGACGCTGTCCCCCACGAAGCTCGAGCTCCTCGAGGCGTGGATGGGTGGGCAGCGCTGGTACGCCGCGAAGGGCCGGCGACCACGGCTGCGCCGGCTGGCGGCGTGGCGCCTCGACGACCCCGCCGGCGAGGTGGGCGTCGAGACCCTCGTCGTCGCCGACGAGGCCGGCCCCGAGACGGTCGTCTACCAGGTGCCGCTCACCTACCGGGGCGAGCCGCTCGGTTCCGCCGACCACGCCCTCGTCGGGACGACGGAGCACTCGGTGCTCGGCAGGCGGTGGATCTACGACGCCCCGCACGACCCCGTCTACGCGGCCCAGCTCCTCGAGCTCGTCCAGGGGCGGGTGTCGGCCCGGTCCTCGTCGGTGTCGGATGCCGATGAGCCCTCCGTTTCCGGTGTGCCGCAGGCGAGCTGGAACCACGAGGTCCGCGTGCGCAGCTCGCGGGTGCTCTCCGGCGAGCAGTCGAACACCTCGGTGATCCTCGACGGCGACCTGCCCGACGGTCACCACATCCCCCTCATCGTCAAGGTGTTCCGGATGCTCTCCCCCGGCGACAACCCGGACGTCGTCCTCCAGGGCGCCCTCGTCGACGCCGGGTCGCGCCGGGTGCCGGCGGTCGTCGGCGCCGTCACCGGCCGGTGGGCCCACCCCACGACCGAGGGTGACGAGGTCGCCCACGGCCACCTCGCGTTCTGCCAGGAGTTCCTCCCCGGGGTCGAGGACGCCTGGCGGGTCGCGCTGCGCGCCGCAGAGGAGGGCACCGACTTCTCCGGTCCCGCCCGCGACCTCGGCGAGGCCACGGCCGAGGTGCACCGCACCCTCGCCGACGTCCTCGGCACCGAGCCGACCTCCCGCGAGCAGGCCGAGGCGATCACCGCGGAGATGCGCCTGCGCTTCGACGCGGCCGTGGGCGCGGTCGCGGAGCTCGAGTCGGTGCGCGACGCGGTGGAGGCCGTGCTGAAGGAGGCCGCCGAGTCGGACTGGCCCGCGCTGCAACGCATCCACGGCGACTACCACCTCGGTCAGGTGCTCCACTCCCCCGACCGCGGCTGGGTCCTGCTCGACTTCGAGGGCGAGCCGCTGCGCCCGCTCTCGGAGCGGTCACTCCCCGACCAGTGGGTCCGCGACGTCGCCGGGATGCTCCGCAGCTTCGACTACGTCGGGGGGACGCTCGAGCAGGTCCGCGGCTCGTCCGCCCGGGCCTGGGTCACCGCCGCCCAGCAGGCCTTCCTCGACGGGTACGCCGCACGGGCCGGTGCCGACCCCCGCCGGCTCGGCGCCCTCCTCGCGGCCTTCGAGCTCGACAAGGCGATGTACGAGGTCGTCTACGAGGCGCGCAACCGCCCGGGGTGGGTCGGCATCCCGCTCGGCGCGGTCCGCCGCCTCACCGCGTCGGCCACGACCGCGCCCCCCACCCCCTCCCTCCCCTCCGACCCCTCGACCCCAGGAGGCACCCCGTGACCCCCACCCCCAGCCCCGAGGTCGGCGGCGCCATCACCGCCCTCGTCCAGGGGCGCCACCAGCAGCCGCACGACCTCCTCGGCCAGCACCTGGAGCACGGGGGCCTGCGGATCCGGGTCCTCAAGCCGCTCGCCGCCTCGGTGCGCGTGCGCTTCGAGGACGGCGAGGAGCTCGACCTCGGGCACGAGGCCGAGGGGGTGTGGACCGCCGTGCGCACCGACGCGATGCGCACCATGGACTACCGCCTCCTCGTCACCTGGGCCGACGGCATCGAGCACGAGCAGGACGACCCGTACCGCTTCGCCCCCACGCTCGGCGAGGTCGACCTCCACCTCGTCAACGAGGGCCGCCACGAGCAGCTGTGGACGGTGCTCGGCGCGCGCGTCCACGAGTACCCGGGCCCCATGGGCACCGTCCGTGGCGTCTCGTTCGCGGTGTGGGCGCCGCGCGCCAAGGCCGTGCGCGTCATCGGCGACTTCAACGACTGGGACGGGCGGGTCCACCCGATGCGCCTCATCGGCTCCTCCGGCGTGTGGGAGCTGTTCGTCCCCGACGTCGGCGTGGGGTCGATCTACAAGTACGAGATCCGCGGGGCCGACGACGTCGTGCGCACCAAGGCCGACCCGATGGCGCGGCGCACCGAGTGCCCGCCGAACACCGGGTCCGTCGTCGACGAGTCCGGCCACGAGTGGGGCGACGGCGACTGGATGACGCGACGCCGGGACACCGACCCGCACAGCGGCCCGATGAGCGTCTACGAGGTGCACCTCGGCTCGTGGCGGCAGGGGATGTCGTACCGCGACCTCGCCGAGCACCTCGTCAACTACGTCGTCGACCTCGGCTTCACCCACGTCGAGCTGCTGCCCGTCATGGAGCACCCGTACGGGCCCTCGTGGGGCTACCAGGTCACGGGCTACTACGCCCCCACGGCCCGGTTCGGCACGCCGGACGACTTCAAGTACCTCGTCGACCGGCTGCACCAGGCCGGCATCGGCGTCCTCCTCGACTGGGTCCCCGGGCACTTCCCGCGCGACGCCTTCGCGCTGGCCCGGTTCGACGGCCTCCCGCTCTACGAGCACCCGGACCCGCGGCGCGGCGACCAGCCGGACTGGGGGACCCACGTCTTCGACTTCGGCCGGCTCGAGGTCCGCAACTTCCTCGTCGCGAACGCGCTGTACTGGCTCGAGGAGTTCCACATCGACGGGCTGCGCGTCGACGCCGTCGCCTCGATGCTCTACCTCGACTACTCGCGCAAGGACGGCGAGTGGATCCCCAACGTGCACGGCGGCCGCGAGCACCTCGAGGCGATCGGCCTGCTCCAGGAGGCCAACGCCACGGCGTACAAGCGCGTCCCCGGCATCGTGACCGTGGCGGAGGAGTCGACGTCGTGGCCGGGGGTCACGAGGTCGACGTCCGCCGGCGGGCTGGGCTTCGGGCTCAAGTGGAACATGGGCTGGATGAACGACACCCTCCGCTACCTGCACGAGGAGCCGATCCACCGCCAGTACCACCACAACCTGCTGACCTTCTCGCTCATGTACGCGTTCAGCGAGAACTTCGTCCTGCCGATCAGCCACGACGAGGTCGTCCACGGCAAGGGGTCGCTGCTCACCAAGATCCCCGGCGACCGCTACGACCAGCTGGCGACGCTGCGGGCCTTCCTCGCCTACATGTGGAGCCACCCCGGCAAGCAGCTGCTGTTCATGGGGTGCGAGTTCGCCCAGCCGGGCGAGTGGGCCGACGGTCGTTCCCTCGACTGGTGGCTGCTCGACCACGCGGCGCACTTCCGGGTGCACAACCTCGTCAAGGAGCTCAACCGGGTCTACCGCGAGCACCCGGCCCTGTGGGCGCTCGACAGCCAGCCCGCCGGCTTCCGCTGGCTGGACGCCGACGACAACACCGGCAACCTGCTGTCGTACCTGCGCTTCGCGCAGGCCGACGGCTCCGGCGACGTCGTGGCGACCGTCGTCAACTACGGCGGCGAGGACAAGGCGTGGGTGCGCGTCGGCCTGCCCCGCGGGGGGCGCTGGGAGGTCGTCCTCGACACCAACGGGTTCGACGAGCACGGGTCGGCCAGCCAGGCCGGCATCGTCCTCGAGGCCGAGAACACGCCGTGGAACGACCAGCCGTACTCGGTGACCATCGGGGTCTCGCGGCTCTCGGCCGTCTACCTCACCCCCGTCGCCGAGGTCAGATGAAGAGCAGCTGGGCGCCCTCGGTGAGCTCGATGAAGTCGCTCGCGGAGATGATGCCCTCGACACCCTCGTAGAGGTCGTCCTGCGTCAGGTGGTTCATGTCGGCCGACATCCGGCAGGCCCACAGGTGCGCTCCCGAGCCGTGGAGCAGGTCGAGGAACTCGGGGACGTCGGGGACGTCGAGCTCGGCGATCTGCCGGCGCATCATCCGGGTCGCCATCGACGTGGCACCGGGCAGAGCGCCGAGCATGTGGTGGATCCCGATGCCGCTGTGGCCCGGAGGGTGCATTGCGGTGTTGCCGACGAAGCTGAACTTCAGGTCGCCCATCGTCGCCCTCGTGATGATGTCGAAGCCCCAGAAGGTGAAGAACAGGTGGACCTCGACACCCTCGCCGACGGCGGCGTTCGCGAGGATCAGCCCGGGGTACGCCATGTCGAGGTTGCCCTTGGAACAGATGATGGCGAGCCTGCGCCCGCTCGTGGCCGGGTCGTCGAAGGACGGGACGACGAGGGTGTCGTCGCTCGGGGCGGTGTCGGTGGCGGTCATGGTCACACGCATCCCTTCGGCTTGGGCAGGCCCGCGACGTAGGCGAGCTTCTTCGCGGGCTTGCCGGGGAAGAGCACGAAGAGGTCCTTGACGGGCGTCCCGGTCTGCGCCGAGACCCGGCGCAAGGTGGCGGTCTCGCCCTGGGCCTCGTGGTCGGCGCGCAGGAACCTGATGAGGCGCCAGTGCGCGTCGGTGAGCTCGAGCCCGATGAGGCGGGCGAGCTCAAGTGCGAGGTCCTCGGTCCACTGCTGCGGGTGGGTGAGGAAGCCCTCGCCGTCGACGTCGACCTGGTGGCCGGCGATCGTCGTGGCGGTCATGACTGCTCCTTCCGGTGGGGGTTCAGGCGGGGTGCTTGCCCGCCAGGGACATCTCGGCGGGCAGGCCGAGCGGGCGGCCGGGCAGGAGGGCATTCCAGTAGAGGTGGCGGAACGCCAGCTTGCCCAGGTGGTTGAGCCGGGACTCGCCGAGGAGGGTCAGGGGACCGACGACCGGGAGGGGGAACCGACCGGCGAGCGGCTCGGTGTCGTAGTTGAAGTCGAGGAGCAGCGCCTTGCCGTGGCCGGACTCGACGAAGCAGTTCGCGTGACCGTCGAAGCGCCGGCCCATCGGGCGTCCGGCGACGCGGTCGAGGAAGTTCTCGACGAACACGTCGACGGAGAAGTGGGCGACCGACCCCGCCTTCGACGTCGGCAGGTCTGCGGCGTCGCCGAGCGCCCAGACGTCCGGGTGGGCCCGTGACTGCATCGTGTGGGGGTCGACCGGCACGTAGTTGAGCTCGTCCCCCAGCCCCGAGCGCGCGACGAAGTCGGCACCCATGTTGAGCGGGACCGTGACGAGCTGGTCGTACGCGACCTCGCGCTCGTCGTAGGAGACGAGGACGCGGCGGTCCTGGTCGATGCGCTCGACCAGGAAGTCCGGCTCGACGAGGATGCCCTTGCTCTCGAGGAGGTGGCCGAGGGTCCGGCTGGCCACGGGCTTGGTGAACGCGCCGTCGAGCGGGGTGACGAAGACGAGCTCGGTCGCCTCGCGCAGCCCTCGCCGGCGGAGCCAGTCGTCGGCGAGGAAGGTGAACTCCAGGGGCGCCACCGGGCACTTGATCGGCATCTCGGTGACGTGGACGACGAGCCGGCCGCCCGTGAACCGCTCCAGCTGCTCGCGCAGGTCGAGCGCGCCCTGGAAGGTGTAGAACTCGCCGATCTCGCGGTGCCACTGGGGCCCCAGCGTGCCGGGCACCTGCTCGGGGTGGGGGGAGGTGCCGGTCGCGACGACGAGCTCGTCGTACGTGAGCACACGGCCGCCCTCGAGGTGCACGGCGCGGGCGGTCGGGTCGACGCGCTCGACGGCCAGGCGCACGACCTCCACGCCCTGCCTCACGAGCTCGCTCGCGCGGCGTCGCACCTGGTCCGGCCGGGTCAGCCCGAACGGCAGGAACAGGTACCCCGGCTGGTAGTCGTGGTGCGAGGCCGGGTCGACGACCGTGACCGACCACTCGGCGGGGTCGAGCTCCCGATGCAGCCGGTTGACCACCATCGTCCCCGCCGTGCCGCAGCCCAGGACCACCAGCCTCTTCGTCGTCGTCATACCTCATTACTACTCTCCGTAGTACCTCCGCTCCACCCCGATGAGGCCCTGCCGCCTGTGATCCCCACGACATCGGAGGGTGACCGCGCGCGGGCCGGTCTGGAAGGATCGGCGCCATGAGCTCGCCCCGCGCCGGACAGCCGGCGGAACCCTCGGACCTCGTCGACCTCAGCTCCCTCGTCACCGCGTACTACACGCGACAGCCGGACCCCGAGAACGTCGACGAGCAGGTCGCGTTCGGCACGTCGGGGCACCGGGGGTCGAGCCTTCGGACGTCGTTCAACGAGGCCCACATCCTCGCCACGACGCAGGCGATCTGCGACTACCGGAAGGCCCAGGGGTACGACGGCCCGCTGTTCATCGGGCGCGACACGCACGGCCTGTCGGAGCCCGCCTGGGCGTCCGCCCTCGAGGTGCTCGTCGCGAACGACGTCACGGTCCTCGTCGACGCCGCCGACCGCTACACCCCGACCCCGGCGGTCTCGCACGCCATCCTCGTGGCCAACCGCGGCAAGGTCACCGGGGTCGACGGGATGCCGGCCGGTGCGGGTCTGGCGGACGGCATCGTCGTCACCCCCTCGCACAACCCGCCGAGCGACGGCGGCTTCAAGTACAACCCCCCGCACGGCGGTCCCGCCGACTCGGACGCGACGAAGGTCATCGCGGCCCGCGCCAACGAGCTGATCCGTGGCGGTCTCGCCGACGTGAAGCGAGTTCCGTTCTCGCGGGCCCGTTCCGCCGTCTCGACCTACGACTTCCTCGGCACCTACGTCGACGACCTGCCGAACGTCCTCGACGTCGACGCGATCCGCTCCGCCGGTGTCCGCATCGGCGCCGACCCGCTCGGCGGCGCGGCCGTCGACTACTGGGGCGCCATCGCCGAGCGGCACCGGCTCGACCTCACCGTGGTCAACCCGCTCGTCGACGCGACGTGGCGGTTCATGACCCTCGACTGGGACGGCAAGATCCGGATGGACTGCTCGTCACCGTCGGCGATGGCCTCGCTCATCGCCCGCCGCGACGAGTACGACATCGCGACCGGCAACGACGCCGACTCCGACCGGCACGGCATCGTCACCCCCGACGCCGGCCTCATGAACCCCAACCACTACCTCGCGGTGGCGATCCAGTACCTCTACGGCGGGGCCCGCCCGGACTGGCGCGCCGACGGCTTCATCGGCAAGACGCTCGTGTCGTCCTCGATGATCGACCGCGTCGCCGCCGACCTCGGCCGCCGACTCGTCGAGGTGCCCGTCGGGTTCAAGTGGTTCGTCCCGGGGCTGCTCGACGGGTCCGGGCCGTTCGGCGGCGAAGAGTCGGCCGGGGCGTCGTTCCTGCGGCGCGACGGGTCGGTGTGGACGACCGACAAGGACGGCATCCTCCTCGCCCTCCTCGCCTCCGAGATCCAGGCGACCACCGGCACGAGCCCCAGCGAGCACTACCGCTCGCTCGTCGAGCGCCACGGCGAGCCCGCCTACGCGCGCATCGACGCCGCGGCCTCGCGCGAGGAGAAGGCCAAGCTGGCCGCCCTCTCTCCCTCCGACGTCACGGCGACGACGCTCGCCGGCGAGGAGATCACCGCCCGGCTCACTGAGGCCCCCGGCAACGGCGCGGCGATCGGTGGCCTCAAGGTCGTCACCGCGTCGGCGTGGTTCGCGGCCCGGCCGAGCGGCACCGAGGACGTGTACAAGATCTACGCCGAGTCGTTCAAGGGGCCCGAGCACCTCGCGCGGGTCCAGGCCGAGGCCAAGGAGGTCGTGGGCGCCGCCCTCGGCGCCTGACCGTTGACACCGTCCGCCCTGCCCGTCCCGCCTCCGGTCGAGGTATTCGCCCGGTCTCCGACACCGGCCGAAGACCTCGACCCGTCGGACGCCTGCCGTCAGAGGTCCTCGAAGGCGACCCGCTCCCCCACCGGCCCGTCCTGCTCCGGGAAGGCGACCCGCCCCGCCGAGACGGCCCACCGGGCCGTGTCGACCCGGAACCGCCCGGCGAGGACGGCCGGGTCCTGCTCGGCGTGACGACGGGCCTCCTCCGGGGACACCGTCCAGAGCGACATCCCGCGGATCGTGTCGTCGCTCTTGTCGAGCAGCGGCCCGTTCGCCGCCACGAGCCCGCGCTCCCAGAGCGCGTGCAGGTACGCGAGGTGGGCGTGGTGGAGGGCGGTCGACGCCTCCTCGTCGAGGTCCGGCGGGCTCTCCCCGCTCCTCAGGTACACGACGGTGCGGACGTCGAACTCCTCCGGGACACCGTGCGGGCGGACCGGCTCGGTCACGCGGACCGCCCTGCGAGAGAGTCCTGCTCGTCGCTGACCCACATCCCGAGCAGCCCGCCGAAGTGCGCCTCGAACCGGTCCCACTCGTGCGGTGGGTAGGTCTGCTGGATCGTCGAGGTGAGGAGGGTGCGGAAGTCGGGCCCGGAGATCCACTCGAGCACCATCTCGTCGAGGTGCGGCAGCGTCGACTCGCAGAACGCCCGGTAGCGCTCGGTCTCGAAGTAGTCGTCGGCGAGGGACTGGTAGGCCGCGAGCCGCCCGGCGTAGTCGAGGACCTCGTCGTCGGCGACGGCGAACCACGGCCCCGTCTCGACCTGGGTGCGCGGCGACCGCCCGGTGACGACACAGAACGCCGTCCACCGCAGCAGCGCCTTCATCGCCCACGGGAAGTAGTAGTGCAGCGAGGTGACGGCGACGTCGGGACACGCGTTGGCGTAGTCGATGGGGTGGACGACGCCGTCCTTGACGAGCATCTCGCACGAGTTGAACTCCCAGCGGAAGAAGGCGTTGACCGTCTGGCTGATCGTCACGACCTCGCGGCCCACCTCCTCGGAGAGGAACCCGTGCCGGACGGCGTACCGGTGGTGCATCGGCTCGTCGGGCTGGAACTTCATGACCATCGTCTCGGGCCCGATGGTCAGCGACCGGGCGAAGTGCTCGAAGTCCGGCACCGACGCCTGCAGGTGCATGAGCATCTCGCCGGAGTCGTCGTACGCCTGGTGGAGGTCGGCCCGGTCCTTGACCTGCGAGACCCCGCGCCAGCCGCCGCCGTCGAACGGCTTCATGAACAGCGGGTACCCGAGCGAGTCGGCGATCGAGTCGAGGTCGAACCCTCGGTTGTACTTGGCCGACGTGTAGGCCCACCGGGCGTTGTCGACGGGGTTCTTGTACGGCACGAGCACGGTCTCGGGCACGTTCATGCCGAGGCGCATGAGGGCGCAGTAGGCCGAGTGCTTCTCCATCGACTGGAAGGTGAACGGGCTGTTGAGCAGGTACACGTCGTCCATGAGGGCGACCTTCTTCAGCCACTCGCGCGGGTGGTAGTACCAGTGGGCGAGCCGGTCGATGACGAGCTCGTGGCGGGGCTTGTCGCGCAGGTTGAACGGCTCGATGCTCACCCGCTCGGTCGTGATCGAGTGGCGCGTCCCGTCGGGGGCGGTGAGGACGCCGAGCCGCCGGGCGAGCGCCTCGAACGTCGTCGGCCAGTCCTCCTCGGCGCCGAGCAGCAGGCCGACGAGGTGGTCGGTGGTGGAGGCCACGGTCAGTTCTCCTTCGGTGGGACGCAGCGGTCAGACGAAGCGGGGCAGGTGGTGCGCGAGCTGGCGGTGCCACCACGGCCAGTCGTGGGCGCTGTCGTGGCCCCACACGTCGAGCTCGTGGCGGATCCCCCTGCGCGTTAGCAGGTCCGCGAAGGCCCGGGTGGACGACAGCGCCCGCGTGGGTGACTCCTCGAAGGGGCCCTGACCGACGACGAGGAGGATCGACGCACGGGAGCGAACCCAGTCGAGGTGGTCGCCCTCCATGTTGGCGACGTAGGCCGAGGGGTTGGCGAAGTACGTGGCGTCGCCGAGCTCGCCCCACCCGTTCCACGTCGTCGGGTCGTAGTTGCCGGAGAGCCCGATGGCGACAGGGGCGACGTCGGCGCGCTGCAGCGTCGTGTGGACCGCGTGGTAGGCGCCGAGCGAGACGCCGACGGTGACGACCTCGCTGTCACCCCCGGTCTCGGCGACGACGTGGGGCAGCACCTGCTCGGACACCCAGGCCGCGTACACCCCGGCCCGGTGGGCGCGTTCCTCGGTGGGAAGGTCCCGGTTCGACCAGGACCAGGCGTCGAGGGAGTCGACGCAGAACAGGCTGACCCGCCCCTCGTCGACGAGCCACCGGACGGCGTCGAGCATCCCGTTGCCCTCGGCGTCGTGCGCTCCCCCGGCCTCCGACGGGAAGAGGAGCACCGGCCTCCCCCACGACCCGTGGCGCACGACCTCGAGGGTCGCGTCGTGGCCCGGGACGGGCAGTCGGACGCTGCGGGTCTCCATGCGCCCACCCTGCCGCCCGGGGGACGGCCTCGCAACCACGCCCCCCGACCGCCACCGGCGTCACCACACGCGCTGGAGGACCTCCGTGAGGGTGGGGTCGAGGGCGTCGCGCCAGGCGGTGTAGTTGTGCAGGTCCGGCACCTCGCGCAGGCGCACCTCGTGCCCGGCGCGGGTCAGGGCGCTCGCCATGTCGCGGTTGTTGGCGAGGTTCTCCTCGAGCGTGCCGCACGTCATCCCGACGACGAGGGGGTGCTCGACGTGGCGCATGTCGAGGAGCGACTGCACCGTGCGCGAGATCCGCCCGAACCAGCGGTAGCCGCTCTCGGAGTCGTCGTGGCGCACCTGGAAGAACGACCCCGACTGCGCGAGGACGCCGCCGGTGCGGGGAGAGGCGAGGACGCCGAGGAGGAGCGCGGTCAGGCCCCCGAGGCTGGCCCCGGCGACGACGACCGGCGACCTCCGGGCGAAGCGGGCGTCGATCCGGTCCAGGCCGGCCTCCGCCACGGTCCGCAGGTACTGCGGCGACCCCGAGTACCACGCGTCACGGAGCACCGGGTGCGCGAGCGCGACCCGGTGCGGCGGGAGGTCACCGGACGCGACGAGGGCCGCCGAGTAGGTCGTCAGCGAGGCGAGCGAGTCGTACTCGGGGCCGTCGTGGACGAGGAGGAGGGGCGCCGGCTCGTCCTCCGGGAGGTCGGCGGGCGCCCAGACCGTGACGGGCACCTCGTCGGCGGTCTCCCCGACGAGGCTGAGGTCGGTGAGCCGCCCCTCGACGACCGGCGCGTCGAGCCACCACGGGGGTGCGTAGCCGGGCAGCTCGAGGACGCTGCGGTCACCGAACGCGGTGGCGACCCGGGCCGGGTTGAGCGGGTCGAGGACCGTCTCCGTCTCCGCACCACGGGAGACCGCGAACCGGTACTCCACGCGCTGCACCGGCGGCCGGGGCAGGTACAGGTGCCACCCGTCACCGTCGCGGTGCAGCGAGCGCGGACCCGGGACGGCGGGGTCGCAGTCGAGGTCGACGGCGGTGACCTCGGCGTCGTCGGGGTCGAACCGGAAGCGGACGAGACCGCCCCCGAGGGTCGTCGTCACCGCTCAGAACAGGGCGCTCATGAGCGCCGTGCGGCCCTTGCGAACCCGCTCGTCGTGGTTGCCCACGACCGCGAACAGGTCGAGCAGGTGGGTGCGGACCCGGTCGCGCTCCTCGCCCGACGTCGACCGGACGAGGTCGAGGAGGCGGGTGAAGGCGTCCTCGACGTGCCCGCCGAGGACGTCGAGGTCGGCCACCGTCATCGCGGCGTCGAGGTCCGAGGGGTCGGCGGCCGCGGCCGCCCGAACCGCCTGGGCGTCGACCCCGCTCGTGCGCTCCATGAGCCGGACCTGCGCGAGGCCGAGCTCGGCGTCGTGGTCCTTCGGGTTCTCGGCGAGGGCCTGTTCGTAGGCCGCGACGGCGGCGGCGTGGTCGCCGCGCTCGATGGCGTCGAAGGCGGCCTGGTGCAGCGGCGGGAGGGCGTCGTCCTCCTCCGCACCCTCGACCGGGGCGAGGTCGACGCGCCCGGTGATGCCGTTCTGGACGGCCGCCTGGAGGAGCTGGTCGAGGACGGCACGCACCTCGGACTCGGGCTGCAGGCCCGGGAAGAGCGGCACCGGCTGCCCCTGGAGGAGCCCGAACGTCGCGGGCACCGTCGGCTGCCCGAAGGCCTGGACGAGGAGCGGCTGGAAGGCCTGGAGCAGCTCGGGCTGGGCGGACAGGTCGGCGGTGAGGACGAGGACACGACCCTCGAGCCCGGCGGCGACGCGGGCGACGGTGTCGACGAGCTCGCGGGTCTGCGGGTGCTCCGAGGACCACAGGACGAGGACCCCCGCGACCTGGAGGGTGCGGCCCAGGGCGCTCTGGAGGTTCGTCGCGTCGACCTCGACGACGAGGCCGTCGGGGATGGAGCCGCCCGGGGCTGCGCCTCCTGCGGGCGCGGCCCCGGCGGGCGCGGCCCCGGCGGGCGCGCCGGTGGGGGCACCGGCGGCCGGGCCGCCCATCGCGGAGAGGTCGACGGCGCCGCGGGTGCCGGCGGGACGGGGGGTCTCGGTCATGGACCCGATTCTGTCAAACGCGGTGGTGGTGCAGGCGGCGGGTCAGCGCCCGGTCCCGGAGACGAGCAGCTCGCTCGCCCCGATGACGCTCGCGGCACCGCTCTCGGGGACGACGACCGCGACGGCCTCGAGGTTCTCGAGCTTCATCGACCGCGTGACCTTCGCCTTGCCGACGACGTCGGCGTACTCCTTGGGGAGGACGAGCTCCTTGGCCGTCGGCTTCAGCGTGATCGTGTCGGTGCGCTTGACGAGGGCGAACGTCACGGCGCCACCGTCGGCGAGGCGGAAGGTCAGGGCGTGCTCGAGCTGCGGGGAATGCACCTGGGACAGCGTCGCGAGCTTGCCGAGCGCCTTCGCCTGCCCGGCCGCGGCCCGGGTCAGGCCCTCGGCGAACGGGTCGGTGACGTCGACGACCTTCGTCGGCCTCGGCTTCGGGTACGCGAGCGCGCCGGCCCACGCCTTGAGGACGGCCTCCGGCGAGGCCGCGAGGCCCTCCTTCGAGCCGGTGTCGAGCAGCGGCGCCCCCTCCGAGGCCGACCCGACGGCGGGGAGCTGCGCCCCGGCGAACATCGGCACGGTGGCCGCGATCCGGAAGGCCTCATCGGGCTGCTCCGAGAGCAGGACGTGGAGGTACTGGGTGTTGTCGTCGGCGTCGAGGCTCGTCGCGAGGATGGCCCTCGGCCAGGCGCGGCCCTGCGACTGGGCGAGCACCTTCGGGGTCGGGCCGGTCACGAGGGCGGTGCCGGTCGGCGGCTGCGCCTTGCGCGCGGCGCGGGCCTCGGCGAGGGTCAGGGCGTCGCCGGTGAAGGTCCTCGCGCGGGCGGCCTTCTGCGCGGCCGCGTCGCCGTCGGCCGGGGCCTCGGCGGCCGTGAGCAGCCGGGTCGCGATGGCGGTGGCGCCGTCGGTGTCGAGCGGCGCCGCGGCGGTGCGCTCGGCCGGGGCGGGCTCGATCCCGACGAGGGCGTCGGTCGCGGTGCCGCAGCCACCGGCCACGAGCGCGACGGCGAGGGCCCCGACGACGGGGAGCAGGCGGGCGGCGGGACGGGCGGGACGGGGAGTGGGGCGGCTCATCGGGCGGCCTCCTCGGGGTCACGGGGCAGGGCGACGGTCTGCTCGGCGTCGGAGCGGGCCGGCACCGGGGGTGCGACCTCGAGGTGGTGCTCGTCGCCCTCACGGGACGCCCGCCGCGGCCACAGGAGCAGCACGCCGACGACGAGGACGAAGAGGCCGACGAGCGCGGCGACGACGGCCTCGACGAACCAGGTCTTGTCGGTGATGGTGAGGGTCAGCGACTGCAGCGGGGCGCCGTCGGTCGTGGCGACGAGGGTCTCGGGGGCCTCGTCCTGCTGCACCGTGAGGGTCACCGGGCCCTCGGCGTCGTCCTGCTGGCGCCACAGGTCGGCCGTGCCGAGTCCCTCGCTCGCCGGGCCGGATCCGCGGGTCGCGGTGGTGAGGAGCCAGTCCTGCACCTCGACGCCGGTGACCTCCGTGTGGCGGGCGTCCCCCAGCACGGCGGTCGCGTCCGAGGGGTTGGCGAGCGCCATCCAGGCCCGGGTTCCGGCGGCGGGCGTCGCCGTGACGACGACGTCGGCGTCGACGCGGTTGAGGACGTCGGGCCGGATGACGACGGGCTCGGCGCCGTCCGGTCGCACGGTGAACTCCGCGGTGCCGGAGCTCCCGAGCTGGGTCGCGAACCACACGCCGAGGGCGGTGAGCGCCAGGCCGGCGAGGGCCAGGAGCGCACCGACGACGCGTCTGACGACAGTGAGCATGGGGTGTTCCTTGTGCTGGTTCCGGGGCGTCCCGGGCACCGGCCCGGGGGTGAGGCTGCCTTCCACCATGACAAACCCCGAGGGGCCGCGACAAATCCCTCGTGCGCGGAGGTGACCGAGGCCACGCCCGGCGACGGCTCAGTCGTCGAAGTCGCGTGACCCCACGCGCACCAGCCGCAACAGGGCGTACAGCGCCTCGTGCTGGTCCTCGTCGAGCATCGACAGGCCGAAGTCGGCCGCCTCGAGGTCGGCGGTGACGGCCTCCATGGCCTCGCGACCGGCGTCGGTGATGACGGCGAACGCGCCGCGCCGGTCGGCCGGGTTCGGCACCCGCTCGACGAACCCCTGGGCGGCGAGGCGCTGGACGATGTTCGTCGCGCTCGTCGGGTGCACCATGAGCCGCTCCCCGATCCGCGACATCGACAGCCGGCCCTCGCGGCTGAACGCGAGGAGGACGAGGGCCTCGTAGCGCGCGAAGGTGAGGCCGTGGCGCCCGGCGATGGCGTCGAACTGTCCGAGGAGCAGCTGCTGCACGCGCATGACCGACGTCGCCGTCGCCATCGACACCGCCCGCGACTGCGGGCCCCACCGCTTCCGCCACAGCTCCGCGGCCCGGGCGATCGGGTCGAAGGGCAGGCGGACGGGCTGGCTCACAGCGTGCACGCTAGCCGAGGCGGGAGCGCCCCTCGCGGACCGACCGCTCGGCGAACGCTGCGGACCGCGACCGCGAGGCGCGTTGCGCAAGCGCTCTCGCCCTCCCTAGCGTTGCGGCCCATGAGCGGTTCCCCCGTGACCTGGACCGACCACGCCGCGGTCCTGTTCGACCTCGACGGCGTCCTCACCCCCACCGCGGAGGTGCACCGGCGCGCGTGGGCCGAGATGTTCGACGCCTTCCTCGCCTCGTGGTCGGGTGAGGGGGACACCTCGCCGTGGACCGAGCAGGACTACTACGACCACGTCGACGGCAAGCCGCGCTACGACGGCGTCCGCGACCTCCTCCTCTCGCGCGGGATCACGCTGCCGGAGGGTGCGCCCTCCGACGCGCCCGACGCCGTCACCGTGTGCGGGCTCGGCAACCGCAAGAACGACGCGTTCAACGCCGTCCTCGACCGCGACGGCGTCGAGCCCTACCCCGGCTCCGTCGCCCTCCTCGACGTGCTGCGCGACCTCGGCACCCCGCTCGCCGTCGTCTCCTCCTCCGCCAACGCCCCGGCCGTCCTCGAGGCGGCGGGCCTGGCCGACCGGTTCGTCACGGTCGTCGACGGGCGGGTCGCCGGCGAGCTCGGCCTGGCCGGCAAGCCGGCGCCCGACACCTTCGTCCACGCGGCGCAGGAGTGCGGCACGGTCCCCGCGCGGGCCGTCGTCGTCGAGGACGCCGTCTCCGGCGTGCGGGCCGGCGCGGCGGGCGACTTCGCCCTCGTCATCGGGGTCGACCGGGGGGCGGGCGCCGACGCGCTCACGGCCGCGGGCGCCGACGTCGTCGTCGCCGACCTCGGGGTCCTCGCGTGAAGGCGGGGCACGTGACGGGCGACCCGCTCGACCGCAGCCGCTTCCCCGCCGACCCGTGGCGGCTCGTCGAGCGCGACTTCGACCCCTCCGACCTCGGCGTCACCGAGACCCTCTTCTCCGTGGCCAACGGCTACATCGGGATGCGCGGCAACCCCGAGGAGGGCCGCGAGGCGTTCGAGCACGGGACCTTCGTCAACGGCTTCCACGAGACCTGGCCGATCCGGCACGCCGAGGGGGCCTTCGGCTTCGCCCGCACCGGGCAGACCATCGTCAACGTCCCCGACGCCAAGCTGATGAAGCTCTACGTCGACGACGAGCCCCTCGTCATCGGGATGGCCGACCTCGAGCGCTACGAGCGCACCCTGGACTTCCGCGACGGCATCCTGCGCCGCTCCCTGCTGTGGCGCACGCCCTCGGGCAAGCGGGTCCTCGTCGACTCGACCCGCATGGTGTCGATGACCCAGCGCCACCTCGCCGTCCTCACCCTCGAGGTGACGATGCTCGAGGGCGACGCCCCGGTCCTGGTCTCGAGCCAGCTGCTGAACCGGCAGGACGGCGAGGACGAGTACCACGAGCCGGCGCAGGGCCGGGTCGCGACCGCCGACCCCCGCAAGGCGGGCGTGTTCGAGGGGCGCGTGCTCGTGCCGCGGGTCCACCGGGCCACGGAGGACCGGATGACTCTCGGCTACCGGTGCGCGAACTCCGGGATGACGGTCGCCGTGGCGGCCGACCACACCCTGCTCACCGACGACCCCTACGAGGTCGTCGTCCGCGCGGAGGAGGACCTCGCGAAGATGGTCTTCCGGGTGGACGCCACGCAGGGGCGCACGGTCCGGATCGAGAAGACCGTCGCGTACCACACCTCCCGCAGCTTGCCGGTGCGCGAGCTGTCCGACCGGTGCGACCGCACGCTCGACCGCGCGGCCCGCTACGACGTCGACCACTACCGCTCGGAGCAGCGGGCCTGGTACGACCGGTTCTGGGAGCGCAGCGACGTGGAGATCGGCTCCGAGGACCCGGAGACGACCGCCGTCCAGCAGGCGATCCGCTTCAACCTGTTCACGCTCGCGCAGGCCGCCGGCCGCGCCGACGGTCAGGGGGTCCCGGCCAAGGGCGTCACGGGGTCCGGCTACGAGGGCCACTACTTCTGGGACAGCGAGGTGTACGTCGCGCCCTTCCTCACCTACACCAGCCCCGACCTCGCCCGGAACCTCATGCACTTCCGCAGCCGGATGCTGCCCGCCGCCCGCGACCGGGCCCGCGAGCTGTCCCAGCGCGGCGCCCTCTTCCCGTGGCGGACGATCAACGGCGAGGAGGCGTCGGCCTACTACGCGGCCGGGACCGCCCAGGTCCACATCGACGCCGACGTCGTCCACGCCCTCGTGCAGTTCGTCAACGCGAGCGGCGACGAGGGGTTCCTCCTGCGCGACGGGCTGCCGATCCTCGTCGAGACCGCTCGCCTGTACGCCGACCTCGGGTTCTGGCGGAACAACGGCGCCCGGTCCTTCCACATCCACGGGGTCACCGGCCCGGACGAGTACACGACCGTCGTCAACAACAACCTGTTCACCAACGTCATGGCCCGCGACAACCTCGAGCAGGCGGTCGCCTGGGTCGAGTGGGCCCGCACCGAGCACCCCGACGAGTACGCGCGCCTCGCGCAGAAGCTGCACCTCGACGACAGCGAGATCGCCGAGTGGGCCGAGTGCGCCGGCGGGATGCACATCCCCTTCGACACCGGCCTGGGAATCCACCCCCAGGACGACTTCTTCCTCGACCGCGAGGTCTGGGACCTCAGCCGGACCCCGGACGAGCTGCGGCCCCTGCTCCTGCACTACCACCCCCTCGTCATCTACCGCTTCCAGGTGCTCAAGCAGGCCGACGTCGTGCTCGCCCTGTTCCTCCAGGGCGACCGGTTCACCGCCGAGGAGAAGCGCAAGGACTTCGAGTACTACGACCCGATCACCACGGGCGACTCCACGCTGTCGGCCGTCGTCCAGTCGGTCGTCGCGGCGGAGGTCGGCTACCACGAGGTCGCGTGGGACTACTTCCTCCAGGGGCTGTTCGTCGACCTCGCGAACCTGCACGGCAACACCGTCGACGGGCTGCACATCGCCTCCACCGGCGGGGTGTGGGCCTCGCTCGTCAACGGCTTCGCGGGGATGCGCGACCACGACGGGCGGCTGCGGTTCGACCCGCGCCTGCCCGACCGGTGGTCCTCGCTCACCTTCCCCCTCACGTGGCGGGGCACGCGGGTGCGGGTCACGCTGACCCCCGACGCGCTGCGGCTCGAGGTCGAGGACGGACAGGTCCCGGTGGCGGTCGACGTCCGGGGCGAGGCGCACGAGGTGGCGCCGGGTGCACCGGTCGAGGTCGCCCTCGACGGCCACGGCGAGCGGCTCGCCGGGGTGCTCGGGGACCGCCCGAAGACCGGGGGCACCCGAGCCGACGGCAGCCGGATCACGGCGGGGGTCCCCGACCCCATGCCGCTCGAGGAGGGCGAGGTGCCCGAGCCGCTGCTCACCGAGACGGGGATCCCCGACCCCGGGCTGTCCGACGCCACGCTCGCCGGCCACGGCTGAGGCCCACCGGCCGACCGCCCGCCCGTGGCCGGGGCCGGGCGGCGCCGCGTCACCCGGGATCGGCGGCGGTGGTGTCAGAGGTACCGGCGAGCGCGTCGGCCGCGGCGTACGGGTCGAGCCGACCCGCGACGACGTCGGCGGCGAGCGCGTCCAGCCGCGCCCCGTCGATGCCGCCGAGCCGCCGTCGCACGGCCTCGAGGGCCAGCGCCTCGACCTCACGGGCCGCCCGCCGGGTCCGCCGCCGACGCAGCCCGGCGTCGCCGAGGTGGGCGAGGTGGTCCGCGAGCGCGCCGACGACGTCCTCGACGCCGGTGCCGCTCAGGGCCTCGGTCCGCAGCACGGGCGGACGCCACGTGCCGGGCTCGGACCTGTCCGCGAGGGAGACGGCGTGCCGCAGGTCGCGCACCGTTCGGTCGGCGCCCTCGCGGTCGGCCTTGTTGACGACGAGGACGTCGGCGACCTCGAGGATGCCGGCCTTGGCCGCCTGGATGCCGTCCCCCATCCCCGGTGCGAGCAGGACGAGGGTCGTGTCGGCGGTCGACGCCACCTCGACCTCGCTCTGGCCCACCCCGACCGTCTCGAGGAGGACGACGTCGCACCCCGCGGCGTCGAGCACTCGCACGGCCTGCGGCGCCGCCCACGACAGACCGCCGAGGTGGCCACGCGCGGCCATCGAGCGGATGAAGACCTCGGGGTCGGCGGCGTGGTCGGACATCCGGATCCGGTCGCCGAGCAGCGCTCCCCCGGAGAAGGGCGAGGACGGGTCGACCGCGAGCACCCCGACGCGCGCGCCGCGGGAGCGGTAGGCCGCGACGAGCGCGTTCGTCGTCGTCGACTTCCCGACCCCCGGCGCCCCGGTGATGCCGACGACGTGGGCCCGGCCGGTGTGCGGGGCGAGCGCGGCCATGACCTCGCGCAGCGCGGGGTGGGCGTCCTCGACGAGGGAGATGAGACGCGCCACCGCACGCGGACGCCCCTCCCTCGCGTCGGACACGAGGGAGGGGACGTCGACGTCGCGGGCTGCCTTCAGCGGCGTCAGCCCTGCGCGGGGACCTTGACGACGAGCGCGTCGCCCTGGCCGCCGCCGCCGCACAGGGCGGCCGCGCCGATCCCGCCGCCGCGGCGCTTGAGCTCGAGGGCGAGGTGGAGGGTGATGCGGGCGCCGGACATGCCGATCGGGTGGCCGAGGGCGATGGCGCCGCCGTTGACGTTGACCCTGTCCTCGTCGAGGCCGAGCTCCTTCGTCGAGGCCAGGCCGACCGCGGCGAACGCCTCGTTGATCTCGACGAGGTCGAGGTCGGCGGGCGAGATGCCCTCGCGCTCACAGGCCTTGGCGATGGCGCGGGCCGGCTGGCTCTGCAGGGTCGAGTCGGGACCGGCGACGACGCCGTGCGCGCCGATCTCGGCGAGCCAGTCCAGGCCCAGCTCCTCGGCCTTCGACCTCCGCATGACGACGACCGCGCAGGCGCCGTCGCTGATCTGCGAGGCCGAGCCGGCGGTGATGGTGCCGTCCTTGCGGAACGCGGGGCGCAGGCCGCCGAGCGACTCGGTGGTCGTGTCGGGGCGGATGCCCTCGTCAGCCTTGAACTCGAGCGGCTCGCCCTTGCGCTGCGGGATGGAGACCGCGACGACCTCGTCGTCGAGGAGCCCGTCCTTCCAGGCGCGGGCGGCGAGCTGGTGGCTGCGCGCCGCGAAGGCGTCCTGCTCCTCGCGGGTGAAGGCGAGGTCGCCGGTGTTCGCCGACTCGGTGAGCAGGCCCATCGCCTGGTCGGTGAAGGCGTCCCACAGCCCGTCCTGCGCCATGTGGTCGTGGAGGGTGACGTCGCCGTACTTGAACCCGTCGCGGCTCTTCTCGAGCAGGTGCGGGGCGTTCGTCATCGACTCCTGCCCACCCGCGACGACGACCTCGAACTCGCCCGCACGGACGAGCTGGTCGGCGAGAGCGATGGCGTCGACCCCGGAGAGGCAGACCTTGTTGATCGTCAGCGCGGGCACCGACATCGGGATGCCGGCCTTGACCGCCGCCTGCCGGGCGGGGATCTGGCCCTCACCGGCCGTGAGGACCTGGCCCATGATCACGTAGTCGACGGCCTCCGGGGCCACACCGGCCTTCTCCAGGGCGCCCTTGATGGCGATGCCGCCGAGGTCCGAGCCGCTGAAGCCCTTGAGCGAGCCGCTCATCCGCCCCATCGGGGTACGGGCGCCGGCGACGATGACGGTCGGGTCGGTGGACATGAGGAGGCCTCCGGAGGTGGTGTCTGAGGGGACGTCCTCGACTGTAGTGCGGCGGCCGGACGCTGCCATCCCCGGAGGTCGGTGACCCTCGCCACCCGTGCGGCGGGACGCCCCGACACGCTCCTACGCTGGCCCCATGAGCGAGCTCCCCACCGACCTCTTCACCGCGATCGACCACGTCGGCGTCGCCGTCGCCGACCTCGACGAGGCGGTCTCGTTCCACGAGCGGGTCTACGGGATGCGCAAGCTCCACGAGGAGGTCAACGAGGAGCAGGGCGTCCGAGAGGCGATGATGGCGGTCGGCGACTCGGGGTCGTGCATCCAGCTCCTCGCGCCCCTCTCCCCCGAGTCGACGATCGCGAGGTTCCTCGAGCGCAGCGGCCCGGGCATCCAGCAGCTCGCGTACCGCGTCGCCGACCTCGACGCCGTGAGCGCCACCCTGCGCGAGCGTGGCCTGCGCCTGCTCTACGACGCCCCGAAGCGCGGCACGAGCAACAGCCGGGTCAACTTCATCCACCCCAAGGACGCGGGCGGGATCCTCGTCGAGCTCGTCGAGCCAGCGCAGGTTGCCGCACACTGACCCGGGCCGGGGGCCGGTCGCCGCGAGGCGCGCCGGCCCGGCGGCCCGGCGGCGGAATAAACCGGTCGTCCGGGTGACTTGCGACACGTAGCCTCGAGCTGCCGGCCCTCCCCGACGACGTGACGGACCGGGCACCCAGACCGACCCACCGTCAGGACCCCCGTGACCTCGCCTGCCCCGACCGCACCCGCCCCCGCGGGCACCGACCCCGTCACCCCGGCCGGCGAGGCCCGCGCACCCGCGCGCGGCACCCCGCCCGTCATCCGGTGGCTCGTCCTCGCGACCTTCGTCGTCATCCTCAACGAGACGATCATGATCAACGCGATCCCGCGGCTCATGAGCGACCTCGGGGTCACGGCGCAGGCCGCCCAGTGGCTCTCCACCGCCTTCATGCTGACGATGGCGGCCGTCATCCCGGTGACCGGCTGGTTCCTCCAGCGCTTCGCGACCCGCACCGCCTACCTCACGGCGATGGCGACCTTCCTCACCGGCACGGCGCTGGCCGCCGTCGCCCCGAGCTTCGAGGTGCTCCTCGGTGCGCGCATCGTCCAGGCGGGCGGCACGGCGGTGATGATCCCGCTCCTCATGACCACCCTCATGACCGTCGTGCCCGAGCGCGACCGCGGCCGGGTCATGGGCAACGTCACGCTCGCGATGTCGGTGGCACCCGCGATGGGTCCGGCGGTGTCCGGCGTGGTCCTCCAGGCCGGCTCGTGGCGCCTGCTGTTCCTCCTCGTGCTCCCGATCGCCGCCGCCGTCACGTGGGCCGGGTTCCGCCGGCTGGAGAACGTCGGCGAGACGACCCCGGGTGAGGTCGACTGGCTCTCGGTCGTCGTCGCGGCGCTCGGCTTCGGCGGGCTCGTCTACGGGCTCAGCCGGTTCTCCGAGGGTGAGGTCGGCACGCCGGTCGCGCTCATCGTCGCCGGCCTGCTCGCCATCGCCGGCTTCGCCCTGCGCCAGCGCTCGCTGCAGCGCAGCGGCTCACCGCTCATGGACCTTCGCGTCCTGACGCACCGCACCTACGCGCTCTCGCTGGCCCTCATGGCCGTGTCCTTCATGTCGATGCTCGGCGCGATGATCCTGCTCCCCATGTACCTGCAGGAGGTGCGGGGGCTGAGCCCGCTCCAGACCGGCCTGCTCGTCATGCCGGGCGGTCTCGCGATGGGCCTGCTCGGCCCGACGGTCGGGCGCGTCTTCGACCGCCTCGGCGGGCGGGTGCTCGTGGTCCCGGGGGCGGTCGGGCTCGTGCTGGCCCTCGCGGGCCTCGCCCAGGTCGGTGCCGGGACGCCGTACGCCTTCGTCCTCGGCGTGCACGTCCTGCTGTCCGTCGCGCTGGCCGCGGTGTTCACCCCGGTGTTCACGCTTGGGCTGGGTTCGCTTCCGGCACACCTGTACTCGCACGGGAGCTCGATGCTCGGCACGCTCCAGCAGGTCGCCGCCGCCTTCGGCACGGCCCTCGTCATCACGGTGATGACGACCCGCGCCACCTCCCTCGCCGCGGTCGGGACCGACGAGGTCGGCGCCCTCCTCGGCGGGCTCCGGTCGGCGTTCCTCGTCGGCGCGGTGATCTCGGTGGCCGTCATCGCCCTCGCCGTCCTGCTGCCCAACCGCGCGGCCAACCCGGAGGGCGCCCCCGTCACCGGCCACTGACCCGGTCCGCCCCGCTCCTCGCGCCCGCTGCGACGAGGAGCGGGGCGAGGACGGCCGCGACGAACGCGGGGATGACGAGCCCGGAGTCGTTCACGGCGAAGCCGACCAGGGCCATGACCGCGGCACCGCGCAGGACGACGCCCCCCGGCGCGCTCGGTCCTCGCCCGGTGCGCCACGCGACCGTGACGAGGACGAGGGCGGCCACCGTCATCGCCAGCAGCGGCGGAGAGCCGAGGTTGGCGAGGTTCTGGGCGACCTTGCGCCCGACCACCTCGTCGGCACCACCGGTGACGACCGTCTCGACGAACGCTCCGAGGTGGGTGCGGGAGCCCGCCGGACGGAGCCAGTCGAGGACGGCCACCCCGGCGACGAGCGCCACCGACCCGAGCGCCGCCAGCACGACGCGAACGACGGTGAGCCGCAGGCCTGTTGCTGTCGCGAGGACGAGCAGCCCGCCGAGTAGCAGCCCCGGCGGGCCCCCGAAGTCGGCGCCGAGGCTCGGCAGGGCCTCGAGGCCGAGGGCGGCGACGAGGACTCCGAGCCCGAGCGCGGGTCCACCCCACCGGCCGAACCGGCCCGGGGCCGCCAGTGCCGCGACGACGGCGAGCACCGCGACCCCGTAGAGCGCGAACGAGGTGTTCCCGAACCCGTAGAACCGCCCCCCGACGGTGGGGTTCTGCCCGAACACCGACCCCAGCTGGAGCCGCGACCCGAGGAGGACGTCGCCGCCGAGGACGAGGAGCGTCACGACCGCGACGACGAGCAGGCCGCCGAGGTGGCGCCGGCGCTCGGCCAGCAGGGCGGCCCCACCGACGAGGGCCACCACGCCCAGCAGGAGGGCGACGAACGCGGCCGCCGGGGCACCCGACCGCCACCACGGCACGAGGTTGGCGACGAAGGTCGCCACCGGCACCGACGCGACCGCCACGCCGGCGACCACGAGGCCTCGAGGGAGGGGCGTCCCGGCCTCCCTCCGCCACCACACCACGGCCACGGCGAGGCACCAGAGCGCGAACCCCGCGGCGAGCCAGCCGGTCACCTGCGGGCTGACCGACCGCAGGGTGGCCGCCCTCTCCTCGAAGCCGACGCGGTCGGCCACCCGCTCGGCCACCGGCGAGCCGTCTGCCGAGGCGGTGAGGACTCGGCCGGTCACCCCCTCCGTCCCGGCCCCGGCGCGCGCGAGCGCGGTCGCCGTGAGGTCCTGGAGCTGGGCCACCCCGGGCTGACGCGTCGAGGCCGAGCTGAGCAGGCCCGCAGGGAAGGAGGGCCCCGCGGCGACGACCGCGCGCGGGCGCACCGGGGAGACGCCGTCGCCCAGACCGGCCACGACGACGTCGGCGCCCGATGCGTCCGCCACGGCGACCACCCGCCCGACGAGGTCGTCGGCGCGGGCGAGCACGGTGGTCCGGGCCGGCCCCTCCGTCGGCAGCACCTCGCCGTCGATGAGGGTGATGACGCAGTCGAACCGGTCCGGCAGCGCCTCCGAGTGGTGGGCGACCCGCCCCGACGCGTCGGCCCCCCCGATGGCGGCTCCCGGGCCCACCGTCGCGACGCACCCGCCCGCCGCCGCGACCGCCGTGCCCAGCGTCCCCGGCCGCGCCCCGTAGCCGGCGCCACGCGCGGCCGCCACGAACTCCTCCCAGAGCGGGACGGTCCCGCCGACGACGGGGCCGGGGTCTCGGCAGCCCGCGAGCGCGTCGGCGGCCCGGCGGCCCGAGGAGAGCGTGAGCCACCCGTCGGTCGCGCACGAGGTGCTCCGGACCGCCCGGACGGTCAGCGAGCCGAGGGAGCCGCGGTCGGCGAGGCCGGTGACGTGGGGCAGGTCGCCGTCCCGGACGTCGGACCAGGTGAGCCCGGGGATCCCGACGACGACGAGCGGGCGGGCGTCCTCCGAGCCGGCCGCCGCCGGGGTCGCGGTCGCCGCGGCGAGCGTGAGCCCGAGGAACGCGACGAGGGTGACGACGAGGCCCGCCCACGACGAGCCGCGCCTCGTCATCGGGCGCGCACCTCCTCGTGCCGGGCGATGACGACGAGGGCGGCGGTCCAGGCCAGCGGCGCGACCGCGGCCGGCCGACCGTCGTGGAGGACCTTCTCCGGGTAGGAGCCGGCGTCGGTCCGGTGCGCGCCGAGCCAGGTGAGGAGGGCGTCGGCCTTGCCGGCGTGACCGTTCGCCGCCCAGGCCGACGCGAAGAGCGCCGTCTGCGGGGTCCAGCTGACGCCGTCGTTCTTCCACTCCTCGCCCGGCGCCAGGCCGCCCGCCGGGCGCAGCATCGCGGTCTGGGCCCGGTCGAGGGCGGACAGCACCTCGACGTCGGCCGCGGTGGGCCCGATCGGGGGCACGAGGAACGCCACGGCGGCATCGGGCGCCGACCCGCCGAGCCGCCGCGGGTAGCCGCCCGGCCCGAACCGGTCGCGGACGGCCGCGGCGAGCACCTCGGCGGCGCGGGCCGTGCGGTCGGCCAGGGCCATCTCGCCGACGTACGGCAGGACGTCACCGACGCAGCGCAGCCCGGCGAGGACGGCCGCGGCCGTCCCGAGGGTCAGGGTGTCCTCGACGCGCTCCCAGTAGTCCGACGACGGCTGCGGCAGGTCGGTCTCGCCGTCGATCGAGGCCAGCAGGCGGCGGGCGCAGCGCACGAGCATCGGCCGCAGGGGCGCGAGCCTGTCGACCGCTCGCTCCGGGTCGGCCGCGGCGATCTGGGCGGCGCCCCAGACGACCCACCCGGTGCCGTCGAGCTGCGGCACCCGGTCATCCGGCCGCCGCCGCCTCGAGATGTCGTAGCGGGCCTCGAACCAGCCGTCACGTCGCTGGACCCGCTGGAGGAAGCCGAGGTGTCGCGCCGCCTGGTCGGCGTGACCGGCCCGGGCGAGCGCGGCCGACGCGAACGAGACGTCCCGGGGCCAGGCGTACCGCCAGCGGTCGGTCCAGCCGGCCACCGACACCGGGAGACCGTCCGAGAGCACGCGCAGGTCGAGCAGCGCCGAGCGCAGCAGCCCGTCGCCGTCGTCCAGGCGCCGTCGAACCCAGGGGGCGCAGTCCTCCAGCCAGGCCCGCTCGTCCTCGACGAGGCGGTTCGTGAAGGGCCGGCCGGCGAGCACGCGGGTCCCCGGCACGACCCGGTCGGCGTGGCCCCGCGGGACGAGCTCGCGGGCGCCGCCGCCGGAGAAGGCGACCGTCTCGCTGTAGAGGAGGATCTCGGCCCGCATGATCCGCTGCGTGATGCTCCAGTGCGCGGCCGCCGAGTAGGCCCCCACACCGACCGCGCCGAGCACCGCTCGACGGGGGGTGAGGAACGAACCGGCCACGACCGCACGGTATCCCGGGCCCCCGAACGCCGTCCCCGACCCCGGTGAGCCGGATCACGTCGTGAGCGCCGTCATAGGTCCCCGCCCGCGTCCCGCGGTGGCCGCTAGGTTCGCCGGCAGGTGTCTGCCGACGACGCTGTCCGACTCAACTCCAAGGAGCACGACCGCATGGACCAGATCCGCGAGGCCATCCTCTCCGGGGACCGGAGCGAGGCCACCTACGCCGGCATCGCCATCCCCGAGGCGTACCGGGCCGCCACGGTGCACAAGGACGAGGTCGAGATGTTCGCCGACCTTCCGACGAAGGAGAAGGATCCCCGCAAGTCCCTCCACGTCGAGGACGTCCCGGTCCCCGAGCTCGCCCCCGGTGAGGCCCTCGTGGCGGTCATGGCGAGCGCCATCAACTACAACACCGTGTGGACCTCGATCTTCGAGCCGGTCTCGACCTTCGGCTTCCTCGAACGCTACGGGCGCACCTCGGAGTTCGCCAAGCGGCACGACCTGCCGTACCACGTCGTCGGCTCCGACCTCGCGGGCGTCGTCCTGCGCACCGGCCCCGGCGTCACGAAGTGGAAGCCGGGCACCGAGGTCGTCGCGCAC
This sequence comes from Oryzobacter faecalis, assembly GCF_046764005.1. Taxonomy (NCBI): domain Bacteria; kingdom Bacillati; phylum Actinomycetota; class Actinomycetes; order Micrococcales; family Intrasporangiaceae; genus Oryzobacter; species Oryzobacter faecalis. The sequence continues at coordinate 143,451 of NZ_JBKOFW010000001.1, read as the reverse complement.
TGCCTCTCGGTCGAGCTCGAGGACGCCGAGGGCCACGACGACACGATGATGGACCCGCAGCAGCGGATCTGGGGGTTCGAGACGAACTTCGGCGGCCTCGCCGAGCTCGCGGTCGTCAAGGCGAACCAGCTGATGCCCAAGCCCGCGCACCTGTCGTGGGAGGAGGCCGCCTCCCCCGGCCTCGTCAACAGCACCGCCTACCGCCAGCTCGTCAGCAAGAACGGCGCCGCGATGAAGCTCGGCGACCGCGTCCTCATCTGGGGGGCGTCCGGCGGTCTCGGCTCCTACGCGACCCAGATGGCCCTCGCCGGGGGCGCCACCCCGATCTGCGTCGTCTCCTCCCCCGAGAAGGCCGAGATCTGCCGGTCGATGGGCGCCGAGCTCATCATCGACCGGTCCGCCGAGGGCTATCGGTTCTGGAACGAGGACAACACCGCGCAGGACCCCAAGGAGTGGCAGCGCCTGGGCAAGAAGATCCGCGAGCTCACCGGCGGCCACGACGTCGACATCGTCTTCGAGCACCCGGGCCGCGAGACCTTCGGCGCCTCGGTCTACGTCGCGCGCAAGGGCGGCACGATCGTCACCTGCGCCTCGACCTCCGGGTACCTGCACGAGTACGACAACCGCTACCTGTGGATGAACCTCAAGCGGATCGTCAGCTCGCACTTCGCGAACTACCGCGAGGCGTGGGAGGCCAACGACCTCGTGGCCCGCGGCATCGTCCACCCGACGCTGTCGAAGACCTACCGGCTCGAGGACGTCGGGCAGGCCGCGCTGGACGTCCACCGCAACGCCCACCAGGGCAAGGTCGGCGTCCTCACCCTCTCGCCCGAGCCGGGGCTGGGGGTCACCGACACCGACAAGCGCGCCCGCTTCGAGTCGGCCATCAACCGCTTCAGCGACGCCTGAGACCACGTCCCGACGGCGAGGGAGACCCACCCTCCCGGTCCCGTCGTCGCAGGCCCGGGCGCCACTAGGGTGGCCGCGGGAGGTACGACGTGGACGTGTCGAGGCTGTGGGCTCCGGTCACCCGGTGGGGTGAGTTCCGGCGGCGTCAGCTCGCCGCGCTCGAGGAGAGCAACCGCATCGCGGCCCGGGCCGCCGACGCCTCCGACCCCGGCGCACCGTCCTCCGGCGCCGGGAAGGAGCTCGACGGCGGCGACACGGTCGACGAGCTCCTCGCCGAGGCCGAGGGCGGTCCGGCGGCGGGCGCGTCCGGTCCGCCGCCCGGTCCGCCGGACGGTCCGCCGGACGGTCTGCCGTCCGGCGCGCTGCCCGGGGGCGCGCCCTTCGGTGTCGTGGGACGGCCGCTGAACCGGCACTCGCCCTTCTACATCGGGTTCTTCGGCGCCACCGGGGCGATGCTCGCGGTGGGGCTCTGGCACATGGTCGGCCGGCTGACGACGACGCTCACCGTCCTCGTCGTCGCGGTCTTCCTCACCCTCGCCCTCAACCCGATCGTCGACCGGCTCGTCGCCCGCGGGGTGCGCCGGTCCGGGTCGGTGACGATCGTCTTCTCCGGCGTCATCGTCGTCTTCGTCCTCCTCGGCTTCCTCGTGATCCCGCCCGTCGTGGCCCAGGGGGCCGAGCTGGCCCAGAGCGCGCCCGGATGGGTCCAGGACACCCTCAACAGCCGGTGGGTCCGCGAGCTCGACCGCAACTACGACGTCATCGACAAGCTCCAGGCCGAGCTGTCGGCGAAGCTCGCGGACCAGCGGTTCCTCGAGGGGATCCTCGGCGGTCTGCTCGGAGCCGGACGCGCCGTCGTCAGCGGGGCGTTCCAGGTGCTGACCATCCTCGTCCTCACCCTGTACTTCCTCGCGTCGCTCCCCCGCGTCAAGCACGCCGCCTACGCGGTGGTCCCTGCCTCGCGACGCACCCGCGTCGTGTCGCTGTCCGAGGAGATCATGCGGCGCGTCGGCTCCTACGCGATCGGCCAGGTCGCCATCGCGACCCTCAACGCGGTCCTGTCGTGGGTGATGATGTCGATCGTCGGCATCCCCTACGCCGCCGTCCTCGCCGTGTCGGTGGGCCTCCTCGGCCTCATCCCGATGGTCGGCGCCACCCTCGGCGCGGTGCTCGTCTGCCTTGTCGCGTTCTTCGACGAGCCGCAGAAGGCGATCGTCGCCGGCGTCTACTACCTGGTCTACCAGCAGATCGAGAACTACCTCGTCGCACCGAGGATCATGCAGCGCACGGTGTCGGTGCCCGGACCGGTCACCGTCGTCGCAGCCCTCGTCGGCGGCGCGCTGCTCGGGGTGCTCGGCGCCCTGCTCGCCATCCCCGTGGCGGCGGGGCTGCTCCTGCTCTACGAGGAGGTCCTCGTCCCCCGCCAGCGCCAGCACTGAGCCGGGACACACACCCTCCCGTCCGGACACCGACCAGGACGTCGATCTCGGTACGGCCCCCTCGCCCGGGACGACGACCGGGTCAGGGGCGGGCGGAGTGGCGCGCCTGCCAGCAGCGCGAGTGCCAGTGACGCCGCTGCTCGACCCCGCCCACGCCCTCGGCGGGCCACACGACGACGTGCGCCACCCCCGGCGGCAGCCCTTGGTGGCAGCCCGGGCAGGTGTACTCGCGGGTGGAACTCGCGCCGGTCAGCTGCCGCACGTACCAGGGCCGCCCGCCCCAGGACTGCGTCGACACCTCGCCGGAACCGCCGAGCGGGCGCGACTCGAGGTCACGGCGTCGGCGGTTGGCGCGGGGCATCGCGCCATCCTCCCAGACGCGCGTCAGGCGAGGACGCGGGCACTCCTGGGGTCGTAGAGGGGACGCAGGGAGACCCGGGCCGGATGACGCGTGCCGGCGACGTCGACCTCCCACGACCCGTCGGCGAGCCACTGCGCGGTCACCGGCCCGTCGTGACCGACGAAGGCGAGGCCGACCGCCGCCCCGAGCGTCCAGCCGTACGAGGCGGCCCGCACGTACCCGACGACGACGCCGTCGCGCAGCACCGGCTCGGCGTGGAACAACAGCGGCTCGGGGTCGTCGAGGAGCACCTGCACGAGGCGCTCGTGCGGGGTGCCGCGCTCCTTGGCGGCGCGCGTCGCCTCCTGCCCCACGAACCCGCCCGGCTTGTCGAGGGCGACGGCGAACCCGAGCCCGACGCCCCACACGTCGTCGGTGTTGTCGATGTCGTGGCCGTAGTCGCGGTAGGCCTTCTCCATGCGCAGGCTCGACAGCGCGCGGAGGCCGACGGGCGAGATCCCGTGTGCCGCACCGGCATCCAGTACCGCATCCCAGACGTCGATGGCCCGGTCGGCGGGGACGTAGAGCTCCCAGCCCAGCTCGCCGAGGTAGGTGATGCGGACGGCGAGCACCTCGACACCCGCGAGCTCGACCCGCCGGGCGTCCCGGAAGGCGATCGCCGTAGCGCTCCAGTCCGTGCCGGGGGCGGCGGCGGCGAGGGTGTCACGGCTCGCGGGGCCCTGCACGGTGAGGAGCGCGAGGTCGGTCGTGACGTCCTCGACGGTGGCAGCCGCGTCACCGACCCCCTGGCGGAGCAGCCCCTCGACCCTCCCGTGAGCCGTGTCCGAGGCGACGAGGAGGAAGTCGTCCGCGGCGAGACGGGTGACCGTGACGTCGGCGAGGATCCGGCCGTCGTCGTCGAGCCACTGGGTGTAGGTGATGCGGCCGTCGGCGGCGTTGACCGCGCCGGCCGAGAGCCGGTCGAGGACGTCACCCGCGTCCGGACCCCGGACCGCGAGCTTGGCCATGAACGACATGTCCATGAGGCCGACCCGCTCGCGGACCGCCTCGTGCTCGGCCTTCCACCGTGGGTACCAGGGGCGGTGGCCCCAGCCGGGCTCACCCGGGTCGGGGGTCTCGCCCTCCCCCGCGTACCACTCCGCCGACTCCCACCCGCTGACGTCGCGCAGCTTGGCCCCGTGGGCGACGAGGCGGTCGTGGACCGGCGAGCGGAAGGCACCGCGCGCCGTCCTCAGCTCGATGCCGGGGGCGTGCGATCCGTAGACCGTGCCGAGGACCTCTGCCGTGCGCTCGCGGCGCCGCGTGGGGTCGAGCTGCCAGTCCCGGAAGCGGGCGACGTCGATGCCCGTCACGTCGACGTCGGGGCGACCGGTCGCCATCCACTGCGCGACGACCCGGCCCAGACCGCCCGCCGACAGCACGCCCACCGAGTTCAGCCCGGCGCACACGAAGTAGCCGTGGATGCCGGGCGCCTCCCCCACGGCTGGCGAGAGGTCCGGGGTGAAGGACTCCGGGCCGCAGAAGAAGGTCCGGATGCCGACCGTCTCGACGACCGGGACCCGGCTCACCGCCCTCTCGACGAACGGCGCCATCCGGTCCCAGTCGGGCTGGAGGGTCGTGAAGCTCGCGTCCTGCGGGATGCCGTCGACCTTCCACGCGGCGGCCACCGGTTCGAAGAGCCCGACCATCATGCCGCCGCCCTCCTCGCGGTAGTAGCCGTACGCGGCGGGATCCTCGAAGACCGGCGCGTCGGGGCTCATGCCGTCGATCGGCTCGGTGACGAGGTAGTAGTGCTCGGCCGCCTGGTTGGGCACGACGACGCCGTTGCGCTGGCCGAGCTCGCGGGCCCACATCCCGGCACAGTTCACGACGAGCTCGCACTCGACGTCGCCGGCAGCGGTCCGCACGCCCACGACCTCCTCGACGAGACCGCGCGGGCGCGTGAGCACCTGCTCGACCGACACGCCCTCGACGACGCGGACGCCGAGGTTCCGCGCCCCGCGGGCCAGGCTCATCGTCAGGTCGACCGGGTTGACCCGGCCGTCACCGGGGACGTGGAAGCCCGCGAGGAGGTCGTCGGTGCGGGCCAAGGGGAACAGGTCGGCCATCTCGCGGGGGCCGATCTCCTCGACCTCGAGGCCGAGGTGGCGCTGGAACGCGGCGACCCGGCGGTACTCCTCGAGCCGGTCCGCGTCGGCCGCGGCCTCGATGAGCCCGACCGGCTTGAACCCGGTGGCGACGCCGGTCTCCTCCTCGAGGCGCGCGTAGAGGTCACGCGAGTAGAGGCGAAGCCGCGTGCTCGTCTCGCTGAAGGAGCCGAAGCACGTCATCAGGCCGGCCGCGTGCCACGTCGTGCCGGAGGTGAGCCGGTCGCGCTCGAGGACGAGGACGTCGGTGACGCCCAGGTGGGCCAGGTGATAGGCGATCGAGGTCCCGATGACCCCGCCGCCGATGACGACGACACGCGCTCGGGCGGGCAGGTCGGGCGTCCGGAGGGGGGAGGTCTGCGGGGCGGCGGGGTCCGGGTCAGCGCTGCTCACCCGCGCGACTCTAGTGACCGACCCACCTGCGCCTCCACGACCCCGCCCGCCTCCACCATGCAGGACACGCCGACAAACGGGGCTGGCAATCGGCGTGTCCTGCAACCCGAGGAGGGCCTGTGGATGACGCCACCGCGGCTCGCCGTCGATGCGTCACCGTGGCGAGGTGCCCGCGGCCCGACCTCGACGCTTCCCCGGCGTGGTGTTCACCCCGGACGAGCTCGTGCGCAGCGACGCACCGCTCTGGCACCTGCGGGACCCCGCGCTCGTCACCGCCACACGGGGTGTTCGACGCGTGGGCAGACCCTCGACCACGCGGGAGCGGGCGGAGGTGGTGGCCCGCGTCCTGCGGCACGGGCAGGTGTTCTCCCACGTCACGGCCGCCGTGCTGTGGGGCCTGCCCCTGCCCCGCCCGCTCGAGGACCGGGGCGCGCTCGACGTCATCGGGCCGACCGGCAAGGCCGTGGTGCGCCGCAGGGGGTGCATCGGCCACCTCGGCGTCGAGGTGCGCGAGACCGACACCGCTGCGGGCGTCCCCGTCACCGGCCTGGCCGACACGTGGGTCGATCTCGGGTCGGTCCACGCGAGGCCACTCACGGTCGACGACCTGGTCGTGGCCGGCGATGCGGCCCTCGCCCGAGGCGTGTCGACCGACGCCCTCCGTGCAGCGCTCGACCGCAGGGGGCGCGTGCCGGGTGCGGGCCGGCTCCGGCAGGCCCTGGACCTCGTGCGACCCGGGGTCAGGTCACCGATGGAGTCACGGACGCGACTCGTCGTCGTTCGGGCAGGCTTCCCCCACCCGCGGGTCAACGCCGCCGTCCACGACCGCCACGGCGGCTGGCTGCTCGAGGGGGACCTCGTGTGGGATGCCGAGCGCGTCATCGTGGAGTACCAGGGCGAGGTCCACGGCGGCATCGGGGCGCGCTCGGCGGACGCGCACCGCCGTGGGCTCGCCGAGGCCGAAGGGTGGTCGTCATCGAGGTCTTCGCGGCGGACCACACGAGTACGACCCGCCGCGACCTCTTCCTGCGCAGGCTCCACCTGGCCCTCACCCGCTCGATCCCTGCGCCCTGACACCTCCCCAGGTCGCAGGACACGCCGACATCTCGGGCGTGTTGTCGGCGTGTCCTGCTACGCGGAGCGGGCCGAGGGGGGAGAGAACTGGGTCAGGCGTGGGTGCGGAAGCCGCGGCCGGTCTTGCGGCCGAGGTAGCCCGCCGTCACGAGGTGCTCCAGCAGCGGCGCCGGCGCGAACCCGGGCTCGCGGAACTCGAGGTACAGCTCGCGCTGGATCGCCAGCGACACGTCGAGGCCGACCACGTCGAGCAGCTCGAACGGCCCCATGGGCAGCCCGCACCCGGTCTTCATCGCGGTGTCGATGTCGTCGGCCGTGGCGTAGTTCGCGGCGAGCATCTTCACGGCGTCGTTGAGGTACGGGAAGAGCAGCGCGTTGACGATGAAGCCCGAGCGGTCCCCGCACGTCACCGCCACCTTGCCGACCCGCGCGCAGAGGTCCTGCACGGTCGCCACGACGTCGGGCGCGGTCGAGACGGTGTGGACGACCTCGACGAGCTTCATCACCTGGGCCGGGTTGAAGAAGTGCATCCCGACGACGTCCTCGGGCCGCGAGGTGACCTTCGCGCAGTCGATGACGGGCAGCGAGGACGTCGTCGTCGCGAGGACTGCACCGGGCTTGCAGATCCGGTCGAGGTCGCGGAAGAGGTCCTGCTTGACCTCGAGGTCCTCGGCGATCGCCTCGACGACGAGGTCGGCGTCGGCGAGCGCCTCGCGCCCGGTGGCACCGGCGACCCGGCCGAGCAGGGCGTCGGCCTCCTCGGCCGTCATCCGCCCCTTCTCGACCGCCCGGGCACAGCTGCGGCCGAGCGAGGTCACCACGGCGGCCACCTTCTCGTCGGAACGGGCCACGAACGTCACGGGGAACCCGGCCCTGGCGAAGACCTCGATGATGCCGGTCGCCATCGTCCCCGACCCGACGACGCCGACCGAGGCGACCGGTCGCAGCGTGACCCCGCTGGGCACCCCGCCGGTCGGCGTCCGGGCGTCGGCGACGACCTGGGGTGAGCCCGGCTCGGCATAGGTGTAGAAGCCGCGCCCGGACTTCCGCCCGAGCAGTCCGGCCGAGACCATCTGCTTGATGATCGGGCTCGGCGCGTGGAGGCGGTCGCGTCCCTGCTTGTACATCGTGTCGAGGATCTCGTAGGCCGTGTCGAGGCCGATGAGGTCGAGCAGCTGGAGCGGGCCCATCGGGTAGCCGCAGCCGAAGCGCATCGCCGCGTCGAGGTCCTCGCGGGTGGCGTAGTGCGACTCGACCATCGACACCGCGTGGTTGAGGTATCCGAAGAGCAGGGCGTTGGCGATGAAGCCGGCCTTGTCGCCGACGACGACGGGCCGCTTGCCGATCCGCTCGGCGAGCGCCTTGACGTCCTCGAACACGTCGTCGGCGGTCACGACCGTGCGGATGACCTCGACGAACTGCAGGACGGGCGCGGGGTTGAAGAAGTGCATGCCCACGACCCGCTTGGGGTCCGACGTGGCGACCGCGATCTCGGTGACCGGGAGCGAGGAGGTGTTCGTCGCGAGGACCGCGTCCGGCCCGACCACCTTGTCGACCCGGCTGAGGACCTCCTTCTTGAGGTCGAGGTGCTCCGGGACGGCCTCGACGACGAGCTGGCAGTCGGCGAGGTCGTCGAGCGAGGTCGTGAAGCGCACGCGCGCGTGGAGGGCGTCGTGCTCCTCCTGGGTCATCTTCCCGCGGGCGAGCGCGCGGCCGGTGGAGCCACCGAGCACCTGCTTGCCGTGCTCGACACCGGCGTCGTCGATCTCGACCGCCACGACGTCGATCCCGTTGCGGGCGAACACCTCCACGATGCCCGCACCCATCGTGCCGAGTCCGATCACACCCACGCTGGTGAAGTCACGCGCCATGCCGGCGATCCTCCCAGAGCCCCGACCCCCCGACGAGGGCACCCCGGCGTGACGCTGCCCACCCCACGCGCGGGTGCGACGGACGTCACGTCGGGGCCGCGGTCACGTCGGGCGGGGTCACCAGTCGTGACCGGCGGCCACGAGCTCGGCCTCGAGCGCGAGGCGCTCCCCCGACGGCAGCGGCGGCAGCCCGACGTCGGTCTCGACGCCGACCCGTTCGCACAGCTGGAGGAGGAGGCAGTCGTACGCCGCGAGCGCTGCCCGCATCCGCATCGCGCGGTGCGGTGCGTCGCCCTCCTCGACCCGCCGGACCTCGGCCTCGAGGCGCCGCAGCTCCATCGCGAGGAGGACCGACGGCAGGGGCTCGGGCTCGCGGCGCCGCCGGACCCTGGCCCACGCGCGCGAGGCGGCGGGGACGAGCGGGCGCACGAGCCAGGGCGGTGGTCCGCCCCCGACCCACCGGACGCACTCGGCGAGGAGGATGAAGCAGACCGAGGGCAGCGCGACGAGCAACCCGGTCGCCAGGGCTGCCCTCATCGGCCTCACCTCTGCCGACAGTGTGCGCCCCGCACCCGGGGCACGGCAACGGAAGGCCATTCGCGCTGTCTAGGATGGGCGACCGTGCGCCTGGTGATCGCGACGTGCAGCGTCGACTACGAGGGGCGGCTCACCGCCCACCTCCCGCTCGCGACCCGCCTCCTCCTCGTCAAGGCCGACGGGTCGGTGCTGGTCCACTCCGACGGCGGCTCGTACAAGCCGCTCAACTGGATGTCGCCGCCGTGCGCGATGGCCGAGGTCGAGCCGGACGAGGCCGAGGCCGCCGAGGGTGTCACCGCCGTCTGGGTCGTCCAGCACGCCAAGTCCGAGGACCGGCTGCGCGTTCGCCTCCACGAGGTCCACAGCGACAGCAGCCACGACCTCGGGGTCGACCCCGGGCTCGTCAAGGACGGTGTCGAGGCCCACCTCCAGAGACTCCTCGCCGAGCACATCACGACCCTCGGCGAGGGGTACACGCTGACCCGACGCGAGTACATGACGCCCATCGGCCCGGTCGACATCCTGTGCCGCGACGGCTCGGGCGCCACGGTGGCGGTCGAGATCAAGCGCCGCGGCGAGATCGACGGCGTCGAGCAGCTGACCCGCTACCTCGAGCTGATGAACCGCGACCCGCACCTCGCGCCGGTGAGCGGGGTCTTCGCCGCGCAGGCCATCAAGCCGCAGGCACGCACGCTCGCCGAGGACCGCGGCATCCGCTGCGTCGTCCTCGACTACGACGCGCTGCGCGGGATCGACGACACCGAGCACCGGCTGTTCTGAGGGCCCGGGCGGTCAGCCCTCGTCCGCGTCGTCCCAGGGACGCACGAGCCAGCCGTCGTCGCCGACCTCGAGCCGGAAACCGGGCCCGGGCGCGTCGTCGGGAACGACGCGGCCGAGGACGCGGAGCACGTGCGCCGCGCCACCCCGGGCCACCGTGACGAGCACCCGTTCACCGCGGTGGAGGTCGGCGACGGCCTGCAGCTCGGCCACGACGTCCGCGTCGGGCGCCCACGGCCCGTGCTCGGCCGCCAGGCCCGTCAGCTCCGGCACCGGGATGCCCTCCTCGACGAGGAAGAGGGTCGCGGGGCAGTGCAGGGCCATGCCGTCGACGGTACCCCTGTCCGGGCGGGCGCATGCCCGGCGCGACCGCGGGTAGGCCCCGGGCATGACCACCACGACAGACCGCACCGAGCCCACCCGCACCGTCGCCTTCCTCGTCGCCCCCGAGGGCATCGAGCAGGTCGAGCTGACGGGGCCGTGGCAGGCCGTCGAGGAGTCGGGCGGGCGACCCGTGCTGCTCTCGACCGAGGACGGCGAGGTCCAGGCCTTCCACCACCTCGACAGGGGCGACACCTTCCCCGTCGACGTGGTCGTGGGCGACGCCGACGTGGCGGACTACGACGCCCTCGTCCTTCCCGGCGGGGTGGCGAACCCCGACGCCCTCCGCACGCACGAGGAGGCGGTCGCGTTCGTCCGCGACTTCGTCGCCTCCGGCAAGCCCGTCGCGGCGATCTGCCACGCGCCGTGGACCCTCGTCGAGGCGGGGGTCGTCGGGGGGCGCACGCTCACCTCGTGGCCGAGCCTGCGGACCGACCTGCGCAACGCCGGTGCGACCTGGCAGGACGAGGAGGTCGTCGTCGACGGCAACCTCGTGACGAGCCGCAAGCCCGACGACCTCCCGGCGTTCAACCGCGAGCTGCTGGCTGCCCTGCGCTGACCAGGGGCAGGCCGCGCGACTCCCGGATGACGTCGACGAACCGGGCCATGATCTCGGTGAGGCCGAAGTCCTTCGGCGTGAACACCTCGGCGACCCCCAGCTCCTTGAGCCGCGCCGCGTCGGACTCGGGGATGATGCCGCCCACGATGACGGGCACGTCAGCGGCGCCGGCAGCCCGCATCCGCTCGAGCACCTCGGGGACGAGCTCCATGTGCGACCCGGACAGGATCGAGATGCCGACGAGGTGGACGTCCTCGGCGACGGCCGCGGCGACGATCTGCTCGGGAGTGAGGCGGATGCCCTGGTAGACGACCTCGAAGCCGGCGTCCCGGGCGCGCACGGCCACCTGTTCGGCGCCGTTCGAGTGCCCGTCGAGGCCCGGCTTGCCGACGAGCACGCGCAGCCTCTCGCCGAGCTCCTCACCCGTACGACGGACCGAGGCCCGCACCTCTGACAGCGCCTCGGAGCCACGCGTGACCCCGACCGAACCGGAAACGCCTGTGGGAGCGCGGAACTCGCCGAACACCTCGCGCAGCGCCCCGGCCCACTCCCCCGTGGTCAGCCCGGCGCGGGCACACTCGAGCGTCGCGGCCATGAGGTTGGTGTCCGTGCCCGCGTCCGCCCGGAGGCGGTCGAGGGCGGCAGCCGCCCGGTCGCGCGCGGCAGGGTCGGCGTCGCGCTCCTCGCGCCAGCGCCGCACCGCCTCCGCAGCGGCGGCCTCGACCCCGGGGTCGACCGTCTGGATGGCGGTGCCCAGGTCCGCGGTCAGGGGGTTGGGCTCGGTGGTCTGGAAGCGGTTGACGCCGACGACGACGTCCTCGCCCGCCTCGATGCGGGCGCGCCGCCGCGCGTGGGACGCCACGAGCTCGGACTTCATGTAGCCGCCCTCGACGGCCGGGACGGCCCCGCCCATCGACTGCACCCGCTCGATCTCCGCCCGTGCCCCCGCCACGAGCTCGGCGACCTTGGCCTCGACGACCACCGACCCCTCGAAGAGGTCGTCGTGCTCGAGGAGGTCGGACTCGTAGGCGAGCACCTGCTGGATGCGCAACGACCACTGCTGGTCCCAGGGCCGTGGCAGCCCGAGCGCCTCGTTCCACGCCGGCAGCTGCACGGCGCGCGCCCGGGCGTCCTTGGACAGCGTCACCGCGAGCATCTCCAGGACGATGCGCTGGACGTTGTTCTCCGGCTGGGCCTCGGTGAGCCCGAGGGAGTTGACCTGCACCCCGTAGCGGAACCGCCGCTGCTTCGGGTCCTCGACCCCGTAGCGCTCACGGGTCAGCTCGTCCCAGAGGCGGACGAAGGCGCGCATCTTGCACATCTCCTCGACGAACCGCACGCCGGCGTTGACGAAGAAGGAGATGCGGGCGACGACCTCGCCGAACCGCTCCGGCGGCACCTGGCCCGAGTCGCGGACCGCGTCGAGCACGGCGATCGCCGTCGACATCGCGTAGGCGATCTCCTGCACGGGCGTCGCGCCGGCCTCCTGCAGGTGGTAGCTGCAGATGTTGATAGGGTTCCAGGTCGGGATCTCGGCGACCGTGTACGCGACCATGTCGGTGATGAGCCGCAGCGACGGGCCGGGCGCGAAGACGTAGGTCCCGCGCGAGAGGTACTCCTTGATGATGTCGTTCTGCGTCGTCCCCGCCAGCGCGCGCACTGCGGCCGCCGGGTCCTCCCCGGCCGCCTCGGCCTGCTCCTCGGCGACGACCTGGTAGAGCGCGAGGAGCCACATCGCGGTCGCGTTGATCGTCATCGAGGTGTTCATCCGCGAGAGCGGGATGTCGGCGAAGAGGGCGCGCATGTCACCCACGTGGGAGACCGGGACCCCCACCTTTCCGACCTCGCCGCGGGCCAGCGGGTGGTCCGGGTCGTAGCCGGTCTGCGTGGGGAGGTCGAAGGCCACCGAGAGGCCGGTCTGGCCCTTGTCGAGGTTGCGGCGGTAGAGCGCGTTCGACGCGGCGGCGCTGGAGTGGCCGGCGTACGTCCGCATCACCCACGGGCGGTCGCGCTCGGGCCGGGGGGCGTCGCTGCTCTCGGGCATGGGGGAGACGCTAGTGCGGGGTGGCGGACGCCCGGGGCCACGGTGAGCGCGCCCACACGGTGACGGTCGACACAGGACGGGGCCGGGACCTGCGCGGACGGTGGGACGAACCGCTTCAGCCGAGGGCGGCCGTCAGCACCTCGTCGGCGAGCAGCGACCCCATCCGGGCCCGTCGCAGCAGGCGCCGGCTGCGGTCGTCGGCGGCGACGATGAGCAGCGGGCGACCGGCCCGCCGCGCCCGACGCAGCACCTCGACGAGGACACCGAACCCGGTGGCGTCGCCGATGTGCGCCCGACCGAGGTCGAGGTGGACCGCCGTGGACCCCGCGGCGATCGACCGGTGCAGCGTCAGGCGCAGGTCGGCGGCGGTGCGCACGTCGAGCGGTCCGGCGATCGCCAGGTGGCACCCGCGCTCGTCGTGCGCCTCGATGACCGCCACCACGGCCTCCCCCGCTCGGGTCACGGCTCCCCCTCTCGCGTCGTGGACCCATTGAACCGACCGTCGGCCCGTTCCACGAGACGCAACAGCGCCACGCGCTGGCAGGGAAGGGACATTGTCACCTTGATGCCACCACGCAGGTCAGGTCGGCGGGTCTGAGAGGCTGGGCCGCATGGTCAACCTCACCAGGATCTACACGCGCACCGGCGACGACGGCAGCACCTCGCTCGGTGACCTGAGCCGCACCCGCAAGACCGACCTCCGGCTCGCCGCGTACGCCGACGCGAACGAGGCGAACGCCGCGCTCGGCGTGGTCCTGGCCTGCGGCGACCTGGACGACGACGTCCGCGCCGTCCTCCTGCGGGTGCAGAACGACCTCTTCGACGTCGGGGCGGACCTGTCGACCCCGCTCCAGCGGGAGTACGAGTACCCGCCGCTGCGGGTCAAGGCCGAGTGGGTCGCCGAGCTCGAAACCGACTGCGACCGCTTCCTCGAGCCGCTCCAGAAGCTGCGCTCCTTCATCCTCCCCGGTGGCACGGCCACGGCCGCCCACCTCCACGTCGCGCTCACCGTGGTGCGGCGGGCGGAACGGTCGGTGTGGGCGGCCGTCGAGGCCTACGGCACCGAGCCCGGCGAGGTCCGTGGCGAGGGCGGGGTCAACCCCGTCACTGCCACGTACCTCAACCGGCTCTCGGACCTGCTCTTCGTCCTCGCCCGCACGGCCAACGTGGCGGCGGGCGGCGACGTCCTCTGGGCCCCGGGTGGCGGCCGCGAGGAGAACCCGAAGGGCTGACCCGCTCACTTGACCTCGGCGCGCCGCACGAGCAGGAGCCCGACGCCGAGCGGCACGAGCAGCCAGAGGGTGCCGGCCGACGCGAGCTGCTGCCACTGCTCGGTGGACAGCGCGCCGTTGAAGAGCGGCATCTGCGCGAACTGGAGGTCGACCCACGGCTGCAGGTCGCGGAACCACGCCTGGTTGGCCGCGAGCAGCCCGAGCAGCGGCGGCAGCACGAGGGTGTAGACGAAGTAGGTGACGATCGCACCCGAGGAGTTGCGGACCAGCACACCGAGGGTGAACCCGAGGAGCATGCCGAGGACGCTGCCGAGGACGATGTGGAGGAACTCGCCCGGCGAGGAGTTCCACACCGGGTCCAGCCCCGTGACGGCGCTCCCGACGAGCGTGCCCAGCGTGCCCACCGCGAGGGCCACGACCATCGCGACGACGCCGACGGTGACGGCGGCGAGCAGCTTGGCCCCGAGGACCCGCCCGCGGTGCGGCACGAGGGTGAAGGTCGTCAGGCCCGAGCGCTGGGTCCACTCGCTCGTCACGGCGAGGATGCCGATCATCGGCAGGATGACCGTCATCGGGATGCCGATGGCGGCGGCGAAGTTGTCGAAGGTCAGCTCGGCGTCGTCCGCGAAGACGATGAGCGCGGCCGTCGCGAGGACGCTCGTGATGACGATGCTCGCCATGAGCCAGAAGCCCGAGCGGGTGTCGAACATCTTGCGCAGCTCGACCGCGACGAGGCGGACGAGCGGGATGGGGGCACCTGCGGTGCGGGTGCGGACGACGGTGGTGGCGTCGTCGAGGACGGCGGTGGTCATGCCACGGCTCCTTCACGCTGGGTGTCGGCGGTGAGGTCGAGGAACATCTCCTCCAGCCCCGCGCCGTCGGCGGCGCGGAGCTCGGTGAGGGCGAGGCCGAGCGAGAGCGCGACCTCCCCGACGAGGGTGGTGGCCGCGTCGGTGTGCAGGCTGCCGTCGGCGCGGAGGGTGACGCCGTGGCCGGTGCGCTCGAGCGCGGCGGCCAGGGTGGTCGTCGACGTCGCCCGGGCGATGGTCCCGGCCCCGGCGAGCAGCTCGGTCTTCGTGCCGCTCGCGACGATGCGCCCGCCCCCGATGACGACGATGTCGTCGGCGACGACCTCGATCTCGTGGAGCAGGTGCGAGGACAGCAGCACGGTGCCCCCGCTGTCGGCGAACCCGCGCAGCAGGTCGCGCATCCACCGGATCCCGGCCGGGTCCAGGCCGTTGGCGGGCTCGTCGAGGACGAGGACGTGCGGCTGACCGAGCAGGGCGGTGGCGATGCCGAGCCGCTGGCGCATCCCGAGCGAGTAGTTGCGCACGCGGCGGTCGGCCTCGACGGCGGTGAGCCCGACGAGGTCGAGCATCGCCTCGACCCGGCCCCGGGGCAGCCCCATCGTGCGCTGGGCCAGGGTGAGGATCTCGCGGCCGGTGCGGCCGGCGTGCTGGGCGGAGGCGTCGAGCAGGACCCCGACCTCGGTGCCCGGGTTCGGCAGCTCGACGAACCGCCGGCCGTCGATGGTGGCGGTGCCGGACGTGGCCGGCGTCAGGCCGACCATGATCCGCATCGTCGTGGACTTGCCGGCGCCGTTGGGCCCGAGGAAGCCGGTGACGCGGCCCGTGGCCGCCGTGAAGGTGACGTCGTCGACGGCGAGGGCGCCGCCGCCGTAGCGCTTGGTGAGGTGTTCGACCGTGATCATGCCGGGTAGCCTGTCGTCACCGGCCCGGTCGGCACATCAGGGAGGGGCCCGATGTCGTCCCCCAGGCGACCCCGAGCGGGTCAGGGTCGCACCCCGGTCAGGCCACGTTGACGTTGTAGCCGGGTGGGCTCGACTCGAGCCACGCTCGGATGGCGGTGTACGCCGCTGGGGCGAAGGCGAACTCGCACACCGAACCCCGCGCACCGCCGCGGACGGCGACGGCCTCGACGAGGCCGGGGATGGGGTCCGACAGCGGTTCCGGGACCCCGAGGTCGAGCTCGCCGCGCACCCAGGAGACCTCCGGCCGCAGCGACGGCCCGACGATCGAGAACCACTCGAAGCGGTCGGCGCCGAGGCGCGCGAGCCCGAGGCGCCAGCGGCCGACGGGCTCGTCGCGCCGGGCGCAGAGCATGACGGGGCGCCCGTCCCCGGAGATGAAGCGTCGGCGCGCCCACACGAAGGTGAGCGCGCCGACGACGAGGAGGACGACCAGGGCGAGGACCAGCTCGGTCACGACGAGTGGCGTCATGGCGAGCGGTCCCCTGCCCGTCGTCTCAGCTGCCCATGCCGCTGGCGTCGACGCTCTCGGCGACGATCGTCACGCGGTCGTGGTCGACCGAGAGGAAGCCCCCGTCGACCACGGCGGAGCGCCAGGACCCGCCGGAGTTGACCCGCACCTCGCCCTCCGCCAGCACGCAGAGGATCGGGGTGTGGCCCGGCAGGATGCCGAGGTCGCCGTCGATCGAGCGGGCGCTGACCTGGCTCGCCTCGCCCTCCCAGACCTTGCGGTCGGCGGCGACGAGCTCGACCTGGAGCGCCATCAGAGGTTCTTCTGGATCTCGGCCCACTGGCGCTCGACGTCGTCGAGGCCACCGCACATGAAGAAGGCCTGCTCACCGACGTGGTCGTAGTCGCCGTCGCAGATCTTCGTGAAGGCCTCGATGGTGTCGGACAGCGGGACCGTGGAGCCCTCGATGCCGGTGAACTGCTTCGCGACGTAGGTGTTCTGCGACAGGAAGCGCTGGATTCGGCGGGCGCGGTTGACGAGGATCTTGTCCTCCTCCGACAGCTCGTCGATGCCGAGGATCGCGATGATGTCCTGCAGCTCCTTGTTGCGCTGGAGGATCTGCTTGACGCGCACCGCCGTGGTGTAGTGCTCCTCGGTGATGTACCGACGGTCGAGGATGCGGCTGGTCGACGTCAGCGGGTCGACCGCGGGGTAGATGCCCAGCGAGGCGATCTCGCGCGAGAGCTCGGTGGTGGCGTCGAGGTGCGCGAACGTCGTGGCCGGCGCCGGGTCGGTGTAGTCGTCGGCGGGGACGTAGATCGCCTGCATCGAGGTGATCGAGTGACCGCGCGTGGAGGTGATGCGCTCCTGGAGCACGCCCATCTCGTCGGCGAGGGTCGGCTGGTAGCCGACGGCCGAGGGCATGCGGCCCAGCAGGGTCGACACCTCGGAGCCGGCCTGGGTGAACCGGAAGATGTTGTCGATGAACAGCAGCACGTCCTGGGCCTGGACGTCACGGAAGTACTCCGCCATCGTCAGGGCCGACAGGGCGACGCGCAGGCGGGTGCCCGGGGGCTCGTCCATCTGACCGAAGACGAGCGCGGTCTGGCCGAGGACCCCGGCCTCCTCCATCTCGACCATGAGGTCGTTGCCCTCACGGGTGCGCTCGCCGACGCCGGCGAACACCGAGACACCGCCGTGGTCGCGCGCGACACGGGCGATCATCTCCTGGATGAGGACCGTCTTGCCGACGCCCGCACCACCGAACAGGCCGATCTTGCCGCCCTGCACGTAGGGGGTGAGCAGGTCGATGACCTTGATGCCGGTCTCGAACATCTGGGTCTTGCTCTCGAGCTGGTCGAACGCCGGCGCGGTGCGGTGGATGCCCCACCGCTCCTTGACGTCGAGGGTCTCGCCCTCCTCGAGGTTGAGGCAGACGCCCGTCGTGTTGAAGACCTTGCCGAGGGTGACGTCGCCGACCGGCACCGTGATCGGGCCGCCGGTGTCCTGCACGGCGGTGCCGCGGACGAGGCCGTCGGTCGGCTGGAGGGAGATGGCGCGGACCATGTTGTCGCCGATGTGCTGGGCGACCTCGAGGTTCAGCGCCTTCTTCTCGCCGGCCAGCTCGACCTCGGTGGTCAGCAGGTTGTACTGCTCGGGCATGGCGTCGACGGGGAACTCGACGTCGACGACCGGGCCGATGATGCGGGAGACCCGGCCGACGCCGCCGGCGGGGGGAGCCTGGTAGGTCTCGGTGACAGTGGAGGTCATGGTCTCTCTCTCGCTCACTTGCTCTCGGCCAGCGCGCTGGCGCCACCGACGATTTCGCTGATCTCTTGGGTGATCTCGGCCTGGCGGGCCTGGTTGGCCAGCCGGGTGTACTTCTTGATGAGCTCCTCCGCGTTGTCGGTCGCCGACTTCATCGCGCGCTGGCGGGCGGCGAGCTCGGACGCGGCGGCCTGGAGCATGCAGTTGAACAGGCGCGCGTTGACGTACTTCGGCAGCAGGGCGTCGAGGACCTTCTCGGCGCTCGGCTCGAAGGCGTACAGCGGCAGCAGGTCGTCGGCGTCGGGCGCCTCGGTGCCCTCGACCACCTCGAGCGGGAGGAGGCGGATGACCTCGGGCTCCTGCGTCACCATCGAGACGAAGCGCGTGAAGACGACGTGGACCTCGTCGACACCGCCCTCCTCGGTCGGCGTCGTGAAGTCGGCGACGAGCCGCTCACCCACCTCGCGGGCCGTCTCGAAGACGGGCTTCTCGGAGTTGCCGGTCCACTCGGCGGCGTACTCGCGCTGGCGGAACTTGTAGAAGCCGACGGCCTTGCGGCCGAGGAGGTACGGGACGACCTCCTTGCCGTCCTCGCGCAGGGCGGCGACGAGGCGCTCGCTCTCCTTGAGGACCGAGCTGCTGTAGGCGCCCGCGAGCCCGCGGTCGGAGGTGATGATGACGACCGCGGCGCGCGTGACGTCGGTCTTCTCCGTCGTCAGCGGGTGGTCCTCGTTGGAGAAGGTCGCCACCGCGGACACCGCGCGGGTGAGCGCACGGGCGTAGGGGCTCGACTCGCGCACGGCCTGCTGGGCCTTGACGACGCGCGAGGCCGCCATGAGCTCCATCGCGCGCGTGATCTTCTTCGTCGAGCTGACGGCTCGGATGCGCTGCCGGTACTCCCGGATCTGCGCTCCCATACGTTTCCGCCTTCCTGGTTCTTCTGGTCGGTGCCGTGGGCCTGACCGGCGGCCGGGTGCCTGTGCGGCACCCGGCCTCCCGGGTCAGCGCTTCTGCTTGACGATCTGCTCCTGCTCGGACTCCTGGGCCTTGGCCGCGGCGTCGTCCTCGGCCTCGTTGCCCGCCCGGAGCCCGTCGGCACCCTTGCCCTCGAAGAGCCTGCTCTTGAAGGTCTCGACCTCGCCCTCGAGCGCCTGCTCGGTCTCCTCCTCGAACTTCCCCGTCTCGCGGATCGCCGCGAGGAGGTCGCCCTTGGTGCGGCGCAGGTGGTCGAGGAACTCGGCCTCGAAGCGGCGCACGTCCTCGACGGCGACGCTGTCGAGCTTGCCGGTGGTCCCGAGCCAGATCGAGACGACCTGCTCCTCGACCGGGAACGGCGCGGCCTGGCGCTGCTTGAGCAGCTCGACGAGGCGGGCGCCCTTGGCGAGCTGGGCCCGCGACGCGGGGTCGAGGTCGGAGGCGAACATCGCGAAGGCCTCGAGGGCGCGGTACTGCGCGAGGTCGAGCTTGAGGCGGCCCGCGACCGACTTCATCGCCTTGATCTGCGCGGCACCACCGACACGCGACACCGAGACACCGACGTCGATGGCGGGGCGGACGTTGGAGTTGAACAGGTCGGCCTGGAGGTAGATCTGGCCGTCGGTGATCGAGATGACGTTGGTCGGGATGTACGCGGAGACGTCACCCGCCTTGGTCTCGATGATCGGCAGGCCCGTCATGGAGCCGTGGCCCAGCTCGTCGGAGAGCTTGGCGCAGCGCTCGAGCAGCCGGCTGTGCAGGTAGAAGACGTCACCGGGGTAGGCCTCGCGGCCCGGCGGGCGGCGCAGCAGCAGCGACACGGCGCGGTAGGCCTCGGCCTGCTTGCTCAGGTCGTCGAAGACGATGAGGACGTGCTTGCCCTGGTACATCCAGTGCTGGCCGATGGCCGAGCCGGTGTAGGGCGCGAGGTACTTGAAGCCCGCGGAGTCGGAGGCGGGAGCCGCGACGATGGTCGTGTACTCCATCGCGCCGGCCTCCTCGAGGGTGCCGCGGACCGCCGCGATGGTCGAGCCCTTCTGGCCGATGGCGACGTAGATGCAGCGCACCTGCTTGTCGGGGTCGCCGGTGTCCCAGAACTCCTTCTGGTTGATGATCGTGTCGACCGCGACCGTGGTCTTGCCGGTCTGGCGGTCACCGATGATCAGCTGGCGCTGGCCGCGACCGATGGGGGTCATGGCGTCGACGGCCTTCAGGCCCGTCTGCAGCGGCTCGTGCACCGACTTGCGCTGCACGACCGTGGGCGCCTGGAGCTCGAGGGCGCGGCGCTCCTCGGCCTCGATGTCGCCGAGGCCGTCGATCGGGACGCCGAGCGGGTTGACGACGCGGCCGAGGAACTTGTCGCCGACGGGGACCGAGAGGACCTCGCCGGTGCGCTTGACCTCCTGGCCCTCCTCGATGCCCGAGAACTCGCCGAGGATGACGACGCCGATGTCGTGGACGTCGAGGTTGAGCGCGAGGCCCAGCGTGCCGTCCTCGAACTGCAGCAGCTCGTTGGTCATCGCCGAGGGCAGGCCCTCGACGTGGGCGATGCCGTCACCGGCGTCGATGACGCGGCCGACCTCCTCGCGGGAGGCCGCGCCGGGCTCGTAGGACCGGACATAGCTGTCCAGCGCGTCGCGGATCTCCTCCGGACGGATCGAGAGCTCCGTCATGTCTGATCTTCTCCTCGGTCACCGGCCCCCTGTGGGGCCGAAGGTCGGTGGGTGGTGCGTCTGTGCGGTTCTGGGGCGGTGCGGGCGGCTCAGCCGCCGGTGACGTGCCGGCGGGCCTCGTCGAGGCGGCGCAGGACGGTGCCGTCGACGACCTCGTCGCCGACCTGCACCCGGATGCCGCCCATGACGGTGGGGTCGAGGACGACCTGGAGGGTGACCGACTTGCCGTAGTGCGCCTCGAGCGCCGAGCGCAGCCGCGCCGACTGCTGCTCGTCGAGGGGCGCGGCGACCGTCACGAGGGCGGTCAGCTCGTCGCGCCGGCGGGAGGCGAGCTCGAGGTAGGTCTGCATGACCCGGTCGAGGCGGCGCCCGCGGGGGGCGCGCACCGCCTGCTCGGCGAGGCGCACCGTCTCGGGCGCGGCCTTGCCCTCGAGCAGGCTGCGGACGAGGGCGACCTTGCCGTCGGCGTCGGTGTTGCGGCTCGAGAGGGCGTCGCGCAGCGCGTGGTCACCGGCGACGATGCGGTCGAAGCGGAACAGCTCGTCCTCGACCCGGTCGATGCGGCCCTCCCGCTCGGCGGACGCGAGGAGCGTCTGGACCGCGAGGCTCTCGAGGATGTCGCCGAGGTCACGCTCGGCCGACCACCGCTGGCCGGCCACCTCCGCGACGAGGCCGGTGGTGGTCTCACCGACCTTGCCGCCGAAGAGCGCCCGCGCGAGGCCCTGCTTGTCGGCGGCGTCGCGCGAGGGGTCGGCGAGCGCCCGGCGGAGCGAGGCGTTGCCGTCGACGACGGCCGACACCGCGAAGAGCTCCTCGGCGAGCGTGACGCCGGTGCCCTGGGCGAGCGCGGCGTCGAAGGCGGCCTGGACCGCCTTGGCCGCACCCCGTGACGAACCGCGCATCAGGCGTCCTGACCGGCCGGGGCGACCTTCTCGGGCTTGACCTCGCCGGCCTCGAGCTCGGCGAGGAAGCGGTCGACGATGCCCTTCTGCCGGACCTCGTCCTCGAGCGACTCGCCGACGATCTTGCTGGCGAGGGCGGTCGAGAGCGTGCCGACCTCCTGGCGCAGCTGGACGACGGCCTGCTGGCGCTCGGCCTCGACCTGGCGCTTCGCCGACTCGGTGATGCGGGCGGCCTCGGCCTGGGCCTGGCTGCGCATCTCCGCGACGATGGACGCACCCTGCTCACGAGCCGACTCGCGGATCTCGTTGGCCTCGGTGCGGGCTTCGGCGAGCTGGGCGTTGTACTTCTCCAGCGCGGCCTTGGCCTCGGCCTGGGCGGCCTCGGCCTGCTGCATGCCACCCTCGATGGCGGCGGCACGCTCCTCGTACATCGCCTCCATCCTCGGGACGACCTTCGTGGAGAAGAGCCAGTAGAGGATGCCGAAGGCGATGGCGCCGATGACGATCTCGGCCGGGTGCGGCAGGAGGGGGAGCTGCTCGGGCCAGCCCACTCCCTCGGAGGCCTGGACGGATGCGAGGACCACGTCGCTTCCTTATCTGTCGGTCGAACTGCGGATGTGCGGGCTCGAAGCCGTCGTCAGCCTGCGAAGACGAAGACGAAGACGAGACCGAGGATCGCGAGCGCCTCGGTGAGCGCCATGCCGGTGAAGGCGATGGTCTGGAGCATGCCGCGCGCCTCGGGCTGGCGAGCCACGCCGTTGATGTAGGCGGCGAAGATGAGACCCACACCGATACCGGGGCCGATGGCGGCGAGGCCGTAGCCGAGGTACGTGATGTTCCCAGTCATTGCGTGTTCCTTTCGGAGGCGCCGGGGCGGTCCCGGCGTCGGTGTTCTGTTCTGGCGGGTCGTGCTACCGGACCTGGTCCGGGGGTCAGTGGTGCTCGCTCACCGCGTCGCTGATGTACAGGGCGGCGAGCAGCGTGAAGATGAAGGCCTGGAGGAACTGGACCAGCAGCTCGAAGAACGTCATGACGATGCCGAAGCCGAGGCCGAGGACGCCCGAGAGGTTGATGAAGATGTTGCTGCCGTGCAGGAGCAGGTACTCACCGCCGAGGATGAACACGAGCAGCATGAGGTGGCCGGCGAGCATGTTGCCGAACAGTCGCAGCGCGAGCGTGAGCGGGCGGATGATGAAGTACGTGAGGAACTCGAGCACGAACATGATCGGCCGCAGCCAGCCCGGCAGGCCGGGGGGCACGAGCGACTTCAGGTAGCCCCAGACGCCGTGCTTCCGGCGGATCGCGACCGTGTGGTAGACGACGTAGACGACGAGCGTCAGGACGATGGGGAAGGCGATCCGGCTCATCGAGGGGAACTGGACGAGCGGGAAGATCCCCATGACGTTGTTGAACAGGATCAGCGTGAAGAGCGTGAGGAGCAGCGGCACGAACGGGCGGAAGTCCTTGGCGCCGATGATGTCGCGCGCGATGCTGTTGCGGACGAAGCCGTAGGCCTGCTCGGCGATCCACTGCCGCTTCGACGGGACGACGGTCAGCCGGCCGGCGACGGTGAGGAAGAACCAGCCGATGACGACGACCGAGATGATGACGACCGCGGCGGGCCGGGTGAGCGTCCAGTTGCTCGTGTCGCTGCCGATGAGGGGCCACCAGAAGTCCTCGGGACCGGGGGCCTGGAAGCCCTCGCCGTCGGCGGCGGCCACGGCGCCGGTCTGAAGCCAGTGTGCGGGAACCACGCTCGGGCTCACAGCCTCTCCTCGGGGGTTTCACAGGCGCGCGCCAGGGGCGCCCGTAGGAACGGGACGTACGCTACCGGACCCCCACGGGTGGGTGCGACGGCGGGTTGGACGCACGAGCGGCGGCTCATCGGGGCCCTTCCTCCTCGTCCGGGAGGTCGTAGACGGGGACACGGGCGCGGCGCAGGGCGCGCATCGCGAACAGCTGCCACGCGATCGTCACGACGAACGCGACCGCGCCCAAAGCGACGCCGTCGACCCAGTCGGCGTCCTTGAACGCCATGATGACGAGCAGCAGCGCGATGACCTGGCCGAGGTAGACCGCCATCGCGACCGCGAAGAAGGACGCGGGGTTGGCGGTGCGGACGAGCCGGCTCAGGAGGAACATCCCCGAGGCGAAGAACCCGACGGCGACGACGAGGCCGATGAGGGCGCCGGCGAGCACCCCTCCCCCACGGACGACGACGAGGGCGACGACGGCCACCAGGCCCGCGACGGTCGAGGGGACGAGGGCCCCTCGGAGCATCGCCCCGAACGGCGCACCGGCGTGCGGCTCGTGGTTCGGCTGGCGGTCGGTCATCGGCAATCGGCCTCTTCAACACTCGGGCGGACGGGGCTTCCGGACTGCTTGTGAAAGTTATCACAAGCGTTCGAGCGGCCCCAAACCCTGCCGGGGAGACCGGGGCCGGGGGCCGTCCGGACCGGGTCAGACCCGGCGCGCGAGGACGACCCAGATCGTCCGCGCGATGATCTCCAGGTCGAGGATCGGCGACCAGTTGACGAGGTACTGCAGGTCGTAGCCGAGCTTGTACTCGGCGTCGGTGTGGTACCGCCCGTGGATCTGGGCCAGTCCGGTCAGGCCCGGGGGCACCTCGTGCCGGCGGGTGTACCCGGCGATCTCCTTCTCGAAACCGGCCGTCAGCTCGGGGCGCTCCGGACGCGGGCCGACGATCGACATCCGGCCGGTGATGATGTGGAGGATCTGCGGCAGCTCGTCGGCGCGGGTCGCGCGCAGCCACCGGCACGCCGGGATGACGCGGGCGTCGCCGGGGGTCGACAGCTGCGCCCCGCCCTCGGCCTCGGCGTCGACGCGCATCGTGCGGAACTTCAGCATCTCGAAGGTCTCGCCGCCGACCCCCACGCGCGTCTGGCGGTACAGGAGCGGTCGGCCCGCGGCGAACAGCTGGTAGAGCGCCACGCCGCCGAGCACGACGGCCCACACCGGCAGGGTCAGCACGAGCAGCGCGAGGTCGAGCAGGCGCTTGAAGTGCCGCTGCGAGCTCGGCATGGTCTGCGGCAGGAGGAGGACGAACGGCAGGCCCGCGACCTCGCGCAGCCGGTCGAGCCCGAAGAGGGTCTCGCGGCCGGTGACCCGCAGGAGGATCGTCGTCCCCATCCGGTCCAGGCGCCCGATCGTGCGCGGGTACCAGTCGTCGAGCCAGCTGCCGGACATGAGGAGGACGTCCGTGGCCCGCGCCTCGTGGGCGGCGTCGACGACCGCGCGCCGGTCGTCGACCTCGGCGACGACGACGAAGGAGTCGTCGTGCGCGATCTCGAGGTGGCGCCGGGCGAGCTCGAGGTCGCTCTCGTCACCGGCGACGAGCACCCGCGGCGGCCCCTCGCGCCGGGTGCGCAGGTGGTGCACGAAGGTCCGGTTGAGCGTCACCGCCACGGCCGCGAGGACGATGACCGCGACGAGGTTCTGGATCGGGAACGGCAGCGCCCGCTCGATGAGCGATCCCCGCTGCTGCGCGAGACCGGTCAGGGCGAGGTTGAGCAGGGCGACGAAGCTGCCCGCGGCGAGCGAGAGCCGGGCCGCGTGGGCGAGCACCGGGACACCGCCGAGGCGCGGCTCGCGCTCGTAGAGCCCACCGAAGTAGAAGGCCACGACGAAGATCAGCGTCGAGACCGAGAACGAGAACGCGTACGCGCCGAGGGTGTAGGTCGGCCACGGCGGGACGCCGAAGCGGTAGAGCATGACCCCCACCGCGAGCAGCAGGACCGCCAGCGCGTCGAGGAGCATGACGAGCCGGAAGCCCCGGCGGTTGAGCCGTCCGAGCAGGGGGCGGCGGCGCCCGCGGCTCGGTTCGCTCACGGGGGCCCCGCCGTCAGCCGAGGGGGGCACCCGCGCGCGGATACGCGGGGAAGGCGCCGACGAGCTCGCTGACCTCCGCGCGGACCGCGCGCGAGACGGCGTGCCCGGGGTCGGCGTCGCCCTCGGTCACGGCCCGGGCGATGAGCGCCCCGACGGTGCGCATCTCGTCCTCCCCCATCCCCTGCGTCGTGACGCACGGGGTGCCGACCCGGATGCCGGAGGCGATGTTCGGCTTCTGCGGGTCGAAGGGGATCGCGTTCTTGTTCAGGGTGATGCCGGCGGCGTCGCAGCGGGCCTCGGCGTCGACACCGGTGACCATGACCGGCTGGAGGTCGTGGAGCGACAGGTGGGTGTCGGTGCCGCCCGTCGTGGGGCGGATGCCCCTCTCCCCGAGGGTCTCGGCGAGGACCTTGGCGTTGGCGACGACCTGACGGGTGTACGCGGCGTACTCGGGCGTCGCGCACTCCTTGAAGTTGACCGCCTTGGCGGCGATCGTGTGCATCTGCGGCCCGCCCTGCATCATCGGGAACACGCCCTTGTCGATGGCCGCGGCGTGCTCCTCGCGGCAGACGATCGCGCCCGAGCGGGGGCCGCGCAGCACCTTGTGCGTCGTGAACGACACGACGTCGGCGTGCGGCACGGGGCTCGGGATGGCCCCGCCGGCGACGAGGCCGATGAAGTGGGCGGCGTCGACCCAGAAGATCGCGCCCACCTCGTCGGCGATGGCCCGGAACCGGGCGAAGTCGATGAGCCGCGGGATGGCCGATCCGCCGGCCAGGATCACCTTGGGGCGGTGCTCCTTCGCGAGGCGCTCGACCTCGTCGTAGTCGATGTCCTCGGTGTCCTTGTCGACGCCGTAGTGGACGGCGTCGAACCACTTGCCGGAGAAGGAGACCTTGGTCCCGTGGGTGAGGTGCCCGCCGTGCGGCAGGCTCATCGCGAGGATCGTCTCGCCCGGCTTGAGGAACGCGCCGTAGACGGCCTGGTTGGCGCTGGCACCGGAGTGCGGCTGGACGTTCGCGTGGTCGGCGCCGAAGAGGGCCTTGCACCGCTCGATGGCGAGCGTCTCGGCCTTGTCGACCTCGGAGCAGCCGCCGTAGTAGCGCCGCCCCGGGTACCCCTCGGCGTACTTGTTCGACAGCGTCGAGCCGAGGGCGGTGAGCACCTCGGGGCTGGAGAAGTTCTCGCTCGCGATGAGCTGGAGGCCGCCGCGCAGGCGGTCGAGCTCGGAGACGAGCACGCCGGCGATCTCGGGGTCGAAGGCCTCGAGGGCACCGAAGTCGGAACCGTAGAAGGTGTCACTCATCGTCGCTGGTCTCTCGCTTCTCGCTGGACGGGGACGCGTCGCTCGCATCGGGCGCGTCGGGCCCGGTGGTTCCCGGGAGGTCCTCCGGCGGCGCAGCGGGCTCGGCGCCCGACAACTCTAGGGCGTCGGCCCGTGCGCGCTCGACGACGTCCATGACGTCCTGCTCGGAGATGGCGCCGACCCGGAGGAGGACCGGCTCCTCGCGCGTGCAGTCGACGATCGTCGAGGCGAGGCCGCCGGTGACGGGCCCGCCGTCGAGGTAGAACTCGACGCTCGCGCCGAGCTGGCTCGCGGCCTCGACGACCGTGCGCGACGCCGGGTGGCCGGTGCGGTTGGCGCTGCTCACCGCCATCGGCCCGACCTCGCGGAGCAGCTCGAGGGCCACGGGGTGGTCGGGCATGCGCAGGGCGACGGTGCCGCCGGTGTCGCCGAGGTCCCAGAGCAGGCTGGGCTGCGCCCGCAGGACCACGGTGAGGGCGCCGGGCCAGAAGGCCGCGACGAGCGCGCGGGCGTAGTCGGGGACGTCGGTCGCCAGCCCGTCGATGGTGCGGGTGTCGGGCACGAGGACGGGCGGGGGCATGTCGCTCCCGCGGCCCTTCGCGGCGAGCAGCGCGCGCACGGCCTCGGGCGAGAAGGCGTCGGCGCCGATGCCGTAGAGGGTGTCGGTGGGGAGCACGGCGAGCTTGCCCTCGCGGACCCCGGTGGCGGCCTTCGCGATCGCGTCGGCCCGACCGGAGTCGGTCGTGCAGTCGAAGACGGGGCTCATGAGGACCAGCCTAGGGTTCTCGATCCGTGGGCACGCGGAGGGCTCACCGTCGCCGGCGACGCGTAGGTTCTGGGTGGGCGCCCGACCGGGCGCCCTTCCCGAGGAAAGGACATGACGTGCGTGGATCCGGTCTCATCTGGACCATCGTCGGGGTGCTGGCCATCATCGCCCTGCTGATCTTCATCCTCCCGCAGCTCTGACCTGCGGCCGCGTGGGCCACGGTCAAGACGTGGCCGGTCCCGCGCGGGATGCCTCCGGCTCCACCGAGGGCGCCGCCCTCACGCCCGTCGTGCCGTCGTCGCCCGCGGGCGCCCCGCCAGGTCCAGGTGGTCGATGACGTCCTCCCACTCCCCCGTGGCGCGCAGGCCCCGGGGCAGGCTCGCGCCCTGGCTGTCGGCGTGCTCCATGACGAGAACGCCGCCGGGGCGCAGCAGGACCGCCGCCCGCGCAGCGACGGCGAGCGGGACGCCGAGGCCGTCCTCGGAGCGCCCGTAGAGCGCCACCTCCGGGTCGTGGTCGCGGACCTCGGGGTCGAGGGGCACGGCCCCGTCGGGGATGTACGGGGGGTTGCTCACGACGACGTCGACCCGGCCCTCGAGGTCCTCGAAGGCGGTGGTGGCGTCCCCGTGGCGGACGTCGACGTCGAGCCCGGTGCGGTCCCGGTTGGCGAGCGCCCAGCCGTGGGCGAGGTCGGAGAGCTCCACGGCGTGGACCCTCGCGCCCGGGACCTCGTCCTTGACGGCGAGCGCGATGGCGCCGGACCCGGTGCAGAGGTCGACGACGAGCGGGCTCTCCCCCGCCGCCCTCGCGGCCTCGACGGCGAGCCCCGCGGCGACCTCCGTCTCGGGGCGCGGCACGAAGACGCCCGGGCCGACGGCGAGCGTGAGGCGCCGGAAGTGCGCGCAGCCGGTGAGGTGCTGCAGGGGGACCCGCGTCGCGCGCTCGTCGACGAGCGCGTCGAGGCGGTCGAGCTCGGCCGGGTCGAGGGGGGTGCGGAGCACCATCCGGCGGCGGACCTCGGCGTCGTCGACGCCGAGGACGAACGCGGCGAGCGTGACCGCATCGGCTTCCGGTGAGGGGACCCCGACCCCGCCGAGGGTGACGCGGGCGCGGGTGACGGCCTCGTGGACCGTGGCCGCCGCCCTCGTCATCGCTGGGCGACCGCGGCGAGGCGGGCGGCCTCGTCGGCGTCGACGGCCGACTGGATGACGGGGTCGAGGTCGCCGTCGAGGACCGCGTCGAGGTTGTACGCCTTGAAGCCGGTGCGGTGGTCGCTGATCCGGTTCTCGGGGAAGTTGTACGTGCGGATCCGCTCCGACCGGTCGACGGTGCGCACCTGGCTCGCACGGACGCTCGCGTCGGCGGCGTGGCGCTCGTCCATGGCGATCTGGTGGAGGCGGGCGCGCAGCACCCGCATCGCGGCCTCGCGGTTCTGCAGCTGGCTCTTCTCGTTCTGGCACGAGACGACGAGGCCGGTGGGCAGGTGGGTGATCCGCACCGCCGAGTCGGTGGTGTTGACGCTCTGCCCACCGGGGCCGCTGGAGCGGAAGACGTCGATGCGCAGGTCGTTGGGGTCGATGCTCACCTCGACCTCCTCGGCCTCCGGCATGACCCAGACCCCGGCGGCGCTCGTGTGGATGCGCCCCTGGCTCTCGGTGACGGGCACGCGCTGCACCCGGTGCACGCCGCCCTCGAACTTCAGCCGCGCCCACGGGGCCTCGCCGGGGGCGACCGTGCCGCGCGCCTTCACCGCGACCCGCACGTCCTTGTATCCGCCGAGGTCGGACTCGGTGGCGTCGAGGACCTCGGTGCGCCAGCCGCGGCGCTCGGCGTGGCGCAGGTACATCCGCAGCAGGTCACCGGCGAACAGGGCCGACTCCTCGCCGCCCTCCCCCGCCTTCACCTCGAGGATGACGTCGCGGTCGTCGTCGGGGTCGCGCGGGACGAGGAGGCGGCGGAGGCGGTCCTCGGCGGCGGCGAGGGCCTCCTCGAGGGCGGGCACCTCCTCGGCGAACGCGGCGTCCTCGCGGGCCAGCTCACGGGCGGCGCCGAGGTCGTCGCGCGCGCGGGTCCAGGCCTGGTGGGCGGCGACCGTCGGCCCGAGCGCGGCGTAGCGCTTGTTGACCTCGCGGAGGCGGTCGGGGTCCGACGCGACCGCGGGGTCGGCCATCTCGCGCTCGAGCGCGGCGTGCTCGTCGACGAGCGACTGCGCGGACTCCTGCACGGCGGCCTCCTCGGGCGGTCGGGGTGGTGCGGGTGACGGTGGGGGCGGGGAAACGCGACGCGCCGGTCCACCTCACGAGGAGGGGACCGGCGCGTCGGGGGTGCTACTTGGCGGCCTTCTTGCCGTAGCGGGCCTCGAAGCGGGCCACGCGGCCACCGGTGTCGAGGATCTTCTGCTTGCCCGTGTAGAACGGGTGGCAGCTGCTGCAGACGTCGGCGTGGATGACGCCGTTCTTCGCCGTGCTGCGCGTGGTGAACGTGTTGCCACAGGTGCAGGTGACCGTGGTCTCCACGTAGTCCGGGTGGATGTCCTTCTTCACGAGGTTCTTCTCCTTGGATGTCTCCGGGTCGGCGGGTGCAGCACGGTGCTGCTCACCCCTGGCGCCCCGACTGCGACCCTCGTGGGGAGGTCGCTCAGGAAACGCGTCGATGCCGTGAACCGGTCCAGCGCTCAAGTGTGCCAGAGCAGGCACACCGTCACCTAAACGGCGGCAGGCGGGCTGGCCATTCCCTGTGCGGGGCGCTCGAGGGGGGACGGATCGCGCGGTATGGCGCGCGATCCGTCCCCGTGCATCAGGCCGCGGCGGACCACTGGGCATGAGCGCGGACGACCTGAGCCATGAAGTCGTCCGGGAGCAGCCGCAGCCCGAGGACGGGCAACCGCAGCACGTGCTCCCCGCCGAGGACGACCTCGTTCTGGCGCAGCGCGTCATCGACCGGGTTGAGGGCCAGGGCGTGGTGGCCACCGTCGATCTCGACGACGAGGCCGATGTCCTCCCACGCCACGTCGAGGTAGACCCTTCCGTCGGGCGTCGAGCGGACGACCTGCCGGCTCGGTCCGGGGAGCCCTCGTGCCCGGCACAGCCGTCCGAAGTCCAGCTCCCCCAAGGAGTGGGCGCCGTCGCACAGATCGGCCACGACCAGTTCCAGTAGCTGCCGCCGCGCGGGACCCATTCGCCACGACCCGCCCGCCAGGCCGACAGCAACCGGTCGGGTGAGGTCAAGCGCTGCTGCAGGACGAGGCAGAGCAGGAGCATCGCCGTCCGATCGCTCGACGCCCGGGCGGCGGCGAGGACCGTGGCCTCCGGAACCCGAACCCTCGGGATCCCGGCACCCACCACAGGAGGCATGACCATGCGGCGATGGCGCCGGACGCCCTCGACCTGGTGGCTGCGGTTCGCCCGGGGAACGGAGACGTCGAGCGTCAAGGGGGCGAACCCGGCGAGACCCGATGCGACGAGCGCGACCGCACCGTCGAGGGCCGCGCCGGCACCGGTCTCCCAGAGCGCCCGCCACCAGAGTGCCCGACCGACCGGAGCAGTGTTCCCGATCACGACCGTGTGGCGACCGGCGGTCGACCACCGCCCGGCCTCGACCTCCGTCCGCACGTCCGCCCTGGTGACGCCGACGGCCCGGAGGTCCGCTCGGTGGGCGACGCCGTCGTGGTCGCGGGCGGGCCGTTCCGCACGGCGCGCGCGGACCTCGCGGGGCAGGCGTCGGCGGGGTGGCATCCACCCATGGTGTCGAGTCCGCGCGGGACGAGGCTCGCGTCATCCACAGGCGCCAAGGGGACGGGACGCGCGGTATGGCGCGCCTTGCGTCCCCACACGGCGAGCGTCCGTGTCGGTGGGCGGGGCTACGGTCGCGGGATGAGGTTCGGAGCCGTGATCCCCTACGCCACCGAGCGCGAGTTCACCGAGCTCGCCGCCGTCGCGGAGGAGGCGGGGTGGGACCAGGTCTTCACGTGGGAGGCGGTCTGGGGGCAGGACGCCTGGGTCACCCTCGGCGCTGCCGCGATGGCCACCGAACGGGTCCGCCTCGGCACCCTCCTCACGCCCGCGGCGCGCCACCGGCCGTGGGACCTCGCCTCGAAGGTCGCCTCCGTCGACCGGCTGTCCGGCGGACGGGTCACCCTCGGCGTGGGGCTCGGCGCCCTCCACGGCAACTGGCTCGCCTTCGAGGCCGACGAGGGGCGCGCCACACGCGCCCGGAAGCTCGACGAGGGTCTGGCGATCTACGCCGGGCTCATGGGCGGGCAGCCCTTCACGTTCGAGGGCGAGCACTACAGCGCCGGGCCCGTCACCGAGCTCGTGCCCCCTCCCCCGGTCCAGCGCCCGCACCCACCGGTCTGGTGCGTCGGCATGTTGGTGCCGGGCCGGGACCGCCAGCGCTCCCTCGAGCGGGCCGCCCGCTGGCAGGGCGTGTTCCCGGCCGTCGCCGGCGGCAGCCTCGAGGACCCCGGGTCCCGCCTCACCCACGACGGCCTGCGCGAGGTCGTCGACCGGATCGGCACGCTGCGGGCCGACGCCGGCCTGACGATGGACGGCTACGACGTCGTCGTCGAGGGTGACAGCCACGGCTCGTTCGGCGGCACCCGCCCGCCGGTGCAGCCGTGGGCCGACGCCGGCGCCACGTGGTGGGTGGAGTCCTGGTGGGACCTGGCCGACTCCCCCGAGGGCCGCGCGGAGACCAGGCGCCGTCTCGCCCTCGGCCCGCAGCGGTGATGGCGCCGGCTCCACCCCGCGTCCGGCGCGCCACGCCCGCCGACGCCTGGGCGCTGGTCGTCCTCCGGGCCCTGATGTTCGAGGCCATGGGAACCCCCGCCGACGACCTCGGCGACCCCACGTGGCGGCAGGCCTCCGCTCGCTGGTTCACCGAGCACGTCGACGACCCGCTCGTCCGGCTCGTGGTCGCCGAGGTCGACGGTGAGGCGGTGGCGAGCGCGGTCGGTGAGGTCACTCGGCTCATCCCCGGACCCAGCACCCCCGATGGCGCGGTCGGCCTCGTCTCCAACGTCGCGACCCTGCCCGGTCGCCGGGGGCGCGGGCTCGCCACGGCCTGCACCGAGGCCGTCCTCGACTGGCTGGTCACCGAGACCGGTGTGACGCGCATCGACCTGTTCGCCACACCCGACGGGGCCCGCATCTACGCCGCGCGCGGGTTCGTCACGAGCCCCTTTCCGGCGATGCGCCACCGGGTCGACCGGGGCTGACCCGGCCGGCTCGACGCGGACGCACGACGCCCCCGGCTCGCGCAGCGCGTGCCGGGGGCGTCGGTGGGTGACGTGCGGGTGGGTCAGGAGTCGTCGTCGTCGAGCTTGATCGAGCTCGTCTGCTGGACCTGCATGAGGAACTCGTAGTTGTTCTTCGTCTTGCGGATCCGGTCGAGGAGGAGCTCGATGCCCTGCTGGGAGTCGAGCGCGGCGAGGACGCGGCGCAGCTTCCACATGATCTTCAGCTCCTCGGGGGCGAGGAGGATCTCCTCGCGGCGCGTGCCCGAGTTGTTGACGTCGACCGCGGGGAAGATGCGGCGGTTCGCGAGCTGGCGGTCGAGCTTGAGCTCCATGTTGCCGGTGCCCTTGAACTCCTCGAAGATCACCTCGTCCATGCGCGAGCCGGTCTCGACGAGCGCGGTGGCGAGGATGGTGAGCGAGCCGCCGTTCTCGATGTTTCGCGCCGCACCGAAGAACTTCTTCGGCGGGTACAGCGCGGCCGAGTCGACACCACCGGAGAGGATGCGCCCGCTCGCGGGGGCCGCGAGGTTGTAGGCGCGCCCGAGCTTGGTGATCGAATCGAGGAGCACGACGACGTCGTGGCCCATCTCGACGAGGCGCTTGGCGCGCTCGATCGCGAGCTCGGCGACCGTGGTGTGGTCGTCGGCGGGCCGGTCGAAGGTCGAGGAGATGACCTCGCCCTTGACGGCGCGCTGCATGTCGGTGACCTCCTCGGGACGCTCGTCGACGAGGACGACCATGAGGTGGCACTCGGGGTTGTTCGTCGTGATGGCGTTGGCGATCGCCTGCATGACCATCGTCTTGCCGGCCTTGGCCGGGGCGACGATGAGCCCGCGCTGGCCCTTGCCGATGGGGGCGACGAGGTCGATGATCCGCGTCGTGACGATGCTCTGCTCGGTCTCCAGGCGCAGGCGGTCCTGCGGGTAGAGCGGGGTGAGCTTGCCGAACTCGGGGCGGCGGCGCGCCTCGTCGGGCGACATCCCGTTGATCGTGTCCAGTCGCGCGAGCGGGGTGTACTTCTGGCGGTTGTTGCGCCCGCCGACGGTCTGCTGCTGCGGCTCCTCGCCCTCGCGCGCGGCCTTGATCGACCCGGTGACGGCGTCCCCCTTGCGCAGCCCGTGGCGCTTGACCATCTGGAGCGGCACGTAGATGTCGCTCGAGCCCGGCAGGTAGCCGGTGGTCCGCACGAAGGCGTAGCTGTCGAGGATGTCGAGGATGCCCGCGACCGGCACGAGGACGTCGTCGTCGTGGATCTGGGGCTCGGGGGCGTCCTGCTGCTGCGGGGCCCCGCCGTCCTGCGGGCGGCGCTTGTCGCGGTTGCGCCCGCGGTTGCGGCGGCGGCGGCCGCGGCCCTCGCCGTCGTCGTCGGAGCGGTTCTGGCCCTGCTGGCCCCCGCCCTGGGTGCCGTTCTGGTGCTGGTTCTGCGGCTGGCCGCGGTCCTGGCGGTCACCGCGGTCCGAGCGGTCCTGCTGCTGGCCGCGGTCCTGGCGGTCACCGCGGTCCGGGCGCTCCTGGCGCTCGCCGCGGTCCTGCCGCTCGGGGCGCTCGCCGCGGTCCTGGCGCTCGCGGTTGTCGGTCCGCTCGGGGCGGTCACCGCGCTCAGGGCGCTCCTGGCGCCCAGCGCGGTCGTCGGCGCGGTGCTCGTGCACCGGCTGCTCGGCGCGGGCGGTCTCCGGCTCACGGCGACGCGGCTCACCGGCGCTGGCCGGTCCGCTCTCACCGTTCTGACGGGCCTTGATGGCGGCGACGAGGTCGCCCTTGCGCATCTTGCCCGTGCCGCTGATGCCCATGCTCGAGGCGAGTCCCTGGAGCTCGGCGAGCCGCATGGCGGTCAGTGCTCCGGAGCGACGCGGGCCTGAGCCCGAGGTCGCGGCCTCGAGTGTGGTGGTGTCTGTCACGAAGGATCCTTCCCCTCGTTCGTGGATGGCCTCGAAATGGCCGATCAGGTGGGGTTCCACGCAGGGGCACGCAGCCGCGGACTACATGGGGGCTGCGACCTGGTCGTGGGGGCGACTCGCGGCAGGCAGCGGGACCAACCCCGGCATCGACTGCGGTCGCGGGCTCAAGGATAGCACCGGGCGGGCCGGGCGGGCGCCGATCGCCACACCCCGGACCTCGTCCGCGTGGCGCGCGTCAGCCCCGTGCGAGGACCCGGACCGTGGCGCCCCGCTCGGGGATCCCGGGGGTGAGGACGCGCCAGCCCGGGCCGGCGTGCGTCCGCACGGCCTCGACCCGGTCACGCACCGCCAGCACGAGGACGGACGGCCCGGCCCCGGAGATCACGGCGGCGTGGCCGTCGGCGCGCAGCGCGTCGACGAGCGCCATCGAGGCGGCGTACGAGGGGCGCCGCGCCTCCTGGTGCAGCCACTCGCGGGTCGCGGCGAGCAGGTGCTCGGGCGCCGCGCCGACGGCGTGGACGAGGAGGGCGGTGCGGGCGGAGTTCGCCGCGGCGTCGGCGAGGCGCACCTGCTGCGGCAGCACCGAGCGCGCCTTGGCGGTCGACAGCTGGGCGTCGGGCGCGAGGACGACCGGCTCGAGGTCGGGGTGCACGGGCACGCGCACGGTCGTCACCGTGGCGAGGTCGTCGTCGGACCACGAGAGGGTCACGCCGCCGAGGACGCTGGCCGAGGAGTTGTCCGGGTGGCCCTCGAGCCGGGCGGCGAGGGTGTTGGCGAAGCCGAGGTCGACGGCCTCGCCCTCGGCCCCGCACGAGACGTCGTGGAGCGCCTGCGCCGCGACGACCCCGGTGACGATGGCGGTCGCGGACGAGCCCATCCCCCGCCCGTGCGGGACGGCGTTCTCGCAGTCCAGCCGCAGGCCAGCGGGGCCGGTGACGCCGAGCTCGGCCCACGCGACCTGCATCGCCCGGTGCACGAGGTGCGACGCGTCGAGCGGGACGACGCCCTCGCCCTCCCCGCGCACCGTGACGACGAGGCCGGGCTCGGCGGTGACGGTGGCGCGGCAGGTGTCCCAGACGCCGAGCGCGCAGCCGATGGAGTCGAAGCCCGGCCCGAGGTTCGCGCTGCTCGCCGGCACCCGCACCTCGACGGAGGCGCCGGGCCGCAGGACGTCAGCACGCACGGTCAGCCCTCGAGGCCGAGGGCGCTCGCCACGCTGAACGCGTCGACGGGCACGCGGACGGGCTGGACGTCCGAGCCGTCGGCGGTGCGCAGCGCCCACTGGGGGTCCTTGAGCCCGTGCCCGGTGACGGTGCACACGACCGTGGCGTCGGCGGGCACCCGCCCGGCCTCCGCCATCTTCATCAGGCCGGCGATCGACGCGGCCGACCCGGGCTCGACGAAGATCCCCTCGGTGGACGACAGCAGCCGGTGGGCGAGCAGGATCTCCTCGTCGGTGACCGAGTCGATGAGACCTGCGGACTCGTCGCGCGCGGCCTCCGCCTGCTGCCACGACGCCGGGTTGCCGATGCGGATGGCGGTGGCGATCGTCTCGGGCTCGTCGACGGGGTGGCCGAGGACGAGCGGCGCGGCACCCGCGGCCTGGAAGCCCCACATCCGCGGCCGGCGCGAGGCGACCGGCGCCAGCACCTCCCCGCCCAGGCCCGGGGTGGGCTCGGCGTACTCGGTGTACCCGCGCCAGTAGGCGGTGATGTTGCCGGCGTTGCCGACGGGCAGGACGTGGATGTCCGGGGCGTCGCCCAGCGCGTCGACGACCTCGAAGGCCGCCGTCTTCTGCCCCTCGATCCGCGCCGGGTTGACCGAGTTGACGAGCTCGACGGGATAGGCCTCGGCGAGCTTGCGGGCGACGGTGAGGCAGTCGTCGAAGTTGCCCTCGACCTGGAGCAGGGTGGCCCCGTGGGCGATGGCCTGGCTCAGCTTGCCCATCGCGATCTTGCCGTCGGGCACGAGGACGGCGCACGTCATCCCCGCCTTCGTCGCGTACGCCGCGGCGCTCGCGCTCGTGTTGCCGGTGCTCGCGCAGATGACGGCCTTCGCGCCGTTGCGCTTCGCCACCGACATCGCGGTCGTCATCCCGCGGTCCTTGAACGAGGCGGTGGGGTTCATCCCCTCGACCTTGACGAGGACGTTGGCGCCGGTGGCCTCGGACAGCCCCTCGCACGGGACGAGCGGCGTGCCCCCCTCGTGGAGGGTGACGACCGGAGCGCCCTCGATGAGCGGGAGGCGGGCGGCGTACTCGCGGATGACGCCGCGCCACTGGTGCGCCACGTCAGGCTCCTTCCACGCGCAGGACCGACGCGACGTCGTCGACGGCCTCGAGGCCGGCGAGCGCGTCGACGGTGGCGGCCAGCGCGGCGTCGGACGCCTGGTGGGTGACGATGATGAGCTTCGCCCGCTCCCCCTCGGGCGCCACCTGCTGGCGGACCGTCTCGATGGAGACGCCGTGCTCGGCGAACGCGGTGGCGACCTGTGCGAGGACGCCCGGGCGGTCGGCGACGTCGAGGCTGATGTGGTACCTCGTCAGCGCCTGGCCCATGTCGACGATCGGCAGGTCGGCGTAGGCCGACTCCCCCGGGCCGCGGCCGCCGGCCACGCGGTGCCGCGCGACGGCGACGACGTCGCCGAGGACCGCGCTGGCCGTCGGGTCGCCACCGGCACCGCGGCCGTAGAACATCAGCTGACCCGCCGCCGCGGCCTCGACGAAGACCGCGTTGAAGGCCTCGCGGACGCTGGCGAGCGGGTGGCTCCGGGGGATCATCGCGGGGTGCACGCGCACGCTGACGGCCTCGCCGCCGTCGCCGTTCGTGACCCGCTCGCAGATCGCGAGGAGCTTGACGACGGCGTCCATGTCACGGGCGGCCTGGATGTCGCCGGCGGTCACCTCGGTGATGCCCTCGCGGTGCACGTCGGCCGACGAGACGCGGGTGTGGAAGGCCAGGCTCGCGAGGATGGCGGCCTTCGCGGCGGCGTCGAAGCCCTCGACGTCGGCGGTCGGGTCGGCCTCGGCGTAGCCGAGCGCCTGGGCCCGCTCGACGGTCTCGGCGAAGCCGGCGCCCGTGCTGTCCATCGCGTCGAGGACGAAGTTCGTCGTGCCGTTGACGATGCCGAGCACCTTGCGCACGTCGTCACCGGCGAGCGACTCGCGGATCGGGCGCAGGATCGGGATGGCACCGGCGACCGCGGCCTCGTAGTAGAGGTCGACGCCGTGCTCGTCGGCGGCGGCGTAGAGGGCGGGGCCGTCCTCGGCGAGGAGCGCCTTGTTCGCCGAGACGACAGAGGCGCCGTGCTCCATCGCGCGCACGATGAGGTCGCGGGCCGGGTCGATGCCGCCGATGACCTCGATGACGATGTCGGCCCGGGTCACGAGCTCTGCGGCGTCGGCGGTGAAGAGCGAGGGGTCCACGGGGACGTCGGGACGGGGGCGCTGCGGGCGACGGACGGCGATGCCGACGAGCTCGAGCGGGGCGCCGACCCGGGCCGCGAGGTCGTCGGCGTTCTCGACGAGCTTCGTCGCGACGGCGGACCCCACGACACCGCAGCCGAGCAGCGCGACGCGCAGGGGGGCACCGGGTTCGTGCGCCATCGGGGTGTCTCTCCTCGGTCTCGGGGCTCAGGCCTCGGCCACGTCGAGGGCCAGGAGGTCCTCGATGGTCTCACGGCGCACGAGGACGCGGCTGCGCCCTCCACGGACGGCGACGACGGGCGGGCGGGGCGTGTGGTTGTACTGGCTGGACAGGCTGCGGCAGTACGCGCCGGTGCCCGGGACGGCGATGAGGTCGCCGGGCTCGAGGTCGGCCGGCAGGTACTCGTCGAGGACGACGATGTCGCCGCTCTCGCAGTGCCGCCCGACGACCCGGGACAGGCGCGGCGGGGCGCTGCTCGACCGGCTCGCGAGGGTGCACGAGTAGTCGGCCTCGTAGAGGGCCGGGCGCGCGTTGTCGCTCATCCCGCCGTCGACCGAGACGTACGTGCGGGTCGTCCCGCCGCCGACCTCGACGTCCTTGACGGTGCCGACCTCGTACAGGGTGAACGTGCTCGGTCCGACGATGGCGCGGCCGGGCTCGACGGACACCCGCGGCCGGCGGGGGTCGGCCCCGTCACCCACGGCCTTGAGCTCGCGCTCGACGATGCCGGCCATCTCCTCGGCGAGGACGGACGGCGGCAGCGGGGTGTGCTGCGAGGTGTACGCGATGCCGTAGCCACCGCCGAGGTCGAGCTCGGGGCAGTGGTGGCCGTGCTCGTCGGCGATGCGGGCGTGCAGCGAGACGAGGCGGTGCGCGGCCAGCTCGAAGCCGCCGGTCTCGAAGATCTGGCTCCCGATGTGGCTGTGCAGGCCGCGCAGGTCGAGGACGTCGTGGCGGGCGAGCACCCGGCGCACTGCCTCCTCCGCCGCCCCGCCGGCGAGGCTGAAGCCGAACTTCTGGTCCTCGTGGCCGGTGGCGATGAACTCGTGGGTGTGCGCCTCGACGCCGACGGTGACGCGCACCATCACCGGGGCGACGACCCCGAGCTCGGTCGCGACCGCCACGACGCGGTCGATCTCGTGGAAGGAGTCCAGGACGATGCGCCCCACGCCGTACGAGAGCGCGTCACGGATCTCGGCGACCGTCTTGTTGTTGCCGTGGAACCCGATCCGCTCGCCGGGGAAGCCCGCGCGCCGGGCCACGGCCAGCTCACCGCCCGTGCAGACGTCGAGGAAGAGCCCTTCCTCCTCGACCCACCGGGCGACGGCCGTGCAGAGGAACGCCTTGCCGGCGTAGTACACGTCGGCTCCGCCGACCGCCTCGAAGGCCGAGCCGAACGAGTCGCGGAAGTCCCTTGCGCGGGAACGGAAGTCGTCCTCGTCGAGGACGTACGCCGCGGTCCCGTGCTCGGCGGCCAGGGTGACGACGTCGACGCCGCCGACCGTCAGCCGTCCGTCGGCGTCCCGTCCGACCGTCCCGGGCCAGAGCTGCGGGAGCAGCTCCATGACGTCGGTCGGGTACGGCAGGTAGAGCGGGGGCCCGCCGTAGCCCTCGGCGTGGAGGGCGCCGGCCTCGTGCGCGCGCATCGGATCACCCTCACATCCGCTCGGGGGCGCTCACGCCGAGCAGCCCGAGGCCGTTGGCGAGCACCTGTCGGGTCGCGTCGTTGAGCCAGAGGCGGCTGCGGTGGAGGTCGGTGACCTCCTCGTCGGCGTTCATCGGGCGCACCCGGCACGTGTCGTACCACTTGTGGAACCGCGCCGCGAGCTCCTCGAGGTAGCGCGCGACCCGGTGCGGCTCGCGCAGGTGCGCGGCCTGGGCGACGACGCGCGGGAAGTCGCCGAGCGCCGCGAGCAGGGCCGCCTCGGTGGGGTCGGCGAGCAGCGAGGCGTCGAACCCGTCGGCCCGGTGCACGCCGTCCTCGGCGGCGAGCCGCGCGACGTTCGCGGTGCGGGCGTGGGCGTACTGGACGTAGAAGACCGGGTTGTCGTTCGTCTGCTTGCGCAGCTCCTCGCCGTCGAGCGAGAGCGGGCTGTCGGCCGGGTACCGGGCCAGCGAGTAGCGGATCGCGTCGGTGCCGATCCAGCCGATGAGGTCGCGCAGCTCGATGATGTTGCCCGCGCGCTTGGACAGCTTCGCGCCGCCGAGGTTGACGAGCTGGCCGATGCGGACCTCGATGTTGCGCTCCGGGTCGTCGCCGGCGCACGCGGCGATGGCCTTGAGGCGCCCGATGTACCCGTGGTGGTCGGCGCCGAGGAGGTAGATCTTCTCGTCGAACCCGCGGTCCTTCTTCGACAGGTAGTACGCGGCGTCGGCGGCGAAGTACGTGGGCTCGCCGTTGGCGCGGATGAGGACGCGGTCGCGGTCGTCGCCGAAGTCGGTGGTGCGCAGCCAGACCGCCCCCTCCTGGTCGAAGACGTGACCCTGTTCGCGCAGCCGCTCGACCGCCTGCTCCACGGCGCCGCCGTCGTGCAGTGACTTCTCGGAGAACCACACGTCGAAGGTCACGCCGAAGTCGGCGAGGGTGCTCTCGATGTCGGCGAGCTGGAGCGGGTAGGCGAGGTCACCGGCCACGGCGAGCGCCTCGTCCTCGGGCAGGTCGAGCAGGTCGGGGCGCTGCGCGAGCACCTCCGCCGCGAGCGCGTCGACGTACGCGCCGGGGTACCCGCCCTCGGGGGTCGGCTCACCCTTGGCCCGCGCGAGGACGCTGCGCGCGAAGTTCTGCATCTGGGTGCCGGCGTCGTTGAGGTAGTACTCGGTCGTCAGCGTGGCACCGGATGCCGCGAGGAGACGGCCCATGGCGTCGCCCAGGGCGGCCCAGCGGGTGTGGCCGAGGTGGAGGGGCCCGGTGGGGTTGGCCGAGATGTACTCGAGGTTGACGACGTGCCCGGCCTCGGAGTCGTTGCGGCCGTACGCCTCGCCCGCCTCGACGACGGTGCGGGCGAGCTCGCCCGCGCTCGCCGCATCGAGGGTGATGTTGAGGAAGCCGGGCCCGGCGACGTCGACCGCCTTGACGCCGGCCACACCGGCGAGGTGGGTGGCCAGGGTCGTCGCGAGGTCGCGCGGGGGGACGCCGGCACCCTTGGCGAGCTGGAGGGCGACGTTGGTCGACCAGTCCCCGTGGTCGCGGTTGCGCGGACGCTCGACCCTGACCTCCGCGGGCACGGTGACGTCGAGGTCACCGGCGTCGACGGCGGACAGGAGGGCGTCGCGGATCGCGGCGGAGAGCTGTTCGGGGGTCACCCGCGCCAGTCTACGGACGGCCCCGGGCCGCCCTCCCGGAGGCCGCGAGGCGTGAGACGGCCGCGACGAGCTCGTCCGGGTCGAACGGCTTGGTGACGATCCCGTCGAACCCCGCCTCGTCGACCTCGTAGCGGGCGTGGTCGCTCGCGGCGGCCGTGACGAGGAGGACGGGGACCGGGTCCAGGCGCGGGTGCGAGCGGATGGCCGCGATGGCCCACCAGCCGTCGTAGGGCGCCATCTGCGAGTCGAGGACGACGACGTCGGGTCGGCGCCGGACGACGTCGATGAGCCGTGCCATGGCCTCGTGCCCGTCGGTGGCCTCGTCGACCTCGAAGCCGGCGAGCTCGAGGTTGATGCGCAGGAGACGGCGGATCGGCTCGACGTCGTCACAGATGAGTACCAGCGGCGCCGACGTGGGGCCCTCGGTGCCGGATTGCATGAGCGCCAGCCTAGGCTGCTAACCTCGCCACGCGCTGCGAAACTTCGGTCCGCGGCGTGGTGGCCCGCCCCCGTAGCTCAGGGGATAGAGCACCGCCCTCCGGAGGCGGGAGCGTAGGTTCGAATCCTACCGGGGGCACATCGAAGGGGCCCGGTCCTCACGCGCGGAGCGCGTCCGGACCGGGCCCCTTCGCCGTGCCGGGGGCCCTTGGTCCGAGGTATCCGGGCCGGTTCCTGGGCCGGCGGGTCACCTCGACCCGCGGGGCCGGGCCAGCGCGAGGACGACCTCCGCGACACCGGCCGCGGCCACGACCGGCTGGAGGACGAAGAACTGCTGCATGACCGCGAGCTGCACCCCGATTCAGAGGACGAGGCCCACCCCGGCCGCGACGGACGCGACCCGTGCCAGCCGGTGCCGCCGCGCCACCAGCCAGGCCGTGGCCGCCTGGGGCACCCCCACCGTCAGCACGAGCGCCACGCCCGGCCACAGCCACGAGTCGACGGGAAGCGGCTCCAGCCACGAGTCGGGCATGCCGATCCCGGTGGTCGCGAGGCCGACGCCGCCGCCGAGCGCGTTGAGGGCCATGACGACCAGCAGTCCCAGCAGGGCGCCCCCGGACCACCCCAGCCGTGGTCGCACCTCCCGGCGGGCTCCAGTCCGCGCGTTCACCGGTGCCGTTGCGGCTGCCATGACGACCTCCTTCTCGTCGCCCCTCCCCTCCATGCTGCTCCGGTCCGGGGGACGGGAGCGGCGGCTGTCTCCGACGTCACGTCGGGGACGGCCGCCGCCCGGAGACCTCGGGGTCAGGTGCGCTGGGAGGCGTCGGACACCTCGCCGACGAGCTCCTCGATGACGTCCTCGAGGAAGACGACGCCGACGACCGACCCGTCCTCGGCGACGACCCGGGCGAGGTGTGACCCGGTGGCCTGCATGACCCCGAGCACGGACTCGACCTCGTCGTCGCGGCGCACGTTCGCCATCCGCCGGACGCGCTTGGCCGGCACCGGCTCGTCGCGCTCGGTCTCGTCGGCGTAGAGGACGTCCTTGAGGTGCAGGTAGCCCCCGAGGTCGCCGGACTCGTCGACGACCGGGTAGCGCGAGAAGCCGTGGCGGGCGACGAGGCGCTCGATGTCGACCGGCGTCGCCGCCGCCGTCACCGTGACGAGGGACGAGACCGGCACGCCGACGTCGGCGGCGTCCTTGTCACTGAACTCCAGTGCGGCACCGAGGCGTTCGTAGTGCTCGTCCTCGACGAGCCCCTCGTCGCGCGACTCGTCGAGGATGTGCGCGACCTCCTCGGCGGTGAAGGCCGACGCGATCTCGTCCTTGGGCTCGACACCGAACAGCCGCAGGATCGCCTTCGAGAGCCAGTCCATCGCGTTGATGACGGGGGCGACGACGCGCGACACCATGACGAGCGGCGGGACGAGCACGACCGCGGCCCGCTCGGGGCGGGCGATCGAGATGTTCTTGGGGATCATCTCGCCGTAGACGACGTGGAGGAACACGACGATCGCGAGCGCCAGGGCGAGCGCGACGGCGTCGGCGACGGTCTCGGGCAGGCCGGCCGCCTCGATGACCGGGGCGAGGGCGTGGTGCAGGGCCGCCTCGGACACGGCACCGAGCAGCACCGAGCAGACGGTGATGCCGAGCTGGCACGTGGCGAGCAGGAGCCCGGTGCGCTGCAACGCATCCAGCGCCACTCGGGCGCCCTTGCTCCCCTGGTCCGCGAGCGGTTCGAGCTGGCTCCGGCGCGCGGACATCGCCGCGAACTCGGCTCCGACGAAGAACGCGTTCGCGGCCAGGAGGACGACGGTGACGAAGACGGTCGACAGGCTCATGCCTCGTCCTCCCGCTCGTCGGCGCCGGCGTCCTGCGCGTCGTCCGCACCGTCACGCCCGGGCGCCGGCGGCGGGACGAGCCGGATGCGGTCGACGCGGTGCCCGTCCATGTCGATGACGCGGGCGGTCCACCCGTCGACGGTGGCCTCGTCGCCGACGGTCGGGACCCGGCCGAGCTCGGCCATGAGCCAGCCGGCGATCGTCTCGTAGGCGGGCCCGTCCGGGACGGCGACGCCGACGCGCGAGCGCACCTCGTCGGGACGCCAGAGGCCGGGCACGGTCCACGAGCCGTCGCGCAGGGCTCGTCCGGTGGTCTGCGAGCGGTCGTGCTCGTCGCTGACCTCCCCGACGATCTCCTCGACGAGGTCCTCGAGCGTCACGACGCCGGACGTGCCGCCGTACTCGTCGACGACGACGGCGAGCTGCATCCCGCCCTGGCGCAGCTCGAGGAGCAGGGGGTCGAGGCGCAGCGTCTCGGGCACGAGCACGACGGGGACCATGAGCGCCGACACCGGCACGTCCTCACGACGGTCGAACGGCACCGCGATGGCCTTCTTGACGTGGACGATCCCGTCGACGTCGTCCCAGTCGGCCCCGACGACGGGGAAGCGGGAGTGACCGGTGCGCCGGGCGAGGGCGACGAGGTCGGCCGCCGTGGCGGTGCGGTCGATCGACGTCGCCCGCGAGCGGGGCGTCATCACGTCGGCGGCGGTCTGGTCGGCGAAGCCGAGCGAGGCCGTGACGAGCCGCGCCGTGCCGAGGTCGAGCGTGCCGGCCTCGGCCGACGTGCGGACGAGCGAGGCGAGCTCGGCGGGGCTGCGGGCCGCGGACAGCTCCTCCTGCGGCTCGATGCCGATCGCGCGCAGGGTGCGGTTCGCGACGCCGTTGAGCACGGCGATCATCGGCTTGGTCGCGACGGCGAACCAGCGGACGGGCAGCGCCGAGACCTTGGCGGTCGCCATCGGGAGGGAGACGGCGAGGGTCTTGGGGACCATCTCGCCGACGATCATCGAGAAGACGGTGGCGATGAGCATCGCGAGCACCGAGGAGGCCGACGCCGCGGTGGCGGCCGAGAGGCCGAGCGACTCGAGCGGCCCCACGAGCAGGGCGCCGACCGACGGGCTGGCGATGAAGCCGAGCACGAGCGTCGTCAGCGTGATGCCGAGCTGGCAGGCGGAGAGCTGGGTGGAGAGCTGGCGGTGCGAGGCGAGGACGGAGCGGGCGCCGCGCTCGCCGTTGGCGACGGCGCGCTGCACGGCAGGGCGGTCGAGGGCGACGAGGGAGAACTCCGCGGCGACGAACAGCGCCGTCCCGACCGTGAGGACGACGCCGAGCAGGAGCAGGAGCCACTCGGTCATGGGCAGGGCGGACTGGGAGGGTGCATGACCACTCCATCGTATGGCCGCGGCACCCGGTTCCCGGCCCCCGCCCGGCTCCACCGACCGGCTGACGCGGACCGTGCGGCGCACTGAGAGGATCGGTGCATGACGCGACGAGGTACACGGTGAGTGCGGCGGCGGCCGGGGCCCGCATCGAGATCAGGGGGCTGACGAAGCACTTCGGCTCCTTCGTGGCCGTCGACGACCTGAGCTTCGACGTCGAGCCGGGCCGGATCACCGGCTTCCTCGG
Organism: Oryzobacter faecalis; assembly: GCF_046764005.1. Taxonomy (NCBI): domain Bacteria; kingdom Bacillati; phylum Actinomycetota; class Actinomycetes; order Micrococcales; family Intrasporangiaceae; genus Oryzobacter; species Oryzobacter faecalis. Next base: position 98,499 of record NZ_JBKOFW010000001.1, on the reverse strand, counting down.
CCCGAACGGGGCGGGGAAGACGACGACCCTGCGCATGCTCCTCGGGCTGGTCCACCAGAGCAGCGGCACCGCGACGATCGACGGGCAGCGCTACGTCGACCTCGCCGACCCCCAGGGCACGGTCGGCGCCGCGCTCGAGGCGACGAACTTCCACCCGGGCCGCAGCGGACGCGACCACCTGCGCGTCCTCGCCGACGCCGGGCGAATCCCGCTCAGCCGGGTCGACGAGCTCCTCGAGCTCACCGGCATCCCCGCGGCGGCCCGCAAGCGCGCCGGCGAGTACAGCATGGGGATGAGGCAGCGGCTCGGCCTCGCGGCCGCCCTCCTCGGCGACCCCCGGGTCCTCGTCCTCGACGAGCCGGCCAACGGCCTGGACCCCGAGGGCATCCGCTGGCTGCGCGGCTTCCTGCGCCACCTGAGCCGCGAGGGCAAGACGATCCTCGTCTCCAGCCACCTGCTCCAGGAGGTCGAGCAGACGGTCGACGAGGTCGTCATCATCGCCAACGGCCGGCTGGTCCGCGCCGGCCGGATCGGCGACCTCCGGGGCACCCCCAGCGCCCTGGTCCGCACCTCCGACCCCGCGCGGCTGGCCGGCGCCCTGCGGGTCGCCGACGTGACGTCGACACCCGGGCCGGACGGCGCCCTCGTCGCCGACACCGCGGACCTGCGCCTCGTCGGGGACGTCGCGCTCCGCGCCGGCCTGCCGATCTACGGGCTCGAGGTGCAGCGCGCCGACCTGGAGGACCTGTTCTTCCAGCTCACCGAGGGCACCAACCGCAACGAGGCGGCCGCGGCCCCCACCGAGCGAGACGCCGTCATCGGCGAGGAAGGGGCGAACCGGTGATCCCCGCGGTCCGCAGCGAGCTCCGCAAGTTCTTCACCACCCGCCTGTGGTGGGGGATGGCGATCGCCACGTTCGTGGCGGCCGGGCTGTTCGCCGTGCTGACCGGTGTCATCATCGCGAACCCGAGTGCGGCGGGAGGCCCCGGTGGTGGCCAGGTCATCGGTGACGACACCCAGGTGGCCAACTCCGTCTACACCGCCGGGACCGCCATCGGTCGGCTGCTCCTGCTCACGATCGGCATCGTCTCCATCGGGGGCGAGTTCCGCCACAAGACCATCTCCGCCACGTTCCTCGCGACGCCCCGACGTGCCCGCGCGATGTTGGCCAAGGCCACGGCCCTCGTGGGCATCGGGGTGCTGTACGGCCTCATCAGCCTCCTGGGGTCTGCCGTCGCGGGAGCCGTCACGCTGCGGGTCATCGACCGACCGGCGTTCCCGTCGACCGAGGTCGTCCGCACGCTCGCGCTCAGCCTCCTGGTCCTTGCCCTGTGGGCGCTCATCGGCCTCGGCATCGGCATCCTCATCCCCAACCAGGTCGCGGCACTCTTCATCGGGGTGGCGGTCGCGTGGATCGTCGAGCCGCTGCTGGGCCTCCTCCTCGGCATCTGGGACTTCAGCCGCGAGAACGTGGCGCCGTACCTGCCGACCAGTGCCACGAACGCCGCCTTCAACGCGATCTCGCAGACACCGGACGAGGTGCGTCTGGAGTGGTGGGGTGGAGCACTCGTCCTCACCGCCTACGCGGTGGTCCTCGCGGGCTTCGGGATCTGGCGGACGGTGCGCAGCGACGTCAGCTGAGCAGGGCGGACGGCCATTCGTGACCGCCCGTCGCGCAGGCCGGACCGGTCACCCAGCCGCCGGTGTGGCGGGATCGGCACGGGGCTAGGCTGGTGGGTACCCAACCACTCGTAGCCGACGAGCCGAGAAAGAGGCGCATCCTCCGTGGCCGAGCAGTCCCCGTCCAGCGATCCCCTGACCACCTTCGGGCCGAACGAATGGCTGGTCGACGAGCTGTACGAGCAGTACCAGCGGGACAAGAACAGCGTCGACAAGGCGTGGTGGGACTTCTTCAGGGACTACACCCCCGGTGACGCCACGTCGCGCCCCGTCGGCAACGGCGCGTCCGCCCCCACCCGCACCCCCTCGAACGGCACGCCGACCGTCGCGAAGGCCCCTGCCCTCGCCCCTGCCGCCGCTCCGGCCCCGGCTCCGTCCACGGCTGCCGAGCCGACCGCGAAGGAGGCGGCACCGGCCGCGAAGGAGGCGGCACCGGCCGCGAAGGAGGCGGCACCGGCCGCGAAGGAGGCGGCACCGGCCGCGAAGGAGGCGGCACCGGCCGCGAAGGAGGCGGCACCGGCCGCGAAGGAGGCGGCACCGGCCGCGAAGGAGGCGGCACCTTCCGCCAAGGAGGCGACGCCCGCGCCGGACTCGGCCCCCGCGGCCGCCACCCCCAAGCCGCGCGAGGCCGCCGCCCCCAAGGCCTCCGGCCCCCTCGGTGACGCCCGCCAGACCCCCATCCGCGGCGCCTCCGCCCGGGTCGTCACGAACATGGAGGCCTCGCTGGAGGTGCCCACCGCCACCTCGGTGCGCGCGGTCCCGGCGAAGCTGCTCATCGACAACCGCATCGTCATCAACAACCACCTCGCCCGCAGCCGCGGCGGCAAGGTGAGCTTCACCCACATCATCGGCTTCGCGCTCGTCAAGGCGCTCGAGGCGATGCCCGAGATGAACAACGGCTACGCCCTCGACGACAAGGGCAAGCCCGTCCTCGTCTCCCCCGCGCACGTCAACCTCGGCCTGGCCATCGACCTCGCGAAGCCCGACGGCACCCGCCAGCTGCTCGTGCCGTCGATCAAGGCCGCCGAGACGATGGACTTCGCCCACTTCTGGACCGCCTACGAGGAGATGGTCAAGAAGGCCCGCGGCGGCAAGCTCACCGTCGAGGACTTCCAGGGCACCTCCATCTCCCTGACCAACCCCGGCACCATCGGCACGGTCCACTCGGTGCCGCGCCTCATGGCCGGCCAGGGCGCCATCATCGGCGTCGGGGCGATGGACTACCCGGCCGAGTGGTCCGGCGCGAGCCAGGAGACGCTCAACCGCAACGCGGTGAGCAAGACCCTCACGCTGACGAGCACGTACGACCACCGGATCATCCAGGGCGCGCAGTCCGGCGACTTCCTGCGCATCGTCCACGGCCTGCTCCTCGGCGACCACGCGTTCTACGACGAGATCTTCGAGAGCCTGCGCATCCCCTACGAGCCGATCCGCTGGGTCCGCGACGTCGACACCTCGCACGACGACGACATCAACAAGGTCGCCCGCGTGCAGGAGCTCATCCACTCCTACCGGGTCCGCGGTCACCTCATGGCCGACACCGACCCGCTGGAGTACAAGCAGCGCCGCCACCACGACCTCGACGTCACGACGCACGGGCTGACCCTCTGGGACCTCGACCGCACGTTCGCCACGGGCGGCTTCGGCGGCCAGCCGTTCCTCCCCCTGCGCAAGATCCTCGGCATCCTGCGCGACTCGTACTGCCGCACCATCGGCGTCGAGTACATGCACATCCAGGACCCCGAGCAGCGCCAGTGGATCCAGGACAAGATCGAGGTCGGCTACGCCAAGACGACCCGCGAGGAGCAGCTGCGCATCCTGCGCCGGCTCAACGCGGCCGAGGCGTTCGAGACCTTCCTGCAGACCAAGTTCGTCGGCCAGAAGCGGTTCTCCCTCGAGGGCGGCGAGTCGGTCATCGCCCTCCTCGACCGGGTCCTGTCGCGTGCCGCCGAGGACGAGCTCGACGAGGTCTGCATCGGGATGCCGCACCGCGGCCGGCTCAACGTCCTCGCGAACATCGCCGGCAAGAGCTACGGCCAGATCTTCCGCGAGTTCGAGGGCAAGCAGGACCCCAAGTCGGTCCAGGGCTCCGGGGACGTCAAGTACCACCTCGGCACGGAGGGCACGTTCACCGCCGAGTCGGGCGCGACGACCGCCGTCTACCTCGCCGCGAACCCGAGCCACCTCGAGGCCGTCAACCCCGTCCTCGAGGGCATCGTCCGCGCCAAGCAGGACCGCCTCAACCTCGCCGGCGAGGACTTCACCGTCCTCCCGGTCCTCCTGCACGGCGACGCGGCCTTCGCGGGCCAGGGAGTCGTCGCCGAGACGCTCAACCTCAGCCAGCTGCGCGGCTACCGCACCGGCGGCACGGTGCACGTCGTCATCAACAACCAGGTCGGGTTCACGACCTCGCCGAGCAGCTCGCGCTCCTCGACGTACTCCACCGACGTCGCGCGGATGATCCAGGCGCCGATCTTCCACGTCAACGGCGACGACCCCGAGGCGTGCGTGCGCGTCGCCGAGCTCGCCTACGAGTTCCGCAAGGAGTTCCACAAGGACGTCGTCGTCGACATGGTCTGCTACCGCCGTCGCGGCCACAACGAGGGCGACGACCCGTCGATGACGCAGCCGCTCATGTACAACCTCATCGAGGCCAAGCGCTCGGTCCGCAAGCTCTACACCGAGTCCCTCATCGGCCGCGGCGACATCACCGTCGAGGACGCCGAGGCCGCGCTGCGCGACTACCAGCAGCAGCTCGAGCGGGTGTTCGTCGAGACCAAGGCCGCGCTCAAGGAGGCCGAGACCGAGGCCGCCGACCGGTCGTACTCGGGCACCGACGTCGAGGGCCACACCGGCCTCGAGCCGCCGTCGGCACAGGCGAAGGACGCCGACGCGACGACGCACTCGGCCACGGAGACCGCGATCTCCACCGAGGTCCTGCACCGCATCGGCGACGCCTTCGTCGACGTCCCCGACGCCTTCACGGTCCACCCCAAGCTGCGCCAGATGCTCGAGAAGCGCGCCTCCAGCACTCGCGAGGGCGGGATCGACTGGGGCACCGGCGAGCTGCTCGCGTTCGGCTCCCTCCTCATCGAGGGCACCCCGGTGCGCCTCGCCGGCCAGGACAGCCGCCGCGGCACCTTCGTCCAGCGCCACGCGGTCCTCATCGACAAGGAGAACGCGGCCGAGTGGACGCCGCTGCTCTACCTCGGCGACGGCCAGGCGAAGTTCTGGGTCTACGACAGCCTGCTGTCCGAGTTCGCGGCGATGGGCTTCGAGTACGGCTACTCCGTCGAGCGCCCGGACGCCCTCGTGTTGTGGGAGGCGCAGTTCGGCGACTTCTTCAACGGCGCGCAGACCATCGTCGACGAGTTCATCTCGAGCTCGGAGCAGAAGTGGGGACAGCGCTCCTCGGTCGTCCTGCTCCTCCCCCACGGATACGAGGGCCAGGGCCCGGACCACTCCTCCGCCCGCATCGAGCGCTTCCTCACGATGTGTGCCGAGAACAACATGACCGTCGCGTACCCCTCGACCCCGGCGTCGTACTTCCACCTGCTCCGCCGGCAGGCCTATGCCCGCCCGCGCCGCCCGCTCATCGTCTTCACCCCGAAGTCGATGCTGCGGCTGAAGGCGGCGGCCAGCCCGGCCGAGGCGTTCACCACGGGCACCTTCCTCCCGGTCGCACCCGACCGCGAGGGCGCGACGAGCGGCGAGGTGACCCGCGTGCTCATCGCGGCGGGCAAGGTGGTCTACGACCTCGAGGCCGAGCGCGAGAAGCGCGGCGACACCTCGACGGCCATCGTGCGGCTCGAGCAGTACTACCCGCTGCCCGCGGCCGAGCTGGCGGCCGAGCTGCGCCACCACCCCGGCGCCGAGGTCGTCTACGTCCAGGACGAGCCGCAGAACCAGGGCGCCTGGCCGTTCATCGCGCTCAACCTGCCCGAGGCCCTCGCCGAGCACGGCGAGCACCGGCGCATCTCCGTCGTCGCGCGCAAGGCATCCGCCTCGCCCGCCACCGGCTCGACGAAGAAGCACCAGGTCGAGCAGGCCGAGCTCGTCGCGCGCGCCTTCGACCGCTGAGGTCCGGGCCTATCTAGGCTCGACGGCGTGTACTTCACCGACCGCGGCATCGAGGAGCTGCAGGCCCGCCGGGGTGACGAGGAGGTCTCCTTCGACTGGCTGGCCGAGCAGCTGCGCACCTTCGTCGACCTCAACCCCGACTTCGAGGTGCCCGTCGAGCGCCTCGCGACGTGGCTGGCCCGGCTCGACGACGAGGACGAGTGAGCGCCCGGATGACTGACGAGACCCCCGACGACGGGATCCACCCCATCGAGTTCCGCCCGAGTGCCCAGGTGGCCGTCACCGCCGAGGGCCCGCGCGACGTCGCGGTCGTCTTCCTCGGCGCCTCCCTCGTGGCCGGCGTCGGCGACCCCAAGGGGCAGGGCTGGGTGACGCGGGTCGTCGGGCGCACGGCCCACCCCGACCTCGAGATGACCGCCTACAACCTCGGCATCCGCGGCAACACCTCGGCCGACGTGCTGCGCCAGTGGGCCGCCGAGGTCCCGGCCCGGTGGGTCGGGCGCACCGAGCGGCGCGTCGTCGTCTCGGTGGGCACGGACGACGTCGCGGGCGGCATCTCCCTCGCCCGGCACCGCCTCAACCTCGCGAACCTCCTCGACGAGGCCGCGGGCACCGGCGTGCACACCTTCGTCGTCAGCCCACCACCCACCGACGACGCCGACCTCAACGGCCGCCTCGAGGTGCTCGTCGAGGCCCAGGCCGACGTCTGCGCCCGCCGGGGGGTGCCCTTCGTCGACTGCTACACGCCGCTGTCGGGGCACGACCAGTGGCGAACCGACCTCGCGGCGAGCACGGTCCCCCACCACCCGGGGCAGGCGGGCTACGGCCTCATCGCGTGGCTCGTCCTCCACCACGGCTGGACCGACTGGCTCCAGATCTCCTGATCCGGGTCCCTGGCCGGTCCGTGGCGGCCGCCGGGGCTGCTCGTGAGGCGCCTACGCCGGCGCGCGCACGAACTCCCTCACCACCGCCGCGAAGCGGTCGGGGTCGTCGAGGTGTGGGAAGTGCCCCGCGCCCTGGAACAGCTCCACCCGGCAGTTCTGGATCGACGACGTGGCGGATGCCGCGTGCCAGGCGGGGATCATCCGGTCCTTGGTGCCCCACACGACGAGGGTCGGGATGGGCGTGGCCTCGGGCAGGTAGTCGTGGGCGCTGACGCTCTGGCCGCCGGGGTCGATGACGGCACGTGTCGTGGCGAGGAAGGCACGGCGGGTGTCGCCGTCGCCGAGCGAGGTGAAGCCGGTCCAGACCTCGCGCACGTCCGGGCCCGGACGGAGCCCCACCGCGCCGAGCAGTCGTCCGGCCGAGGCGAGCCGCTCGCGCATCCAGCCCGAGGCGATGACCGGGAGGACGTACTCGGCGCCGGGCAGGGTGGCGGAGCGGAGCAGCGGGCTCACCTCGCGGCCCAGCCCGCCGCTGGCGACGAGCACGAGGCGCTCGACGCGTTCCGGGAACAGGTAGGAGAACACCATCGCGATGCCGCCCCCGAGCGAGTGGCCGACGAGGGTCACCTGCTCGATGCCGAGCCGGTCGAGCAGGTCGCGCAGTGTCGCCGCGTGGGCGCCCAGGGAGTAGTCACCAACCGGCTTCGCCGAGGAGCCGTGCCCGAACAGGTCCGGGACCACGAGCCGGTGGCTGTCGTCGAGCCGGTCGACGAGGTGGGCCCACTGCCGCTGCGAACCGAGGAGGCCGTGGATGAAGAGCAGCACCGGGCCGGTGCCGCTGTCGCTGTCGCTGTACGAGAACTCGTGGCCGTGCAGGGTGACGGTGTGCTCTTCGGTCGCCGCGCTCACGGGCGCTCCTCGGGTGGGTGGTGGTGCGCTCATGTTACCGCCCGGTAGTTCACCGTCGGACGGCGCAGACGACAGTCCCGGACGACGCACGAGCGATGACCAGAGGGAGTCACCGAAGGCGGTGGTGCAGAACGCGCGATATGGCGCGCATTCTGCACCACTGAGGGCTCCGGTCAGACGGTGAAGACGACCTTGCCCGACACCTGGCCGTCGACCATGCGCGCGAAGCCGTCCCGGGCGTCCGCCAGGGGGAGCACGGAGTCGACCTGGGGCTCGATGCCGGCGTCGACGACGAACCGGGTGAGCCGCTCGAGCTCGTCGCGGGTGCCCATCGTCGAGCCGACGACGCGCAGCTGCTTGAAGAAGATCTTCGTCAGCTCGGCCTTCGCCGGCGCGTCCCCCGAGGTGGCGCCGGAGATGACGATCGTGCCGCCCGGCCGCAGGGCGTTGACCGAGTGGGACCAGGTCGCGGCCCCGACCGTCTCCATGACGGCGTCGACCCGCTCGGGCAGCCGTGCCCCGTTCTCGAACGCGCGGTCGGCACCGAGCGCGACGGCGGCCTCGCCCCGGGCGGCGTCGCGGCTCGTCACCCACATCCGCAGGCCGGCGGCACGCCCGAGCTGGACGAGCGCGGTCGCCACCCCGCCCGCGGCGCCCTGCACGAGGACGGTCGCCCCGGGCTGCACCCCGGCGTTCGTGAAGAGCATCCGGTAGGCGGTGAGCCAGGCCGTGGGCAGGCACGCGGCCGACTCCCACGACAGCCCGGCCGGCTTCGGCACGACGTTGCCACGAGGGACGGCGACGACCTCGGCGAGCGTGCCGTCGTGGACCTCCGAGAGCAGGGACCGCCGCGGGTCGAGGGTCTCGTCGCCGGTCCAGCCCGGAGAGGCGACGACGGCGTGCACGACGACCTCGGACCCGTCCTCGGCGATCCCGGCGCCGTCGCAGCCCAGGACCATGGGCAGCCGGTCGGCGGGGAGGCCGACGCCGCGCAGCGACCACACGTCGTGGTGGTTGAGCGCGGCGGTCCGCAGGCGGACGGTGGTCCAGTCCTCGGGGACCGTCGGTTCGGGTCGCTGCCCGACCTCGAGGCCCGACAGGGGGTCGTCGGCGGACTGGCTGACGCAGGTGACGGCGAGCATGCCACCGACCCTAGGCGGTCGCGAGCACGGTGGGCGCGGCGCGGTGGAGTGCGTCACGCCAGTCGGGCAGCGGGTCGAGCCCGGCCGCCGCCCACATGTCGTGCGAGAGGACCGAGAACGCCGGGCGGGGTGCGGGACGCTCGAACGCCTCCGAGCTCGTGGGCGTCACGCGGGCCGGGTCGAGACCGAGCTCCTCGAACACCGCGCGCGCCAGGTCGAACCACGAGCACCGCCCCGACCCCGTCGCGTGCCACGTCCCGAAGGGCGCCCCCGAGTCGACGACGCGCAGGACGGCGTCGGCGAGGTCGACGGTCCACGTCGGCTGCCCGACCTGGTCGTCGACGACGCTGAGGACCTCGCGCTCGGCGGCGAGGCGCTTCATCGTCGCCGGGAAGCTCGCCCCGGAGGCGCCGTACAGCCAGGCGGTCCGCACGAGGTGCACGCGCGAGCACTGCGCCCGCACCGCCCACTCCCCCGCGGCCTTGGTCCGCCCGTACGCCGAGCGCGGCGCGACCGGCGCGTCGGCCGGGTAGGGCTCGGTGGCGTCGCCGGCGAACACGTAGTCGGTGGAGAGGTGGACGAGCGTCGCCCCGGTGGCCTCCGCCGCCCGCGCGAGGTTGGCCGCACCGACGGCGTTGACCGCGAAGGCCCGCGCCTCGTCGGTCTCGGCGGCATCCACGGCGGTGTAGGCGGCGCAGTTGACGACGACGTCGTGGCCGGCCACGACCGGGACCAGGGCGGGGAGGTCGAGGATGTCGACGTCCGGCAGGTCGGCGCGCGTCACCTCGTGACCCGCCGACCCGGCGGCGGCGCACAGGTCTCGACCGAGCATCCCGGCCGCACCGGCGACGAACCAGCGCGCCATCAGCGGGCCAGGACCTGCTGGGTCCGGGCGTACCTGGCCTCCGTGGCCTCCTTCATCGGCCGCCACCACGCCTCGTTCTCGCGGTACCACTCGATGGTGGCGGCGAGCCCGTCGCGGAAGGTGCCGTAGCGCGGGGTCCAGCCGAGCTCGGTGCGCAGCCGGCCGGCCTCGATGGCGTAGCGCAGGTCGTGTCCCGCGCGGTCGGTGACGTGGTCGAAGGCGTCGGGGTCCTGCCCCATGAGCTCGAGGACGAGCCGCACCACGGTGAGGTTGTCGACCTCCCCGTCGGCGCCGATGAGGTAGGTCTCGCCGATCCGGCCCTGCTCGACGATCGTCCACACGGCCTCGTTGTGGTCGTCGACGTGGATCCAGTCGCGGACGTTGAGGCCGGCACCGTAGAGCTTGGGCCGGACCCCGTCGATGACGTTCGTGATCTGTCGCGGGATGAACTTCTCGACGTGCTGGCGCGGTCCGTAGTTGTTCGAGCAGTTCGAGATCGTCGCGCGGATCCCGAACGAGCGCACCCAGGCCCGCACGAGCAGGTCCGACCCGGCCTTGGTCGAGCTGTAGGGCGAGCTCGGGTTGTACGGGGTGTCCTCGGTGAACTTCTTCGGGTCGTCGAGCTCGAGGTCGCCGTACACCTCGTCGGTCGAGATGTGGTGGTAGCGCACGTCGTGGCGGCGCACCGCCTCCAGCAGGGCGAAGGTCCCGAGGAGGTTGGTGCGGACGAACGGGGCGGGGTCGTCGAGGGAGTTGTCGTTGTGCGACTCGGCGGCGAAGTGGACGACGAGGTCGGCGCCGGCGACGAGCCCGTCGACCAGCTCGGGGTCGGCGACGTCGCCCTCGACGAACCGCACCCGGTCGAGGACGCCGTCGAGCGAGGCGAGCGAGCCCGCGTAGGTCAGCTTGTCCAGGACCGTGATCTCGGCGTCCGGCCGGGTCGCGAGGGTCAGGTGGACGAAGTTGCTGCCGATGAACCCGGCCCCACCCGTGACGAGAACCTTCATGGGCGCCAGCGTACGGGTAGGCCGACCGGCCATCGTGTCGTCGCCGGGCCGACGGCCCCGTGGCGACGGGCTACGCTCGCCGACCATGAAGGGCATCATCCTCGCGGGCGGATCCGGCACGCGGCTGCACCCCATCACCCGGGGGATCTCCAAGCAGCTCATGCCGATCTACGACAAGCCGATGGTCTACTACCCGCTGTCCACCCTGATGATGGCCGGCATCCGCGAGGTCCTCGTCATCACGACCCCGCAGGACCGCGAGCAGTTCGAGCGCCTCCTCGGCGACGGGTCGCAGTGGGGCATCGAGATCTCGTACGCCGTGCAGCCACGGCCCGAGGGGCTGGCCCAGGCGTTCGTCATCGGGGCCGACTTCGTCGGTGACGAGACCGTCGCCCTCGTCCTCGGCGACAACATCTTCCACGGCACCGGGCTGGGCACCGCCCTGCGCAGCCTCACCGACCTGACCGGCGGGCACATCTTCGCCTACCACGTGAGCGACCCGCAGGCCTACGGCGTCGTGGAGTTCGCACCGGACGGCACGGTGCTGTCGATCGAGGAGAAGCCGGAGGAGCCGCGCTCCGACTACGCCGTGCCGGGGCTGTACTTCTACGACAACGACGTCCTCGAGATCGCGCGGGGCCTGACCCCCAGCGCCCGCGGCGAGCTCGAGATCACCGCCGTCAACGACGCCTACCTGCGGCGGGGCGACCTCACGGTCACCGTCCTCCCCCGCGGCACCGCGTGGCTCGACACCGGCACCTTCGAGGGCCTCATGGACGCCAGCCAGTTCGTCCACGTCGTCGAGGCACGCCAGGGCCACAAGATCGGCTGCGTCGAGGAGATCGCCTGGCGCGCCGGGTGGATCGACGACGACGCCTTCCGGGCACTCGGCGACGACCTGGAGAAGTCGGGGTACGGGGCCTACATCCACGCCTGCCTCGCCCGGGGACGCGGCTGATGGAGGTGCGCCCGCTGTCGATCGAGGGCGCCTTCGTCATCACCCCGCGGCAGTTCCCCGACGACCGCGGCCTGTTCCTCGAGTCCTTCCGCGGGGACCTCCTCGCCGAGCACCTCGGTCACCGCCCCGACGTCGTGCAGACCAACGTGTCGGTGTCCTCGCGGGGGACGGTCCGCGGCATCCACTTCGCCGAGGTCCCACCCGGGCAGGGGAAGTACGTCACCGCCGTGGCCGGATCGCTCGTCGACTACGTCGTCGACGTCCGCGTGGGGTCCCCGACGTTCGGGCGGTGGGAGTCCGTCGTCCTCGACACCGTCGACCGGCGCGCCCTGTGGATCTCCGAGGGCCTGGGCCACGCCATCTGCGCGCTCGAGGACGACACGACGCTCATGTACCTGTGCACGGCCACGTACAACCCCGCCGGCGAGCACGGGGTGCACCCCCTCGACCCCACCATCGGGCTCGCACTGCCCGACGGCATCACGCCGCGGGTGTCCCCGAAGGACGCCGCCGCTCCGTCGCTGGAGGAGGCGGTGGCCACGGGGGTGCTGCCCACGCTCGAGGCCACGACGGCGTGGGCGCGCCGGCTCAGCGGGGGAAGCGCCGCTCCCAGCTGACGATGGTCCGCACCGCCGGGTCGACCTCCTCGGCCATCCGCGCGAAGGCCTTCGCGCCGCGGCGGTACGGGTCGGCGACGTCGCGGTTCGCCCGTGACCGGCCTCGGGACCGGTGCTGCGCGACGAGGCCGGGCAGGGCCCGCCAGCGCGACACGACGTCGTCGGCGCCGGCTCGCTCCAGGAGCCAGGCCCAGTCCTCGCGCTCGCCGATGTCCGCGATGGCCTCGGCGAGCTCGCGCAGGGTCAGCGTGCGGCGGTGCACCGCCGGGGCCTCGTCGACGACCCAGTCGCGGTGGGAGCCCGCCATGACGAGGACGAGGTCCTGCTCGGCGAGGAGCGCCGGGGTGAGCCGCCGCGCCCGGAAGTCGGCGTGGGGCAGTCCCTTGGCGTCGAGGAGGGCGGCCGACCCCTCGTCGACCGGGTACCCCACGAGGGCCTGCGTTCCGGCGCTCTCGACGGTGAACGCGCCGGGGCGCGCCCACTCGAGCCCCGCCGCGAGGACCACCTGGGCGTACGGCGACCGGCAGATGTTCGCGGTGCACACCGTGAGGACGCGGACCCGGTCGGCGGGGGGCTGCTCGGCGCTCATGACGCCGTCAGCCTAGGTCACACCCCCGTCGGGCCCCGGCCGGCCGTCGGCGCGAGCCGCCGCACGGCCGCCGCGACGGCGTCGGCCACGCCCTCCTGGAACACCGAGGGCACGATCTGCTCGGGCGTCGGGTCCGGCACGAGGTCGGCGATCGCCTGCGCGGCCGCGAGCTTCATCGCCTCGGTGATCCGGGTGGCGCCGGCGTCCAGCGCCCCGCGGAAGATGCCCGGGAACGCGAGGACGTTGTTGATCTGGTTCGGGAAGTCCGAGCGTCCCGTCGCGACGACGGCGGCGTGGCGGCGCGCGACGTCGGGGTGCACCTCGGGCGTGGGGTTCGCGAGCGCGAAGACCATGCTGCCCGGCGCCATGGACGCCACCTCCTCCTCGGGCACCTGGCCGCCGGACACCCCGATGTAGACGTCGGCGTCGCGCAGGGCGGTCCCGAGGCGCCCGGTGAGGCCGCGTGGGTTCGTCGAGGCGGCGAGGCGCTCCTTGTGCTCGGTGAGGTCCTTGCGGGAGGGGTGGAGGATGCCGCGCGAGTCGCACACGACGACGTCACGCACCCCCGCCCGCTGGAGCAGCCTGGTGACGGCGACACCGGCGGCCCCCGCGCCCGCGACGACGACGCGGAGGTCCTCGAGCCGGCGGTCGAGGACGCGCACCCCGTTGAGCAGCCCGGCGAGGACGACGATGGCCGTCCCGTGCTGGTCGTCGTGGAAGACCGGGATGTCGAGGCGCTCCTTGAGCCGGTCCTCGATGTCGAAGCAGCGCGGCGCTGAGATGTCCTCGAGGTTGATCCCGCCGTACGACGGGGCGATCCGGGCGATGGCCTCGACGAGCTCGTCGACCGTGCCCGACTCCATGACGACCGGGACGGCGTCGATGCTGGCGAAGTGCTTGAACAGCACCGCCTTGCCCTCCATGACGGGCATCGCGGCCAGCGGGCCGATGTCGCCGAGCCCGAGGACCGCCGTGCCGTCGCTGATGACGGCCACGGTGTTGCCCCGGGCGGTGTAGCGGGTCGAGAGCGCCGGGTCGGCCGCGATGGCGAGGGAGACCTCGGCGACACCCGGCGTGTAGAGCAGCGACAGGTCGTCCTTGTCGCGCAGCGGCTTCGTCGCGTGTACGCCCAGCTTGCCGCCCTCGTGAGCGCGGAACACCGGGCTCTCGGGGTCGACGAACGGGACGTGGGGCGACGCGGCCATGGGGCAGCTCCTCGGACAGGGCACGATGACGCACCGCCGGGGCGGCAGGTGGTCGGGGGTGCGGCCCGAGGGGGGTGCGTCTCGGTGCGTTCGCGCGCCGCGAGGGTGGCCGCGGCAGGCCGCCATCATGGCACGTGGCGCCGCGCCGCGACAGGGACGGCGGTGTGACGCGCGTCGCGCAACGGGGCGCGCCACGCCGCCGGATAGTTACCGAGGCGTGACGCGCATCGCACGCTCCGGTGGCAGGATCACCCCCACAGCCCACCGCCGGGCAGGACCCCCTCGGCCCGGCACCGTGTGAAAGGACCACCATGTTCCGCTCCCGCGCGCTCGTCGTCGCCGCCGTGGCCACGACCGCACTCGCCCTGTCGGCCTGCGGCTCAGACTCGCTGTCCTCCGGCGGCGGCACGAGCTCGGCACCGGCCGCCTCGACCCCGGCCGGTGGGCCCGACCCGGCACTCGTCGCCAAGCTGCCCGAGAAGATCAAGAGCGCCGGCAAGATCGTCGTCGGCACCGACGCGACCTACCAGCCGAACGAGTACCTCGACACCGACGGCAAGACCGTCATCGGCATGGACGTCGAGCTCTTCGACGCCGTCATGGCCAAGTTCGGCGTCGAGACCGAGTGGGTCCCCTCCGCGTTCGACGCCATCATCCTCGGCGTCCAGAGCGGCAAGTACGACGTCGGCGTCTCGAGCTTCACCGTCAACGAGGAGCGGATGCAGCAGGCCACGATGGTCAGCTACTTCACCGCCGGCACCCAGTGGGTCACGCAGAAGGGCAACCCGAAGGGCATCGACCCCGACAACGCGTGCGGCAAGACGGTCGGCGTCCAGAAGGGCACCGTCCAGGCCGACGAGGACCTCCCCGCCCGCAACAAGGCGTGCACCGACGCCGGCAAGCCCGAGATCAAGGTGCTCGTCGACGCCGACCAGGCCAAGGTCACCGCGAGCGTGCAGTCCGGCAAGGCCGACGCCATGCTCGTCGACCTCCCGCCGGCCATCGCCGCCGTCGACCTCACCGGCGGCTCGCTCGAGCTCCTCGGCGAGCAGTACGACTCGGCCCCCTACGGCTACGTGCTGAAGAAGGAGGACACGGCGTTCGGCGAGGCCATCGTCGAGGCCCTCAAGCAGCTCGAGGCCGACGGCACCTACAAGCAGATCCTCACGAAGTGGAAGACCGAGGGCGGGGCCATCTCCGACTTCGCGGTGAACCCGAAGCTCTCCTGAGCCGATGACCTCCTCCACGCAGGACCGGCCGGGCGCCATCGACGCCCGGCCGGTCCGGCACCCCTGGCGCTGGGTGGCCGTCGTCCTCCTCGCGGTCGTCGCCGCGATGATGGTCAGCTCGTTCGTCACCAACGAGAAGTGGAACTTCCCGTTCGCGTTCGAGATCATGCAGCAGCGCCCCGTCATCGAGGGCCTGTGGAAGGGCACCGTCTTCGGCACCGTCGGGGCGATGGTCCTCGGCATCGTGCTCGGGGTCCTGCTCGCGGTGATGCGGCTGTCGACCAATCCGGTGCTGCGCGGCGTCGCGTTCGTCTACACGTGGTTCTTCCGGGCGATCCCGCGCTACGTGCTGCTCGTCCTCCTCGGCACGGGCATCGGGTTCCTCTACCCCGTCCTGGACGTCGGGCTCCCCTTCGGTCAGCAGCTCTCGGACGCGCTCGGCCTGAGCGGGGACCTGACCTTCCTCCAGCTCGACTACAACAGCATCTCCAGCACGATCTGGGTCGGCATCCTCGGCCTCGGGCTCTCCGAGGCGGCCTACATGGCCGAGATCGCCCGCGCCGGCATCCTCTCGGTCGACCGGGGCCAGACCGAGGCCGCCCAGGCCCTCGGGATGCCGCCCGGCCAGACGATGCGCCGGATCGTCCTGCCGCAGGCGATGCGCGTCATCGTGCCGCCCACGGGCAACGAGACGATCGCGATGGTCAAGGACACCTCGCTGCTCGCGGCCGTGCCCGTCATCGTCGAGCTGTTCTACCAGAGCTACCAGTTCGGCCAGCGCAGCTTCCAGATCATGCCGGGCATCGTCGCGGCGACGATCTGGTACCTCGTCGTCTGCTCCATCCTCATGGTCGGGCAGTCGCGCCTCGAGCGGTACTACGGCCGCGGGTTCGGCGCCGTCCCGCAGAAGACGCAGTTCAAGCTGACGAAGATCGGGGCCGACCACTGATGGCTGCCACCACCTCCGACGCCCCCCTCGTCCACGCCGTGAACGTCTCGAAGTCCTTCCACGGCAACGAGGTCCTCAAGGGCATCGACATGGACGTCCACCGCGGCGAGGTCGTCGTGCTCCTCGGGCCGTCCGGTTCGGGCAAGACGACCTTCCTGCGCTGCATCAACCAGCTCGAGTCGATCGACGGCGGCCGCATCTGGGTCGACGGCGACCTCATGGGCTACGAGGACCGCGCCGGCACGCTGCACCGCCTCACCGACAAGCGGATCGCCGAGCAGCGCCGCGGCATCGGCATGTGCTTCCAGCGCTTCAACCTCTTCCCGCACAAGACCGTCCTCGAGAACGTCATCGAGGCACCGGTGCAGGTCAAGGGCCAGAAGAAGAAGGAGGCGTCGGCGCGGGCCGTCGAGCTGCTCGAGCAGGTCGGCCTCGGCGACAAGCCGCAGGCCTACCCGAGCCAGCTGTCCGGCGGTCAGCAGCAGCGCGTCGCGATCGCCCGGGCCCTCGCGATGGACCCCAAGCTCATGCTCTTCGACGAGCCGACGTCGGCCCTGGACCCCGAGCTCGTCGGGGAGGTCCTCAAGGTCATGCGCGACCTGGCCCGCAAGGGGATGACGATGATCGTCGTCACCCACGAGATGGGCTTCGCCCGCGAGGTCGCCGACCGCGTCGTCTTCATGGACGGCGGGGTCGTCGTCGAGCAGGGGCCCCCGAGCGAGGTCATCGGCAACCCGCAGCACGGGCGCACCAAGGCGTTCCTGTCGCGGATGCGCCAGGAGGAGCAGGCCCACGCCGAGGCCGTGATCGCGTCGGTCAGCGAGAGCGCGCACGCCCTCGACGGCCTCCCCGGCGACGAGCGCACCGCCGACGAGCGCACCGCCGACGAGCCGCCGCGCGGGTGAGCCTGCCCCTGCCCGCCCTCGTGCGGGTGCGGGGCCGCTCGATGCTCCCCACCTACCGCGACGGCGACGTCCTCCTCGTCCTGCGCGGGGTGCGCCCGCGTGCGGGGCGCTCCCACGTCGTGCGGCTGCCTCCGGACGCCACGGGCGCCACGCGACCACTGTCGGTCAAGCGCCTCACCGGACGCGACCCGGACGACCCCTCGCGGTGGTGGGTCGACTCCGACAACCCCGCCGAGGGGGTGACCTCCTTCGACGTCGGGTCGCTCGCCGCGAGCGAGGTCGAGGCGGTCGTGCTGGCCGTCGTGCGCCGGGGTAGGTTGGGTTCGACCGCACGTCCAGACCGCAAGGAGTGAGCGACCCATGTTGTCCCTGTTCCGCGTCACCGACGTCTCGGCCCACTGCGACCTTCCCTGCGGCGTCTACGACCCCGCGCAGGCCCGCATCGAGGCCGAGTCGATCAAGGCGATCATCGCCAAGGTCGCCGACAACGACGACCCCGACTTCCGCACCCGCGCGATCCTCATCAAGGAGCAGCGCTCCGAGCTCGTCAAGCACCACCTGTGGGTGCTGTGGACCGACTACTTCAAGGCCCCGCACTTCGAGAAGTACCCGCAGCTGCACACGCTGTTCAACGAGGCGACCAAGCTCGCGGGTGCGTCCGGGACGAAGGGCGAGCTCGACGCCGCGAAGGCCGACGAGCTGCTCGCGAAGATCGACGAGATCGACGCGATCTTCAAGGAGACGAAGGCGGCCTGAGCCGCAGCGCTCCTCGCCTGCTCAGGAGGCGTCGGGGACGGTCACCAGGTAGACCTCCCCGGCGCCTTCGAGCGTCACGGCCCCCTCGCCCACGGGCAGGAACGCCGACTCGACGTCGCCGAGCTCCACGGCGCCCGACGCGGCGGTGAGCGTCACGCGGCCGCGCAGGCAGAACACGATGCGCGGCGAGGTGTCGCCGGGGAGCCGCCGCCCCGGGGTGACCCGCAGCAGCCTGAACCGGTCCGAGCCGCTGTCGAAGACCTCGACCCCCGGCTCGAGCACGCGGCCGCAGCCCGCGATGCCGTCGGCCCGTGGGTCGACGATGCGGAGCAGCTCGGGCACGTTGACCGGCTTGCTCGTGAGCCCGGCGCGCACGACGTTGTCGGAGTTCGCGAGGACCTCGACGCCGAGGCCGCGGACGTAGGAGTGCAGCACCCCGGCCGCGACGTCGATGTACTCGCCGGGCTGGAGCACCCGGTGGTTCATGAGGAGCAGGACGACCAGGCCGATGTCGTCGGGGTGCTCCTCGGCCACGCGGACCACCGCCGCGCAGTCGTCGCCGCGCGCCCCCTTGCTCCCCTCGAGCCGCACACAGCCCGCCACCACCGCGCGGGCCAGCTCGGCGACCTCGTCGGCCGGGGTCGCGAGCACCGCGGCGAGGAGGGCGTGCTCGGGGTCCTCGGCGCCCGCGGCGTCCGCGACGAGCCGGGAGAGCCGGGCGACCTGGAGGCCGTCGACGAGGGCGGCGACCTCGGCGAAGGAGCGCAGCCCGACGAAGACCTCGAACGGCGCGATGGCGAGGAGCAGCTCGGGCTTGGCCCAGTCGTCGACGTAGACGTCGGGGGGGCCGGACTCCCGCACGGACCGGGCCTGCTCGGCCGTGGGGTGCGCCTGGATCGAGATGGCGCGGCCGGGTGCGAGGACCTTGAGGAGGAAGGGCAGCCGCGGCCCGTAGCGCTCGACGCAAGCGGCGCCCAGCTCGCCGACGGGGTCGGCCTCGACGACGGCGGCGAGGGTCGGTGACCCGGGGCGGTCGGTGGGTGACGGGCCCTCCTCGTGCGCCCCCATCCACAGCTCGGACTCGGGCCGCGGGCTCGGGATGTCGCGCCCCTGGAGGCTCGCGATGGAGACGTGCGACCCCCAGGCGTCGTGGAAGACGACGGGGGTGAGGCGGTCCACAGGAGCCTTTCGGTGCGGGGCGGGGCGGCCCCGATGCTAGCGCGCGACCCGCCGCTGCTCGTCGACGGCACCGACCGTGGCGTCCGAGGTCACGGCGCCGAGGGCGTCGACGACGGCCGGGTCGTACTCGTAGCCGAGCCCGAGGTGGATCCGTTCGAGGGCGGCCTCGACCCGCAGCGGGTCGGCGCTGCCGCCGGTGAGGTCGTCGAAGGCGTTGGCCGCCTTGATGATCCGGCTCGCCACCGGGACCTCCTCGCCCAGCTCGCGCACGAGGCGGTACGGGGTCGTCTGCCCCTCGACCCGCAGCGCCACGGCGTCGAGGCCCTCGGCGTGCCGGATGATGCGCGCCCCCTCGGCCGCGATCTCGCGCTGGTCGGCCGGTGCCGCGAGGACGGTGGCACCGTCGGGGATCGGTGCGGTCAGCGAGATCTGGCCGAGGTCGTGGAGCAGGGCCGAGACCTCGAGGTCACGCAGCTCGCGCTCGGGGAGGCCGAGGACACGGCCGATGCGGACGCTGAGGTCGGCGACGCGCTCGGCGTGCCCGCGGGGGGTGTAGCCGCCCTCCTCGGTCAGGTGCGAGAGGGTCACGACGGTCTCCCGGTAGGTCTCGCGGTTGCGCGTGGACCGGGCGACGGCGACGTAGGTGAACGCCAGGGGGAACAGGGCGGCGACGAGGGCGAACAGCCCGAGCGGCGGTGCCATGAGGGCGACGAGCGGACCCGTGGTCGCGACGGCGAGGGTCAGCAGGTACACCTCGGCGGCGTCGCCCCGCAGGGTCGGCCACCACGGCGTGCGCTGGCGCTCCGCCCGCACGGCCGAGACGAGGACGATCTCGACGGCCAGGCTGACGACCGAGATGGCCACGAGCCCCAGCCCGGCCACCCAGTGGCTCGTCCCGGGCGACGAGGCGAGCCTCCACAGGCTGTCACCGTCGGCCCACGGCTCGCGGACGAGCCAGGCCGTGACCGTCACGGCGACGAGGCGGGCGGCCAGCTGCTCCAGGCCGACGGCCTGGTGCCGCAGCCGCCGGAGGATCGCGGCGACCGCCATGCCGAGCGCCACGAAGATGACGACGAAGCCGCTCGTGACGTCGAAGGTCGGCTCGCCCTGGACCACCCCGAGCATGGCCGCAGCCGTCACCGTCGCGGACGACACGGGGGCGGTGGTCCGCCCGCTCGGCATCCGCAGCCGCAACAGCTCGCCGACGACGACGGCGGTGAGGAGGACCACGACGGTGCGGCCGTGGAGGTCGGCGCTCCTCAGGACGTCGCCGCGGCCCACGACGACCGCCCAGGCGACGACGGCGGCTCCCAGTCCGAGCACGACGGCTCGCACGGCGCCCTCCGGGCGCCAACGCTCGCGGTTCACCCGGCGGTCACCCCGGGGTCGCGCCGGACGAGGACCTGTTCGAGGGCGTCGACGACGTCGTCGCGGACGCGGTCCCCGGTGCGCAGCCGCGCCACGGCCTCCTCCGGGGTCAGGACGACGCCGTCGGGCGTGCCGACCTCGGTGAGCACGTCGAACTCGTCGGCGACGCCGACGAGCAGCGGCGCCAGCGAGCCGGCGTCGGCCTTCTGCTCGAGGACGACGCGGTGGCGCACGATCGGGTCGAGGGAGCCGGCGAGGAAGGGCAGGCCGCGCAGCAGCGAGGCCCCGCGGGACGGGTACGTGGCCGACAGCGTGGAGCCGTCGGGTCGGCCCCCGCGCACGAGGTCGGTCGGGAGGGTCACCTGCCCGAGGTCGTGGAGCATGCCGGCCATCTTGACATCGGCGATGGTCTGCGGGCGCAGGCCGAGGTGTTCGGCCATGAGTGTCGTCAGCTCGGACACCCGGGCGCTGTGGCCGGTCAGGTGCGGCGCCTTGGCCTCGACGGCTGCGACGAGGACGTGGAGGGCGCGGTCGCGCGCCAGCTTCTCCTCGGCGTACTGCGCGTTGGCCCACTGCGCGACGAGGAGCGGGGCGAGGACCAGGAGCAGGCTCCCCGGGCCGACGTCGGCCGGCACCCAGAGGATGACGAGGATCAAGGTGACGGCCCCGTGCCCGAGCGCGGCCGGGAAGGTCGCGAAGAGCCGGGTCAGCACCGAGAGGGCGGGCACGCGGTCGAGGACGACGACGAGGCCGACGAAGAGCACCATGTTCGTGACGACCCCGGCGAGGTGGGCCAGGAACAGCGGGACCGCGAGGTTCCGCACGATCTCGGAGGTCCCCCCGAGCGCTCCCGGCTCGAGCGTGCCGAGGGCCCGGAAGACCAGGCCCGCGACGATGCCGGACGCCGCGTGCATCGCGCCGTTGTAGACGCGGAACGCCACGGGGATCGGCCCCCGTTCGGCCGGTCCGTGCAGGGCACCGACCAACCCGGCCGCGGCGGGCCCGAGAAGGACCGCCGCGGCCAGGAGGACGATGCTGGACACCGACAGGCTGGCGTTCTCCTCCACCACGAGGCTGCCGAACCATGTCGTGAGCGCCAGGATGACGCACAGGGCGACGAACGTCGGGTCGAGGACGAAGCCGTCACTCAAAGCCACCACCGCTTCGAGGACGAGGGTCCCGACCGTGACGCCGACGAGGATGGGAAGGAAGCGACGCGACGGTGTGGACGTGGGGTCGACGACGTCGTCGTCAGCCTCGTCGATCACACCGGACACGTCAGCTCGTCACCCCCTCGCGGTCAGGGGCGGTAGCTCCACCCGTTGGTCGTGTAGGTGGTCCCACCGTCCTTGGTGGCCGCGTGGGCCGACGCCGGGGCGGCGACGGCGAGGACGGCGAGGGCAGCGACGGCAAGGAGAGCACGCATACGGTTCATTTCAGGGGTTCCTCTCGGAAAAGGAGGGCCGGATCAGGGGTAGACCCTCGGTCCGTCGAGTTTGACACGCGCAGCGGTGTGCGACAATGAACGGGACACGCGCGTGGTGCCCGATCGCACCGCGCCGACACCCCCCGACGAAAGGCTCGAGATGAGCAAGCGTGCTCGGAAGCGCCGCTCTCGCAAGGGCAACAAGGCCAACCACGGCCGCAAGCCCAACGCCTGAGCGATCGCTGAGACGACGACGCCCGGTGTGCCTGTCGGCACCCCGGGCGTTCGTGTGTCCGCAGGTCGGACGGCCGGTCAGGACTCGCCCTCGACCCTCACCATCGTGATGCGCTGGAGGATCTGGAGCCGGACGGCGGCCGGCGCGGCCTCCTCGACGCACGAGCGGCGCACCGCGTCCTTGACGGCCCGGTCGAGGTCGTGCTCGGCGAGGCAGGGCTGGCACTCGGCGAGGTGGGCGGCGACCCGCTTGACGTCCGCGGGGCTCATCTCA
The DNA here is from genome assembly GCF_046764005.1 of Oryzobacter faecalis. Taxonomy (NCBI): domain Bacteria; kingdom Bacillati; phylum Actinomycetota; class Actinomycetes; order Micrococcales; family Intrasporangiaceae; genus Oryzobacter; species Oryzobacter faecalis. The sequence goes on along the minus strand of NZ_JBKOFW010000001.1, from coordinate 76,243 downwards.
CCGTCGAGGTACTCGTAGATCCGGTGCAGGACCTCCGAACAGTCGCCGTGCCCGGCGTGCGCGTCGTGGCTCATGACTCGTCCTCCGTGCCGAACCCGCGCTCTCGCGCGTAACCCGATAGCAGCGCCCGCAGCTGGCGGCGGCCGCGGTGCAGGCGGGACATCACGGTCCCGATCGGAGTGCCCATGATCTCGGCGATCTCCTTGTACGCGAAGCCCTCGACGTCGGCGAGGTACACCGCCATCCGGAAGTCCTCGGGGAGGTCCTGGAGGGCACGCTTGACCTCGGTGTCGGGCAGGTGCTCGAGGGCCTGGACCTCGGCCGACTTCAGCCCCACCGAGGTGTGCGACTCCGCGCGGGCGAGCTGGTAGTCCTCGACCTCGGAGGCGTCGGACTGCAGCGGCTCGCGCTGCTTCTTGCGGTAGGTGTTGATGTAGGTGTTCGTGAGGATGCGGTACATCCAGGCCTTGAGGTTCGTCCCCGGCTGGTACTGGTGGAACGCGGCGTAGGCCTTGGCATACGTCTCCTGGAGCAGGTCCTCGGCGTCGGCGGGGTTGCGGGTGGTACGCATGGCGGCCGCGTAGAGCTGGTCCAGGAGGGGCAGGGCCTCGCGCTCGAAGCGGGCCTGGCGCTCGGCCTGGGTCTCGGTCGCGAGGTCGACCTCGGCCTCCGCGGTCTCCTCGACGGGAGTGGGTGGAGTCATCATCGCGTCCCAGCCTATCCGGGCCCGGCTGGGGGCGTTGGTGTCGAGGACGAGCACGGGAGACCTCTCGGTGGACGTCGGGACAGGGGTCACAACGCCGCGTCGCCGTGCCTCATTCCCCCGCGAGCCTGGCGCGGACGATCGCGGCGACCCGGTCGGCGACCCGTCCGAGGGAGTGTGGGCCGGGCACGACGTCCAGGGTCGTGAGGGGTGGGAGGACGGCCTCGACCTCGGCGGGAGTGCCGAACGGGTCGGTCGACCCCTGGACCACGTGGACCGGGATGCCGGCCGCGGACGGCTGCGCGAGCTCGCTCGCCCGCGAGGCCTGCGGCCGGCCGGGCAGGTGCAGCGGGAAGGACAGGCAGAGGACGGCGTCGGCGCCGGTGGCCGCGGCCGTCCGGCACGCGACGCGCGCTCCTGCGCTGCGCCCTCCGGTGACGAGCCTGCCTGTGCCGCAGCGCTGCCGGATGTCCTGCAGGACCGGGACCCACGCGAGGTCGAGCACCGGCGGGCGGGGTCCGACCTTGCGTTCGGCGACCCGCCAGGGCTGGTCGACGAGGACGACCCGCCACCCTGCGGCGACCATGACGTCGCGGGTCGCCGCGACGTCGAGGGTCCACCGCAGGCCGCCGGCCCCGTGCCCGAGGACGAGGGTGCCGACCGCCTCGCCGTCCGGGTCCGTGGTCGTCGTGCGTGCGGGGCCCTCGGGAGTGGCGACGAGCCGCTCGGTCATCGCCGTCACCCGCCGAGCACCTCGCCCGTCATGGGGTCGACGACCCCGACGAGCTCCTCGGGGGGTACCGGGTCGAGCAGGTGCGGCCCGTTGGCACGGTTGCTGCTCACCGCCCGCGTCACCGGCCGCGCGACGAACCGCCCCGGCCGGTGGGTCTCGAGGAGCGGGAGGACGTCGGCGGCGCCGGTGCCGGGGTCGAGCCACGTCGCCCAGTCGTCCTTCTCGATGACGAGCGGCTGGCGGTCGTGGATGCGGTCCAGCCCCGGCTCGGCGGGGCCGGTGACGACCGTGAAGGTCGTCAGCCACGCCATCGAGTCGTCCGGGTCGGTGACCGCCGGGTCGCGCCAGAACTCGTAGAGGCCGGCCATCGCGACGCTGGCGCCGTCGGCGCGCTCGGTGAAGAAGGGCTGCTTGCGCGGTTTCCCCTTGGCGTCCACGGCGGTGGGCGACGCCTGCCACTCGTACCAGCCCCGGGCCGGGACGAGGCAGCGGCGCGTCGCGAGGGCCCGCGCGAAGGCCGGCTTGTCGGCGACCGACTCGACCCGCGCGTTGATCATGCGCGCGCCACCGCGGGGGTCCTTGGACCAGCTCGGCACGAGACCCCAGGTGAGCAGCCGCAGCTGCCGCCGCGGGGCTCCCCCGCGGTCGTCACGGGGCACGCGGGTGAGGACGACGGGGGCCTGCTTCGTGGGGGCCATGTTGTGGTCGGGGCGACCGGGTGGGGGCTCCTGCGGGTTGACGAGCACGCTGCGGCCGACCTCGGCCGAGCGGTCGTCCTCGACCTCGAACTCGAGCACGAGCTCGTCCGGGTTCGCCGTCGCGGCGTAGCGACCACACATGGACCTGAAGGCTACGCCCCGGGGGCAGGACGACTACCGTAGGGATGACAGTCCTGACCAGCAGGAACCGATCCGGGAGGTCCTCCCTCATGACCCTGGTGCGACGTGTCGCCCGCCCGATGCTCGCCGCGATGTTCGTCGTCGGCGGCCTCGACCAGCTCAAGCACCCCGGGAGCAAGGCCGACACGGCCCGTCCCCTCGTCGAGAGGGTCGGGCCACGCCTGGGCCTCGGCGACGACCCGGAGCTCCTCGTGCGCGCCAACGGCGTGGCCATGGTCGGCGCCGGCGCGCTGCTCGCCCTGGGCCGCCTCCCCCGGGTCGCCTCGACCGTGCTCGCCGCGACCCTCGTGCCGACCACCCTTGCCGCACACGCCTACTGGGAGAAGCAGGACCCCGCGGAGCGCGAGAAGCAGAAGGTGCAGTTCCTCAAGAACCTCGGCCTCCTCGGTGGGCTCCTCCTTGCCGCGGTCGACACCGAGGGCAAGCCGGGACTCGCCTACCGTGCGCGGCTCGCGGGCGAGAGCGCCCAGCGGGCCACCCGGACCGCGCGGCGCGAGGCGCGCCACGCTGCCCACACCGCTGCCCGCGAGGCCCGGCTGAAGGCGGCACGCGCGCACCATGCCGTCAGCTGACTGGACGGCGCCGGCCTCCCGCGGGCCGGTCGGCGCCAGGGTCGTCCTGCCCGGGAGCAAGTCGCTCACCAACCGCTACCTCGTCCTCGCGGCGCTCGCGTCCGACGTCTCGCGCCTGCGGGCCCCGCTGCGCTCGCGCGACACGCTGCTCATGGCCCAGGCCCTGCGCACCCTCGGGGCCCGGGTCGACGACGTGGACGACGGTGACTGGGTCGTGACTCCCGGGCCGGTCGTCGGGGGCGGCGCGGTCGACTGCGGGCTCGCGGGCAACGTCATGCGGTTCGTGCCCCCGGTCGCCGGGCTCGCCGACGGGCCGGTCCGCTTCGACGGCGACGAGCACGCTCGAGTCCGGCCGATGGCCCCCGTGCTGGGCGCCCTGCGGACGCTCGGTGTCGACGTCGAGGACGAGGGTCGCGGCGGGCTCCCCTTCACGGTCGCCGGCCGCGGCTCGGTCGCCGGTGGCGCGGTCACCCTCGACGCCTCCGCCTCCTCGCAGTTCGTCTCGGGGCTGCTCCTGTCGGGGGCGCGCTTCGAGCGCGGGGTGACCGTCCACCACGACGGCCGGGCCGTCCCGAGCCTGCCGCACATCGAGATGACGGTCGAGACGCTGCGCGACGCCGGGGTCGTCGTCGACGACGCCGAGGTCCACACCTGGCGCGTCGAGCCGAGCGAGGTCAACGCCCTCGACGTGCAGGTCGAGCCCGACCTGTCCAACGCGGCCCAGTTCCTCGCGGCGGCGCTCGTCACCGGCGGCCGGGTCCACGTTCCCGGCTGGCCGCAGTACACGACCCAGGGCGGCGACTTCGTCCGCGAGGTCCTCGACATGATGGGCGCCGACGTCGTCCTCGACCGCTCCGGGCTCACCGTCAGCGGTGGCGACGGCATCTCCGGGGTCGACGTCGACCTCCACGACTCCAGCGAGCTGACCCCCGTGGTCGCGGCCCTCTGCGCCCTCGCGGACTCCCCCAGCGTCATTCGCGGCGTCGCCCACATCCGCGGCCACGAGACCGACCGCCTCGCCGCGCTCCGCACCGAGCTCGTCGCGCTCGGCGCCGAGGTCGACGAGACCCCCGACGGCCTGCGCATCACGCCGAAACCGTTGCGCCCCGGTCGTTTTCACACCTATGCGGACCACCGGATGGTCATGGCCGCGGCGGTCCTCGGGCTCGCCGTCCCGGGGATCGTCGTCGAGGACGTCGGCACGGTGGCCAAGACGATGCCCGCCTTCACCGAGCTGTGGGACGACATGCTGGCCCAGCGCCTCGACGCGGGGGCCTGATGGCCCGGTCCTCCCGCGACTACGACGAGTCGGATGTCCGGATCCGCCCCAACCGCAGGGGTTCTCGTCCGCGGAGCAAGGACCGCCCAGCCCACCTCGACGCCGTGCCCGCGCGCGTCACGGGTGTCGACCGCGGTCGGTACACGACCTACGTCGAGGAGGGTGACACGCGCCGGGTCGTCGTGGCGATGCGGGCGCGCGAGCTCGGGCGCAAGGGCATCGTCGTCGGCGATGCCGTCCACCTCGTCGGCGACACCACCGGTGACGACGGCTCGCTCGCCCGCATCGTGCGAGTCACCCCTCGGGAGACCGTTCTTCGCCGAACCGCCGACGACACCGACCCGGTCGAGCGGGTGCTCGTCGCCAACGCCGACCAGCTCGTCGTCGTCTCGTCCCTGACCAACCCCGAGCCACGTCCCCGCCTCATCGACCGCTGCCTCGTCGCGGCCTACGACGCCGGGATGGAGCCGCTGCTCGTCCTCACGAAGGCCGACCTCACCGACCCGGCCCCGTTCCTCGAGCAGTACGCGCCGCTCTCGGTCCCGGCGATCGTCACCTCGCGCCGCGACGGCCTGATCACCGGGCTCGACGACGTCCGCGATGCGCTGTCCGGTCGGGTCAGCGTTCTCGTCGGGCACTCCGGTGTCGGCAAGAGCACCTTGGTCAACGCCCTCGTCCCGCTGGCCCTGCGTGCCACCGGGGTCGTCAACGACGTCACCGGCAGGGGTCGCCACACGTCGACCTCCGCCGTCGCCCTCGCCCTCCCCGACGACGACGGGTGGGTCATCGACACCCCCGGCGTGCGGTCCTTCGGCCTGGCGCACGTCGACCTCAGCCGGATCGTCCACCACTTCCCCGACCTCGAGCCCGGGACGGCGCAGTGTCCGCGCGGCTGCACCCACGACGAGGAGGAGTGCGGCCTCGACGCGTGGGTCGAGAGCGGATCCGCCGGCCCCGCGGGCCCGGCCCGCCTCGACTCCCTCCGGCGGCTGCTGCGCGCCCGGACCCCCGTCACCGGCGACTCCCACGACTGAGGGCGCCCTGACGTGACGGGGCCCCGGGGAGCAGCGCTCCCCGGGGCCCCGTCAACGAGGGTCAGGCCTGCGGCGGCCGGTGGTCGCCCGGCTGCTCGTCGACCAGGCGCGTCGTGTCCTGCGGCGCGAGGTCCTCGTCCGCACGGGCGAGGTCGGCCTTCTCGGCGTCGACGCCGGCGGGCGACTCGGTCACCTCCGACAGGTCGGCGACCTCGGTCGTCGTGAAGCGCTCGTCGGGGACCTCGTCGCTGACGTCGACCGTCTCGACGATGACGCGGGGCTCGGCGAAGTGGCAGGCGGAGAGGTGCTCACCGCGGCCGTCGGCCCGCGGCACGAGCTGCGGCTCCTCGACCGAGCACTTCTCCTGCGCCTTCCAGCACCGCGTGTGGAAGCGGCAGCCGCTCGGCGGGTTGGCCGGCGAGGGCACGTCGCCCTGGAGGACGATCTGCTCGCGCTTGCCGCGCAGCGTCGGGTCGGGCACGGGCACGGCCGACAGGAGCGCCTGCGTGTACGGGTGCGTCGGGCGCGCGTAGACCTCGTCCTCCTCGCCCAGCTCGGCCATCTTGCCGAGGTACATGACCCCGACCCGGTCCGAGATGTGCCGCACGACCGACAGGTCGTGCGCGATGAAGACGTACGCGAGGCCGAGCTCGTCCTGGAGCTTCTCCATGAGGTTGACGACCTGCGCCTGCACCGAGACGTCGAGCGCGGAGACCGGCTCGTCGCAGATCAGCACCTTCGGGTTGAGCGCGATGCCGCGCGCGATGCCGATGCGCTGCCGCTGGCCACCCGAGAACTGGTGGGGGTAGCGGTTGATGTGCTCGGGGTTGAGGCCGACGAGGTCGAGGAGCTCCTGGACCCGCCGACGCCGGCCGCCCTTGGGGACGACGTCGGGGTGGATCTCGAAGGGCTCGCCGATGATGTCGCCGACCGTCATCCTCGGGTTCAGCGAGGTGTACGGGTCCTGGAACACGATCTGGATGTCGCGCCGGAGCCGGCGCATCTCGCGACCCGTGGCCGACGACCAGTTCTCGCCACCGAAGGTGACGGTGCCCGACGTGGGGTCCTCGAGACGCATGAGGAGACGCCCGAGGGTCGACTTCCCGCAGCCGGACTCACCGACGATGCCGAGTGTCTCGCCCTTGTGCAGGTCGAAGCTCACGCCGTCGACGGCCTTGACGTGACCGGCGGTGCGGCGCAGCACCCCCTTCTTGATGGGGTAGTGCTTGACCAGGTTCTGGGCGCTGAGGATGACCTCAGGCATCGATGACCTCCTCGGCGAAGTGGCAGGCCGAGAACCGGCCCGGGACGACCTCGCGCAGCTCGGGCCGGTCCTGGCGGCAGATGTCCTGCGCCATCCGGCAGCGGGGGTTGAACGGGCAGCCCGGCGGGATCCGCAGGAGGTTCGGCGGCAGGCCACCGATCGCGGCGAGGGTCTGGCCCTTCTGGTCCAGGCGCGGGATCGACTCGAGGAGGCCCCGGGTGTAGGGGTGCGCCGGGCCCGCGTACAGCTCGTGGACGTCGGCGGTCTCGACAAGCCGGCCCGCGTACATGACGGCGATCCGGTCGGCGACGTCGGCGACGACCCCGAGGTCGTGGGTGATGAGGATGAGCCCCATCTGGCGCTCCTCCTGCAGCTCCTCCAGGAGCGCCATGATCTGCGCCTGGACGGTGACGTCGAGGGCGGTGGTCGGCTCGTCGGCGATGAGCACCGCCGGGTCGAGCGCGATCGCCATCGCGATCATGATGCGCTGGCGCATGCCGCCGGAGAACTGGTGGGGGTAGGACCGCACCCGCTCACGGGCTGCGGGGATCTGGACCCGCTCCATGAGGCGGACGGCCTGCTCGAGCGCGTCGCTCTTGTTCATCCCGCGGTGGACGCGGAACATCTCGGCGATCTGCCAGCCCACCGGGAACACCGGGTTCAGCGAGGAGAGGGCGTCCTGGAAGATCATCGAGATCTCCGGTCCGCGCGTCCGGCGGCGCTCCTCCGGGGGCATCGAGAGCAGGTCCTGCCCGCAGTAGCGGACGTGCCCCTTCGGGATGACCGCCGGCGGCATGTCGAGGATGCCCATGATCGCCTGGGCGGTCACGGACTTCCCCGAGCCGGACTCCCCGAGGATGGCGAGCGACTCGCCCTGGCGCAGCTCGAAGGAGACGCCGTTGATGGCGGTGGCGACGCCGTCGGGGGTGTGGAACTCCACGTACAGGTCGTCGACCTCGAGGAGCACACCGTCCTGGGGCGTGTAGGTGGAACCCTGGCCGGAGGGCCGGGTCGTGGTGTCGGTGGTCATGGCGTCTCCGTCAGCGGTTCTTCGGGTCGAGGGCGTCACGCACGACGTCACCGAGCAGGATGAACGCCAGCACCGCGAGCGAGAGGAACAGGCTCGGGAAGAAGAGCATGTGCGGCGTGGTCCGCAGCCCGATGATGGCGGCGCTGATGTCGATGCCCCACGAGATGGCAGGGGCCCGCAGGCCGATACCGAGGTAGGACAGCGTCGCCTCGACCGCGATGTACGCCCCGAGGTTGATCGTCGCGACGACGATGACCGGCGCGAGGGCGTTGGGCAGGACGTGCGAGCGCACGATGCGCCACGGGCTGGCCCCGAGCGCACGGGCGGCCTGGACGTAGTCGTTCGGCTTGACCTGGATCACGCTCGACCTCATGAGGCGCGCCATGCTCGGCCAGCCGAGGACGACGAGCGCGATGACGACCTTGAGGACGATGAGCAGGTAGTTGTCGTTGAAGAACTCGGGCAGCGAGACGAGGAAGATGATCGCGCCGAGGAGCAGCGGGATCGCGAAGAACACGTCACCGATGCGCGACAGGATCGAGTCGGCCGCGCCGCCGAGGTAGCCCGAGAACACGCCGATGGTGCCGCCGACGAGGACGGTGCCGATCGTCGTGAAGAGGCCGACGAGGATCGACGCGCGCGCCCCGTAGATGCAGCGGGCGTAGATGTCGTAGCCCTGGATGTCGCGCCCGAAGAACGTGCCGTCGCCGGGACGCGAGCGCGACTCGGCGAGGATCGCCTCGCGCGGGTCGGTGCTCGTGAACAGGCTCGGCCAGGCGGCCATGAGGACGAAGACGACGATCATCGCCGCCGAGATCCAGAACATGGGGTTGCGGCGCATCGCGCGCCACGCGTCGGAGGCGAGCGAACGCTCCTCGTTGACGTCGCCGGCGTCGTGCGGGTCGCTGGCCTGCACCTCGGCGATGGCGGCTTCAGTCATGGCTGATCCTCGGGTCGAGCAGCCCGTAGAGCAGGTCCACGAGCAGGTTGACGAACAGGTAGACGATGACGAGCACCGTGACCGCCCCGACGACGCTCGCGCCGTCACGGGTGCGGATCGACCGGAAGATGTAGCCGCCGATGCCCTGGATGTTGAAGATGCTCTCGGTGACGATCGCGCCGCTGAGCAGGGCGCCGACGTCGAAGCCGATGTAGGTGACGACGGGGATCAGCGAGTTGCGCAGGGCGTGCAGGCCGATCGCACGCCGCTTGGTCAGGCCCTTGGCGACGGCCGTGCGCACGTAGTCGGCGCGCAGGTTCTCGACGAGGTTGGTCCGCGTCAGGCGCGTGACGTAGGCGACGGAGAGCGAGCCGAGGACGATCGCGGGGAGCAGCAGCTCGTAGACCGTGGGGTTGGACGAGGTCACCGTGACGGGGAACAGCCCCGCCTTGACGCCGAGGAAGTACTGCGACAGGCCCGCGATGACGAAGATCGGGATGGAGATGAGGACGAGGGTCGACACGAGGACGAGGTTGTCGAGGAACCCGTTCTTCCTGATGCCCGTGAGCACCCCGGCGGTGACGCCGATCACCGCCTCGATGAGCACCGCCATGAGGGCGAGCTTCGCGGTGACGGGGTAGCGCTCCTTGAGCTGGTCGGCGACCTTGATGCCGTTGTAGGTCTCGCCGAGGTCACCCTGCGCGAGGTTGCCCAGGTACTTGCCGTACTGGACGAGCAGCGGGTCGTCGAGGTTGTACTTCTCGCGGAAGGCCTGTGCGTAGGCCGGTGGGCACGGCCGCTCGCCACACTTGCCCGCCAGGGGGTCGCCCGGGAGGGCGAAGACCATGGCGAAGATGAGGAACGTCGCTCCCAGGATCACCGGGATCATCTGCAGCAGCCGTCGGATGATGTAAGTGCCCACGTCACCTCCTTGGCTGTTCTGGGCCGTCGACCGGGGTCGGGACGGCGTCGTCGGGTGTACCGGGGAAAGAACCTAGACCATGGCGGCCCGGACCCAGTATTCGCGCACCCCGGGGAAGGCGCGAGGGGTCCTCACACGACCGTCGGGCTGCCAGCGGACGCTGGCAGGCCGACGACGCGTGGTCGAGTGAACCTGTCGGTTCAGTCAGCTCACTTCAGCGAGACCGACGTGAGGTCGATCGTGCCGAACGCGGTGATCTTGACACCGGTCACCTTGTCGGACCAGCCCATGGTGGCCTTGCCGTACCAGAGCGGGATGGCCGGCATGTCCTGCGCGAGCAGGGCCTCGGCCTCCTGGTACTTGGCGTTCGACTCGGCCGGGTCGGTGGCGGCAGCGCCCTCGGTCAGCAGCTTGTCGAAGGCCGGGCTCGAGTAGTCCATGTAGTTGGAGTCGGCGCCGGTCTCGAAGACGGGGGCGAGGAAGTTCTCGATCGACGGGTAGTCCATCTGCCAGCCGAGGCGGAACATGCCCTTCATCTTGCGGTCACCGAGCTGCTTGAGGTAGGTCGAGAAGTCGACGACCGGGGTCGCGACGCACTCGACGCCGAGGGCCTGCTTGATGCTGTTGCAGGTGGCCTCGGTCCACTCCTTGTGGGCGGCGTCGGCGTTGTACGAGATCGTCAGCTTGTCACCCTTGTAGCCGCCGGCCTCCTCGAGGAGGGCCTTGGCCTTGGCCGGGTCGTACTTGCAGAACTCACCGCACTGCTCGGCCTTGTAGCCGTCGACGACCGGGGAGACCCAGCCGGTCGCGGGGACGCGGGTGTTGTTGAAGATCTGCTTGATGATCGTCGGCCGGTCGATGGCCATGGAGATCGCCTGGCGGATCTTCGGGTCGGCGACGTTCGGGTCGACCTTGGTGGGGGCGAACTCGAGGTACTGGAGGACGCCGGACTCCTTCTGCGCGTTGCGCTCGGGGAGGTCGGTCTTGTACTTGTCGTCGATGAGCGCGCTCGCCGGGATCTCGTCGGTGATGTCGAGGTTGTTGGCGAGGACGTCGTTGTAGGCCGCGTCGGCGTCCTGGTAGATCTTGAAGGTGACCTTGTCGACCTTGGCGCCGAACTCACCGCTGTAGTCGGCGAACTTCGACAGGACGATCGACTGCTCCTTGGTCCACGAGTCGACCTTGAACGGGCCGGTGCCGATCGGCTTGTCGCCGAAGGCCTTCGGGTCCGCGAAGAAGGCGTCGGGGAGCGGGGCGAAGGCGGTGTAGCCGAGGCGGACGGGGAGGTTCGCGACCTTCTCGGTGGTCTTGATGGTGAAGGTGTAGTCGTCGGTGACGGCCAGACCGGTCAGCTTGTCGGCCTTGGCCTTGCCGGCGCCGGCGCAGGGGTCGTCGCCCTCACCGGTGCACTGGAGGTCGCCGTAACCCTCGATCGGGGTCATGAAGTAGCCACCGCCCTGGGCGTTCGGGGCGTACGCGGCGTAGTTCCAGGCGTCGACGAAGTTCTTCGCCTTGACCTCGGTGCCGTCGTGGAACTTGTAGCCCTTCTTGAGCTTGACGGTGAAGTTCTGGTTGTCCGTGGTCTCGATCGACTCGGCGATGTCGTTCGCCGGCTTCGCCGTCTCGGGGTCGTAGTGGACGAGCTTCGCGAAGACCGCGTCGAGCACGTTGCCGCCACAGGTCTCGGACGTGTTGCTGGGCACGAGCGGGTTCTCGGGGTTGCAGCCGCGGACGGTGATCTCCCCGCCCGTCTTGGCGCCGGCCGAGGTCTCGGTGTCGCCGCTGCCGCCGCCGCTGCCGCACCCGGCGGCGAGCAGGGCCACGGCGGACAGGGCCGCCACGGCGACCGTGCGAGTGGTTCCTCGCATGGATGTCCTCCTACGTGAAGTGGTGTGTCACCCGTTGGTCGGGTTGACCGTGTTCCTGGGCCGCTCCCGATCGGGTGAGGCCCTGCGTGCAGCGCCTCCGGGCGTGCCGCGCACCATCAAAGACCACGGGCGGACCGTTTGGAAGTTTCGCAACACTCCGAGACCCGATTGTGACCGAAGCGCGACGCGACCGTGGCTGGGGCCGAAGGATCTTCGGAGGGAGCCGCTACGGTGAACTCCGTGCCCGGCTACGACGACGACCTGCGCCTCGCCCACGTGCTCGCGGACGCGGTCGAGAGGCTCACGACCTCACGCTTCCGGGCCGAGGACCTCCACGTCGAGGCCAAGCCCGACCTCACCCTCGTCAGCGACGCCGACCGCGACGCCGAGGAGCTGATCCGCTCCCAGCTCAAGCGCACCCGCCCGCGCGACGCCGTCATCGGCGAGGAGCTCCCACCGACGGGTTCCTCGCCGCGCCAGTGGGTCGTCGACCCCATCGACGGCACCCACAACTTCGTCCGGGGGGTCCCGGTGTGGGCCACGCTCATCGCCCTCGTCGACGACGGCCGCCCCGTCCTCGGCCTGGTCGCGGCACCAGCGCTGGGCCGTCGGTGGTGGGCCACGCTCGGTTCCGGGGCCTGGGCCGGCCGCAGCCTCACCTCCGCCAAGCAGCTGCACGTCAGCGGGGTGAGCCGGGTGGAGGACGCGTCGATCTCCTGCTCCAGCTGGACCTCGTGGGGTGCGGTGGGCCGGGAGCGTGAGGCGCTCGACCTCGCGCGGTCCTGCTGGCGCGAGCGGGCGTTCGGCGACTTCTGGTCCTACATGCTCCTCGCCGAGGGCGCGGTCGACATCGCCGCCGAGCCCGAGCTCGCCCTCCACGACATGGCCGCGCTCGTGCCGATCGTCACCGAGGCCGGTGGCCGGTTCACCTCGCTCGAGGGCGTCGACGGCCCGTTCGGCGGCAACGCCGTCGCCACGAACGGCCACCTCCACGACGAGGTGCTGCGCCGCCTGACCCCGCAGCCGCACGAGACCGACGGGCTCTAGAACAAGGCGCCCTGGTCGGCCTCGGTCGCCACGCCCTCGAGCCGGAGCAGCTCGGCCTTGCGCTCGAGCCCGCCGGCGTAGCCGGTGAGGGTGCCGTCGGCCCCGACCACCCGGTGGCAGGGCAGGACGACGGGGATCGGGTTGGCGCCGTTGGCCGCCCCGACCGCCCGCGAGGCGCCGGGGGGAAGTCCCAGCCGGTCGGCGATCCATCCGTAGGTCGTCGTCGTGCCCCACGGGATCGTCGCGAGGACGTCCCAGACGCGGCGCTGGAAGTCGGTGCCCGCCGGGCGCAGGGGCAGGTCGAACACCCGCCGGCGGCCGGCGAAGTACTCGGCCAGCTGGCGATGGGCCTCCGTGAGCAGCGGGCTCCCGACGTGCTCGTGCTGCGGTGAGCCCGTCGTCGAGGCGTCGAACCGGATCATGACGACGGCGCCCGCGGCCTCGACGACCTCGAGCAGCCCGATCGACGAACCGGTGACGAGCGAGCGCGTCGGCCCCGGGTCAGACGGCAACGGTGGTCACCGGGCCGGCCACGCGGCCCTCGAGGTCCGGGACGACCCTGGCCGCGTCCCCGACGAGGACGACGCTCCAGCCCCCCGTCGCGACGCGGCGGTAGGCGGCGTCGAGGGCGTCCAGGTCGAGGGCGGCGACGTCGCGCAGGGTGCGGGTGGAGAAGTCGGTGGGCAGGCCCTCGAGGGCGAGGGCGGCGCTCTCGTCCGCGACGGCGTCGGCGGTGGCGTACCTCCCGGGCGCCGTCTTGGCGACGTAGTCGACGCCCGTGCGCAGCTCGGCGTCGGTGAAGCCGTCGCGGGCGCGGTCGAGGATGCCGAGGAGGATCTCGACGGCGTCGCCCGTGACCTCGGAACGGACCGAACCCGAGGTGACGAACGAGCCTCCGGCGACCCGCGGCCGGAACGAGCTGCGGATGCCGTACGTGTAGCCCTTCTCCTCGCGCAGGACCGCGTCGATCCGGGCGCTGGGCGACCCGCCCAGGACGAAGGACAGCACGGGGTGCGGTGCCCACCCGTGCGGGGTCGACCGGTCGGGCCCGGGGACGGCGACGGCGATCTCGGTCTGGACCGAGCCGGGACGGTCCACGACGACGACCCGGGCACGGTCGTCGGCGGGGCGCGGGGCGGTCGGCCGCGGCGACGGGACGTGCCCCGGGGCGTGCCACCCGCCGAGGGTGGACTCGAGGACGCCGTGCACGTCGACGCCCCCGAGGTCACCGGCGAGCACGACGGTCGCCCCCTCCGGGCCGACGGCCGAGGCGTGGAAGGCGAGGACCTGCTCGCGCGTCAGGGCGCCGATCGTCTCCGGCGTGCCGCCGGTGGGGAGGGCGGCGCGCTCCCCCGGGGCCCAGAGGGTGCGGGCGACCTCGCGGGCCGCGCGGTGGGCCGACGAGGCCCGCTCCTGCTCGATCTCGGCCAGCCGGTTGCGCAGGATGCGGCGCACCTCGGCCTCGGGGAAGACCGCGTCGGCGAGCGCCTCGGTGACGAGCGCGGAGGCCGTGGCGAGGTGGCGCTGCGGCACGTCGACGTCGACGAGGAGCCCGCCGTCGCTCACGCCCGCCCCGAGGACCATCCCGTGCCGCTCCATCAGCTCGGCGAACTCCTCGGCCTCGTGACGGGACGTGCCCTCGTCGAGGAGGCGCGACGTCATCGAGGCGATGCCCTCCAGCCCGGCCGGCTCGGCCGCCAGGGAGATCGGGACGACGACGCGTAGCGAGAGCACGTACTGGCCCGGCAGGTCGTGCACGAGGACACGGACCCCGTTGGACAGGACGTGCTCCTCCGGCGCGGGGAAGGCCCACGGGCCCGGCGGCGCGACCTCGGGGCGCGGGACGAGCGGGCTGCTCACGCCACGGCCTCCTCGTCGTCGGCCTCGGTGGCGTCGTCCTCGACGAGGTACGCGACGACGGCGCGCTGGTCCGGCCGGAGCCAGCGGCGCGCGGCGGCGAGGACGTCGTCACCGGTCAGCGCCCGGAGCCGGTCGAGGTGGGTGTTGACGACGCCGGGGTCGTCGTGGAGGAGGTGGTGGTGGCTGATGACGTCGGCCCGCTCCTCCTGGCTGGCGAGCGCCGACAGCCACGAGCGCTCTGACTGGGCGAGCGACGCCTCGAGCTCGACGTCGGTGGGACCGTCCTCGAGGAAGGCCGACAGCTCCTCGACGAAGGCGTCCTCCACGGCCCGGGTGTCGACCCCGGGTGCGACGTCCAGCACGACGAAACCGAGCGAGCTGCCGTCGACGAAACCCCAGGCGGTGGCGTGGGCGCCGATCGCGGTCTGCTCGCGGCGCACGAGGCGCCGGACCAGCCGCGAGGTCGACAGCCCACCGACGCAGTCGAGGGCGACCGCGGCGGCGAGGAACTCGTCGGTGCCGTCGACGGGGAGCCGGAACGCGAGGTGCAGCCGGTCGTTGGGGACGGCCGAGCGCCGGTCGAGGCGGACCGGCCCGTCGAGCGGGTCGAGCTGGGGGAGGTTGGCCCGGGGCGGTTCAGCGCTCGCCGGCAGCGGGCCGAGGTACCGCTCGGCGAGCTCGAAGCCGCGCTCGGGCGTGATGTCTCCGCAGAGGGTGAGGACCGTGTTGTCGGGGCCGTAGTAGCGGCGGAAGAAGTCGTGGACGTCCTCGAGGCTCGCGGCGTCGAGGTCCTCCATCGACCCGATCGTCGGGTGGTGGTAGGGGTGGCCCTCGGGGAAGAGGGTGGCGTAGACGTCGATGAGGGCGTTGCCGTACGGCTGGTTGTCGTACCGCTGGCGCTTCTCCTCCTTGACGACGTCGCGCTGGTTGTCGAGGTTCTCCTGCGTCACGGCGTCGAGGAGGTGGCCGTGCCGGTCGGCCTCGAGCCAGAGGGCCAGCTCGACGGCACCGGTGGGGACGGTCTCGAAGTAGTTGGTGCGGTCGAACCACGTCGTCGCGTTGAGCCGGGCCCCCTCGGCCATGAGCGCCTCGAAGTGCTCGCCGCTGCGGACGTTGCGCGACCCCTGGAACATCAGGTGCTCGAAGAGGTGCGCGAACCCGGTGCGCCCCGGCGCCTCGTGCCGCGACCCGACCCCCACCCAGAGGTTCACCGTGACGTTCGGGACGGTGTGGTCGGGGCTCACGACCACCCGCAGCCCGTTGGGCAACGTCCTGCGGTGGAGGGGGTAGTCCAGCGGCATGGCGGTCACCCTACGTCGGTGCGCCGCCCTCCGACAGGAGGTTCCCGGGCCTCAGCCGGCGTGCCGGCGGCCCTCGTGCTCGCGGTGCCGGTCCTCGAGCTCGGCGACCCCGCTGACCTCGCCGTCGGCGGGGTCGGTGGGGATGGAGGGCAGCTCGTGGCCCGGGAGGGCGTCCATGGCACGGCGGCCGAACACCTGCTGCTCGGTGGCGACTCGCTCGGCGCGACCCCGGCCCAGGAAGCTGACGACCCAGTGGAGCAGGGTCGTGACGCGGTGCTTGAAGCCGATGATGTAGACGAGGTGGATGGCGAGCCAGAGCAGCCAGGCGAGGAAGCCGGCGAAGCGGAGCTTGCCGATCGACGCGACCGCACTGAACCGCGAGATCGTCGCCATCGAGCCCTTGTCGTGGTACTCGAACCGCTCGTCGGTGGGCCTGCCGTCGAGCCGGTGGGCGATCTGCCTCGCGGAGAAGCGAGCTCCCTGGATCGCGACCTGCGCGACCCCGGGGAGGTCGTCGAGCGCCATCATGTCGCCGACGACGTGCACCTCGGGGTGGCCCGGGAGGGTGAGGTCGGGGAGGACGTGGACCCTACCGGCGCGGTCGACCTCGGCGCCGGACTGCTCGGCGAGGCGGCGGGCGAGCGGGCTCGCCTGGACCCCGGCGGCCCACACCTTGGTGAGCGCCTCGATGCGGGTCGAGGAGCCGTCGGGCTCCCGGACGACGATGCCGGTGGAGTCGACGTCGGTGACCATCGTGCCGAGCCGCACGTCGACGCCCATCTGCTCGAGGCGGCGCTTGGCCGCGCCACCCAGCCGCTCGCCGAAGGAGGGCAGG
Organism: Oryzobacter faecalis; assembly: GCF_046764005.1. NCBI lineage: Bacteria > Bacillati > Actinomycetota > Actinomycetes > Micrococcales > Intrasporangiaceae > Oryzobacter > Oryzobacter faecalis. The sequence goes on along the minus strand of NZ_JBKOFW010000001.1, from coordinate 59,956 downwards.
ACCTTGTCGACGGCGTCGACGAGGATGATCCGCGCCTTCGTCGGGTCGATGCGGCGGAAGTCGTTGCGCAGCGTGCGGTTGGCGAGCTCGGCGATCTGGCCGGCCATCTCGACCCCCGTGGGACCGGCGCCGACAACGACGAACGTGAGGGCGCGCTCGGCCTCGGCCGGGGTGCGCGCCAGCTCGGCGAGCTCGAACGCACCGAAGATCCGGCCGCGCAGCTCGAGCGCGTCGTCGATCGACTTCATCCCCGGGGCGTGGCGCGCGAAGTGGTCGTTCCCGAACCACGACTGCCCGGCGCCCGCGGCGACGAGGAGATCGTCGTACTCGGTGACCGTCTCGCGCCCGAGGACCTCAGACGTCACGGTGCGGTGCTCGAGGTCGACGTCGGTCACGGTGCCGAGGACGACCCGGGCGTTCTTCTGCCGGGCGAGCACCTCGCGGGTGCTCGGGGCGATCTCGCCCTCGGAGAGGATGCCGGTCGCGACCTGGTACAGCAGCGGCTGGAACAGGTGGTGGGTCGTCTTCGCGACGAGGGTGATCTCGAGGTCGGACCGCTTGCGGAGGGCCTGGGTGCCGAAGAGTCCGCCGAACCCGGACCCGATGACGACGACGCGGTGGGGGCTGGTGGCATGGCTGGTCACGTCTGCCTCAACGCGGACGAAGGGGCCGGTATGCCGGTCGGCGGGGGTGGTCCGGGTCACGGGGGCGCTCCTGGCGGTGGCGCGCGGCGGCTGGGGCCGCGTGTGCGGAGGGAGCGGCGGTGGTCCCGGGACGACACCACCATCGCACTCAGGGCAGCCGGATGTCGGCGACGACCATGTTGTGGTCGGAGGGCCGGTTGCAGTCGGTGACCGCCATGACGTTCTCCCAGCGCGGGGCGCCCCACACGCCCTTGACGGTCACGACGTCCAGCCGTGACCCCCAGCCGGTCGCCGGGACGGCGAGGGTGCAGGAGAAGTGGTTCATCGTCGTGTAGCGGCGGTTCACCTGCACCGTGGCGGCCGCGGTGTCGTAGTACCCGGCGGCGACGACCGCGTCGTGGGCGTCGTACCCGCCCTGGTTGTTCTGGTACGTGTTGAGGTCGCCGGCGAGCACGACCGGCAGCCCGGCGGTGTTGAGCTGCGCGAGGCGCGCCATGACGGTCTTCACCTGGTTCGCGCGCAACACCTCGTAGGTGCGCTCGGTGGCGGCGGCGGTGCTGTGCCGCTGGTCCAGGTGTGCGGACGCGACCCAGAAGCGCTTCCCCGTGGCCCGGTCGGCCAGCAGGGCGTACGACGCGCGCCGGCGCGTCCACTCGCCGTCGGTGCTCAGGGACGGCAGGAGAACCGTGCACGAGGAGGACCAGCTGCTGTTCGTCACCGCCTTCCCGTCGCTCGTCTCGGGGCACGGGGCGGCGAGGCTGTAGCGGGTCGTGTCGTAGAGGATCCGCGCACCCTGGACGGCCTCAGGCGTGCCCGGCGCCACGAAGCGGGTCCGGCGCACGAGCTGGTAGCGGCCCCCGCCGTTGGCCCGCAGGGTCTCGACGAGGCTGTCGGCCTGGGTGACGGCACCGGTCGTGGACGCGGAGGTCCCGTCGGCACGGTTGACGCCGAGCTCCTGGAGGGCGATGACCCCCGGGTCGCGCGAGAGGATCGTCCTCGCGATGCCCGGGACGCGCTGCAGCCACGGACGGACTCCGGTGGTGTCGGTCGCGGTGCGCACGTTGTAGGACGCGACGCGCAGGAGGGTTCCGGCGCTCGACGGGGTCCCGGGGCGCACGGCGACGTTCTGCAGGTACGGCCAGTTCCGCACGCTCGTGCCGGAGGAGGTCCGGTTGACCGCCTTGAACCGGTAGTACAGGTGGTTGCCGGACGACGCTCGCGCGCCCGCGGAGGCCACCTGGGCGGCGGTGAGGGTCACCGAGCGACGGGTCGGGGACACGGTGACGTACGTGGCCCCCCGGCCGTGGTCGGGCAGGACCGGGTCGCCGACCTTGAAGGTCGTCAGGCCGGTCTCGATCTGGAAGCTCGTCGTGTTGGTCCCGGACGCGGACCACGTGAAGGTCACCTGACCGGCCAGCGGGCCCGGGGTGGCCTTCACCGACGAGATGGTTCCTGGGACGGCCACGGCGGCCCGGGCCGGTGTGGCGAGCAGGACCGAGGACGCCGCGGTGGCGAGCACGGCCGCGGCGGCGGAGAGCGAGCGCATCAGCAGGGGCTCCTGGGCTGTCGAACGGATGCCAGGGGTACATCCGCCCGCCACCGTAGGTGCGGAGCGGGGGGCCGGGAGCCGGTTCGACCCGAGTCGGGCCGGACGGATGAGACCGGGAGCCGATCGGCCCACGGCGACGGGACCCGACGCGCCTTCACGCTCCCGGCTTTTGTCCCCCGCTACCAACGACGAAGGCCCTGGTTCCGGCTGCCGCCGGACCAGGGCCTTCGTCGTTGGTAGCGGGGGCAGGATTTGAACCTGCGACCTCCGGGTTATGAGCCCGGCGAGCTACCGAGCTGCTCCACCCCGCGTCGAGTGAAAGTCGGCCTTGCGGCCGCTCTCGGTATGTCCCGACCTTACGCGACGGAGCGTCCCGGCTCCAAATCGGCTACCCCGTCGGGGACGGGCTCGGCGACGGTGATGCCGGTGGGCTCCCCGACGGTGACGGGGTCGGGGTGGCGAGGCGGGGCGCGAGGGCGTTGGCCCGGCGGATGGCCTCGGCCAGCCGCTCCTGCGCCGCGCCGTAGGCGGCGAAGTCACCGGCCTTGAGGGCCTCCTGGCCGTCGGCGTAGGCCTCCTGGATGTCGGCGAGCGCGTCGGCGAGCTGCTGCGCCACCGTGGTGCCGGGCGGCGGCTGCTCTCCCTCACCGGGATCGGTGGGCGGTGGCTGCTCGCCCACGCCCTCACCCTCACCGAAGAGCCCGTTGATCGCCTGCTCGAGGGTGTCGCCCCACGCGACGTTGGTGCCGTAGACCGCGACGGTCACCTTGTTCTGGGGGAAGGACCCGGACCCGCTGGAGGCCCGGACGTAGATCGGCTGCACGTAGAACATCCGACCCTGCAGGGGGAAGGCGAGCAGGTTGCCGAAGGTCAGCTGCTTGCCCGAGCCGGAGTTGTTGGTGATGTACTGCGCGAGGTTGAGCGGCTCGGCCGGGTTCTGCGAGCGCGCCGTCGAGTTCTGGATCTGGTTGAGGACCTGCCCCGGACCCGGTGGTGTCGCCGCGCCGTACTCGAGCAGGCGCAGCGTGCCGTACCCCTCCCCCGGCTTGCCGGCCTCGTTGCCGGCGTCGGCGTCGACGGCGAGCAGGCCCCGCAGGATCTCGCGTCCCGCCTCGTTGTTGCTGGCGGGGACGAACGAGGAGGTGATCGAGAACGACGCCGCGTCCTCACCCGGCATCGCGATGGACTGGAAGACGACGGGCTGGTCCTGGGCCGGCGTCGCCGGGTCGCGCGGGGTGCGCCACCGGTCGGAGCCGCTGAAGAAGTCGCCGGGGTTGGTGACGTGGTACTCGGTGAGCAGCTCGCGCTGGACCTTGAGCAGGTCCTGCGGGTAGCGGATGTGCGACATCAGCTCACCGGAGATCTCGGACAGCGGTCGCACCGAGCCCGGGAACGCGTTGCCCCACGCCTTGAGCAGCGGGTCGCGGGTGTCCCAGCCGTAGAGCTTGACCGAGCCGTCGTACGCGTCGACGGTCGCCTTGACGGCGTTGCGGATGTAGTTGACCTCGCCGGCGCCGACGGTGACGACGTTGGAGCGCTGGGTGACCGAGTCGGAGGTCGCCTCGGCGAGGTCGACGAGCCGGCTGTTCGGGTAGCTGGCCGACGTCGTGAAGCCGTCGACGATCCACTGGACCCGGCCCTCGACGACCGCGGGGTAGACGTTGCCGTCGAGCCGCAGCCACGGCGCCACCCGCTCGACGCGCTCGACGGGAGACCGGTGGTCGAGGATGCGCGACTCGTCGTTGACCGCGTCGGAGAGGAGGAAGTTCGCCTCGCGGTACTTCACGGCGTAGGCGAGCCGCCGGACGAGCGACCCGATCTCGACGCCGCCGTCGCCCGTGTAGGTGTTGCTGACCTGGACGTCGCCCTCCCCCGCGGCAGGGAAGTCGAACTCGCGGGGCTGGGAGCCGCTCGGCGCGCCGACGACGGAGTACGACGGGGACAGCTCGCCGAAGTAGATCCGCGGCTCGTACTCGCCGAGGCTGGAGCGGCCCCCGCCCTCGAAGAAGACGGGGTCGCCCTCGGTCGTGCGCTGGTTGCTGTTGGCCGCGTAGAAGCCGTAGCCGTGCGTGTAGATCGTGTGGTCGTTGAGCCAGTTCCGTTGGCTGTCAGGCAGACCCGCGAGGTTGATCTCGCGGACAGCGACGACGGCGTCGCGCGTCTGGCCGTCGATCTGGTAGCGGTCGACGTCGAGGGTGTCGGGGAACGCGTAGTAGTCGCGCTGCCCCTCCAGCTGGCGGAACGAGGGCGCCACGACGTTCGGGTCGATGACGCGCACGCCGGGGATGGCCGTGGCGGCCGCGCGCTCGGCGGCCTTGTCCTCGGTCTCCGGTGGCGGGGGGTTCTGGATCCGCTTGACGCGGTCGAGGCCGAAGGCGGCACTCGTCGCGGTGATGTTGCGTCCGATGTACTCGGCCTCGAGGGTCTTCGCCGAGGGGCGGACCTTGAGCGACTGGACGAGCGCCGGGTAGGCCCCACCGGCGACGACGGCGGTGACGACGAGGAGCGCGACGCCGGTGACGGGCAGGCGCCAGCTGCGGCTCCAGATGGCCGCGAGGAAGAACCCGGCGCACATGATGGCCGCGACCGCGAGGATCGCCTTGGTCGGCAGCACCGCCTTGTCGTCGGTGTAGGTGATGCCGGTGAGGAGCGAACCCTTCTGGGTCGACAGGGAGTAGCGGTCGAGCCAGTAGGAGGCGGCGCGGGTCAGGGCGATGAGCGCACCGAGGATGCCGAGGTGCACGTAGGCCGCGCGGGTGGTCGGCCCGCGGCCCGGCAGCTGGAGGCCGCCGTAGACGTAGTGGGTGAAGGCGCCGGCGACGAAGGCGAGCGCGAGGACGACGGTGACGAAGCTGACGACGAACCGCAGCCACGGGAGGGTGAACACGAAGAAGCCGACGTCCATCCCGAACTGCGGGTCCTCGATGCCGAACGGCTCACGGTTGGCCCAGAGCAGTGCCGTGCGCCACGCGCCGAGCGACCCGGAGCCGGCGAGCAGCCCGAGGACGACGGGGATCGCGATGAGGGCGAGGCGCCGCAGCGGCTCGATCGCCTGGCGGTACTGCTCGAGCACCTGCTGGGCCGGGGTGGTCGGGATGTAGATCGGCCGGGTGCGGTACGCGATGACCAGGCTGCCCGCCACGGCGCCCCCGGTGAGGAGCGAGGCGAGGACGAAGATGAGGACCTTCGTCGTGAGCTCCTTGACGAAGACCCCTCGGAATCCGACCGACTCGTACCACCACACGTCGGTGAGGAGGTCGGCGGCGAGCCCGCTCAGCAGGGCCAGACCGGCGAGGACGACGAGCGTCGTGCCGAGCGGGCCGCGACGGCGGCGCTCGGGCGGGCGGGCCGGGCCGCGGCCCCCGTCGTCGCCCTCGGGGCGAGGCGTACCGTCTCCCGGGCCGGTGGGCCCGTCGAACCACTCCGAGCGACTCACTGCTCTCCTCGTCCCGCCGGCGGGGTGGGTCCCCCGTGTCGACCGTGGGAGGCAAAGGTACCCCGGGCTCCTGCACGGCCATCGGGCACCATGGTCCGGTGACCCAGACCCCCCAGCCCGTGACCGACCCCCTGACCCTCGCCGCGCTCGACACCGAGCGCCACGTCGCCCGGTCGGGCTGGGACCAGCCCGTGCGCCTGTTCGCCCTCGTCCCGACGGCCGAGCTCCTCGCCCTCGAGCCGCAGCTCGCCGACGGGCTCGCCGCCCACGACGCCGTCGCCGGCGCCCTCAGTGCGGTGGAGCAGGAGGAGCTGCCCGAGGCCACGGGCCTCGAGGAGCTCCTCGCGCAGATCGCCTGGCCCGACCAGGTCACCGGGTGCGCCCTCGCCGTCGAGCGGATCGTCGTCCCCCCGGATGCCGAGCGTGACCTGCCCGACGAGGACGAGGCCGCCCTTCGCGCCGTGGCCGAGCACCCCTCGCGCCAGGACGTCCGGCTGCTCGTCGCCGTGACCCGCGGGGGCGAGGCGCGCTGCCTCCTGCGACAGCGGGCCCACGACAGCGACGACCGGGTCGCCCTCGGCGAGGACATCGCGCCCGGCCTCGTGCACGCGCTCCGGGCGACCTTCGGCCCCGAGTGACGACGGTGGCGCCCGGGGGGCGTCAGACGCCCTCGCGCACCTCGTAGATGTCGTCGGCGACGAGGCCGTGGGCCTCGCGGTGCACGGTGTTGGCGGCCTCGGCGTCGGGCGCCTCGACGAGGCAGAAGATCTGCCCCCGACCCTCGTCGACCCAGTAGCGCAGGTAGCTGACACCGTGGGGGCCCTGCGTCGCCAGGTCGGCCTGGTGCGCTCCGGCGACGGCGTCCATCGTCACGCCCTCGCCGAGGGTGTGCACGTCCATGAAGAGTGGCATTGCGGTCAACCTTTCGTGGTGGTGGTGGAACCACCACGGTCCTGCCGCAGGCCCGCCCGGGTCATGGGTGACCGGTACCCATCTTCCTGGCGGCCCAGGGGTCACCCACCTCCCTGGGTACCGACGAGGTCGCGCCGACCGCGGGCACCGGTCTTGGCGAGGATCGAGGCGACATGGTGCTCTGCCGTGCGCCGCGAGATGACGAGCCGCTGGGCGATCTCGGCGTCCGAGAGGCCGTCGGCCAAGAGGTCGAGGACGTCGGCCTCCCGCGGTGTCAGACCCATCGGGTGCGCCCTCGTTCCGACGCGCGGCTCCCGAGGAGGGCGGGGGGCCGGCCATCCGTGGGCGCGCAGCTCGGCCCGCGCCCGCGCGGCGGCACAGCGCGCGCCGGTCTGCTCGAACACCCCCACCGCCTCGACGAGGAGGTCGCGCTCGCCGCTGCGGGCGAGGGCCAGCCCCCGGTCAAAGGGCGACTCCAGGTCGGCCCAGATGGACGCGGCGTGCGCCCAGTCCCCGGCGACCTCGGCGGCGTACGGCGGGGCCAGCGGCCCGGCCTCCGCCACGCGGACGTCGACCATCCACCGGGCCAGGGCCCCGCGGTTCCAGGGGCAGTCCGTCTCCTCGGCCACGGGCCAGGCGGCGCGGGCGAGCCGGGCCGCCTCCTGCGGGTCCCCGCGCAGCCAGGCGAGCTCGCACTCGAGGGCGACGACCGGGGCGACCCGCTGGAGCTCCCGCATCCCGTCGGCGAGGTCGCGGGCCCGGGCCACGAGCCCGGCGACCTCGGGCTCGCCGAGGCGGGCGCGGACGTGGGCGAGGACGACGAGGGGCTCGACCACGCCGACGGAGGAGACCGAGGCGTCGCCGAGCACCTCCGCGGCGAGGCGACCGGCCTCGGCGTGCTCGCCCCGGTCGAGGTGGTGCGCGGCGCGCCACCCCCGCAGGTACTGGGTCCACGAGTCCAGGTCACGATCGGTGCAGTACCCCATCCCCTCCTCGAGCCAGCGCCGTGCGTCGGCGTGGCGGCGCTGTGCGACGGCGGAGGAGGCCAGGTTGCAGTAGGCGCGCGCGGCGTGCTCGTGCAGCTCGTGGTCGCGTGCCGCGGACAGGCTCTCCGTGAGCATCGCTGTGCCCCGCGCGAGCTCGCCGACGACGACCTCCATGGTCCCGAGGTTGGTGAGGGCATGGACGCGCACCTCCGTGCGCCCGGGGCCCTCGTCGAGGGCCTCGGCCACGTCGAGCGCCCGGCGGCCCCAGGTCCGCGTGCCCTCGAGGTCGGTGGAGAGCATCCGGAGCTGGGCACGGTTGCTCAGGGCCAGGCCGAGCTCGGTCGTGGCCGGCCCGCTGAGGGCCTCGACGGCGACGGCGCCCAGGCGCTCGGCCTCCTCGCCCCGCCCGGCGAACCAGGACAGGCGGGACAGGCACCGCCACGAGTCCCCGACCCGCAGGTCGTCCCCCACGGCCGACCAGATGTCGCGGGCCGCCTCCACCGAGGCGATCGCCTCCTCGATCCGCCCGGTGACGTAGAGCTCGTACCCGAGGGACCACGACAGGGCCGCCCGGTGCGCAGCGTCGAGCTTGTCGTCCGGCAGCCGGGCCGCATGGTCGAGGGCCCGGCGGTACTGTGCGGCGGCCTCGCGGTGGGCACCGAGCCGGGCCGCGTGATCCCCTGCGAGAGAGGCGAACTCGACGGCCACGGCACTGTCTCCGGCGGCGTCCGCGTGGTGGGCGATGCGGGCCGGGTCGGCCTCGACCTCCCTCAGCGCGGCGAGCAGGCGTCGGTGCACGTGCAGCCGGCGCCCGACGGGCACCTCGCCGAGGACGGCGAGCCGGCCCAGCTCGTGCCGGAAGGCCAGCTCGCCCCCTCGCTCGACGAGCAGGCCACGTGCCAGGGGCTCGTCGAGGGCCGCGAGGCCGTCGGCGAGCAGTCCCTCGACGAGGCCGGCCTCGACCCGCGCCCCGGCCAGCGCGACGACCTCGATGGCGCGCTGGGCACCCTCGGGCAGCCGCGCCACCCGGGCGAGGACGGCGTCGCGCACGGTCGGTGGCACGCCGGCGGAGCCCCCGCGCAGCACCTCGGTGACGAAGAAGGCGTTGCCCCCGGTGACGGCGTGCAGCCTGACCGGGTCGACGGGCGGGCTGTCCGGGTGCTCCCGGGCGTGCGCCGCCGCCAGGTCGGCCACTGCGCGCGAGGTGAGCCCGGCGACGTCGATGCGGCGCACTCCTGACGCGGAGGCGGTGTCCCCCAGCAGGACCCGCAGGCCCGTGGTCGCCGGGACCTCCTCCCCCCGGTAGGTGACGAGGACAAGGGCGTGGCAGGTGTCGACCCTTCTTGCGAGGTGGCGCACCAGGTCGAGCGTCGCCTCGTCGGCCCAGTGCACGTCCTCGACGACGACGAGGATCGGTCCCTCCTCGGCCGCCCGGAGCACGTCGAGGAAGGCGGCGAACAGCTCGTGACGTCCCCGGTCCGGCGACCACACGACCCCGGGCAGCTGGGTGGCGAGCTCGGCGAGCGGCGCGAGGGCGGACGGCGTCGCGGAGCCGTCGCACCCGGCGAGGGCGACACGGGCACGCCCGTCGGCCCGCTCGACGGCGGCGCGGACGAGCGTCGTCTTGCCGACGCCCGCCTCGCCGCACACGTAGACCAGCCGGCCGTGCCCGCGCGCCGCGTCCGAGAGCCAGGCCTCGACGGCGGCGAGCTGTTCCGCCCGCTCGACGACATCCATGCCCCGATCCTAGGAAGCCGGCGGGGTCCCTGACGAGGTTTCAGCGGCAGGCGGGGAGCTCCTCGGTGTCGTCGCGCGCGATCGCCTCGACCGCGGCGCGGCCCTCCTCGAAGGTCGCGACCCGCACGACGCGGAGCCCGTCGGGCACGTGGCCGACCACCTCGTCGCAGTTCTCGGCCGGGGCGAGGAACCACTCGGCGCCCTCGGTGCGTGCGCCCACGAGCTTCTGGCGGATGCCGCCGATCGGCCCGACGAGCCCGCCCTCCTCCATCGTCCCGGTGCCCGCGATGTCCTCGCCCCCGGTGAGCGCACCGGGTGTCAGGACGTCGTAGATGGCGAGGCTGAACATCAGTCCGGCAGAAGGGCCCCCGACGCTGCCGGTGTTGAGGGTGACGTCCACGGGGAGGTCGAACTCGATCCGCAGGCCGACGCCGATGACGGTGCGGCCCTCGGACTCGGCCGTCCGGGCGCTGACCGTCCGCTCGGTGCCGCCGCGTCGCACGACGACCGGGAAGGTGTCGCCCGGCGCGTGCCGCTGCACGGCCGCGCGCACCGCGTCGGCCGACGAGGCGGGGTCGCCGTCGACGGAGACGAGGACGTCGCCGGGCTCGAACAGGCCCTTGCTCGGACTGTCCTCGGGGATCCCCGCGATCGCGACGACCTGGCCGACGTCGCGGCCGAGGGCGCGCAGCGCGGTGGCCGCGGCGACGTTCTGGGAGTCGGCCATCTCGGCCGCGCCCTCCTCCTCGGCCTGCTCCTCGGTCGTGTCGGGCGGGAAGACCGCGTCCACCGGCAGGATCTCCTCGAAGGGTGAGAGCCAGCCCTGGAGGACCTCGTAGATCGTGACCCGGTCGCCGGGTCCGCCGCGCACGCTCACCGTCGTGAAGTCCAGGCGCCCCTCGGTGGGGTAGGTCTCGGCGCCCTCGACCTCGAGGAGCGGCTTGCCGCCGGTCTTCCCGAGGATGTTCGTCGCCGGACCCGGGGACATGACGACGTACGGGAGCCCCACGAACGACAGCAGCGCCCCGAGCGCGATGAGGGTGAAGGTCGTCGTGAGGAGCACGCCGGCGAGGCGGCCCGGACGCATCGGGTCGACCGGGCGCGCGGGGCCGGACCCGCGGCGGCGACGACGCCCCGAGGTGGGGAGGAACGGTCCCTCGTCACCGGGCGGCCCGGTGACCGTGTGCGGTGAGGACGAGGTCACGGCAGCCCCACCCACTCGGTCGAGCCGTCGCCGAGGCGCTGGTGCTTCCAGATCGGGGTGCGGCTCTTGAGGGTGTCGATGAGGGCGCGGCACGCGTCGAACGCCTGGCCCCGGTGCGGGGCGGCGGCCGCGACGACGACCGCGAGGTCCCCGACGCCCAGGGCCCCCGTGCGGTGCACGGCGGCGACCCGGACGGCCTCCGAGCCCGCGGCGACCTCGGCACAGACCGCCCGCATCGTCTCGACCGCGCTCGGGTGGGCCTCGTAGTCGAGGGCGCTGACGACGGCACCGTGGTCGTGGTCGCGGACGACCCCGACGAACAGCGCGACACCACCGCACGCGGGGTGGCGGACGGCGTCGAGCACCTCGTCGACGGAGAGCGGCTCGTCGCGCAGGTCGACGAGCACGACCGGGTCGTGCATGGAGCTCCTCGGGCAGGCGGCGGCGGAACCATTCCGGCGCCGTCGTGGTTGGGTTGGACGAGACGACATCCTCTCACCCCCGCCGAGGAGCCCCGGAGTGAACGACCCCGGACCGACCACCCCCCGAGACGACGACGGGCAGGGCCTGCCCCCCGAGATCGAGCAGCTGCTGCGCGGCCTCACCGGAGGTGGCCCGGTCGACCCCCAGGTGGCCTCGATGATGCAGGGGCTGGGGCTGGACAAGGTCGACCCGCAGATGCTCGCGATGGTGATGCAGCAGGTCCAGGCGATGTTCGCCGCGCCCGAGGGCGACGGTCCGGTCAACACGACCCTCGCCACCGACACCGCCCGCAGGACGGTCGCGGCCGAGGGCGACGCCCTCGCCTCCGACGCCGACCGCCGAGCGGCGGCCGAGGCCGTCCAGGTCGCCGGCATGTGGCTCGACGCCGTGACCGACGTCAGCACCGCGGGCCTGCGCGGCACGGCGTGGAGCCGGGCCGAGTGGGTCGAGGCGACGATGCCGGTGTGGACCGGGCTCGTCGAGCCGGTCGCCGCCGGTGTCACCGACGCGGTCGGCACGGCCCTGGAGACCCAGCTGGAGCAGCTGGGCGGGCTCGGGGAGTCCGAGGCGGCGGCCGCGGGCCTGCCAGCGGGAATGGCGGGGATGCTCGACCAGGCCGGGCCGATGCTGCGCCGGATGCACGGCTCGATGTTCTCGATGCAGCTCGGCCAGGGGTCGGGGACCCTCGCGGGCGAGGTGCTCACGGGCTGCGAGGTGTCGCTGCCACTCGTCCCCGCGCCCGACGTCGTCCTCATGCCGCAGTCCCTGCGTGCCTTCGCCGAGGGCCTGGAGGTCGACGAGCCACAGGCCCGCCTCTACCTCGCCGTGCGAGAGGTCGCGAGGGTCCGCCTCTTCGGTGCCGTGCCGTGGCTCGCCCCGGCCCTCCTCGCGGCCGTCCGCGACTACGCCGCCGACATCAGCATCGACACCGACGCCATCGACGAGGCGGTCCGCTCGATCGACCCCTCCGACCCCGAGGCGGTGCAGCAGGCCCTCCAGGGGCGGATGTTCGCGCCGCGGCACTCGCCCGCGCAGCAGGCCGCGCTCGCCCGCCTCGAGACCCTTCTCGCGCTCGTCGAGGGCTGGGTCGACGTCGTCACCGAGGCCGCCACGGGCGACCACCTCCCGCAGGCCTCGGCGCTCGGCGAGGCCGTGCGGCGCCGCCGCGCCACCGGTGGGCCGGCCGAGAAGGCGTTCGGTGCCCTCGTCGGGCTCGAGCTGCGCCCCCGGCGCCTGCGCGATGCGGCCAACCTCTTCCGCGCCCTCGAGGACCGCGGGGGCAGCGCCCTGCGCGACGGTGCCTGGCGCCACCCCGACCTCTCGCCCTCGACGGCCGACCTCGACGACCCGCTCGGGTTCGTCGAGCGGGCGGTCGCGCCGGAGGGCGACGCCATGGACGTCGAGCTGGACCGCCTGCTGCGCGGCGAGGACCCCGCGTGACGGCGGTGGCCGCCGCCTTCGCCCACCTCCACGCCGACGCCGTCCACGTCCTCACCGGCTGGTCCGCGCCGGACCCCGGCCAGGACCGCCTGCGCCGCGACTACCTCCGTCACCTCGCCGAGCACCCGGAGGGCGTGGCCAAGGCCGGGCCGCCGGCCCACCTCACGGCCTCCTGCGTCGTCCTCGACGGGCGCGGCGAGCGCGTCCTCCTCACCCACCACCGCAGGGCAGACGCCTGGTTCCAGTTCGGCGGGCACCTCGAGGAGGACGACGCCTCCCTGTGGGCGGCGGCGCGGCGCGAGGCGCGCGAGGAGTCGGGCATCCCCGGCCTCGAGCCCCTCGCGGACCCCGTGCAGCTCGACCGGCACGTCCTCGTCGGCTCCTTCGGGCGCTGCCACGAGCACCTCGACGTCCGCTACGCCGCCGTGGCGCCGGAGGGGTCTGCGGCGGTCGTGAGCGAGGAGTCGCACGACGTGCGGTGGTGGCCCGTCGGGTCGCTGCCCGGCGGGACCGCCGCCGAGCTCGCGCCGCTCGTGTCAGCCGCGCGGGCCGCCCTCGGCCTCTGAGCGCACGTCCTCGACCCGGCCGACCTCGCCGGCCTCCCCCGCCTCGTCGTCCTCGAGGGCGTCTTCTCCGGGGGGCAGCCCCTCGGCGTGGGCGAGGCCGTCGAGGAAGCCGCGTGCCCGCTCGAGCTTCGGGTACGACGCGAGGAGGCGCCAGAACGCCGGGCCGTGCCCGTGGACGAGCAGGTGCCCGAGCTCGTGGAGCAGGACGTAGTCGAGGACGTGGTCCGGCACGTCGCGCAGCCGGTCGCTGACCCGGATCGTGCCCTCGGACGGGGTGCACGAGGCCCAGCGCCGACCCATCGTCGAGACCCAGCGCACGCTCGTCGGCTGCGCGTGGCCCCCGAGGTAGCGGCGCGAGACGCTCTGGGCGCGCGCGAGCAGGGCGGCATCGGTCGGGCGCCGCCGCCGCTCACCCGCGCTGAGCCGGGCGAGCATCCGCGCCACCCAGCGCTCCTCCTCCGCGCGCGAGAACGACGCCGGGATGAGCACGACGGTGCGGTCGCCGTCGCGGTACGCGCTCACGGTCCGGCGCCGTCGCCGGCTTCGTCGGACCTCGACGTCCTCGCTGGTCACGGCACGAGCCTAGGGGCGTCGCGTCGCTGGTGGGACGGATGTGGTCGATGTGACGCCGGGGGCGGAGGTGGCGGCGTGGCGCGGGCGCGTCACGAGGTCGGGCGCTCCACCCGTCGGTACGGTGGGAGACGTCCAGGCCGCGACCGCGGCACATGACCCCGCATCGACGCGGCCCGGGGCCGTCGTCGACGACAAGGAGAGCGTCCATGGCTGACGAGACCTACAAGGGCGAGTTCTACTGCGTGAAGTGCAAGGAGAAGCGCGAGGCCGAGGGGAAGGTCGTCGTCTCCGAGAATGGGCGACGGATGGCCAAGGGCCAGTGCCCCGTGTGCGGCACGAACCTCAACCGGATCCTCGGCAAGGCCTGACCCCGACGGTCCCCCGCGGCCCCCGGTCCCCTCGCGGACCGGGGGCCGCGCCGCGTCCGGGCCGGGAGGCCGGGTCGCCTGTGGACGACCGCCGACGCGCCCGGGGCGGCGACGGCAGGATGGCGGCGTCGGCGTAGGACGAGGGGGACGGATGCACGAGCCTGGCGGGGCCGCCGTCGTCGTCGACGGGTGGGGTCCGGTCGCCGACGAGGTGACCGCCCAGCTGCGGCGGTGCGGCGTCGAAGTCGGTGGGGGCCCACAGGCGGCCGACGGCGCCGAGCTGCTCCTCGCGGCGCGGGGGTCCCCGGACGTCGTCGTCCTCGTCACCCAGGGCCGCGCGCCGGTGTGGGCCGCGGCGCCGTGGCAGGTGCGGCGCGTCCCGCACCTCCCGGTCGTCCTCGGTGCCGGCGGGCTGGTGGTCGGCCCGCTCGTCCTCCCCGGCCGCACCCCGTGCCTGCGCTGCGCGTCCACCGCGTGGTCGGGGTCGTGGGTCGCCGGCGAGGAGGAGGTGCCCGCCGGACCCCTCCTCCTCACCGCGGCCGTCGTCGCCGTCACGGTCCTGGGCGTGCTCCGCGGCGACGCCTCGCTCGGCGGCATCTCCACCGAGGTGGCCCTCGACAGCGTGCGCGTCACGCACCGGGTGTGGGGCCCTCGACCCGGTTGTCGGTGCGTGGGGGTGAGAATGGCCGGGTGACCGACATCCCCAAGGGCTCGATCGCCCGTGCGGCGAAGCTGGCCGGCCTGCCCGTGGGGTACGCCGGCCGGGTCGCGCTGGGCGTCGGCAAGCGGGTCGGGGGCCGGCCGGCCGAGGCCGTGGCGGCCGAGCTCCAGGCGCGCACGGCCGAGCAGCTCTTCGCGGTCCTCGGCACGCTCAAGGGCGGGGCGATGAAGTTCGGGCAGGCGCTGTCGGTCATGGAGGCCGCGATGCCCGAGGAGCTGGCCGGTCCCTACCGCGCCACGCTCACCAAGCTGCAGGAGGCCGGCCCGCCGATGGGCGCCGACCGGGTCCACGAGATCCTCGCCCGCGAGCTCGGCCCGCGCTGGGCGAGCACCAAGCTCGTCGAGTTCGACGACACCCCCGCCGCGTCGGCCTCCATCGGGCAGGTGCACCGCGGCATCTGGCGCGACGGGCGCGAGGTCGCGGTGAAGATCCAGTACCCGGGGGCCGCCGAGGCGCTGCTGTCCGACCTCAACCAGCTCTCTCGGGTGGCGCGGGTCGCCGGGTCATGGGTCCCGGGCATCGACGTCAAGCCGATCATGGACGAGCTGAAGGCGCGGATGAGCGAGGAGCTCGACTACCACCTCGAGGCGCGCAGCCAGCGGCACTTCGCCGCCGCCTTCCGCGACGACGACGACGTCCTCGTGCCGGACGTCCTCGTCGAGAGCAGCCACGTCATCGTCACCGAGTGGGTCGACGGCACGCCCCTGTCCGCCATCATCCGCGAGGGCACGCAGGAGCAGCGCGACGAGGCCGCCACCCTCTACCTCGAGTTCCTCCTGAGGGCGCCCAACGTGGCGCGGATGCTCCACGCCGACCCGCACCCCGGCAACTTCCGGGTCACGGCCGACGGGCGCCTCGGCGTCCTCGACTTCGGGGCGGTCAACCGCCTCCCCGACGGGCTGCCCCACGCCATCGGCCGGCTGCTCACCGACGGACTGGCCGGCGAGGCCGAGGCGCTGGAGGCCGGGCTGCGCGGGGAGGGCTTCATCCGGCCGGGCGTCGACATCGACCCCGATGCGCTGCTGGAGTACCTCGGGCCGCTCGTCGAACCGATCCTCCACGAGGAGTTCACCTTCTCCCGCGAGTGGCTGCGCGGCGCGGCGGCGACGGTCCAGGACCCCCGCAAGCCGCAGTTCCTCGTGGGGCTCAAGCTCAACCTGCCGCCGGAGTACCTGCTGATCCACCGCGTGTGGCTCGGGGGCATCGGGGTGCTCAGCCAGGTGGGCGGCACCGTGCCGCTGCGCGAGATGATCTGCGCCTACCTGCCCGGTGTCGACGAGGACCGGCTGCCCGCCGCCCCGGGCTGAGTCACCACCAGCTCGAGTCGAGCTTGCCCTCGATGCTGCGCAGGTGCTCGCGGCTGCAGTGCGGGCAGGTCCAGACCCTCCGGCGGTGCTCGGTGCCGCGGGCCCACGTGCTGCGGGCGAGGGCGCGGGCCTCGTCGTCCACCGGGGTCGTCCCGCAGGTGGCGCAGACGATGTGCTCGTCGTCGGCCCGGCCGGCCACGGGTGTCAGCCGTTCGCCTTCGCGGCCGCCTTGGCCGCCTTCTTGAAGTCGCGGACCTTCTGCAGCGACTCGGCGTCGACGACGTCGGCGACCGAGCGGAACGCGCCGTCCTCGGCGTAGGCGCCGCACGCCTGCTCCCAGCCCGGCGGTCGCACGCCGAGCTGCTTGCCGAGGAGGGCGACGAAGATCTTGGCCTTCTGCTCCCCGAAGCCGGGGAGGCGCCTGACCCGGCCGAACAGCTCGGCGCCGGTGGCCGCGTCGCGCCAGAGCCCGCCGGCGTCGCCGGCGTACTCGTCGCGGACCACGACGGCGAGCGCCTGGATGCGCGCCGCCATCGAGCGGCCGTACCGGTGCACGGCGGGCGGGGTGGCGCACAGGTCGGCGAACGCCTCGGGGTCGGCGGCGGCGACCGCCGCGGGGTCGAGCGTGCCGAACCGCTCGAGGATCTTGGCCGGTCCGGCGAACGCCCGCTCCATCGGGAACTGCTGGTCGAGGAGCATCCCCACGAGGAGGGCGAACGGGTCCTCGGACAGGACGCGGTCGGCGGCGGGGTCCTGGGCGATCGTCAGCGAGACCATGGCCTCAGGGTAGCCAGCACCGTCGCCCCGACCGCGCGCCAGAAGTCGCTGCCGCGCAGCGCGGCCTCGTCGAGGAGGTGGTGGAAGGGCACCGCCCCCGACGCGGTGTCGGGGGCGGCGCTCGTCCCGGTCGCGGGGGTCATCGCACGATGCTGTGGACGACGGCCCGCATCTGCTCGCGCTCGGCCGCGGCCTGCGCCCGGCGCAGCGTCTCGTGGACGCGGCGCTCCTGCGCGGTGCGACGGAGGCGCTGCATGCGTCTCGTGTACATCTCGTTCTCCTTGCGGTGCTGTGTCACGTTCGGGTGGGGCAGGCGGTGCGGGTGGCGCGTCACGCGGCGACCTCGGACTTCCGGGGGCGGCCACGGGGGCGCTTGCGGGGGACGACGACTCCCTGGACGAAGAGCTCGCCACCCCAGACGCCCCACGGCTCGTGCCGGTGGAGGGCCCCGGTGAGGCACTCGAGGCGGGCCGGGCAGGTGCCGCAGAGCGACTTGGCGAACTCGACGCCCTCGGGGGTGTCGGCGAACCACATCTCGGCGTCGTTCTCGCGGCAGGGAATCCCGTCGCCGGTCGTCGCGGACGCCTCGTGCAGGTCGAGGAGGTCGGTCAGCTGCATCGGTGTCTCACCTCCTTGCTCGGCGCGCCCGGTGGGGCGCTCGGACTGGTCGGTCACGCACCGGGTGGGGTGCGGGGTACTCGGAGGGCGGCCCTGGTGGGTCCGCACCGCGGTGGTGGTCATGTGGTGTCCTCGCGTTGGTCCGGGTGTCCGGGTGGTCTGGGTGGTCGTGCCGGGAAATGACGAAGGCCGCGGATCCCGGTGTCGGGATCCGCGGCCTCGAGGTGAGCCTGTCTGGTGGTCAGACGGGTGGTACCTCGAGGCGTGGATACACGACACCCGTGATCGGGGCGACGGTGCGGGCGACGGCGATGCGCAGATCGGTGAGCTGGTAGCCACGACCGCGGAAGCCGGCGAAGGGCACAGTGGTCCCCTGGACGGAGCGGAACGTGCCTGCGTGACCGGTGTTGGCGCCGCGCCAGAGACGCATGCAGATGCCACGGACCGCGCTCATCGCCGCCTCCTTCATCGTCGTGTTCTCCATCGGGCCAACCCTCCTCACTGCTGCTCGTTCCTGTGCGCACGCCGGACGGACGCGCGAGGTATGACTAGGAGGGTATGGGAGCCCCGGAGGCGGTGGCAACGGAATTACGAGGAGTTGTTCTCCGCGCGCCGCCGGCTTGGAGCGAAAGTCGTTGCGGCACAGCCCGATCAGGCGTCAGAAAATTCTTGGAGAACGGCCAGGACGGCGTCGCCCCAGCGCTCGAGCTTGGCCGGTCCGACGCCGGGGATCCGGGACAGCTCGCGGGTGTCGCCGGGCACCCGCTCGGCGATCGCGGTGAGGGTGGCGTCGGTGAAGACGACGAAGGCCGGCACGTCGGCCTCCCGCGCCGTCTCGAGGCGCCAGGTGCGCAGGGCCTCGAACAGCCGCTCGTCCATGGTGGGCGGACAGGCGGTGCACCGGCCGATCGTGCGCTCCTTGGCCGTCGCCAGCGGTCCGCCGCACACGCGGCAGGTCGTGCGTGCCGGCTCCTTGGCCGCGCCGGCGGCTCCGCCGCGCCGCCGTCTGGGCTGCGAGCGGGCGCCCTGGCCGAGGACGTCGGCCGTGCCGTCGAGGAACCGGGAGGGCCGGCGGGTCGCCTTGGCCCCGGGGGTGCGGGCGGCGGCGTAGCTGAGGACGAGCCGCTCGCGGGCCCGGGTGACGCCCACGTAGAGGAGGCGGCGCTCCTCCTCGATGGCTTCCGGGGTGTCGGCCATCGTGATGGGGAGCAGCCCGTCGGAGCAGCCGACGAGGAGCACGGTGTCCCACTCGAGGCCCTTCGCCGCGTGGAACGAGGCCAGCGTGACCCCCTGGACGGTCGGGGCGTTCTGCTCGGCGGCCCGCTGGTCGAGCTCGGCGACGAACGCCGGCAGGCGCGCGGCGTCGTCGAGGGCGTGGAGGTCGTCGGCGAGCGCGGCGAGGGCGTTGAGCGACTCCCACCGCTCGCGGGCCGCCCCACCGGACGTGGGCGCCTGGCGGCTCCAGCCCGCGCCGAGGAGGACGTCGCGCACGAGGTCCGGCAGCGGCACCGAGCCGTCGTCGCTGCGGGCTGCGCCCCGGAGGAGGACGACGGCGTCGCGGACCTCGCGTCGCGAGAAGAACCGCTCGCCGCCGCGGACGAGGTAGGGGATGCCGCGCTCGGCCAGCGCCGACTCGACGCCCTCGCTCTGCCCGTTCGTGCGGAACAGCACCGCGATCTCGGACGCCGGGTGCCCCTCGGCGATCAGGGCCTCGATGCGGTTCGCGGCGCGGGCGGCCTCGTCGGGGTCGTGGTCGGCGACGACGAGCTCGGGCTCGGGGCCGTCGCCGCGCTGGGCCCGCAGCTCGACCGACCCTGACCGCCGCGCGCCACCGGGCCCGCTGAGGACGAGGTTCGCGAGCCGCACGACCTGTGGGGTCGAGCGGTAGTTGCGGACGAGCTCGACGACCCTGGCCTGCGGGTACCGGGAGCGGAAGCCGAGGAGGTGCTCGGGCGAGGCGCCGGTGAAGGAGTAGATCGTCTGGGCGGGGTCACCGACGACGCAGAGGTCGTCGCGGTCCCCGAGCCAGAGGTCGAGCAGGGCCTGCTGGAGGCGGTTGACGTCCTGGTACTCGTCGACGACGAAGTGCCGGTACTGGCCGCGGACAGCCCGGGCGATCTGCTCGTGCTCGCGCAGGATGCCCACGGTGAGGAGGAGGACGTCCTCGAAGTCGATGACCCCGCGGTCGGCCTTGACGTCCTCGTAGGCGGAGATGAGCCGCGCCATCGCCGTGGGGTCGAGGCCGGCGGGCGGCTCGCGGCGGGCGCGGGCGGCGGCGTGAGCGTAGGAGTCGGCGGTGAGCATCGAGACCTTGGCCCACTCGATCTCGGACGCGAGGTCGCGCACGCCCGGCCCGTCGAGCCGGATCCGCAGGCGCGATCCGGCCTCGGCGACGGCGCTCGCCTTGTGCGGCATGACCTCGGGCGCCGCACCTCCGACGGCCTGCGGCCAGAAGTAGTGCAGCTGGCGAAGGGCCGCGGCGTGGAAGGTGCGCGCCTGCACCCCGCCGACGCCGAGGTCGCGCAGCCGGGTGCGCATCTCCCCGGCGGCGCGGGCGGTGAAGGTGACGGCGAGGACGCGCTGCGGCTGGTGGACCCCGGACAGCACGCCGTAGGCGATGCGGTGGGTGATGGCGCGCGTCTTGCCCGTGCCGGCCCCGGCGAGGACGCACATCGGGCCGCTCGGGTGGGCCGCGACCTCGCGCTGCTCGGGGTCGAGGGCGTCGAGGACGGCGTCGGCTCCGGGGTGCACGGGCAGGGTCGTCATCGAGCCCGATCCTAGGTGTCGGCGCCGACGCCGCCTCGCGGCCGTCCCCAGCCGGACGGGAAGGATCGGCGGGCCCGCCACGTTGACGGCACCGGACCACCGACCCTCCAGGAGGACCCATGTCCGGCGCCCCCCAGCGCGCCCTGCCCGACGCGGGCACCGTCACGATGTTCACGACGACGTGGTGCGGCTACTGCCGTCGCCTCAAGTCGCAGCTGGACCGCGAGGGCATCGGGTACACGGAGGTCGACATCGAGCGGGACCCGGGCAGCGCCGAGTACGTCATGTCGGTCAACGGGGGCGACCAGACCGTGCCGACCCTGGTCTTCCCGGACGGCTCGGCCGCGACGAACCCGTCGATCCACGAGGTCCGCGACCGCCTCGCCTGACCCCTCCCGCTGACGAGGTCAGCGCAGGGCGAGGTCGGGGGCGTCGAGCGGCCCGCCGTACCAGTGCTCGACGAGCCGGCGCGAGATCGAGATGCGCCCGGAGACGAGCACCGACCCGTCCTCGACGGCTGCCCGCAGCTCGTCGCGGGTGAACCAGCGGGCCTCGGCGATCTCCTCCTCCTGCAGCCGCAGGTCGGTGCCGAGCGCCCGCGCGGTGAAGCCGAGCATGAGCGAGGTCGGGAACGGCCAGGGCTGGTCGCCGAGGTAGGTGACCTCCTCGACGACGACGCCCACCTCCTCGAGCACCTCCCGGGCCACGGCCGACGCAAGGGTCTCCCCCGGCTCGACGAACCCCGCGAGCACCGACATCCCGGCACGCCGGAACCCGCGCCCCCGTGCGAGGAGGAGGCGGTCGTCGGCGTCGACGACGGCCATGATGACGGCCATGTCGGTGCGCGGGTAGTGCTCGCTGCCGTCGCGGGAGCACCGCCGGATCCACCCGGCGAGCCCGGGGTGGGTCGGCTCCCCGCAGCGGGGGCAGAACCCGTGGGTCCGGTGCCAGTTGCCCAGCGCGAGGGTCGTCGCGAACGCCGCCGCCCCCACCGGGTCCAGGTCCGCCCCGACGCGGCGCAGCCCGTGCCACACCGCCCCGGGCACCGGGGCGGGCGGGTCGACCTCGAGGTCGTCGGCCGGGTGGGTGGGGCCCAGGTCGTCGGCGACGACCCCCACCCATGTCGCACCCTCGGTCTCGCCGAGGAAGACGGCCAGGCGGCCGGAGTCGGCGGGGTCGGGAGGGGTCGTGACGAGGCGGGGGCCGTCGGGGGTCTCCGTGACGGCCACCCGGTCCCCGACCAGGCGCACCACGCGCGTCGCCGGGTCGGCGAGGAGGCGGGGCAGGAGGTCGGGGTCGGCCCGCAGGTCGCCCCTGCGGTCGAACGCCGGTGCGCTGAGGGCCAGGTCGGGCAGGATCGCGTCGGCTGCGGTCACGCTTCCCAGCCTAGGCGGGTCCCACGGCATACCGTGGGGCCCGTGGACCGCAGCCCAGCCTTCCTGGCCGCCCTCGCGAGCGCTGCCGTCCCGGGCCTGGACCCGGTGAGCGTCGAGGCGCTGCCGAGCACCCCCGACCAGTCCTTCGACGTCGCGTTCGTCCAGGACGCCGAGCACCGCCGCTGGGTGGTCCGGGCCCCCCGCACCGACGTCGCGGGCGCCGAGATGGACCGCACGGTCGCGCTCCTCGCCCTGCTCGGCCGGCGGCTGCCGTTCGCCGTCCCGTCGCCCAAGGGGTTCGTCGCCCTCGCCGAGGGCGGCCGCGCCGCCGTCTACCCGTACCTGCCCGGCCACAACCTCGACTTCGCTGAGCTCCCCGCCGGCCCCGGTCTCGCCGCCGAGCTCGGCCGCTCCCTCGCCGCCCTGCACAACACCGACCCGGCCGTGTACGAGGAGGCGGGGATGCCGGCCTACGACGCCGACACGTACCGCAGCCGCCGCCTCGCCGAGCTCGACCGCGCCGCCGAGAGCGGGCGGGTGCCCACCTCGCTCCTCGCCCGGTGGGAGGCCGCGCTCGAGGACGTCTCGCTGTGGCGGTTCGCGCCGACCCCCACGCACGGCGACCTCACCGGCGACCAGGTGCTCGCCGTCTTCACGGACGACCACGACGCCTCGACCGGCAAGGTCCGCGCGCTCACCGGCTGGGAGGACGCGAAGGTCGCCGACCCGGCCGACGACTTCGCCGCCCTCGTCGCCGACGCACCCGCGGCCGCGGTCGAGACCGTGCTCGAGGCGTACGCCCACGTGCGGGTGGAGCGCCCCGACCCCAACCTCCTCGTCCGGGCCCGCCTCGTCGGCGAGCTCGGCCTGCTCGGCACCCTCATGACGGCGCTCACCCGGCAGGACACCGGGGCCGTCGAGGTGCTGACGACCCAGCTGCGCCGCCTCGACGACGCCGTGCACGCCGACGAGGACGAGGACGACTACCGTCGCACCTCGCTCTCCCCCGTGCTCCCCCGCCCGCCCGCACCCCGCGCGCCCGAGGTCGTCGACGAGGACGAGGACGAGGACCTCCCGGGCCTCCCCGAGCGGGAGGAGACCGCCCCGTCGGACGACGTCGCCCCGGGGGTGGACGACGAGCGGGACGAGATCGCCCTATTGGACGATGGTGTCCCAGGGGAGGACGAGGACGGGCGGGACGAGATCGCCCTATTGGACGATGTTGTCCCAGGGGAGGACGAGGACGAGGACGAGGAGTGGACCCGGTCGGTGCCCCAGCCGCGCACCGACGACCTCGTCGACGACTGGCTGACCTCCGGCCGCGAGCCCGCGAGCCACGACCCCGTGGCCGCCGCGGAGGCCGACGCCCTCGCCGCCGAGCTCGAGGCCGGCGCCACCGAGGACCTGCCGAGCGACGACGTCAGCGAGGACGGGCAGCGGCCAGCACGCGGGTGATCTCGGCGAGGTCCGGGAGGTCCGGCCAGACCGTCTCGCCGGTGGCGGCATGGAAGAACGCGCCCCGCACCCGTGAGGGGTCGACGTCCCGCAGCCGGGCCCACGCGAGCCGGTAGGCCCCGAGCTGGACCGCCCGGGCTCGGGCCCGCTCCCCCGACGCCGGGGCCCCGGTCTTCCAGTCGACGACGACCCACGCCGGCTCGCCGTCGGGCCCGCGCTCCTCGAAGACCGCGTCGATGCGGCCGCGGACCGCGATGCCGTCGACGACCGTCTCGACGCTCGTCTCGACCTCCGCGGGGATGCGGTCGGCCCACTCGCTCGCGAGGAACCGGGTGCGCAGCTCGCCCAGGGCCGCGGCGTCGGAGCCGTCGTCGTCGGCGGACCCGGGCAGGGCGTCGACGTCGATGAAGCCGGCACGGCTGTAGTGCTCCTCGACCCAGGCGTGGAAGGCGGTGCCCCGGCGGGTGGCCAGCGCCGGCGGCTGGGGCACGGGCCGGCGCAGGTCGAGGGTGAACCGGTCGGCGTCCTCGGCGAGGGCGACGAGGGCAGACGTGGACAGGTGGGCGGGCAGCTCGACGTCGACATCGGCCCCCGACCGTCGGCGGGCCCGCTCGTCGAGGAGCATCCGCACCTCCTCGTCCCGGCCCGGCGCGGGCGCCGCGCCGGCACCCGCGCCGGCCATCGCCGCGACGACCTCGGACGCGGGACCGAGCAGCCGGTCGCGACGCTCCCGGTGGTCGGTGGTGGGCCACGTGACGCTGACGGTCTCGGCCGTGCGGGGGTTCTGCGGCCTGGGGTCGTCGACCGGCGGGAGGTCGGCCCACGGCCCGGGCGCGACGGCGAGGCCGGACGCCCGCACCTCCTCGAGGAAGCGCGACGTGATGCGCGGCGTCGAGGCGGTGCCCCAGACGTGTGCGGTGAGGAGGAGGTCGCGCCGGGCGCGGGTGAGGGCGACGTAGGCGAGCCGGCGCTCCTCGGCGATGCCGTGGTCGGCCGCCGCGGCCGTGAACCCGGTGAAGGCGGCGTCGAGGGAGTCCCAGTCGTGGGGGTCGGCCCAGCCGAAGCGGGGCAGGCCGTCGGCGTCGCCGCGCAGGTCGTAGGGCAGGGTCGCGAGCCCGGCGAGCCAGGCCTTGTCGGACGGCTGCGTGTGGCCCCACGCGCCGTCGACGACGCGCCCCTGGTTGCCGGAGTGCGCGGGGAAGGAGGACTCGACGAGCCCGGGCACCGCGACGACGTCCCACTCGAGGCCCTTGGCCGCGTGCACGGTCATGACCTGCACGGCGTCGGGGCGGGCCTCGACCCAGCCGAGGTCGAGGCCCCGCTCCTCGGCCACGGCGGCCTCGAGCCAGGCGAGGAAGCCGCCGAGCGTCGCCCGCTCTGCGCTCGCCGCGAAGGTCGCGGCGACGTCGGCGAAGGCGTCGAGGTGGGCGCGGGCGGCGCCGGGGGTGTACTCGGGCCGGGCGAGGACCTCGAGGTCGAGGCCGAGGGCGACCTCCGCCTCGGCCGTCAGCTCGGGCAGGCCGAGCCCGGTGAGGGCGCGCAGGCGCCGCACGGCGTCGCCGAGGCCGCGCAGGCGCGCCAGGGCGACCGGACCGACGCGCTGGCCGTCGCTGCCGACCCACCGCTCCGGCGGGAGGTCGTCGAGGGCCTCGACGATGCTCGCCTCCTCGCTGGAGTCGGGAGAGAGGTCGGCCCGGCGGTCGCCCTCGGCGCGGGCGGTGCGCTGGCGGTGCCGGGCCCAGGCGCCGAGGCCGTCGAGGTCGGCGGCGCCCAGCCGGCACGACGGCCCGGTGAGCAGCCGCATGAGCCGGTCCCCGCGTGTGGGGTCCTGGACGACGTGGAGCAGCGCGACGAGGTCGGCGACCTCGGGGGTGTGGAGCAGCCCGCCGAGGCCGACGACCTCGAAGGGCAGCCCGGCGGCCTCGAGCGCGTCGACGACGGCGTCGAACTGGGACCGCTTGCGGCACAGCACGGCCGCGGTGCGGCGACCGGGCAGGCGGAACCGCTCGCCGAGCCAGTCGACGACGTGCGCCGCCTCCTCCTCGACGGTGCCGAGCCGGGCGACGGCGACGTGCCCGGGGCCGGCGTCGTCGCGCGGCGCGAGCGAGCGCACCTCGACGCGGGTCGTGGCGGCGAGCGGCGCGGCGACGAGGTTGGCGGCGTCGAGGACGAGCCGGTCGTTGCGCCAGCTCGTGGACAGGTGCAGCACGTCGGCGGGGTCGTCGTCGTGGAAGTCGGTGCGGAACCGGTCGAGGGTCGTCGAGGACGCCCCGCGCCACCCGTAGATCGACTGGTGCGGGTCGCCGACCGCGGTGACCGGCACCGGCTCGCCGGGCGCGACGAAGAGGGCTCGCAGCAGCTGCAGCTGGGCCTCCGAGGTGTCCTGGAACTCGTCGAGGAGGACGGCCCGGAACCGGCCACGCTCGGCCTCCCCCACCTGCCGGACCGAGGTGGCGAGCCGGGCGGCGAGCGCCATCTGGTCGGCGAAGTCCATGGCGTCGCGCGAGCGCTTCAGCTCGGCGTAGCGCTCGAGGAGGGGCACGATGGCGCGCCGCTCGCGCAGGACACCGAGCGCGGTCCGGACCGTGGCCGGGTAGGCCTTCTTGCGCGAGGTCTCGCCCCGGGCGACGAGCTCGAGGGTCGCGACGACGTCGTCGAGGTGGGCGGCGAGACGGTCGGTGCCGACGAGGTGCTCGGCCATCTCGCCGGCGAGGTCGACGACGGCCGTGGTGACGGTGGACTCCGCCTTCTCGACCTCCATCGGCCCGTCCCACGACGCCACGGCCTCGTGGGCGACCTGCCACGCGGCCGCCTCGGTGAGGAGCCGGCTCTCGGGCTCGACACCGAGCCGCAGGCCGTGCTCGCGGACGATCCGGCCCGCGTAGGCGTGGTAGGTCGACACCGTGGGGGCGTCGTCGAGGACCGCGGCGCCGTCCTCGACGGCCGGGGTCCACAGCCCGGCCTCGCGCAGCGTGGTGAGCCGGGAGGCCAGCCGCTCGGACAGCTCGCCCGCGGCCTTGCGGGTGAAGGTGAGGCCGAGGACCTCGTCGGGCTGGACGAACCCGTTCGCGACGAGCCAGACGACCCGGGCCGCCATCGTCTCGGTCTTGCCCGACCCCGCCCCCGCGACGACGAGCAGCGGCCGCAGCGGCGCCTCGATGACGGCCGCCTGCTCGGGCGTGGGCGCGTGGGACTGCCCGAGCGCACGGGCGAGCTCGACGGCGCCCCACCTCACGCCCACCGACGTCGTCGTCACAGCCGCCTCCCCTCGGCCTGGACCGGGCAGGAGTCCTTGACCTGGCAGGTGCCGCAGTGCGACCCCGGGGTCGCGGCGAAGGACGCTCCGGCCATCGCGGAGGAGGTGTCGTCGAGGAGGGCGCGGGCCCACCCGGGCTCGTCGTCGTCGGCGAGGGGCACCTGCTCCTGGAGGGTCGTGGACACGTTCGCGGCCTTGCCGAGCTGGAGCAGCGCCGCCCCGGCGGAGGCCGTGCCGTGCTCGGCGAAGGCGCCGTGCTCGACGGCCAGCTGGTAGCTGCCGAGCTGGCCGTGGCGGCGCACCTCCTCCTTCGACGGCTTGGACGAGCCGGTCTTGAGGTCGACGACCCTGACCCTCCCGGACGGGTCGACCTCGACGCGGTCGACGGTCCCGGAGACGACGGCGCGTCCGAGCGCGACCCGCAGCTGCTGCTCGGAGGCGGCCCGCCGCCATCCCTGCGCCGAGGTCTCGCCGACGTAGCGGGCGAGCCGTCCGGTCATCCGCTGGGCCTCCGCGAGGCGGCGGCGCGAGAGCCAGCCCGGCGGCAGCCCGAGCCGCCCCCAGCGCCGCTCCACCTCGGCGGCATAGGCCTCCGCGGTGGTGTCGCCGAGGTCGTGGGCGATCTCGTGGACGAGGATCCCGACGTCCTGGGCACCCATCGACGGGCCGTCGCCGCCGCTCTGGCGCAGCACCCACTGCAGGCCACAGCGCCAGAACCCGTCGATGGCCGAGGGCGACACGCGGACCGGGTCCTCGGGGCCGCGCCGGGGCCGGTCGTCGGTGAGGTCGCGCAGGGTCCACCACTGCGCCGGGTCGGCCCCCGGGACGCCCTCGCGGGCGAGGCGGGCGAGCGTGGTGACGGCCGCCCCGCGGGTCGTGGCGTCCTCGGCGAGCAGGGAGCGGCGCAGGTCGGCGACGAGGCCGTGCAGCGTCATCGGGCGGGGGACGTCGGTGAACGCTCGCGCGTCCGGCCGCGGGTCGACGACGTCGAGGAACGGCGAGGGCTGCTCGTCGTCGCTGCGGACGGCCGTGACGACGAGACGGCGCCGCGCCCGGGTGCAGGCGACGTGGAACAGCCGGGTCTCGTCGTGGCGGACCTGGGCCCGCGCGGCCCGCGGCTCGGTGGACCGCCCGGTGACGACGTCGACGAGGTCGGTGGACCCCAGGACCGAGCCGCGCAGGCGCAGGTCGGGCCAGACGCCCTCCTGGACCCCCGCGACGACGACGAGGTCCCACTCGCGCCCCGCCGCGGCGGCGGGTGTGAGGAGGGCGACCGTCTCGTCGGTGCTGGCCCGTGCCGCGAGGGTGTCGCCGGCGACGTCCTGCCCGAGGACGTGGTCGAGGAAGGCCGCAGGCGCCGCGCCGGGCAGCCGGTCGGTGAAGCGGGCGGCGGTGTCGAACAGCCCGAGGACGGCATCGAGGTCGCGGTCGGCCCGTCCTCCCGCCGGTCCGCCGGCGAGCGCGGTCTCGCGCCACGGGGCCGCGAGGCCGCTCGCGCTCCACATCGCCCAGAGGACCTCCTCGACACCGTGCCCCTCGCGGAGGGCGTCGACCGCCGCGGCGAGCACGCGGTGGACCCGCCGCGCGGGTGCCGCCTCCGGCCCGAGCCGGTCGAGGGCGAACGGGGCGAGGACGGCCTCGGCGAGGAGGGCGTCGCTGGGCCGCCCGCCACCGTCGTCGAGCTCGACACGGCGCAGCGAGCGCCGCAGCCGCCGCAGGCCCACGGCGTCGGCGCCCCCGACGGGCGAGCCGAGGACGTCGACGACCACCTCGGGGTCGAGCTCCTCGGCCCCCGCCACGACGTCGAGGGCGCACCGCAGCAGCGCGAGGAAGGGGCGCACGGCCGCCTCGTCGCGGACGGGGAGGTCGGCGGCGGTGGTGTCGACCGGGACCCCGGCCCCCCGGAGGACCCGGCGCAGCGTGGCCGTGCGCGAGCCGCCCCGGACGACGACCGCCATCCGGGACCACGCGACGCCGCCGAGGAGGTGCTCGCGGCGGAGCAGGCCGGCGACGAACGCGGCCTCCTGCGCGGTGGTGCGCAGCAGGTGGGCCTCGACGGACCCCTCGCCCGACGATGCCGGGGCACCACGGTGGGCGCCTCCGCCCACGACCCCGATGTGTGCGGCGACCCGGGCCGCTGCCTCGGACACCGCTGTGCCGCAGCGGTGCCCGGACTGGAGGAGGTGGGTTTCGGCGTCCGCCCAGCCGGTGACGAAGAGACGCGGGTCGGCCCCGCGGAAGGTCTGGGTGGCGGCGTCGGGGTCGCCGACGAGGACGAGCGGGACGGCCCCGTGCCCGGTGACGACGTCGAGGAGGCGGCGCGCGGCCGGCGTGAGCTCCTGGGCGTCGTCGACGACGACGAGGCGCAGCCGCTCGCGCAGCCGGTCGAGGGCGGCGGGGTCGGTCTCGAGGAGGTCGGCGGCGGCGGTGAGGACGGTCGCGGGGTCCCAGGCCCCCGGCGCGGCGAGGGCGGTGACGTCGTCGTACTCCTGGAGGACCGCGGCGGCCGCGACCCACTCGCCGCGGCCGTGCTCGACGCCGAGCGCGGCGAGGTGCGCGGGCCCCAGGCCCAGCTCGACGGCCCGCATGAGGAGGTCGCGCAGCTCGGCCCGGAAGCCACGGGCCGGCAGGGCCTCGGCGAGCTCGGGGGGCCACGGCGGGGCGGGTGTCGCCCCCGAGGCGTGCCCCGCGAGCAGCTCGCGGAGGATGACGTCCTGCTCCGGGCCGCTGAGCAGCCTGGGGGCGGGCTCGCCGGCGAGCGCGGCGTCCTCGCGGAGCAGCCCGAAGCCGAAGGACTGGTGGGTGCGCGCCAGCGGGGTGGTCGTCGTGCCGCCGACGCGGGCGGTCACGGCGTCGCGCAGCCGCGCCGCGGCGACGCGGGTGGGCGCGAGGAGGAGGCACGCGTCGGCCGGGGCGCCGTCGACGAGGACCGCACGGGCCACCCGCTCGACGGCGACGGTGCTCTTGCCCGTGCCGGGCCCCCCGAGGACGCGCACGACCGGTGCCGTGGCCCCGACGGCCGCCCGCTGGGAGGCGTCGAGGGCGGGGGGTGCCGCCGCGGCGGTGGCGGGGCGGCGGAGGACGAGCACGCAGGGATTCCACCACGCGCGACCGACAGGCCCGCCGGGGCGGGGCGGCGTGTCAGTAGGTCGGGAGGGACGGGTCCACGTCGCGCACCCAGGCGAGGACGCCACCCTCGACGTCGACCGCCTGAACGCCGCGGGACCGCAGCAGGTCGACGGCCTCCGCCGACCGGGCGCCGGTCTTGCAGACGACGTACACCGGCACTCCCGGGGGCGGGTCGAGGCCCGGCAAGGGGTCGGCGTCCGAGCCCGCGCGCACCCGGTCCATCGGCAGCCACGCCGACCCGGGGATGCCGACGACCTCGCGCTCCCCGGCCTCGCGGACGTCGACGAGGAGCACGTCGCCGAGCGCGAGGGCGTCGCGCAGCCCGACGGCCGTGACGGACGGGCGCCCGCCGCCCGCGGACGCCGTCGCCGCGTCGTCATCGCGCTGCGACGCCCACCCGAGCGGCCGCACGGGGTCGGCGCCCGAGCCGCACACCCGGCACCCGGGGTCGGCGCGCACGGGCAGCTCGTCCCACGTCTGGCGCAGCGCGTCGTGGACGAGGAGGCGCCCGACGAGCGGCTCGCCGACCCCCGTGACGAGCTTGACGGCCTCCGTGGCCATGACCGACCCCACGCTCGCGCACACCGCGCCGAGGACGCCCCCCACGGCGCACGAGGGCACGGCGTCGGGTGGCGGCACCGAGGGGAAGACGCACGCGTAGCAGGGCCCCTCCCCCGCCCACCAGACCGAGACCTGGCCGTCGAAGCGGAACACCGACCCCCACACGTGCGGCACCCCGAGGCGGGCGCACGCGTCCCCCACGAGGTAGCGCGTCGGGAAGTTGTCGGCGCCGTCCAGGACCAGGTCGTACTCGGCGACGACGTCGAGGGCGTTCGCGGCCGTGAGCCGCTCGCGGTGCTCGACGACGGTCGTCATCGGGCTCACGGCCCGGACGGCGTCGGCGGCCGAGGACGTCTTCGGCCGCCCGACGTCGGCGTCACCGTGGACGACCTGGCGCTGGAGGTTGGTCGTCTCGACGACGTCGTCGTCGACGATCCCGAGGGTGCCGACACCGGCAGCGGCGAGGTAGAGCAGCGCGGGCGAGCCCAGGCCCCCGGCGCCGACGACGAGCAGGCGCGCCGCCCGCAGCCGCCGCTGCCCCACCGACCCGAGGTCGGGCAGGAGGAGGTGGCGCGCGTACCGCGTGCGCTCGGTGGGGTCGAGCTCGGGGCCGGGGGGCACGAGCGGGGGGCGGCCCATGGCGCGACCCTAACAACGCCGGGGCCCGGCGTCCCCGTCGCGTCGTTACCGATCCGTAGGATGCGTCCTGACCACGGAGGACAGGACGAGCATGACGACCACGCACACGACCCACCGGGGCCAGCGGATGCCGCGCAGCGAGCGCCGGGCCCAGCTGCTGGAGGCCGCGCAGGCCGTCTTCGTGCAGTCCGGCTACCACGCGGCCGCCATGGACGACATCGCCGACCGCGCCGGTGTCTCCAAGCCGGTGCTCTACCAGCACTTCCCCGGCAAGCTCGACCTCTACCTCGCCCTCCTCGACCAGCACTGCGAGACCCTCGAGGGCCTGGTCCGCGCGGCCCTGGAGGTCGGCGGCGACAACGAGGTCCGCGTCGAGCGCACCGTCGCGGCCTACTTCGACTTCGTGACCCGCGAGGGAGCCGCCTTCCGGATGGTCTTCGAGTCCGACCTCACGAGCGTCCCCCAGGTCCGGTCCCGCCTCGACGCCGTCGAGATGAACTGCGCCGAGGCGATCGCCGAGGTCATCGCCGAGGACACCGGCGTCGACGACGAGCGGGCCCTCCTCCTCGGGTCCGCCCTCGCGGGCATGGCGCAGGTGTCGGCCCGGCACTGGCTGGCCCAGGGCGGCGACGTCGGCGAGGCCGAGGCGGCGACGATCATCACCAGCCTCGCCTGGCGCGGCCTCGGGTCCTTCCCCAAGCTCGACTCCTGAGCCGACCCGCTGCGCCCTCGGCGAACACGCCCGTCCCCCGGCCCGGGTCGCGGAATGCCGCGGTGCGGGGTCGGGTTAGCCTGAGCCGACGCGCGCGGCGACGCCGCGCCATCCCCGACGAAAGGTGTGCACCCGTGGAGGTCACCATCGGCGTCCAGAACGTCGCCCGCGAGCTCACGGTCGAGACCGACTCCGACACCGCCGAGGTCACCGCGGCCGTCGAGGCGGCCCTGCGCGACGGCGGGGTCCTCAAGCTCACCGACACCCGCGGCCGCTCCGTGCTCGTGCCCGGCTCGGTCATCGGCTGGGTCCAGGTCGGCGAGTCCGAGAAGGGCCGCGTCGGCTTCGCCGTCTGAGTCCGGACCCCGCTCGATGGGGCGGGCGCACCTCCCACACCCGCACCGAGCCGGAGGCTAGGCTCGCTGGCGTGACCTGCCCTTTCGGGGTCACCGCCCGCGGCCACCGCCCGGGTGTCGGACGGCACTCGTGGGTCCCCGGACCCCGGAAGGAGCTGGGCCCATGGGCATCGGCGAGATCATCGGACTCATCATCTTCGGGGCGGTCATCGGCATCCTCGCCCGGTTGGTCCTCCCCGGCAAGCAGAGCATCAGCGCGGTCGTCACGGTCATCCTCGGCATCCTCGGCGCCCTCATCGGGTACTGGGTGTGGGGCGCGCTCGGCGGCGGCGACACCGGCGGCATCGACTGGATCCGCTGGTTCATCTCGATCGCCGCGGCCGCCCTCCTCGTCGTGGCGTACGGCGCGATCACCGGGCGCAGGCAGACCTGACGCCCCACCGCACGGCACGCGGCCCCCGTCCTCCTTTGAGGACGGGGGCCGCGTCGCGTGCCCGGGGCTCAGGCGGCCAGGCCGAGGCGCGCCATCCGGGCCTGGTGGCGTTCGGTGAGCCGGACGAACATCTGCCCGACCTCGGCGAGGTCGACCCCGCCCCCGACGAGGAGCGCCGACATCGCCTCGCGCTCGACCGCAACCGCCTGGGCCTGCGAGAGCGCCTCGCCGAGCAGGCGTCGCCCCCACAGCGCGAGCCGGCCACCGGCGCGGCGGTCGGTCTTGAGGGCGTCACGGACGACCTGGACGACGAAGTCGGCCTGCCCCTCGTCGTCGAGCGCGCGCTCCATGACGGCGCGGGTGTCCTCGTCGACGAACTGCGACATCTCGCGGTAGAAGTCCTTGGCGATGCCGTCGCCGACGTAGGCCTTGACGAGCCCCTCCAGCCAGCCCTTGGGGCGGGTGCGCTCGTGGTACGCGGCGAAGGGGACGACGAAGGGCCCCATCGCGACCTCGGGGTCGATGTCGTGGGCCCGCATGTGGTCGACGAGCTGGGTGTACTGCACGTACTCGGTGTGCGCGAGCCCGGCCATCGCCGACTTCAGGGCGAGGGTGGGGGCGATGTCGGAGTCGACGGCCATCCGCGTGAAGGCCGTGAGCTCGCCGTAGGCGAGGACACCGAGGAGGTCGACGACCGCGGCACGGTAGGCGGGGTCCTCGATCGAGGTGTGCTCCATGGCTCGCGAGCCTAACGGTAGGATGGCGGTCGTCCACGGTGCCCGGTCGGCACGCAGGCAGCCACGGGTCACGTCCCGACGACACGGCTGCACCCGAAGAAGACCTCCGATCGGCCCGCAGCCCCATGTGCGCCGGCGCCCTCGCGCCGAGCCGACCGGAAGAGACCCATGACCGACGTCACCGACGCCCCCGAGGCGCCCGAGGCCGCCGCGGCCACCCCGCCCCCGGCCCCCCTGTTCTCCGACTTCCCCATCCACCCCGACATCGTGTCGGCCCTCGCGGGCCACGGCATCACCACGCCGTTCCCGATCCAGGCGATGACCCTCCCGGTCGCCCTGTCCGGCCACGACATCATCGGCCAGGCCAAGACCGGCACGGGCAAGACCCTCGGCTTCGGCATCCCGATCCTCAACCGCGTGGTGTCCCCGCGCGACGACGCCTTCGCGTCGCTGCCGCACGCCGGCAAGCCGCAGGCCCTCGCGGTCGCCCCCACGCGCGAGCTCGCCGTCCAGGTCGCGAGCGACCTCGAGCGGGCCGGCGCCACCCGAGGCATCCGCGTCCTCACCGTCTACGGCGGGCGCGCCTACGAGCCGCAGGTCGAGGCCCTCCGGAAGGGCGTCGAGGTCGTCGTCGGCACCCCGGGCCGCCTCATCGACCTCGCGAAGCAGGGGCACCTCGACCTCGGCCACGCGCGCATCGTCGTCCTCGACGAGGCCGACGAGATGCTCGACCTCGGGTTCCTCCCCGATGTCGAGCGCATCCTCGCGCTGACCCCGGCCGCCCGCCAGACCATGCTCTTCTCGGCGACGATGCCCGGCGCGGTCGTCGCGCTCGCTCGCCGCTACATGAACCAGCCGACGCACATCCGCGCCATGGCCAACGAGGACGGCCAGGACAGCCACACCGTGGCGGCGGTGGAGCAGTTCGTCTACCGCGCCCACGCGATGGACAAGGTCGAGATGCTCGCGCGCATGCTCCAGGCCGAGGGCCGGGGGCTGACCATCGTGTTCAGCCGCACCAAGCGCACCGCCGCCAAGGTCGCCGACGACCTCACCGAGCGCGGCTTCGCCGCCGCCGCCATCCACGGCGACCTCGGCCAGGGGGCCCGTGAGCAGGCGCTGCGGGCCTTCCGCAACGGCAAGGTCGACATCCTCGTCGCCACCGACGTCGCGGCGCGCGGCATCGACGTCGACAACGTCACCCACGTCGTCAACTACCAGTGCCCCGAGGACGAGAAGACCTACGTCCACCGGATCGGCCGCACGGCCCGCGCGGGCAACACCGGCATCGCCGTGACCTTCGTCGACTGGGACGACATCCCCCGCTGGGGCCTGATCAACAAGGCCCTCGACCTCGGCATCCCGGACCCGCAGGAGACCTACTCCTCCTCGCCGCACCTCTACACCGACCTCTCGATCCCCGAGGGCACCAAGGGCCGCCTCCCGCGCGCCCGGCAGACGCGCGCCGGGCTCGACGCCGAGGTCCTCGAGGACCTCGGCGAGACCGGCAAGGCCTCCGGGCGGCGCACCACCGGTGGCGGGCGCGGCGGCGACCGTGGTGACCGCGGCGACCGTGGTGACCGCGGCGACCGTGGTGACCGCGGCGGGCGGGGTGACCGCGGTGGACGCGGCCGCAGCGATGCCCCGGCCCCGCGGGCCGAGGGCGAGGCCCCGAGCCGCCGCAACCGGTCGCGGCGCCGCACCCGCGGCGGCCGCCCGGCGGACGAGGCCACGCAGGCCTGACGGGCGGCCGGACGCACCTCACACGGCGAGGGCCTGTTGCAGCCCCCGCCGTGAGGACGACAATCGAGGCGTGCCCAGCCCCACGCTGACGTTCTGGGGAGCCGCCGGCACGGTGACCGGCAGCCGGTTCCTCGTCGAGACCGCAGCGTCGCGGGTCCTCGTCGACGCGGGGCTGCACCAGGGGCCGCGCGAGCTGAGGCGCCTGGACCGCGAGGGCATCCCGCTCGACGCGACCGCCCTGGACGGTGTCGTCCTCACCCACGCGCACCTCGACCACTGCGGCTACCTCCCGCGCCTCGTCCGCGACGGCCTCGACGCCCCCGTGCTCTGCAC
This sequence comes from Oryzobacter faecalis, assembly GCF_046764005.1. Classification (NCBI taxonomy): domain Bacteria; kingdom Bacillati; phylum Actinomycetota; class Actinomycetes; order Micrococcales; family Intrasporangiaceae; genus Oryzobacter; species Oryzobacter faecalis. The sequence goes on along the minus strand of NZ_JBKOFW010000001.1, from coordinate 25,139 downwards.
CGACGGTACGGCCGAGCTCGCGGCCATCGTCCTGCGCGACAGCGCGCACCTGCAGGAGGAGGACGCGGCGTACGCGGCCGAGAGCGGGTACTCGCTGCACGCGACGCCCCTCCCCCTGTACGACCGGGCCGACGCCGAACGCACCATCCCCCTGCTCCGCCCGGTGCCGCTGCACGACCCGGTCCCGCTGACCGACGACGTCACGGTGGTGCTGAGGTCAGCCGGCCACATCCTCGGCGCGAGCACCGCACTGGTCGAGGCCGCCGGCGCCCGCGTGCTGTTCAGCGGGGACCTCGGGCGCCCGCACCACCCGCTCGTCCCCCCGCGCGAGGACCCGCCCGCCGCGGACGTCGTCGTCGTCGAGTCGACGTACGGCGACCGCCGCCACCCGGACCCTGCCACCGCCCCGCCGGGTGGCGTCCTCGCCGACGCGGTCCGGCGCACCGTCGCCCGCGGTGGGAGCGTGCTCGTGCCCGCCTTCGCCATCGACCGGACCGAGCTGGTCCTGCTCCGGCTCGGCGAGCTGATGGCGCAGGGGCTGGTGCCCACGGTCCCCGTGTTCGTCGACAGCCCGATGGCGCTCGCGGCCCTCGACGTCTACCGCCGCGTCCTCGGCCGCCTCGACCCCGGTGTGCTGCCGCCGGCGTGGGACGCCGAGACCTTCGGGGTCCCGGACCTGAGGACGGTGCGGTCGGCCGCCGAGTCGCAGGCGCTCAACGACCCCCGCCGCCCGTGCGTCGTCGTGTCGGCCTCGGGGATGGCGACCGGTGGGCGGGTCGTCCACCACCTCGCGCACCAGCTCCCCGACCCGCGCCACTGCGTCGTCCTCACCGGGTACCAGGCCGCCGGGACGCGCGGGCGTGACCTCCTCGAGGGCGCCCGCCAGCTGAAGATGCACGGCCGCTACGTCCCCGTGCGGGCCGAGGTCGTCCACGACCCGTCGTTCTCGGTGCACGCCGACGCCGACGAGCTGGTCGCGTGGCTGGCCCGCTGCCCCGAACCGCCGATGACGGTGTTCGTCGTCCACGGGGAGCCACCGGCCTCGGAGGCGCTGTCGGCGCGGGTGGCCGACGAGCTCGGCTGGTGCGCCGTGGTCCCGCGGCTCGGGGAGCGGGTCCGGCTCGACCGCCCGGACCGGCCGGGGGCCGGCGGCCTCAGTCGGCCGGGATGATCGTGCTCGTGTCGATGACGTAGCGGTAGCGCACCTGCGAGCCGACGACCTTGTCGTAGGCGGCGTCGACCTCGCCGGCCGAGATGACCTCCACCGTCGCGCCGATGCCGTGCTCGGCGCAGAAGTCGAGCATCTCCTGGGTGCCCTTGATGCCACCGATGTTCGAACCCGTCATGGCCTTGTCGCCCGAGATGAGCGACCCGAAGTTGACGGACTGGTCGTTCTCGGGCAGGCCGACCATGACGAAGGTGCCGAAGGTCTTCAGCAGCCGCAGGTACTGGTCGACCGGCAGGTCGGCGGACACGGTGCACAGGATGACGTCGAAGGCGCCCCGGAGGTCCGTGAACGTCTGCGGGTCGCTCGTCGCGCGGTAGTCGCTCGCGCCGAACGCGCGGCCGTCCTCCTCCTTGGACAGGCTCTGCGACAGCACGGTGACGTCGGCGCCCATGGCCGCGGCGAGCTTGACGCCCATGTGGCCCAGGCCGCCCATCCCGACGACGGCCACCTTCGTGCCGGGGCCGGCGCCCCAGCGTACGAGGGGGGTGTAGGTGGTGATGCCGGCGCAGAGCAGCGGCGCGGCCTGCGAGAGCTCGATGGCGTCGGGGACGCGGAGCACGAAGCGCTCACCGACGACGACCTGCCGGGCGTAGCCGCCCTTCGTCCACTCGCCGTCGTAGCCCTTCGAGTTGTACGTGCCGACGGCTCCCTTCGTGCAGAAGTTCTCGTGGTCGTCGAGGCACATCTCGCACTCGCCGCAGGAGTCGACGAGGCAGCCGACGCCGACCCGGTCGCCCACGGACCAGCGCGTCACCTCCTCACCGACGGCGGCGACGGTGCCGGCGATCTCGTGGCCGGTGACGAGCGGGAAGTGGGCCGGGCCCCACTCCTCGCGGACGGTGTGGATGTCGGAGTGGCAGATCCCGGCGTACGCGATGTCGATGAGGACGTCGTCGGGTCGCAGGTCGCGGTGCTCGATGGTGCCCTGGCGGAAGCCCGACGAGGAGGAGTCGGCGATCAGTGCGGGGGTCGTGGTCGGCATGCCCCCCACTCTAGGCACGCGCGGGCGGGCTCAGGAGGGCGGGACGAGGGCGGCCGCCACGGCGCGGTAGGCGGCGGCGCCCTTGCTCGAGCGCGCGGTCGACAGGATCGAGCGCCCGACCGCGGGGGCCTCGGCGAAGCGCACGGTCTTCGGGATCGGGGGGCTGAGCACGGGGAGGTCGTACCGCTCGCCGACGTCCTCGAGGACCTCGCGCGCGTGCGTGCTGCGCCCGTCGTAGAGCGTGGGGAGGATGCCGAGGACCGTCAGCTTCTTGTTGAGGATCCTCTTCACGTCGCGGACGGTGTCGAGGAGCTGGCCCACGCCGCGGTGGCTGAGCATCTCGCACGGCATGGGGATGACGAGGCCCTGCGCCGCCGTGAGGGCGTTGAGGGTGAGCACGCCCAGGCTCGGCGAGCAGTCGAGGAGGATGACGTCGTACTGCCTGCGCACGCCGTCGAGGGCGCCCTGGAGGACGTACTCGCGGGCCGGGCGGGACAGGAGCACGGCCTCGGCTCCGGCGAGGTCGATGGTGCTCGGGACGAGGTCGATGCCCTCCTCGCAGGAGACGACGACGTCGGCGAGGTCCTCGCCACCGACGAGGACGTCGTGGACCGAGTCCTCGACGGCGTCGGGGTCGACGCCGAGGCTGAAGGTCAGGCAGGCCTGCGGGTCGAGGTCGACGAGGAGGACGCGCAGCCCGCGCTCCGCGAACGCCGCCCCGAGCGAGGCGACCGAGGTCGTCTTGGCGACCCCGCCCTTCTGGTTGGCGAGGGCGATGACGGTGGCCTTGCCCTTCGCGGGCTTCTTCGGGGGGCGGGAGGACGCCATCGATAGGCCTTTCGGGGGATCCGCGGGAGAGGCCTGCATCCTCTCACCCGGCCAGGACGAACCTGCGGAAGGCCTCGGCCGACGGCAGGAGGGGGCGTCCGGCGACCCAGGCGAGCCCGACCTCGCGCTGCGCCCCGGGGTCGGTGAGCGGGAGCAGCCGGGTCCGGGCGAAGGTCGTCGGTGCGGGCAGGCCCATCGCCGGGACCACGCCGACCCCGAGACCTGCGGCCACGAGCCCGCGGACCGTGGGCAGGTCCTCGGCCTCGAAGGCGACCTCCGGCTCGAACCCGGCGGCGGCGCACAGCTCGAGGGTCTGGGAGCGCATCATCGACGGGGCCGCGCGCAGGACGAAGGGCTCCTCGGCGACCTCGGCGAGCGAGACGGCGTCGCGGTCGGCGAGGCGGTGGCCCGGCTCGACGGCGAGGACGAGGGGCTCGACGAGGACGCGCGCCCACTCGACGTCGGGCTGGAGGACGCGGTGCGCGGTGAGCTCGACGTCGGCCCGCCGGGTCGCGAGCAGCGGGGAGACCCGTCCGGCCTCCCCGACCGCGGTCCGCTCGAGGACGACGCGGACGCGCGGGTGCTCGCGCCGGAAGCCGCGGATGAGGCCCGGGACCAGCCAGGACCCGAGGCTGAGCGGGAAGGCGAGGGTCACGACGCCGCCCTCGGGGTCCAGGAGCTCGCTGACCGCGGCGAGGCCGTCGTCGAGGTGGTTGACGAGGGAGTCGACGTGTCGCTTGAAGGCGGCGCCGGCGTGCGTCATCCGCAGCACCCGCCCGGAGCGGCGCAGCAGCGGGGTGCCGACCTCCTTCTCGAGACGGGCGAGCGCCCGCGAGACGCCGGGCTGGCTGACCTCGAAGACCTCGCTGACCTCGGTGACCGTGTAGCCGTCGGCGACGAGCTGGAACCAGCGGAGGGCGTCGGTGTCCATTGCATGACGATAGTGCATGCGTCGTATGTCTGGATTTCATTGGACGCATGCGAGGCCGTTCTCGACACTGGATGCATGAGCACCTCACAGATCTGGACCACCGTCAAGGACGAGCTGCGCGCCCGCCGCGAGGCTCGCGAGCGCGCGGCCGCCCTCCGGGCCGACCTCGCGCACTACCGGACGCCCGCCGAGATCGACGACCTCCTCGCGGCCGTCGACCAGCAGGAGGGCCCGGAGGCCGATCTCATCCGCTCGGTCCTGTCGGACAACCTGCGCGCCTGGCAGGCGCGGGTCAGCGCCTGAGGCGCTGACCCCCGACCGGCCCGCTCAGGGCCGGGCGTCGACCTCGGTCTCGGGGACGACCCGCCGCCCGACCGGGCCCGGGTTCCACGCGACCTCCCACCGGAACCCGTCGGGGTCGGCGAAGTAGCCCGTGTAGCCGCCCCAGTCGCGGGCGACGGGCACACCCGCGACGGCACCGGCGGCCCGGGCCGTCGCGAGCACGGCATCGACCTCGCGAGGGCTGGCGACGTTGTGCGACAGCGTCATCGGCACCACGCCCGGCCCGGCCCGGACCGGCTCCCCCACCTCGGCCTCGAAGGCCGCGCGGTCCCACAGCGCGAGGACGAGCCGCTCCCCCGCCGCGAACATGACGACCTCCCCCGGCACGTCGAGCTCGGGCTCCCACCCGAGGCCGTCGACGTAGAACGCCCGGCTGCGGTCGAGGTCGTGCACGGCCAGGGTGACGAAGCTCAGTCGCTGTTCCAGGGGGACTCCTTGGTCGGGGCGGGCTCCTCGAGCGCGGCCCAGTCGGACTTCTCGGGCCCCGCCGCCTGGCCCTCGGGGCAGTGGGCCCGCAGGTCGCACCAGCCGCACAGCGGGCCCGGTCGCGGCGGGAACAGCTCGCTGTCGGTGCCGCGCTCGGCGTGGTCGCGGTCGGCCCGCCGGGCGTCGCGGGCGATCGAGCGGGCCTGCTCGACCTTGCGGGCCAGCGAGGCGTCGGTGTGCACGTGCGTCGCCACCATGCCGGTCGGCACGTGGTGCAGCTCGACGCGCAGGGTGCGGCGCCGGAACATCTTCCACACCGCGGCGGCGTACAGGGCGAGCGGCAGGGACGTGCGGGCGTCGTCGTCCGTGGGGACCACGCGCGAGGTCTTGTAGTCGACGACGACGAGCTCACCGTCGCGGTCGTCCAGGCGGTCGACGCGCCCGGTGAGCCGCAGCTCGCCGCTGACGAAGGACACCGTGCGCTCGATGCCGACCGGCCGGCGCTGCGGGTCGACCTCGCCGAGGTAGGCCGTGACGGCGTCCTGCATGCGCGCCCGCCACTCACCCGACTGGGCGGCGTCGCGGAACCCGACGTCGATCCAGGCCCGGTGCACGAGCCCCGCGCCCGCCTCCGCACGCCGCTCCGGGAGGTCCCACCAGTCGCGCAGCGCGTTGTGGACGGCGGTGCCGAGCGAGGTGTGCGCCCGCGGGCGGCGCTTCTCGGGCGAGGGCCGGTCGAGGTACTGCAGCCGGTAGCGCCGGGGGCAGTCGAGGAAGGCGAGGAGCTTGCTGGGGCTGGCCGCCCACAGCGGTTCGGGCACGCCGGTGAGGGGCAGCGCCCCCTGCGCGGCCCGCGACGGGGTCACCCCCTCGACGACGCTCCCCTGGTCCATGACCGCAGACGCTAGCGCCGAGGACCGACGACCCCTAGGCTGGCACGGTCAGGTGCGCATGACGAGACAGGTTGCACGATGAGCAACGAACTGCCGACCGTGGCCCTCGCCCGGCTCCTCGAGGGGGCGCGGTACGAGGTCATGCCGACGGCCACCATCGCCGAGAAGGTCCGCGAGCACGTGCCGGCGACCGTGCCGGTCACCGTCACGGCCGCCCCGGGCAAGGGCCTGGGGGCCACGCTCGACCTCGCGACGACGCTCGCCGACGCCGGGTACCACGTCGTCCCGCACCTCGCGGCGCGCATGGTGTCCGGGCGCGGTGAGCTCGCGGAGGTCGTCGCCCGGCTCAAGGAGCACGACGTCACCGCGGTCTTCGTCCCCGCGGGCGACGCCGACCCGCCCGCCGGGCCCTACCACGGCGCGGTCGACCTGCTCCGCGACCTCGAGGCGCTCGGCCACCACTTCACCCACGTCGGCATCACGGGCTACCCGGAGTCGCACCCGACGATCGACGACGACGTCACGGTCCAGGCGATGTGGGACAAGCGCCGGTACGCCACGCACATCGTGTCGAACATGACCTTCGACGCCGAGCACCTCGCCACGTGGACCGAGCGGGTCCGCCGGCGCGGCGTCGAGCTGCCCATCCTCGTCGGCGTCCCGGGCCCGGTCGAGCGCACCAAGCTGCTCGGCATGGCGACGAGGATCGGTGTCGGGGAGTCACTGCGGTTCCTGAGGAAGCAGCGGTCGGTCTTCGCGCGGATCGCGGCCCCCGGCTTCTCCACCGACCGGTTCGTCAGCCGCGTGGCGGCCCTCGCGGCGAACGAGGCGCTCGGCATCGAGGGGCTGCACGTCTTCACCTTCAACCAGGTCGAGGTCATCGAGGCCTGGCGCCGACGGATGCTCGACGAGGCCGTCGCGGCCCGCAGCCGCCCGCAGTGAGACGGCCGTCCGAAGCGAAGGTGCCGGCTCGTACCGTGGCGGGATGACGAACCGGCTCCTCGCCCTCCTCGACGGCCGCCCCGCCGTGGCCGACGGCGGCTACGGCTGGCTGCTCCAGGAACGCGGCCTGCCGATGGGTGAGTGCGCCGAGTCGTGGAACCTGTCCGACCCCGACGCCGTCGCCGCCCTCCACGACGACTACGCGGCCGCCGGGGCCGTCATCCTCACGACGAACACGTTCGGCGCCACCGAGCCGCGGCTCGCGCAGCACGGGCTGTCCGGGCGGGCGGAGGAGGTCAACCGGGCCGGGGCCGCGCTCGCGCGCACCGTCGCCGACCGCCACGGCGCCCTCGTGGCCGGCGACATCGGCCCCACCGGTGAGCTCCTCGAGCCACTCGGCACGCTGACGGCCGAGGACGCCCGCGCCCTCTTCGCCGACCAGGTCCGCGGGCTCGCCGCGGGCGGCGCCGACCTCCTCCTCGTCGAGACGATGAGCGACCTCGACGAGACGCGCGCGGCCGTCGCCGCCGCGCGGGAGGTGGCGCCCGACCTCCCCGTCGTCGCCACCCTCTCCTTCGACACCAACCTGCGCACGATGATGGGCGTCACGCCCGCCGCGGCGGTGGCCGCCCTGGTGGCCGAGGGGGTCGACGCCGTCGGGGCCAACTGCGGCCGCGGCCCCGACGACATGCGCACCATCGCCGAGCAGCTCGTCGCCGCACGCCCCGAGGGCGTCCTCCTCGTGGCGCAGTCCAACGCCGGCCTGCCCGAGCTCGACGGCGACCGGTTCGTCTACACCGTCGGCCCCGAGGCGATGGCCGAGCACGCCCTCGAGCTGCGCGCGCTCGGCATCGACGTCATCGGCGCGTGCTGCGGCTCCTCCCCCGAGCACGTGCGGGCGATGGCCACCGCCCTCAGCCGCTCCTGACGGCGAGCAGGCCGGCGAGTGCCCGGTCCAGGCCACCGCCCCCGGTGTGCCGCACCTGCAGGGGGAGGCCGATGCGGTCGGCCGCGCCCTGGGCGAGCGTGCGCAGCTCGGCCTGTTCGGCCGGGTCCACGGTCTGCACGAGCCAGACGACCCGCGTGTAGTGGCGGAAGTAGTCGTCGCGCAGCTCCGGGTACCGGTCCAGCCCCAGCTCGTGGACGACGGTGCGCGAGAACGACCTCACGAGGAAGTCGGTGAGCAGGTAGGTGCCCGGCTCGTCCTCGGTCAGGGCCTCGACGACCGGGGGCCCGGCGAAGAGGTCGTAGCAGTGCAGCCCGGGCAGCCGCTCGACGCCGAGCCGCTCGCACACCGCGTCGAGGGCGCCGTAGGTGCCGCAGTCGGCGTACCCGACGGCCACCCGGTCGTACCGCGTCCGCAGGTCGAGCACCATCCGCTCGACCTCGCCCGCGATCCGCTCGGGGCGGTTGTGCAGCAGCGGGGGCAGCGGGTGGACGTCCACCGCCCAGCCGTGCCGGGCGACGGACTCGGCCGCGGGCTGCGCGATCGCCCCGCAGGCGACGAGCGCCGTACGGCTCGTGGCCCCGGCGTCACCCGGGGAACGCGAGCTGGTCGACGAACCGGTCGTTGAAGTCCGGCCGGTCGGAGAGCTCGACATAGCGCACCTCCTCGAGCAGCGCGTCGGCACCGGCCCGCTCGCGGGCGGACAGCAGCACCATCTTCGCCCCTTCGCCGGCGACGTTGCCGGCCGAGACGATGCGCAGGACCGGCAGCGTGGGCACCAGGCCGATGCGCACGGCCGAGGCCGGGGAGAGGTAGGACCCGAAGGAGCCTGCGAGGAGCACCTGCTGGACGTCGCGCGGCTGCACCCCCAGCTCCTCGAGGAGGAGGGTCCACCCGGTCGAGATCGCGGCCTTGGCGAACTGGAGCTCGCGGACGTCCCTCTGCGACAGGTACACCGACTCGACCGTCGGGGTGTCTGGAGCCGGCCGGTGGAGGACGAACACCCGCTCGCCGCTCTCGCCGACCGTCGTCAGCCGCGGCGCGAGCAGGGGGAGGTCACGCGCGGCGTCCTCGTCGGCGACGAAGCGGCCCGACGCGTCGAGGAGGCCGACCCGCCAGAGCTCGGCGACGGCGTCGACGAGCCCGGACCCGCAGAGCCCTCGCGGCTCGACATCGCCGATGACACCGAGGGTGACGGCCGAGTCGCCGTCCGCGGCAGCGGGATCGAGCGTGACGACCTCGATGGCGCCGTCGGCGGCCCGCATGCCGCAGCGGATGGCGCCCCCCTCGAAGGCCGGCCCGGCCGGGGCCGCGGTCGTGACGATCCGCTCACCGTCGCTGAGGGCGATCTCGCAGTTGGTCCCGACGTCGATGAACAGGCGCACCCGCTTGTCGCGGTCGAGGCCGCTGGCCAGCATCCCGGCGACGATGTCGCCACCGACGTACGCGCCGAGCGCGGGGAAGACCACGGCCCTGGCCCCGGGGTGCAGCGCCAGCCCGAGGTCGCAGGCCCGCAGCACCGGCCAGTCGGCGGTGCTCTGGATGAACGGCGCGACGCCGAGCGGCTCCGGGTCGATGCCGAGGAGGAGGGCCGTCATCGTCGCGTTGCCGGCGAGGGCGACCTCGTACACCTCCTCGGGCGCGACCCCGCCCTCGTCGCAGACCTCGCGCGCGAGCTCGGTCAGGGTGTCGCGGGCGAGGCCGGTGAGCCGGCCCAGCGCCTCCGGATCCATCATCGTCGCGCTGATCCGGGTGATGACGTCACCCCCGAACGGCTGCTGCTTGTTGAGGATCGACGAGACGGCGACGGGCGTCCCGGTCTCCAGGTCGAGCAGGGTGGCGACGACGGTCGTCGTCCCCAGGTCGTAGGCGAGGCCGTGGCGCCGGGCTGTCGTGTCGCCCGGCTCCACGTCCACCAGGGTCTCGTCGACCACGACCGCCGTGACCTTGAAGTCGTTCTCGCGCAGCACCTTCGGCAGCCGCCGCAGGGCGTGCAGGTCGGGTTCGAGGGTGAGGTCCTCGACCGCGTCGCGCAGCCGCTGGAGGTCGGTGCGCTGGTCGGCGAGTGTCGGCTCGGTCAGCTCGACGTAGCGCTTCTGCACGGCCGGCCGCAGGATGACCTGGCGCCCGACGCCGACCGTCGACGCCTTGGGCCGCGTCACGAGCGGCGGCACCTCGAGGCCGAGGTCGTGGGTCGCCCTGACGAGGCACGCGAGCCGCCAGCCGTCGCCGAGCTGCTCCTCCGAGAAGGTCCGCCGGTCGTGGCGGGTCACCGGCGCGCTGCCCGCGGTCAGCCGGACCAGGCACTTGCGGCAGGTGCCGTGCCCGCCGCACGTCGAGTCGATGGCGATGCCGTTCCACGAGGCGGCGTCGAACACCGACACCCCGGGCGGCACGCGGACCGACCGGCCGGCCGGGGCGAAGGACAGGGTGACCCGCCCGGTGCCCTCGTGGGCCTCCTCGCCGCCGGCACCCGACGGCGGGGGCTCGAGGAGCCCCTCGCGCCGCATCCCGTCGACGACGTCCTCGAACGGCGCTCCCGGTCCGCGCTCGCCGCTCACGCGGAGCCGACGGCGGCGGCCTCGGCCTTCGCGGCCTCCGCCGCCTGCCGCGCCCGGTGGGTGGCGATCCACGACATCCCCCACTCGTCGTTGCCGAGGAGGAGGTCGGCAGCCCGGACGGCGTCGACGACGTGCGGCGTCCGCGCGTCCATGATGGCGCTCGTCATCCCGGCCGACATCGCGAGCGGCAGCCAGGCGCCGTTGATGGCGTGCCGGCCGGGCATCCCGAAGCTGACGTTCGAGGCGCCGCACGTCGTGTTCAGGCCCCACCGCTCGCGGATGCCCCGGATGACCTCGAGGGTCACCCGCCCGACCGTGGAGTCGGCGCCGATCGGCATGGCGAGCGGGTCGATGACGATGTCGTCGATGGCGATGCCGTACTCCTGCGTCGCGACCCGGACGATCTTCTCGGTGAGCGCGAGGCGCTTGTCGGCCTCCATCGGGATCTCGTCCTCGTCGTTGGGGAGGGCGACGATCGCGGCGTCGTACTTCTTGACGAGCGGCAGGATCGCGGCGAGCCGGTCGTCCTCCGCGGTGCACGAGTTGACGAGCGCGCGCCCCTGGTAGACCGCCAGGCCGGCCTCGAGCGCCTCGACGACCGAGGAGTCGATGCAGACCGGCAGGTCCGAGATCGACTGGACGAGCCGGATGGCCCGGACGAGGAGGTCGGCCTCGTCGGTGAGGGGCACGCCCATGTTGATGTCGAGGACGTCGGCGCCGCCGGCGACCTGGGCGGCGACGTCCTTCTCGATGATCGACAGGTCGCCCTCGCGCAGCGCCTTCTGGAACACCGGCCGGCCCGTGGGGTTGATGCGCTCGCCGATGACGCAGAACGGCTTGTCGGCGCCGATGACGACCTCCTTGGAGGCCGAGCGCAGGACGGTGTGGCGGAGGGGGGCGCTCATGCAGGGACCTTCGTGCGGCGGGCCTCGAGGAGGGCCTTGGCGCGCTTGACCGTGGCGGAGGCGTCGGCGGCGTACCCGTCGGCACCGACGGCGTCGGCGTACTCCTGGGTGACGGGGGCCCCCCCGACCATGACGACGACCGAGTCCCGCAGGCCGGCCTTCTCGAGCGCGTTGATGTTCGCCTTGAACATCGGCATCGTCGTCGTGAGGAACGCGGAGAACCCGACGATGTCGGGCCGGTGCTCCTCGATGGCGGCGACGAACTTCTCGGGGGCCACCTGCACACCGAGGTCGATGACCTCGAAGCCGGCGCCCTCGAGCATGATGTTGACGAGGTTCTTGCCGATGTCGTGGACGTCGCCCTTGACGGTGCCCATGAGGAACTTGCCGATCGTCTCGACCCCGGTGTCGGCCAGGAGCGGGCGCAGCACCTCCATCGAGCCGGCCATCGCGCGGCCCGCGATGAGCATCTCGGGGACGAAGAAGTCACCGCGCTCGAACCGGGCGCCGACCTCCTCGAGCGCCGGGATCAGCGCATCGAACAGCAGGGTGCCGGGCTCCATCTGCATCGACAGCGCCTGGTGCGTGAGGTCGAGGACCGCGGGTCCGTTGCCGACGAGCGTCTCGTCGTACAACCCCTTGAGGATCTCGTCGGGAGTCATGCTGCGCCTTCCTGTGGGTGGGAGTCGAGACGGACCGACAGCGCCCGGGCGTGGGCGGCGACGAGGGCTCCGGTGGACCGGAGGTCGGCGGCCAGGCGGGAGGTCGGGCCTGAGACGCCGAGGGCCGCGACCACCGCGCCGTGGCGCCGGACGGGGGCGGCGACGCCGGTGAGGCCGGGCTCGAGCTCGTCGACCGTCGTCGCGAACCCGTCCTGGCGGATGCCGGCGAGCTGGGCCTCGAGCGCGGCACCGTTCGGCACCGAGGCCGGGGTGAGCGCCTCGAGCGGGCCCTTGGGGACGGGGAGGGCGCCGTGGGCGTAGAGCACCTTGCCCAGGGCGGAGCAGTGGGCCGGGACGTCGGTGCCGACCCAGTCACGCGAGCCGAGGAAGTAGGCCGAGTCGACCTGCGCGACCTGGACGACGGTTCCCCGTCGGGCGACGCCGAGGTTGACCGTCTCGCCGGTGAGGTCACCGAGGGCCCGCATCGTGGCGTCGGCTCCCTCGACGAGGGTGTCGTCGTCGCTGCGCCGGGTGGCGTAGAGGTCGAAGAGGGCGCCGGGCCCCCAGCGGCCGCCGTCGTCCCGGGAGAGCAGGTCGGCGCGCTCGAGGGCGGACAGCAGGCGGGAGGTGGTGGAGCGCGCGAGGCCGGTGGCGGCGGCGAGCTCGGTGAAGGTCACCGGGCCCTCGGAGCGCACCACGCGCGCGAGCAGGTCGGCGGCCCGGTCGATCGACTGGGTGCCGGTGCCGGCGGGTGCGGTGCTCACGGAGGTCCTCTCGAAACTGGCCATCATGTGGAACCACTGTCCCACATGATGAGGCTAGGATGTGAGGAGGCTCACCGTCAACGTCGATCCGCCGTCGAAAGGCCCCACCCCCGATGTTCACGAACCGCATGCCCCGCTACGAGATCCTCTCCGCCGACGCCATGGCGCAGCTCGACGCGGGCTGGCGCCGGCTCGTCACCGAGATCGGCGTGGAGTTCATGAGCGACCGCGCCCTCGAGCTGTTCCGCGCTGCGGGACAGCGCGTCGAGGAGAACACCGTCTTCCTCGACCCCGAGTTCGTCCTCGAGCAGGTCGCCAAGGCGCCGCGCGAGTTCGACGTCCAGGCGCGCAACCCGGCCAACACCATCCACATCGGCGGGGACTCGATGGCGTTCGGTGCCGTCTACGGGCCGCCCTTCGTCCGCGACGGCGACGTCCGGCGCGACGGCACGATGGAGGACTACCGCACCTTCGCCAAGCTCTCGCAGTCCTTCTCGATGCTCGACTCGGCCGGCGGGGTGGTCTGCGAGCCCAACGACACCCCCCTCGACTCGCGCCACCTCGACATGACGCTCGCCCTCATGACCCTCACCGACAAGGTGTTCATGGGCAACGTCGTGTCGGGCCCGAACGCGGCCGACGTCATCGCGATGTCCGAGATCCTCTTCGGCGGTCGGTCGGCCATCGAGCAGACACCGGTGTCCATCAGCCTCATCAACTGCAACTCACCGCTGCGCTGGGACGACCGGATGCTCGATGCGCTCTTCGAGTACGCCGCCGCGGCCCAGCCGGTCGTCCTCACCCCGTTCATCCTCATGGGGGCGATGTCGCCGGTCACCATCCCCGCGGCGCTCGTGCAGCAGATGGCCGAGGCGCTGTCCGGCATCGCGCTCGCACAGCTGATCCGGCCCGGGACCCCGGTGATCTTCGGGTCGTTCCTGTCCAACATCGACATGCAGTCGGGCTCCCCGACGTTCGGGACGCCCGAGTCGGGCATCGGCCTGCTGTGCACGGGGCAGATCGCACGGCACTTCGGGCTGCCCTTCCGCACCGGTGGCGGCCTGACGTCGTCCCAGGTCCCCGACGCCCAGGCCGGCTACGAGGCGCTGATGACGCTGCTCCCGACCTTCCTCGCCGGCACCAACTGGGTCATGCACAGCGCGGGCTGGCTCGAGGGCGGGCTCGTCGCCGGGTTCGAGAAGTTCGTCATCGACTGCCAGCTCGTCGAGATGCTCCAGCACGAGTTCACCCCGCTCGAGATCGACGAGGGCTCGCTCGGGTTCGACGCCCACCAGGAGGTCGGCCACGGCGGCCACTTCCTCGGGTCGATGCACACGATGGAGCGCTTCCGGACCTGCTTCTACCGCCCCTTCCTCAACAGCTCCGAGAACTACGAGCGGTGGATGCGCAACGGCGCTCAGGACACCGCGACGCGGGCCGCGGCGATCTGGCGCAAGCGGGTCGAGGAGTACGAGCAGCCGTCGCTCGACGACGCCCTGCGGTCCGAGCTCGAGGAGTTCGTGACCCGGCGTCGCCGAGAGCTCGGCGACTGAGGCAGGCTGTCCTCCCGTGGCCATCAGCGCGTTCGACCTCTTCTCCGTCGGCATCGGGCCGTCGAGCTCCCACACCGTGGGACCGATGCGGGCCGCGGCGACCTTCGCCGAGGGCCTGCGCGCCGACGGGGTGCTGACCCGGGTGGGGCGCGTCCGGGCCGAGCTGTTCGGCTCGCTCGGCGCCACCGGGCACGGCCACGGGTCGGTCAAGGCGGTCGTCCTCGGCCTCGAGGGCGAGCAGCCCGAGAGCACCGACCCCCGTGGTGCGGACGCCCGGCTCGAGGAGGTGCGCTCGTCCCGGGTCCTGCGGCTGGCCGGCTCGCACGAGGTGCCGGTCGACGTCGATGCCGACGTGGTCCTCCACCGCCGGGCGTCGCTTCCGTTCCACGCCAACGGGATGCGGTTCAGTGCCTACGCGTCCGCCACCCCGGCCGAGGACGAGGAGCCGCTGCGGAGGCGCGAGTACTACTCCGTCGGCGGCGGGTTCGTCCTCGACGAGGACGAGGTCGGCGGCAACCGGATCGTTCCCGACGAGACCCCCGTGCGCTTCCCGTTCACGACCGGCAACCAGCTGCTCGAGCGGTGCGCCGAGTCCGGTCTGCCGATCAGCGGCGTCATGCTCGCCAACGAGACCGCTTGGCGGTCCGAGGCCGAGGTCCGCGCCGGCCTGCTGCACCTGTGGGACGTCATGCAGGAGTGCGTCGACAACGGCTGTCGCACCGAGGGTGTGCTGCCCGGTGGCCTCAAGGTGCAGCGCCGCGCGCCCCGCCTCGCGCGACAGCTGCGCTCCGAGCACGGCGGCGACCCCCTCGCGGCGATGGACTGGGTGACCCTGTACGCCCTGGCCGTCAACGAGGAGAACGCCTCCGGCGGGCGCATCGTCACGGCCCCGACGAACGGGGCGGCCGGCATCATCCCCGCCGTCCTGCACTACTACACGCGCTGGGTTCCCGGCGCCGACGACGAGGGCGTCGTGCGCTTCCTCCTCACGGCCGCGGCCATCGGCACGCTCTACAAGGAGAACGCGTCGATCTCCGGTGCCGAGGTCGGGTGCCAGGGCGAGGTCGGGTCGGCGTGCTCGATGGCGGCCGGCGCGCTCGCCGAGGTCATGGGCGGGACGCCCGACCAGGTCGAGAACGCCGCGGAGATCGGCATCGAGCACAACCTCGGGCTCACGTGCGACCCGGTCGGTGGCCTCGTGCAGATCCCCTGCATCGAGCGCAACGCCGTGGCCTCGGTCAAGGCGATCACCGCGGCACGAATCGCGCTGCGCGGCAACGGGAAGCAGATCGTCTCGCTCGACAAGGCCATCAAGACGATGCGCGACACCGGGCGCGACATGAAGGTCAAGTACAAGGAGACCGCGCGCGGGGGGCTCGCCGTCAACGTCATCGAGTGCTGAGGTACGGACCCCGTCAGGGTGAGGCCCTGAGCCGCTTGACGTACAGGACGAGGTCGTCGCCGTCCGCCCACCAGTCCTCGACGGTGGCGGCCAGGTGGTACTCGGCCCTGTCGTAGAAGGCCCGTGCGCCGTCGTACTGCGCCGTTCCGGAGGTGCGGACGGCGAGAAGCCGAGCGCCCTGCGCTGCGAGCGTCGCCTCGACGTGCTGCAGGAGCTCGAACCCGATGCCGGCGCCCTGACGGGCCGGTTCCACGGCGATCATCGTGAGGTCCCACACCCCTGGCGCCGCCTCCTCCGGGCGGTAGTACACGACACCGGTGACCTCGTCACCGTCGGTGCTGACGACGCAGGATGGGGACCCTGCCTCGCTGCCTGACCCCTCGTCCGCGCACGGGAGCTCCTCGCCGAGGAAGCCGGCCTCGTCGGCGGCGAACAGGCCGGCGGCCACCACGAGGTCCTGGACGCTGGCGAGGTCGGATGGTCGACATGGCCTGAGCACGTCGGGATCGTGTCGCTCGCGGGCCCCCTCGGCAACCTCTTTTCCGGATGGCCGCGGCTCACGCCTCGACGGCGAGCCGTTCGCGGTGGCCTCCCTCAACCGTGGAGGCGTCCCGTGACGAGCCACCGGGCCTCCTCGGGGGGGCACCGATGGCGTTCGGGCGCATCGCGAACTGCCGAGGTCAGCCGCCCGCGAGGTTGCGGCTCCTCTGCTCGATGCCCAGCTCCCCGTACGGGTAGTCGGCGGCCCCGAGGTCGCTCGCCTCGTCGAGGGCGGCACACTCCTCGGAGGACAGCTCCAGCCCCGCCGCCTTCAGGTTGGTCCGCAGCTGGTCCGTCGTGCGGGCACCCAGGATGGTGGAGGTGACGGCGGGGCGGTTGGTGACCCAGGCGAGCGCGACCTCCGGCATGGAGATCCCGCGGTTCTCGGCGACCTCGGCCACGGCGTCGATGACCCGCCACGTGCGGTCGCTGCCGCGTCGGTCGTAGGCCTCCATCCCTCGCCCGGGGTCGTCCCCGAGCCGGGTGTCCCCGGTCGGCCGCTCGTCGCGCCGGTACTTGCCGGACAACCAGCCCCCTCCGAGCGGGCTCCACGGGAGCAGCCCCAGCCCGGCGTCGAGCGCCGCCGGGACGATCTCCCACTCGATCTCGCGGACGATGAGGCTGTACTGCGGCTGCAGCGTCACCGGCTCGCGCAGGCCCAGGGCCCTCGCGGTCAGGACCGCCTTGGTCAGCTGCCACCCCGTGAAGTTCGACAGGCCGTAGTACCGGATCTTCCCGGCCTGGACGAACCCGTCCAGGGTGCGCAGCGTCTCCTCCAGCGGTGTGTTCGCGTCGTACGCGTGGGCCTGGTAGAGGTCGACGACGTCGACCCCGAGCCGACCCAGTGACGCGTCGAGGGCGCGGGTCAGGTGCCGGGCCGACAGGCCGTTGCCGTTGGGACCGGGCTCGGTGGCGAACCGGCCCTTGGTGGCAAGGACCACGCGGTCCGTCACCTCTCGCGGGCGCGCGGCCAGCCATCTCCCGATGATCTCCTCCGACACCCCCGCGGAGTACACGTCCGCGGTGTCGACGAGCGTGCCGCCGGCCTCCAGGAAGACGTCGAGCTGTTCGTGGGAACCGGCCTCGTCGGTCTCGGCACCGAAGGTCATGGTGCCCAGGCAGAGCTCGGAGACGGCACATCCGCTGTGGCCGAGGAGTCGATAGCGCATCGACCGACCCTAACCCGGGATCCCTGCCGCAGGGCCACTCGCCGACAGTGAGCGCAACGGACTCCCCCCACCGACCGCTCGAGGCTCCAACGAGAGGGAGGACGAACCCCTCGGACACCCAGCCCTGGTGCTCGGTGCGGCTGCTCGCGCCGCGGCATTTCCGGATGCTCGATGCCGACGTGATTCGACCCCACCGAACCACCGTGCCGGGGTGGCCCTTGTGTTCATCGATCGGCGTATGACGCCGACTGCCTGACAGTCCGCGTCGCCGCTCGGTAGCGTGCGGTGCCGGAGGGAATAACACATGGCGACGAATCCACCTGCTGGATGGCACCCGGACCCGATGCGCAGGTTTCAGCACCGTTACTGGGACGGCGCACGCTGGACTGAACACGTCAGTACCGCAGGCGCCCGGGCCATCGACTCCCTGTCGACTCCACCGGCGCCGGTCCACATCGACCCCGTCGCGACGGCCACTCCCGAAACCGGGCCGTCGGCTCCGGAACCAGACCCGACTACCGCCGCGGCGCCTCCCCCGGCACGGGTCGTCGTCGCCCCGGAGCGGCCGACCGAGCACCACCGCGACCACGCCGGGGAGAAGATCACGCCCTTCAACGCGAAGCGGATCGCCACCGAGCTGCAGGCCGACAACTGGCGGCTGCGGACCGACCTCGCGCGCTGCGAGCGTCTGTTGTCCGAGATGGGCGCGCTCGACGCCGCCGCCCGCGAGCAACGGATCCACGCCCAGCGCGAAACCGAGGAAGCCCTCAGGATCAAGATTGCCGACCTGCAGCGGCAGGTGAGCGACCTGGACCGTCAGGTCATCGTCAACCGCGATCGCCTCGTCCTCGAAGAGGTCGGCCTGTTCGACTTCGAACACCCAGCCGAGTCATCCGCCGCCCTAGCGACCGAGCTCGAGGCGTTGCGCTCCGACATCCGCCAGACGAACAAGATCGGCTCGGCGATCACCGCCGCGTCGAACTTCACCTTCAACAACTCCCTCTCCAAAGGGCAGACGTTCGTGAACCAGATGAGCCGCATCATGCTGCGCGCCTACAACGCGGAGGCCGAGAACGCCGTCAAGACCGTCAAGGCGGGCAACCTCGCCTCAGCGCAGAAGCGCCTCTCCACCGCGCGCGAACAGATCGCGAAACAGGGACGGATGATCGACCTCGCCGTCACCGATCGTTACCACCGGCTCCGCCTCAAAGAGCTCGAGCTCGCCGCCCGCCACGAGCAGGCCAAGGCCGCCGACCGGGAGAAGGAACGCGAACGTCGTGCGGAACTACGCGAACAGCGCGCCCTCGAAGCCGAGATCAAGCGCGAGAAGGAACGCCTGGAGAAGGAGCGCACCCACTACCTCAACTCGATCCAGCGCCTCCGGGACTCCGGCGACACCACCGGCGCCGAAGCGCTCCAGGGTGAACTCGACCGCATCGACGCCGAGATCGCCGCCGCCGACTACCGCGCCGCGAACATCCGGGCCGGCTACGTCTACGTCATCTCTAACATCGGCGCCTTCGGCGAAGGCGTCGTCAAGATCGGTATGACTCGCCGCCTCGAACCCGAGGACCGCATCCGTGAGCTCGGCGACGCGTCAGTCCCCTTTAACTTCGATGTCCACGCCCTGTTCTTCAGCGACGACGCCGTCACGATCGAGGCGATGCTCCACCGCGAGTTCGCCGACCAACGGCTCAACAAGGTCAACCAACGGCGCGAGTTCTTCCGCGTCCACCCCCAGCAAGTCCTCGACGCCCTCACCGAACACAAGGTCTCGGTCCTCGAGTTCAGCACTCACGCGGCAGCCGACGACTACCGCATGTCCTGGCCGATGGGATACCCCGTCACGGGATGAGAGCGGCATTTCCGTGGGTGGACGAGCAGAGCCTGGCGCAACGGCCTGCGACGATCCGGTCCGCGCGCGACCTGGATCGGCTCTGCTCGGCGCGCGTCTGAGGGCGCACTCACCACCATGCAGCCTCGTGGTTTGGGACGGGGCATATCGAGTGCTCGCGACCTAGTCGACCCAGTAGTTGAAGGTCACCCAAAGGGCCACTAGTACCGCCGCAACGGCAGCCAGCAGGTGGCCGATCCCCTCGGACATCCGTCGTCCTTCACGGATCTCCTTGACAATTGGCGGAATCGAGATGAGCCCAACACACGCCAACAACGTGGTGACAACCACGTGCCCGGCAAGTCCGGACGCTGGCGTGGCTCCACCCACGACAGCGAGGCTCGTGATTAAGGCGATCGTCAGAAGGGCGAGCCCCCAAGATCGCATGACCCTCTCCGTTGCCTCCTCCTTGTCGTATCGAAGCCTGTCCTCGACTATCAAAGCCAGGAAGAGGACGGGAATCACTTGGGCGCAGACGGCGAAGAACTCCGGCTTCAGGGTCGGCATGACGTCCACTTTGGCAGCAGTCACTCCAGCGAGCCATGGCGTCGCACGGCGGCCATCTCCGTCATTCGCGCGGCGGTCACTACTACGGCGCCAAGTCCGTACCGGATGCACCGCACCTCTGGCTGGCCGCGGCATGTCCGCTCGTGGCGGTTCTCAGTCGGAGCACCACACACCCTGTCGGTGAGCCCTTCTAGGGTGCGCATCGGGAGGTTGACGATGATTGACGAAGAGTGGCTTTCAGCGATGGTCGCGGCGCACTCACCGCGGCGCGATGCGGACCAACACGTGGCTCGCCTTTGGGCACTCCTCCACGAGCGCGCCCGCGGCTTTGCCGCGACTCGGGACGACGTCTTGAGTCCGGCGATAGCCCCACCTCGCAGGGGACTGTTACCTGACGAGTCCGCGACCTTTCTTCGCGCGGTGGACGCCGGAATCGCAGAGGTAGACGAGGCCGGATTCGTGAGTATGCCGACGGTCCGACCCAAGATTCCGGCGGGCCGCTACGCGCTGTTCAGCAAGTCCGGACCAGGAGTCGCAATCAACCTGGAGTATCTGATCCAGGTCGGTGCAGTTGCCGAACTGATCCTCGACCACGGATGGCCCGCGAACCAGATCGAGTTCGAGCGTGGACCATTCGATGCCCTCGGCCTTTCCGGCGATGGCCGGGTAGAACTCGCTGTCGAGGCCAAAGCGCGTGTGGCGGGTCCAGACAGCTTGCAGGGACTGCTCTCGCACTGGGTGAGTGCTACCAACCGACCAGCAGCGGACCTCGCGAGCACATCCGGGCGGAAGCTGGCCGAGCTGATGCGGCTCTGCCGCAGCGGACCGATCACCGTCTGGCTTGTGGCCGACAGCGCGCGCTGGCCCCTCCTCGCCACCTATGTCGATGAACAGCTGATCGTCCGTCCAAGCCAAGCACCGACCTGGGGACGTCCGCCCACGTAGCCCGAGCGCTTCCCTTCCACCGAAACCGGGTGGCGACAGACGGCCTTACCGAGTGGCCTGGCGGCATGACAGGACGTAGCCAAGCATTTCGGCCAGCAGTCGACGAGTCGGTCTCCCCATGGCTACGGCGCCAGGTGGCCCCGGACCCTAGGACTTCTTCAGCTGAGCCCGGCGCCTCGAAGTTGCGTCCTTGCGGAACTCGTTAAGTGTCGCTGTGATTACCTCGGCAGCGCCAAGCCAACCGTGGCCCTGCTCATACGCGGGTTCGACGTTGATGGGTATCCCATCGACTTCGACCATGCCGTTGTCGTAGGCCGTGACTTTGATCGTGAGCGTGAGCCCCTTGTCGCGGGCGGTTGGCTTCACGTTCCAAGAGTCGCGAATCCGCCCAATGCCTGCAGGCATAAGCACCTCCCATGGCCGAGTGACCTTATCGCGGAGGGCGGGAGTGACGCCATGCACCTCCGGACGCGCCCCCCGCGGCATTTTCGGTCGTTGTGCAGGTCCATGAATTCCGTGTGGTCGGCACCTCCTACGGGCCCCGGGCGCTCCTCGGAACTGGTGTGCACCCGGCAGCGGTACTACGGCGCTGGAGCGGTCGCTTGAGCAGCGTCGTATGCGGCGAAGACGTCTTTCGACAACCGGCCTCGCACACCTACCTCTAACCCTTGGCTTCGAGCCCACGCACGGACGACGGAAGGGTCAACACGAGCGCGGTCAGGAGCAGACGTCATCGTTGGCACGATCAGGGAGCCCTCGCCCGCGGTTAACGGCGCCGCAGGGCTTTGCGCGTCTGTAGTTGGGCTACGGCGCGCGGCGGGCTGGAGGTGCTTGAGCAGGACGGTGTAGAGCGCAGGGTCCACTGTCCGAGTGCCGATCTCGCGGGCCTTGGCGGCCTTGATTCCGTCGACGCTGCCGTCGGTGACGAGCATCGCGGTGCGGGCAGATACTGAGCTGACGACACGCACCCCGACCTTCTCCGAGCGGGCCTCGAGGCGGGCGCGCTCATCGTCGTCGCACCCGGTGAACACGACCTTGTCGCCCACCTGGAGCGGCTTCCCGTGAGCCCAGCCCGGGGGAAGATCCCGCAAACCCATGGATAGGCGTTCGTGCCGTGCCTGCTCGGCCGCGTCGAGAGCTTTTGAGACGACGCTGTCCTGGACGGCAAGAAGAGCGGCCACAGCGTGCAGCTCGGCTCGTTCCGCTCGGGTCACCTTGCCGTCGTTGAGCGCTTCATGAGCCAACGCGAGCACGAAGGCGCGGTTGGCGTCGGCAACCTGCCCATCGGTCAGGTCCTCGGTGGCGGCGACCGCCGCGAGGTCTGCGCTCTCCTGCGCGGTCAGCTCCCCGTCCTCAAGGACCTCGGCGAGCTTCTCCAGGTAGGCCACTGCTCCCTCGGGAGCACCCTCGTCGAGCGCGTCCCCGAGCGAGAACCGATCAACGAGCTCGACGAGAGCGGCCGGCTGACTGACTGGGCCCTGCGCCTGCCACGCTGCCCGCACTCGCGCGGGTACGACCGTGACAGGTGGCTCACTTGATGGGCCGGTCGGCCATCTCACGGCCAGTCCTTGGCGGGGCAGGTCGGCGTGCTGCGGCAGTGGCGGGGTACCGAAGCTCGGGTGCATGAACGCGGCTAGGAGGGACGCGGTCGCGCGCGCGTCCCCGATGGCTGAGTGCGCCCCCACCACGTGATGGCCGACGGCCCAGCAACAGTCGGAGAGGCGACGCCGATCTAGGTGTGGCAGGTGATGCTCGGAGGCTTGAAGGGTGCACAGCGCCGGCAGCAGCGGCAGCCGCCATCCGGCACGGGAGTACTCAGCCCGAAGGAACGCGAGGTCGAAGCGGGCATGGTGGGCGGCGACGGCGCTGCCCGCGAGGCGCCGGTTCAGCTCGCCGATCAGGTCAGCGAATGGGGGCGCGTGGCGCACGTCGTCGTCGGTGATGCCGTGGATGTGGGTAGCTCCGACCGGACCCTGCGGGTTGATGCGCGTGGACCACTCGTCACTGACGCGCCCGTAGGCATCGGTGGTGACGATGGCGATCTCGACGATGCGGTGCCGGCTGGCGTCGAGTCCAGTCGTCTCTACGTCGAGCACGGCGAAGCCGGGCTGCTTCATCCCCTGGCTCGTAGGGGTAGGGGTCGATGACTTCGTCGCGGGCGTTGCGCGCCTGGTCGCCCGGTCAGGTTCGCGTCGTGAACGGAAGCGGTCGAGCAATCCCACGTGGGCCCCCCTGTGATGTGTGGACGCTTATCGTGCCACCGGTCGCCGTGAACTCACTGGGGTTTCGCCCATCACGTCCGGCGGCATGTCCGGACGTTCTCAGCGGCATGACCGGAGGTTCACCTATGACTCACCGCATCGAGTGACGACCGGCACGCGAGTCAACTTCACGCTCGACTGCATCGCGCTCCAACATGATCGATACCGACCGGCCTGGCCTTAGGGTCGCTGCCAGGGACGAACAGGAGGCCCCAGGCTTCGAACACGGAAGGAGGCGAGGGGCGGTGAGCCGGACGGCAGCCGAATGGATCCAGCAGACCGATGTGGGGCCCATGCTGACCGCCGATATCCCGGCCGGGTTCGTGGCAACGGTCTGGACCGGCGACTATCCGGACGAACAAGAGGCCGATTCGTTGCTCGCCGCGCTCTCACCCGGCAAGTCCGATTTGACGGTGACGGAAGCGGCTGACGGCTCCACGACCATTGTCCCAGCCGCCGAACTTAGGAGCTGGCTGGCTTCACTCCTGCCGGTGGAGGGACTTCTGGTGTCCTCGCCCGAGGCGACAGGCGTGGCGTGGTTTCCATTCCGCGACTACTGGGTCACGGTCCTGGATGTGCCAAGCAACACTCGAATGCTGGGACCTCTTTCCCGCGAACAGCAGAGCCACATCGCTGCAGCATGGGACAGAGAGGTGCTAGCCGCCGGCGATGTCTACTTCGCCCTCGACCGCTGGATGCCCGACTGTGACTGGCGGCAACCCTGAGGTCGGATGGCCGCCGTGACGGCACTGAACGCGAGTGGCGCTGGACGCGTCAGGTGCGGCATGTCCGGGCACTAGGAAGACCTGGTTCGACCCGTGATGGCCCCTGGCACCTTCCGATAGACGAAGAGGTTTACGGCCAGAAGTACGAAGCCGAGCGGCGGCACAAGGAAGAGGAGTCCGAACCACCACACCGGCTTCAGGCTGAGCCAAGGCTGAGTCCAACCGCCCGACACCGACCGTGCATAGAGCGAAACGAGCGCAGCCGGGATGAGCACGAAGGGCAGCGCGACCCAGTCCACGTGCAGTCCCAGTTCCTCATCCTCCATGAGACGGAGGTTAGGCGACTCGGCCACAGCCTGCCCTCCACGCGGAATGTCCGGCCGACTAGGCCGAGGGGCGCAGGTATCTGCCTTCTACCTCGGCCCAGGAGTACGGGCCGTCTCCCTTCGGATCGATCTGCGGTCGGTCGAACTCCACGAGGTAGACCGTGCGACGCCAAGGTCCGCCTCCGCCCTCGACGATCCAGAGGACGTTGCCGGTTGCGCCTGGCTTCCATGGAGGGGGCAGCAGACCGCCACGCACGATCCGTACGCGCGCATCGACATCGTGGCGTCTGACCATTGCTTGGAGGGTACAAGCCGCGAACATCCGCTGGGCTCCGCTCCTGATCAGATCAACGCGGCCCGGTACGACGTTTGGTTGACCTCGACGTCGCCGCAGCGGTCACGGATCATGGTGTGCCACGGGTTTCACCTCGCACCGACCTTGCCCGGCGTGGTTCGGTGACAGGTCGATGAACCACGAGGAGAGGAGGGGACCATGAGCTGGACGGCAGTCGAATGGATCCAGCCGACGGATAACGGGCCCATGCTGACTGCCGATATCCCGGCCGGGCTCGTGGCAACAGTCTGGACCGACGACTATCCGGACGACGATGAGGTCGATTCGTTGCTCGCCGCGCTCTCACCCGGCAAGTCCGATTTGACGGTGACGGAAGCGGCTGACGGCTCCACGACCATTGTCCCAGCCGCCGAACTTAGGAGCTGGCTGGCTTCACTCCTGCCGGTGGACGGTCTTCTGGTGTCCTCGGCCGAGGCGACAGGGGTGGCGTGGTTTCCATTTCGTGACTATTGGGTCACGGTTCTCGACGCGCTCGGCACAAGTCAGATGCTGGGAGACCTTTCCCGCGAACAGCAGTGTCATATCGCTGCAGCGTGGGACAGAGAGGTGCTAGCCGCGGGCGATGTCTGCTTCGCCCTCGACCGGTGGATGCCCGACTGCGATTGGCGACGACCACCACCTTGACTGTCAGTCAAATCCTCTACGTCCCAATGGCTCGTCGACAGCACCCGCATCGAATCGCCCGCTGACGCCCGCTCATCGGCATATCCGCAAGGGCCAGCTCATCGGCGGGGCGGGCGGGGAGGGCGGTACAGCCGACCATCAGAAGGGTGGCTCCGAGGCCTCGGGGAGGCGCGACTCCTCGGGCGCTCTCGCGGGCAGACGGCGGTGGTCGGGTTCGGTGGTGCGGACGGCGTCGGTGGGGCTGGTCCAGGTGAGGGTGCCGTCGGGGTGGAGGGTGGGGCGCCATCGTCCGCGTTGTTTCATCCGGTGGTGTCGGCGGCAGAGCGCCATGAGGTTGTTGGGGGTCGTGGGGCCGGCGGGCCAGGGCCGGAGGTGGTCGAGGTCGGCGTGGGTGGCCGCCCGGGTGCAGCCCCACATCCGGCAGGTGC